>DATNCY010000146.1:0-4127 GCA_035553375.1 Gemmataceae bacterium
GGTATAGTGGTGGTTGCGCATGCTTCCCTCCAGGAATGAAATCGTGACAGAAGTTATTCTCTGGAGGGAACATGCGTTTGTCTTGTCTCATCAGCTGCAACTTGGATCTACTGGATTCCCTTGCTGGCGCTGCGGGCTGGCCAAAATGTTCGTGCTTTTAAGCATGTCAGAGCCAAAAAGGACCAACGAATGGTGATCGCACGCTCGTTCACTCGCCCAAGGATGGTCTTGGTCGCGGGCATGCTCGGCATTGGGATCCTAGCTCACCACTTGCGCGCCGACGCAACGCCCCGAACGCCTTCCAAGATGTCGGCGCCTCTGCGGCCGGAACACCGTTTCCTCGCCATCCGAACGGAATGGCGGAAGGAGGTGTGTTATCTTCAGACGGATCGAAGTGTGGAAGTAGGTGGGCCGCGCGTGGTGACGCCGGCGGAAGTCGGTGCCGCCATTAAGGAATGCACCCGCGAGGAGAGTTATTACGCGGCCGGGGAGAAACTTCCCCGGAAGATGCTGGAATTCCACCCATCCGGGTATTTGAAAGAAGAGACGGACTTCGTAGGAGAGGAGCAATTCAGTCGCTCACTCTACCCCAACGGATCGATCAAAACCTATCGGTATCATCACGGCGCGAGGTTGCTGCAAGGCTACGATCTCGCCCCGGACGGCCGGGTGAGCGTCTGGTTGCGCGACGGAGAAGGCGAGCGGGAGATGAAGGACAGCGGCTTGTCCGGCTTCCGAGTACATCGGTGGTTTCACGGAGGCTGGCCGCTCCTGGAGAAGAGATACCGAGGGAGGGAGTGTGTGCGCATCCGCCTGGACGCGAAGGGCGAAGAATGGGGCATGCTCCTGGTCTCCCCACATTCCGCGAACCTTTTCCTGGGCGACAAATTGTGGTCCTATGACAGCGATCTGCGGCGGTGCGAGTTTCAAAGCAAGGACAAACCGCTGAACTTCTCCGGCTGGCCTGATCCCGAGCGGGAAAAAGAAGCGGCACGGTTCGCCGCATGCCGAAAAGAGTTCCTTGGACGCTATGACAAGCTGCTGAAGGAAGCCGGCCAGAGTTGGGAAGAGTTGGGCATCGACTTTATTCGCTTGGGAAAGGACTGGCCTAAATAATAAATAAGCGGTCCATTAAGCATCCTATCAAGGGGCGGTTCGCATCATAGCGTGGCCTATCCCGCTAATCAACCGTCTCCGTATTCGACAGAATCGTATATCCGCGGTGCATCACCGCCTCGACGTGGTCGAATGTCTCCATCATCAAATCGGCGACATCGCCGGCTTGCTTCGTCACCAGATAAAAGCGACCGTCCGGTTTCAGCAGGGCGCTGCCGCGCTGGATGAACAGGTGCGCGATGCTGCCGCCGGCGTAATAGGGCGGATTGGCCAGCACGACATCGAAGTCGCCATCGAAGCCGCTTACATGGCTCGACGCCACGGCCTGGAACGCGGCCACGCCGTTTTCGCGCGCATTGAGTTCGGCCAGGGCGATAGCGCGGACGTTGCTATCGACGAAGGTGATGTGTCCTTCGGCTCCGGTCTGCTGGGCGGCGAAGACGCCGTTGGTGCCGCAGCCGCAACCGATGTCGAGGATGCGATCACCCGGTTCGATCATCATGATTTCCGCCAGTGCCCGCGCGCCGTTGTCGAAACGGCCATAGGAGAAGACGCCCGGACGCGATAGGAACCGGCATGAGGGACGATCGGCGATGCGTGCCTGGAAGGTTATTTCATGGCGTCGGCGCGGCCGATCACCTTCGCGCTGGCACCACAACACCGTATCGTCGCCGAGATTGGGGGCGTGGACGCGGCCGAAGATTTTTTTCAGCAGCGCCGGAAAAAAGGGGTCCGTGTCGTAAGGCGACCAGACCATAAGCGTACCGTGCGGGCGCAGGATGTGAAACGCTTGCTCGATCATGTCGATCTTCAACTCGCGTTCACCGCGGCGCGGCGGTAAGTATAGCACCGTCTGAAAATCGGCCGGCAGATCCCACAAATCCGCCATCGTCACCACCTGCGCCGAGGACTGCCGCACGTTCATCTCCGTGCGCAGGCGTTCGGCCTGATGCACGTCCATCTGGTAGCAGGTCGCATCGATTCCACCGAAGGCGTGCAGACATTGGACCACCTCGGCCGGCGAACCAAGTACGATCGCCAACGGCGGACGCGCCTTGGTGCGCACCAACTCCGGTACGATACGCTGACTGAGAGGCACTTCTTTCCGTTTCCGTGGCATCGCGGCACGATCCTTTGAGGGTGTCTTTGCCAGCCCGCAGCGCCAGCAAGGGATTGTCCCTTGCTGGCGCTGCGGGCTGGTAATTAAATCCGCATCTCGACGACGCCGCGCCAGCGACCGCCCGGCGGCAGCACGAGCCAGCCCGCATCGACGCCGCGCGCTTGCAAGTTAATGGCGTCCGATGTGCAGGTGTACGGTTCGACGCAGAACGCTTGCCGATGCGGTGGGGTGAAGACGACGATGTCACGAAACTCGGTTCCCCAGTACAATCGCAACGTGGCGTGCGGCGCACCTTGCAGCGCCGCGCGCTCCGGCAACGCTTCCGCCACGGCCGGCGCATCTGTCAGAATCGTGTCCACATGGAGATCGCCGTAACGCCTTGGTTGATTGAGATCGCAGGACGCATCGACCGGCAAACGCTCGCCCGTCGGCAGCGATTCCTCCAACTTCCAGAAGGACCGGGCCGGCACCGTCAGCAGACAATTATCTGCCGCGGCCGACGGCGTGAACGGCATGCGGAAGTACGGATGGAAACCAAGTCCGAAAGGCATCCCAATACGATCCGGATTGTGTACCTCTGCCTCCAAACGCAACGAACCAGCGGTGAGACGGTAGGTGAGGCGAATTTCATGGTCCGCTGGCCACAAAGCTCGGCACTCGGGGGCATCCTGGGAACAGCGAAATACGCCAGTAATCCAGGCACTGGCCGCATCCGCACCCGAAGTCTCGACGCGCCAGGGATGATGACAGGCGAAGCCGTGGATGGCATTCTTCTTCGCGGGATCGTCGATGGGCAGCTGATACTCTCGGCCCTCCCAGGTGAATCGGCCGTCGCGGATGCGGTTGGGGAAGGGGAAGAGAACCGGGATGCCGCTGCGCGTCGGTCGGCCGTTGTTGAAAAGATTGGGATCTTGATAGAGCAGCTCAAGCGATTGTCTGCCGCGCTGCACCTGCCAGCGATAGCAGTTGAAACCGAGCGCGGGCCAAACCTCGGCCCGGCTGCCGATACCGTCTTCGAGTACGTAAATCGTGGCATCGCGTCCGTGGACATCGGGATGCGTCTGGGCATGAACGGCGAAGGACATGGCTACACACTCCGCATTGCTGGCGATACGAGGTATCGTAGATACGGCGGGAAACTTGTCGAGATAGTTATCCTCCATCGCCGGATAGGGAATTGCATTCCCCTGCCTTTCCCGTGTACAATGCTTCGATAATAGGCTGTAACCGTATGCCGTAGGTCCGGCGAGCCGAGCCGGACTTTGACTCCACAAGTGCCGCTCGGCTCGCGGCACCTACCAGCAGGTAGGTCCGGCGAGCCGAGCCGGACTTTGACTCCATAAGTGCCGCTCGGCTCGCGGCACCTACGCCTTCGGTTACGGACTCGAAGCAACGACTTGCGAAATCGCCCCGCCTTCGCCCAGAGGAATCGAGTTGGATCATGCCCTACGCCGCCGAGATCACACGCACCAACCCCACCTGTTTCATTTTCCTCGTCGATCAATCCAGCTCCATGCTGGAACCGTTCGGCGGTCAGGCCAATAAACAGAAATCCGAGGGCGTCGCCGACGCCATCAATCGCCTGCTGCAAAATCTCATCCTCAAGTGCGCCAAGTCCGATGGCATCCGCGATTATTTCTTCGTCGGCGTCATCGGCTATGGCGGCCGCGTCGTCTCGGCGCTGGGAGGCGATCTCGCCGGGCAAACCTTGGTGCCCATCAGTGCCATCGCCAACAATCCGCTGCGCGTCGAAAAGCGGACGCGCAAGGTCGATGACGGCGCCGGCGGCATCCTCGAACAGTCGTTCAAATTTCCCCTGTGGTTCGAGTCCAAGGCCACCGGACGAACGCCGATGTGCGAGGCGCTGAAATTGGCCAAGCAGTATCTGGAG
>DATNCY010000147.1:0-7844 GCA_035553375.1 Gemmataceae bacterium
TGAAAAAAGGTCTGGCCGCCGGCGGCATGGCCCTCGATTTCGGACGGCAGATCGTCCAACGCCTCCGCGACGTGTTGCGTCAGGACGGCCGCAATGCGCATCTGGATACGTGCATCGATGGACCGTTCCGCTTCCGGTTGGCCGATGCGTCGGCAATGCGAGATGAATGGCCCATCGCTGAGGAAGCGGCTGGCTTGACCTCGTGGGACGCGACGGCGGCACTCAAAAGCCAATGGCGTTCGGCCGGCCTTTTACAAGGCGTGGCCGAGCATGGAACCTTGGCGTTGTTTCTGCCGGAAGAGAGAACGCTATCAGCCGAGGAGGTCGCCGGTTGGCTGCATACGGTCTGGCAGCAAACCGATGTGGTGCGTCTGCGACTGGTCCGCAGCGCGATGGCGACGCGACAGCTCACCTTCACCTCGTAACTCAGTCGGCCCAGGAACTCACATCCTCGATTTGAGCGCGGGCGCCGACGAAGCGCGTCCAGTCGCGCCGCACGACATCGGCATAGCCCAGGGCGAACGCGAGAACACGCTGACTGAAGGCGTCGGCGTCGGCCAATTCCGCCAGGGGATTCGTCGGCCCGATGGCACGCAGCGCCGAGCGCGCATGCGTTCGGGCCAAAATGCTCGCCTGGACGCGGGCCACACATGTCAATCCTTCTTCACCTTTGAGGCTCGCCGTATCGACGCGGGCATCGGCCGGCCCCAGTTCCCGCACCTGAAACGACAACGGGGCATCGATGGCGAAGCCAAGATGCCCACTGCTGGCCGCCTGCGATTGTCGTTGCATCTGGAACACGCGCTCCGCCCTGCCGAGCAGCGCGGCCGGATCGCTGTCGCGGTTGCGATAGAGATCGTACGCGGATGGCCGCGCCTCCTTGAACTCCAGCAGCACGTTACGCCCCTCGGCACTACCCTTGCCGCCGACCAGTACAACATAACGCAGCCGTCCCATGCTGCCGATGCCGGACACCCGGCCGCACACGTCTTCGATGGTGTAATAGTCCTTGATGTCGCGCGCTTGCGGGTGCCGAGCCAGATAATCGCCCAGCAGACGCTCGGCCTGGGCACGCTCGGCGTCCGGCAGATTGAAGTAGCGCGTCGAGCGGAGCAATCGGCGATGGCCATCCCGGTACTCGGTCAACCGTCCGATGAACGCGGGACGTTTGCTGGCCGTGGCCGACGCGACCAGCGCATCCACCGCGGCGCAGCTGGATGAAGTCGTGGCGCTGATGTCCAGTTGTGGATCCTTGCCGCGCTTGACCAGACGGCGCACGGTGTCGCTGTAGGTAGCGAGGAACGCCAGCGGCACAAGGACCGCTTGCGACAGCGAATCGCCGCGCTCGCACGCCGCCAGGAACAGACTGGTGGCCAGCCGGCACACATCGAAGTCGAAACGGCCATGCGTCGTCTCATCGAAATCGTTGATGTCGTAATGGATCAGCCCATCATCCGCCTTGTAAGTGCCGTAATTTTCGCTGTGAATGTCGCCGACCAGGTCCAACTCCAGGCCATCGCCCTTGAGCAGCGGCAGCGGCTGCAAACTCCGATCGACTACGTCACGCGCGAACAGGTGGAAGGCGCCGCGGAAGAAGGCGAACGCTCCTTCCGCCATGCGCGCGACCTTGAAGCGGAGCAGCTCCGAGTTGCGGCGAGCGAAAGGGCGATTGAAATCCATGAATTCCTGAATGGGATCGCGGACGACAGGCATGGGTCAAACCTCACGAAATCGGTTCGGGACACAGGCGAGTGATGCGCTCCGCAAACTCCGGAAACGCCGTGCTGAGCGCGGTCCGATCCGCCGCTTCGTAGTCGGCGAAGTCGAAGCCGGGCGCAACGGTCGTGCCCATCAATGCGAAAGCACCGCCCGCTCGCAATATGCTACCCTGCCAGACGCCGGCTGGCACAACCGTTTGCACCTGCTCCCCTGCGAGAATGTTGGAACCCAGCGTAACGATACGGCCACCGTCTTCGCGGTTCGGGCCAAGTTGCAACATCTCGACAGGATCGCCGAGGTAGAAATGAAAGACTTCATCGGTAGGCAATCGATGCAAGGCGGAGCATGTATCCGGCGTCAGCAGATAATAGATGGCGGTGCCGGCAGATCGTGCGCTCCCCGGCATTTGCCGCGTCGAGCGATATGTCTCACGATACCAGCCGCCTTCTCGCGGCATCGGTTCGAGACGCAAGAAGCGAATGAGTTCGTCGGCGGTCGGCATGGGTCGCTCCTCCACGATACGGGAAACACTCTTCGCCCCAGCTACCAGAAGAGATACAATCCAGAAGTACACGGAAGCCTTGTCTCCCTTTTGGCGTCTTGGTTCACAATACGGGTGTCGGGTGCAAGTGACTCCCCAATCGTTGAGCCTGAAAGGAGGCGTCCAGCCCGAGATATTCCGGGGAACCGTGGATGTCATGGTCCAGGAATTGAAGACGGACCCCGCGAAGTTCTGGCGCGAGGCGTTGGCTAAAGACGGTCCCATCGAGATCTGGGAAATCAATGGCGAACGATGGCTTTTCAATGGCAATCACCGCTATCAAGCAGCGGTTCAAGCGGGAGTCGATATTCCCACGTCCCATATCAAGATTGTAGACAAGACAGGCTTAACGATCCCCACATGGCGATTCGATCAGATGACTTGGCTTTCCGGCCTGAAATGACAATCGCCGCCTCTATCGAGGACGAAGCCGATGGATTCGATTGAACTCGGTGTTCTTGAGGCTTGCCACGAAGTCGTTCTTCGACAACGCGAGTTGCTACCGTATCTCGCGGAAACTCTCAAAGTTGCAGAAGATCGAGTTTTCTATACCTGGGCGTTTCGCCAGTGCAAACAACATGGGGATTTGGCAGGAACCGATTGGGTTTATTTCTTCCACGGCCTGGAATGCGATCTCAAGAATGTCACGGATGGCAGGTTCCTTCGTATCGACTTCGGGCCGCATGGCCGAGTTGATACCTTCTCGGCCTGGGGGGTTCTCCAATTCGTGATGACTTCCATTCCTCCGTGGCCGGAGTTCCCACAACTCAAAGCGTGCTTCGCGAAAGGTGCCCCTCCGTTCGATCAATACTCCGGCGCCTTGGACAAAATGGTGCCGATATGGGATCGTCTGGAGGCCAAGGGAGCTTTCGAGGAAGCCGATCCGAGCTTGGTGGAACTTGAAGCCCAGCATACCTCTCGCGGTCCGGACGGCCTGCGGTATGTTCGGCTTCCGCCGGAACTTCCCGAAGAAACTCAGGTTGATTGCTCGGTCGCGGGCCGGCGACAGCTTTCGCGGTACGGCCTCCAACTCCTGGAGATGCACTTAACAAATCGCTGCCCCATCACGCGCGGCGCAACGTCAACCGTGTGACCTCGGACGACCGTCGGACAATATGAATGAGCAAATAAAGATGCAACCCGTCGTGGAGTTGTGGAGTGGCTTGTGTCGTGTGCGCTCCTTGCGGTTCGTCGCTCAGAGTGCGGGCGCGACGGGGTGGCAAGGTATCGGGACGGGTTCCGTCATCGTGGACGCTTCCACGGATTCCGCCCTCACCTTTACGGAATCCGGCTCTTGGCAACCCACCACGGGCCGTTCGTTGCGGTTCAGCAATGTCTTTCGATGGTCGCGGATCAACGCGGATTTGATCCGCCTCGAACATCTGCGCTTTGGGACCGATCATCCAGTGTACTTGTTCGACTTGGCTCCGAAGATGAGCGGCGAGTGGACATCGGTTCGTCCGCATTTGTGAAACCAAGATTGCTACGCGGCCGAGTTGCGGCTGCAAGAGTCGGGGCTATGGCTTCGCTGGACAGTCACTGGGCCAAAGAAACACGAATGTATCGAGTATTCATACCGGTGAGGCCGGCGGTGGCCGTGGTATTCCGAGAAAACCCGATGTTAGCTTGCAATCCCCGATTCCAAATAGAAAATCATATTCCACAGACGATCAATCTCGCCGCGCTCGACGACTTCTAACGGTTTGAACCCGTCAAAAGCCGTGTTGGGCGTTTCGAGCCATTCAGGGATAGACTCTGCCCGAATAACCTCGGCGAGTCTCTTCTGGAAACGCTCCATCTCAGCTTTGGGGATCATCACGTTTTCCTTAAAGGGCGTAGGCAGCTTATTTGTCAGCGATGTTCGGTTGTCCTGCGCAACGTCAGCAGCGTGACCTCGGGACGACACAGATACCGCAACGGATGATCGCCCGACAATCCACGGCTGACGTGCAACAGTGTCGGCGTCTCGTCGAAGACGCCACAGTCATAACGACGACCATAGCGACTCGGCACCAGCACGGAGCCAAACAACGGAAAGCGTATCTGCCCGCCGTGGACATGTCCCGACAGCATCAGGTCAATGCCCGCACGCTGCGCCCAGCGAATATTATCCGGCGTGTGGCTGAGGCACAGGCGGAACGGCTCACGGGGGCAAGCACTCAAATCCGGTTCGGGATGAAACCATGGGCCTTCGTGGCCAATGACCACGAGCGGTTCGCCACGTACTTCAATTTGCTGCCAGCTGTTGCTCGGGACGTGCATGCTCAGACGGCGCAAGCGACGACGGATCAACGGAGGATCATACCAGTAATCGTGATTGCCAAGGATCGCGAAGGCCGCGATGCGCCAGCGCAGCCGGCCCAGGATCGGCACGATCCAGCGCATATGGTGCATGCTGTCGGCGATGTCGCCGGTGACGGTGACGAGGTCCGGCTGCCACTCGGCGCAGCGATCCATGACGAAGCGAAAATAATCGCGATCCGGCGTGCCCTTGAAATGCAAATCGCTCAGGTGCAGGATGGTTAAGCCATCCCACGCGGCCGGCAGACGCGGCAGATGCAGCGTGCGCTCGACCAACTCAACTTGAAACACTTCGTTGCCCGGCAAATAGGTTAGCAATCGTTCCTTGCTGGTGCCGGCGGGACGATAACCGAGGTGCTTGGCGACATCGAGAACCCGGCTTTGTTTTTCGATCGTGGGATCAAGATGCACGAGACGCAGGACGGTGTTCAACGGCAGACTCACGAAGCCGACAGCTACGCAGAAGAGGACGTAAAGACTGAGCAGTCGAGACACGGCGCAATCGGACGAGAGCGACAGTCCCGCGAGATCCCAGCCGAACGCCCACACGAGCGCCAGCGGGAACGCCAGGATCAGCAGACCGTGGCTCAGGTGAATGAGGGTTCCGCTATGGCGCGGCAGAGCCAGGCCGTACCACCAATTATGGCTGACAATCATCAACGCGAGATGGCCCAGGCAAGCGCCCGCGAACAACAACAGCATTAGCAATCCCTGCTCCACGATAATAAATTAACCACAGAGACACAGAGACACAGAGAAAATCAAGAAATAAGATAACGCGATACCCTTCTATCCTGGTTCTCATTTACATTTATCTTCTCTGTGCCTCTGTGTCTCTGTGGTTAATTTTTCTTGTTTTTCGGGCGTGGCGAGGGCGTCGCGGAGTTGATCGACGCGGAAGGGTTTGAAGAGGACGAAGCGCAATCCATCCTGCCGCGCCTTGACCAGAGCGTGCGTCGGATCGTAGCCGTAGCCGGTCATGAGGATCACGCGAGCCTGCGGCTGAGCCTCACGTAGACGACGATAGACTTCGTAACCGGAGATATCGGGCAAGCGGATGTCAGCCAGAATCGCATCATAGGTGCTGAGACGCGCCATCGTCAACGCTTCCTGCCCATCGCGGGCCGTCTCCACGACACAGCCCCAGCGCCCAAGCAAACCATGAGCGGATCGACGCACGCGATCGTCATTGTCGGCGACGAGAATGCGCAGCCCCTTCAACGCGGGCGGGATCGGTTCCTTGACGATGGTGGCCGGTGCCTGCGGAGCAATGTCCTCGCCGACTTTCTGAATACACTGTTTGATCGCGCGGGCGCCGACGATGACCTTGCGAATCTTGTCGGCCATTTCCGGATCGTGGCCGATGTAGCGCTCGAGAATCGATGTGGCCGAGGCGAGAATATCATCCACGGGCAGGGCGACCTCGCGGCTGATGGCCTCGACGGATTGGCTGGCCGTGCTGCTTTTTTCGGCCTGCAATAGTTGGAGTGTGTGCAAGGCGGCGGCGATTTCATGGCTGAACATCTCGGCGAATTGCAGATCGGCCTCGCCGAACGCATTGGGCCGAGGATTCTCGATGTTGAAGGTGCCGATGACCTTATCCTGAAAAATCAGCGGCACCGTCAGCGAACTGTGGGCACCGGGAGCGCCGGCGAGATAGAGCGGATCGGCATTGGTGTCGGGGCAAAGATAGCTCTTGGCGGTGGCGGCGACATGGCCGGTGACACCGTGGCCCTCGACGCCGGCCATCAGCACACGGTTGGCGGCGAGCGGCGTCATGCCCTCTTGCAACAGCGGTTCGAGCCGGCCTGTCTGCGGATCGAGCAGGCGAATCTCGATGACCTCGTAGTGCAACAAATCGCGTGTGAAACGGCGGATATTGAGCTTGAGCAACTCGATACGCTCGGCCACGCTCATATCAGCGAGGGTATCGGCCGACAACGCGGCCAACTCACGGCCGGCCTTGTGCAGGGCGTCGAGCTTTTGCCGCTGCTGAACCAGGGCAGTGAGAAGATACTGCGATTGCACCAGGGCGCGCAAATCGTCGAGCAGGGAGGCGTTGGCCGGGTTGACGACGAGGGCGTCGAGGTGCTGGTCGCGAAGTTGATCGAGTGCGCTGGACCAGGAATCGGCGCGAACGATGTCTCCGTCCAGGCCGCAGCGGTGCAGCCAGTCGGCGCCGGTCAAGCCGGTGTCACCGAGGACCAGAATGCGTGGTCGATCCGACACGAGGAAGACGCCTCCGCTGGATGTACGGGGTCCGATGGATCGCGTAGATTATAGAGGGGGCGGGGATGCGCCACAAGATTTGAGCGGCCCAGGAGACACCATGAGCAACGCTGCCTGGAGGTGGGGCGGTGCATTGGCGGCGATGTGTTGGCTTGTGGCATCGCTGCCGGCCACGGAGCAAGCGTTGCGCACCGATGGGCGGCGGATTGGCGGGACCGTGACGCTGGACAAGGGGCGATTGCACTTCACGCCGACCGCAGGCGCGGCAATTCCGCTCGCCGACCTCGCACGCATTCGCTTCGCCGGCAAGACGCCGCCTCCGTTCCGCGCCGGCGGCGGTCGGCGTGTAGTGCTGCGCGATGGACAACGGATCACCGGACAGTTCCTCGGATTGGACAAGGACACGTTGATACTGCGTACGGCGTGGTCGGCGCGTGTCGAGGTGCCGCGTGCCGCCGTCGCATCGATCGAACCGCTGCCCGGCTGGCGGACCGTGGCGGAGGACGATTTTCGCCACGGTCTGCGCGCTTTCAAGACAACCGGCGAACCGTCGCTGACAGAGGCCGGCATGGAGCCGCATTCGGTACTCCTGCAAGCAGTGGGGCAGTCGTTGGTTTACACACCGACAAAACTCCTATCGGCGGGGCGTGCCGGCATCAATTTTCGGGATCAAGGGCAAGCCAGCGGAGCGCGGTGGACATTTGAATTGCTGTTTCAAGAGGGCGAGCGCACGCGGCGAATAACCGTGACGGCTGCGGGAGACGGCGAGAATTACACGGTCGATGCGGGCGGCATGAAGGGCGAGGAACGGAACGTGGCACGAACAGCGGGCTGGCATCGGCTCATGGTGCAATTCACGAAACGATCGCTGCGCATCACCTGTGACGATGATATATTGTGGTACAACCTCGAACAGGGAGCGGGCGGACGTTTGAAGCAAGTGACAATCCGTTGTCGCAAATCCGCTGCGGAAAACGCGACCCTTCGCGGCGCGGTCGCCTGGACCGATTTTTGCCTGGAACGCGCCGTGAACGAGCATCCGCGGCGTGCCATC
>DATNCY010000148.1:0-113207 GCA_035553375.1 Gemmataceae bacterium
ATACGATTCGCACGGATCAGCCGCGTTTGCGTGCCAATTTGAAAGAATTGCCGCAGACTTCGGATGCGTTCAAGCGCATTGTCACGAAGTTCAATGAGCAGGAGACGCAGATCGAGAAGTATCAGGCCGACATCAAGAAACTGCAAGAAGTCGAACACACCCAAAAGAAGGCGTTCGACGACTATCTCGCCAGCTTCAACGCCGAGTAAAGTTCCATTTCGCGGCGGTTCACAGAGCCGCAGGGCTTCTGTGAACCGCCGTGTGACAATTGCCGGCACTCTCGTTAGAGTAAGGCGAGCAGTTCGAGGTTCGTGAGCTTGCGAACAAACTCGCAACCAATCTTCCAACCGCCGTCCGGCTGAGAGTCGGCGGCCCTCACGCACATCACCAATCGTCGGGAACCGCGTTCATCCTTGCTCGGCAATTCCAGCGATAACAGGGTGCTTCGCTCGATATAGCGATCTGAAAGGAGAGCGAGACCGCCCACCGAAATGTTGAGGATGCGAATAGGAACAACTTGAGAATCCGCGTGAATGGCGGTATCACCCTCGCGGGACTCATATTCATAGCGCGCCGACGTGCGGCGATCGAACGTGAAAACCTCACCACGATAGGAAGACGACGAACTCGCCGAATCAAACATGGTCCCCCTCCCTATTCGCAACAGGCGAAAAAAGTCATTAAAAGATAGAACCTGCCAAGAGAGGAAGCAACTCGGCCCGATCTTCTCGCGAAAAATTTAGCCGAGTAAGTTCGCAACGGTGCGTGCGGAGACCTGTTCGAGCGATTCGACGACGAGATCGGCGCCGGCCTGACGCAATGCGCTATCGGCGTGGTGTCCAACGAAGCGCACGGCCACGCATTTCATGCCGCCGGCGCGAGCGGCCTGCACGCCGGCAACGGCGTCCTCGAAGACCACACAGCGAGCCGGAGGGACGCCCACTCGCTCGGCGGCCACCAGGAAGACTTGCGGATCCGGCTTGCCGCGTTGCGTGTCCTCACTGCCGATCAACGCATCGAAGAAGCGAGCCACACCCGTCAACCGCAAAATCAATTCGAGATTGGCGCGGGGAGCGCTGGAACCGATGGCCTGAACGAAACCGGCATGGTGCAGATCGTCCAGCAACGCCCGCGCGCCAGGCAATAGGACGATGCCTGCGGCGGCAGCGGCGGCACGATACGCTTCCTCTTTGCGATCACCGAGGGCGGCGCTTTGTTCGCTGTTGAAGCGCTCGCCGAATAGCGTGTGAATAATCTCCGGATTGCGCCGTCCGAACGTGGCGGCGAAGTCGGCGCGTGTGAAGTCTCGTCCATGTTCGCGGCAAACTGCTTCCCAAGCCTGGAAGTGCAACTCCGCCGTATCGACCAGCGTTCCGTCCATGTCCCAGATCGCTGCTTTGCCCTTGGCATCCACCATCGGTTATCCTCGTTTCACCTCGATCAACTGGCCGCGAACGGCTTATGGTCTAACCTACGACTCGCGCGGGCCGTCAGCGAGGCGCCTGCACATTGGAGGCGTCCATTCCTTCGCCACCTTCGGGAGTAGCTAATGCCTGAAGGACAGCGAGTGGAGTGCCTTCACTCACGAAGCGTACCGAGCCATCGGCCATACTGAAATAGGCGCCGCCCGCAGAGGGAGATCCACCGAACCCCTGCGGCGAACGATTGATTCCTCGGGCGGGATCGCGCCAGTTGACGGGATGCCCCCACGGTTTGAAGTTGGCGTTGACCTCGCCAACGAGCAAGGTGTTGGATGCGCCGTCGTGGATGTCTTGCAAGCGCATGGTTTTGTTCCCACCCATCACCCGGCTGTTTGCCGCATAGTGGCTCAGCCCGAAACCCCGTTCATCGAGTATCGGCGGCGATGGGAGGCTTCCGTTGATGAATTCGGGAAGGATGCACTTGAAATACTTCTCGTTGCGGGGATGATCCCAGGGAAGCGTAAAGTCGATGTCGGCACCCGAATAATTAAATTGGAAAAGGATTCGAGTCTCCCAACTATGCAGCATGCGTCCGTCGGGAGTGAAGGCGTTGGCGGGCAGAGAACCGTAAATGTCATTGTGATTGCTCAAGCCGTTGCCAATCATTTTCAAGTTGTTCGGCGAACTCATCCCGCCGCGCACCCTCACTGTCTGAACATAAAGCGGCTCTTGCGAGGTACACAACCACACAGTCTGATGAACGATGCCAACAAGAGATATTCCGGTGGTGAAAAGGAGTAATACGACAGCGACCGTGGCGAGCGACCAGCGGAATTTCCAACGCGGTTCATCCGGTGGGCCGCGTCGCCACGTTCGTCCGATGGCGTGAACGCCGGCAAGGAATAGCACGAGAGCGAGACAGCCGGCGAACACACTCGGCCAGTCGGCCGTCATTCGCGGCAGAGTGTGGATCAGAAAGAGAAACCAGCCGAAGACGAGCGTTGCCGTCAACTCAAACGACCAGCCCAGCAAGGCGATCAGTACGCCGAGAGCCAGGCAAACAAGCAGCCCTTTCTTCATGGTCGCTTCTCCGTCGAGCGCAGCGATTCAATCCGCGCGGAGGGCAGGCGAACGATGTCGCCGTTGGTCTGGAGGGCGAAGCGCTCCGCGTCGATTTCCGGTTCGTAGACGAGCAGGGCCGCCGTCTCGGAAGCCGACTGGCCGGGCACGTACAGGTAACGCATGCCGGCCGCTTCGGGAACGAGCCAAAGCTCGGCGGGGATCAGAGGCTTCTCGCTCTCGGAAGGAAAATGGCCGTTGCGCGTGGCGGCGAAGTGCCATAGCGCGGTTCGCAGTCGCTCCAGGTGTTGTTTGCGCAACTCCAGCAGCGATGGCTCGGCGGCGAGATTGGCTTCCGGAGTCAGTTTGTAGGTGAAACCCTGTTTCCGCCATGCTCCCGGCGTCATCAGTTCGCGCGCCCCGGAAATCATCGTCAGCACGACGATGAAGAGCAAGCCCCACAACAGCACGCCGGCCAACGTCTTGCCGTAGGACAAACGCGGCAATCTCGAAAAATCACGCTGGAGGTAATTCCACAACCAGCGCACGATGGCCGTGGAAACGAATAATACCAGCAGAAAGAACGAAATCGCCTGCACGCGCCCCAGGATGGAATCGTTCACGCGCCAGACGAGATAGCGGTCCACATCGGTCGGCAGAGGAGCGGGCATGCCGGCGGAGGCTGCGGAGGTTTGTCCGAGAAACAATAGCCCTGCCAGCAGCAGGCCATGGATCCGCGGCGACAGGACGCGGCGCATGAGAGCAATTCCTCGGTTTTTCGAGCGTTGCGACCAGCGACGATCGCACAACCTTCTGGCCGGTGAAACTTCTGTGCTTGAAATGCCATCGTACCGGGATAATCTAGCCTGACCAACCGAATTTTGTCCCCCATTCTTCTCAAGAGGCCGCAAACGTGAAAGCGATGACACTGGCTATCCGTGCGGGCGTCGTGGCGCTGGCCATCCTGATAAGCGGAGTAAGCCTCCGCGCCGCCGATCCGTGGGTTATCTATGAAGGTTCCGATGGGCCGGGCAAGGGCAAGCACATCGTGCTTGTCAGCGGCGATGAAGAATACCGCTCCGAGGAAGGTTTGCCGCAGTTGGGCAAGATTTTGGCCAAGCGTCATGGCTTCAAGTGTACCGTCCTTTTTGCCATCGATCCCAAGGACGGCACGATCAACCCCAACAAGAACGACAACATCCCCGGCTTGGAGGCGCTCAAGAACGCCGACCTGATGATTATCGCCACGCGCTTCCGCAATCTGCCGGACGAGCAGATGAAGCACATCGTCGAGTACGTCGAATCGGGCCGGCCCATCATCGGCATGCGCACGGCGACGCATGCCTTCAGCCTCAAAAGCAAAACCTACGCGAAATACTCGTGGGGCGGCAACAAGGAATGGCCGGGCGGCTTCGGCCGACATATCCTCGGCGAAACGTGGGTCAATCACTGGGGCGGTCACGGTTCGCAGAGTACGCGCGGCATTCTCGCCAAGGACCAAGAAAATAATCCCATTCTCCGCGGCATCAAGGACGGCGACATCTGGGGAACGACGGACGTTTACGAGGTCCATTTGCCGCTGCCCGGTGACAGCAAGCCGCTGGTGTTCGGGCAGGTACTCAAGGGCATGAAGCCGACGGATGAAGCGCTCGAAGGGAAAAAGAACAATCCGATGATGCCGATCGCCTGGACCAAAACTTACAAAAGTGAATCGGGCAAGACCGGCCGGGTGTTCACGACCACGATGGGCGCCTCGCAGGATCTCTTAAGCGAAGGACTGCGTCGCTTGCTCGTCAATGCGGCCTACTGGACCCTCGGCATGGAAGACAAGATTCCGGCCAAAACGAACGTGGACATCGTGGGCGAATACAAGCCGCGCTCGTTCAAGGACACCTTCAAAAAGGGCGTCAAGCCGTCGGATCTCGCCATCAAATAACGACGAACGGGACTATTTTCCTGCCGAGCGTCTCAGTGATTCAAACAGAAAGGGTCACACGCAAAGAGGCAACGAACGCAAAGAATAGCAACAAACAAGGACTCGGTTTGTTTTTTCTTTGCATTCGTTGCCCCTTTGCGTGAAACTCTTTCTGTTTGAGCGGCACGGACTTTTTGAGGCGCATTTTGGCGAGCCTCCCGCGTGAGCGGGGGGAGTTTTCACTGCATCCTCCCCTGCTCAAGCGGGAGGCTCGCCAAAACGAGAGACTCGTCATCTTGTTCGTGCCTCGAAAGCACTCACGAGAGGTTTACCCATGTTTTCACCTCGATGCGTATACCTCCTCACGCTCCTGCTACTCGCTCCCTTAAGCGCTAGAGCCGCCGATGGCAATCGACTCACTTATTTGGATGGAAGCGATCCCTATTATGTCTCGCGGCGTTCGCCTCGGCTCATCACGCCGCAATGGGTTGGCGAGGAAGGTGTGGATGCCGTGGTCGTTCTCGCCATCGACGACATGCGCGAGCCGGCGAAATACGAGAAGTTTCTGCGGCCCATCTTGCAGCGTCTCAAGCGGATCGATGGCCGAGCGCCCGTGAGCATCATGACGAACCAGATTGATCCGAAAGATGCGCAATTGCAAGCGTGGCTGAAAGAGGGATTGAGCCTCGAAACGCACACCATCGATCATCCGTGTCCGTTCTTCAAGGGCGGCGACTTCGCTAAGGCACGATCCACCTACGAGCGCTGTGTTGATTTGATGAGTACGGTGCCCGATAGTCGGCCCGTCGCCTTCCGTATGCCCTGCTGCGATTCGCTCAACACGCCCAGTCCTCGCCACTTCGCCGAGATTTTCAATCGAACAACCGCCAAGGGTAACTTCCTTACCATCGATTCCTCCGTGTTCAATTTGCTCACCTCGAACGATCCCGAATTGCCCCGCGAACTGGTAATCGACGAGGACGGTCAAGATCGCTTCCGTAAGTATCTGCCGGCGGATCGCACCTTCGTCAATACCATTGAAAACTATCCCTATCCCTATGTCCTCGGCCAAAAATGTTGGGAGTTTCCCTGCGTCATGCCGAGCGATTGGGTGGCTCAGCATCGGCAGCAGTCCAGCAATCCCGTCACCGTGCGCGACTGGAAGGCGGCTGTCGATGCGACCCTCATCAAGCGCGGCGTCTTCTGTCTGGTCTTCCATCCGCACGGTTGGATTCGCAACGAACAAATCGTCGATCTCATCGAACACGCGGCGACGAAGCACGGCAAGAAGGTGAAGTTCCTCACGTTCCGCGAGGCGCAGGAGCGGATAAATAAGCATCTGCTGGGCGGTCAATCGCTGCGCGCCGCCGATGGCGGGGATAAGGGCGTGCGGTTGCTCGATCTGGATAATGATGGCTACATGGACGTGGTCATCGGCAACGACAAAGTTCGGCAGACACGCCGCTGGTCGCCGAAGAAGCGCGCGTGGATCACGGGTGACTTCCCGGTGTCGTTGGTGGGAGTGGAGGCCCATTTCGGCATTGTGCGGCCGGACCGAGGACCATCGCTTTTGATGCGCAACGGGGAGGCGGGCGGAGCGTGGTACTTCGATGGCGCGAAGTGGGTGAGCGACGCGGGATTGCTCGTCGGGTTGCCGGCCGGAGGCGTGAAGGGCAAGGATGGCGGCATCCGTCTGCGCGATGTGGACGGCGACGGCCGCTGCGAATTGATTGTCAGCAACGATAAAGAGCAGTCCATTTATCGCTGGGTGTCCCCCTCACCCCCAACCCCTCTCCCCCGAGTACAGGGGAGAGGGGAGAAGAGCGGATGGGTGAAATTACCCTTCGCGCTGCCCAAGGGCACGGCGATCGTGAACGCGGCCGGGCAGGACAACGGGCTGCGTTTCGTGGACATAGACGAGGATGGCCATGAGGATGTAATATTCTCTAATGAAGATCGCTATTCACTGCATTTATTTACCTCCATGAAGGAAGGATGGTCGCGGCGCGTGTTGTCCGGCAAGCGCGGCGACAAGGGAGAGATACCGGCTATCACGAGAGCAGGGGCGAACAATGGCGCCTTTTTCTATTCGCGGCATCTGTGGGTGAACAACGAACACACCACCTTACTTAAGGACAACGTCGAACGCCGCTCCTTCAACGAACTGCTGGCAGGCGTGGTCTCGTCGGCCAAAACACCGCAAGCCTCGCTGCACGCGATGCAAACGCGACCGGGCTTTGTCGCCGAGTTGGTGGCGGCCGAGCCGCTGGTGCAAAGTCCCATCGCCTTCGCCTGGGGCGCGGACGGCAAACTTTGGGTGGTCGAGATGGGCGACTATCCGCTGGGACTCGACAACAAAGGCAAACCCGGCGGGCGCGTCAAGTATCTGGAAGACACCGACGGCGACGGCAAGTACGACAAGGCCACGGTGTTTCTCGATGGACTGAGCTATCCGACCAATGTGATGCCGTGGCGCAAAGGCGTGTTGGTGACGTGCGCCCCCGACATTCTTTATGCGGAGGACACGAAGGGAACCGGCAAGGCGGATGTGCGCGTGCCGCTCTATACCGGCTTTATCCAAGGCAATCCGCAACATCGCGTCAACGGTCTGGTGTGGGGACTTGACAATTGGATTTACTGCGCCAACGGCGACAGCGGCGGCAAAATCAAGTCGGTCAAAACCGGCACCACCATCGACCTGCGCGGCCGCGATCTGCGCATCCGTCCCGACGACGGCGCGCTCGACGCCCAGGCCGGCCAGACGCAATACGGCCGCAGCCGCGACGATTGGGGCAATTGGTTCGGCTGCAATAACAGCAACCCGATGTATCATTTCGCCCTGGCCGATCACTACATCCGCCGCAATCCGCATCTCGCCGCTCCCGATCCGCGCGTGATGGTGTCCGTCACACCGGGCGCGGCCGCGGTCTATCCCATTAGCCGTACTCTGCCGCGTTTCAACGATCCCAACGCGGCTAATCACTTCACCTCGGCTTGCAGCGTCATCGTCTACCGCGATGAACTTTTCGGGCAGGCCTTCGCCGACAGCACGTTCGTGAGCGAACCCGTGCATAACCTGATTCATCGTGAAATCATGACACCGCGCGGCGTCACCTTCACCAGCCGCCGCGCCGCGGATGAGCAAAAGTCCGAGTTTTTGGCCTCCAGCGATAATTGGTTTCGTCCCACATCGATTCAGACCGGGCCGGATGGGGCGCTGTGGGTGGCCGACATGTATCGCGCGGTGATCGAACATCCGGAATGGATTCCGCGCGATTGGCAAAAGCGTCTCGATCTGCGCGCAGGGCAAGACAAGGGCCGTATTTACCGCGTCTATCCGGTCGGCAAAAAGCTTCGGCGCATCCCTCGCTTGGACCGCCTCGACACGGCGGGACTGGTTGCCGCCCTCGACAGTCCCAATGGCTGGCAGCGCGACACCGCCCAGCAGATGCTCCTCTGGCGCAAGGATAAAGCCGCCGTTGCTCCACTGGAAAAACTGACAAGCGATTGTCAGCGACCGCTCGGTCGCGTTCATGCCCTGTGTACGCTCGATGGACTGAATGCTCTGACGCCCGCGCTGCTGCGTCGAGCGCTGACTGATCCGCATCCCGGCGTTCGCCGTCATGCGCTTCGGCTGTGCGCGAAGCATTTGGCGAAATCGCCGGAATTGGGGGCCGAATTGGTGAAACGAGTCGGCGATGCCGATCCGCAGGTTCGCATGCAACTCGCCTACACGCTCGGCGAGTGGACCGATGCGCGCGCCGGCGAGGCGTTGGGGCAACTCGCCCTACGAGATGCCGGCGATCGCTTCCTCACGGCTGCCGTGATGAGTTCGGTGAATCGCCAGAACCTTGATCGCGTGCTGCTTACCGTGATGAAAAGCGGCGAGAAGACCCCGCCGCCTGCGGCTCTGGTCGAGAGCCTCCTCCGCATGGCGAACGCCGTGGGCGATACGAAAGCGATGGTCGCTCTGCTGGCGGCGATCGGCACGGCGGAAAAAGGGCGCTATGCTCCCTGGCAGTTCACCGTTCTGGCGGGTTTGCTCGATAGCCTGGACGAGCGGGGTACACCGTTGAGCCGGCTATCGAAAGAAAACAACGCGGAATTGACAGCCGCCCTCAAACAGGTGGCGAAATTGTTCGGCGCGGCGCGGACGATGATGGCCAACAAGCGGGCGGCGATGGCCGACAAGCTGCGCTGTATCCGGCTGTTGGGTCGTGGCCTGGATCATCAGCAAGAGGATGTCACCGTGTTGGCGAACTTGTTGGTGCCGCAGACGGCCGACGAATTGCAAGCGGCCGCCATCGCCGCTCTGGGCCGGTTGCGAACGCCGCAGGTGCCGCAACTGCTGTTACGCGGTTGGAACGGCTACGCGCCGGCGCGGCGAAATCAGACGCTCGACATTCTTTTCGTTCGTGAAGAGTGGTTGACGGCCACGCTGGAGGCGATTCAACGCAAGCAGATCGCGCCCGGCGAGATCAACGCCGTTCGGCGACAGCGTTTGCTCGGACACCGCTCCGCCGAGGTCCGCCGCCGTGCGGCCAAACTGTTCGCCGATGCCGTCAATCCCGACCGGCAGAAGGTGATCGACGCTTATCAGCCGGTACTGGCGATGCACGGCGACGCCAAGCGCGGCGTCACGCTTTTCGGCAAGCATTGCGCCGCCTGTCATCAACTCGGCGGCGTCGGCAACGCCGTCGGTCCCGACCTGGCTTCGCTGGGAGACAAATCGCCGCAGGCGCTGTTGATCGCCATTCTCGATCCCAATCGCGCGGTGGAAACTCGTTACGTCGGCTACTCGGCCACCACCAAGGGAGGCCGAGTGTTCACGGGCGTGCTGGCCGGCGAGACCGGCAACAGCATCACCCTGATCGCGGCGGACGGCAAGAAGCAAGTGATCCTGCGCGGCGATCTCGACGAATTGACCAGTTCCGGGAAGTCCGCCATGCCGGAAGGACTGGAGAAAGACATCAAAGCCGAAGACATGGCCGACCTGATCGCGCACATCCGCTCGGTTGGCCCGCAAGTGAAACCAAAGACGTTCGCGGGAAACAAACCGGAATTGGTGCGTCCGGGGCGAGATGGTTCGCTGCTTCTGTCCGGGACCAACGGCGAGATTTATGGTCGCACGGTCGTACTGGAAAAGAAGTACGGCAATCTCGGCTATTGGAGCAGCGAGGACGATCACGTCATCTGGTCGGTCGAAGTGACGCGGCCCGGCAAGTACGCGGTGTGGCTGGACTGGGCGTGTGAAGACAGTTCAGCCGGCAAAATGTTCCTGCTGCAAGCCGGTGCCAATCAACTGACGGGCAAGGTGGCCTCGACCGGAAGCTGGGACGTTTATCGCCAAGCGAAGGTCGGCGAAATCGTCCTGCCGGCGGGACGGCAACGGTTGACCTTTCGCTCGGCCCGGCGGATATTCAACCCGTTAATCGATCTGAAATCGATCAAACTCGTGCCGCTGAAACCGTAGAAACTTCAACTCGGCACTTACTAGCCCGGAGCGTCAGCGACGGGTTCCTGTAACCCGTCGCTGACGCTCCGGGCTAGTCGGTCTTTTTTAGAACGGGCCGACAATTCTCGATAGAAATCGCACGTCCGCTGGGCAATGCTCGTCCAGCTAAACGAGCGCTCGACGCGCTCGCGCGCTCGCGCGCCCATCGCCGTGCGGCGTTGCGGATCATCGAGAAGACTGTTGATGGCGACGGCCAAATCGTGAGCGAAGCGTTCGGCGTCGCGCGGCTCAAAGTCGGTGCCGCCGCGCGCCTCGAACGGCACGAGAAGTCCCGTCTCACCGGGCACGACCACTTCCTTGATTCCGCCGACCGCCGAAGCAACCACCGGCGTTCCACATGCCATCGCCTCCAGATTGATGATGCCGAACGGTTCGTACACCGAGGGACAGACGAAGAGGGCCGCCTGAGAATACAGCGGAATGATGTCCTCCTTGGGAAGCATCTGAGCGATCCAGACGATCGGATTGGCCGTGCGCCGCCGCGCCTGCTCCACGGCTTCCGCCATCTCCTGGCCAATTTCCGCCGTATCAGGCGCGCCGGCACAGAGGACCACTTGACTGCCCGCGCGAAGCTGCGGGATGGCGTGGACCAGATGAATAATCCCCTTCTGACGGGTGATACGGCCAACGAAGAGGACGAACGGCTTGTCGGGATCGATGCCGTGGCGAACGAGGACAGCGGGGTCGGGCGTCGGCTTATACTGATTCAGGTCGATGCCATTGTGGATGACGCGGATTCGCTCGCGCGGGACGCCATACAGGGTATGCACATCCTCCCCCATCGCCTCGGAGACGGCGATGACGCCGTCGGCGTTCTGATAGGCGGTGCGCTCGATCCAGGTGCTGGCCTGATAAGCGGTGCCCAGTTGCTCCACTTTCCAGGGACGATGCGGTTCCAGCGAGTGCGTGGTCAAGACGAGCGGAGCGCCGGTGAGTTGCTTTGCCAGGCAGCCGGCGAGGTGGGTGTACCACGTATGGCAATGGATCACATCGACCGCGCCCAAGGTTCCGATCATAAGCAGATCGCGGGCCAGCGTGTCCATGAATTTGTGGTGGCGCGCATCCTGACAGGGTAACGTGAAGTTCGGCCGCACTCCCTGGACGGATAGATTCCCGTTCTGGATCGATTGGTCACCGAACGAAAGCACATGGATCGTATGCTCGCCGTTCTCAAGGCGTGTCAGTTCGCGCGTGAGGTACTCGACGTGGACTCCGGCTCCCCCGTAGATATGCGGAGGATACTCGTTGGTGAGAATCGCGATCCGCATCGGACCCGCTCTCTTTCTGGATACGGATGGAGGGCTGGGAGGGCTGCAACTGCCTCGCTGTTATGCTAGAAGTTCGACGCGCAAGGGACAGACCACTTACCGCAGGGCGAACAAGAGGTAGGTGCCGCTTGCCGAGCGGCACCTTGTAGGAACAGGTGCCGCTCGGCAAGCGGCACCTACCCCTAAGGTTGTTGAACCGAACCCAGGCGACTAACTCCGCATGGACTTGCTGGCCATCGGCATACCACGCAACAACGACAGGAATTTTCGCTCCACCATGTCCGAAGGCGTCAAGCCGTGCCGAGCGTCGGCGATCAGAAATTCATCCCCTTCTCCAAGGGGAGTAGGAGCCTTAATCTGGGGGCGGATGAGTTGCTTAAGTTGTTTATCGCGGAGTTTCAGGAGACACCTGCCTTTCGTTGAGGGAACGTGATTGCGGAGAAGGGCTGTCCGAGGAGCCGGAAGACACCACGGACGCGGATCACCCGAACAACGACACGAGTCATGCAAGTCGCGCAGGGGCGTCCCCCAACGAAACAGTTCAGTTATGGATAGTAATATTCTCCCTTATGACCATGCCATGCTCCGCTGTGTCCTCCCCTGCTGAAATCGCCTGCTGCTTGCGAGGAACGCCTCGGCCGGATATGTTCAGGGAGGTTGCTCTTTGGCTGCACACTACATTTGTTTCCCTCCGATTGACGGGGAGGCGCTCCATGACTCAGACCCGCTCGCTCCTGGCCGTGTTCGTTCTGACGATGCTCGCCGTGATTTCGCCGGTTCGCGCCGAGGACGAGGATCCTCCCTTGCGGGGGAAGAAATTGTCGGAGTGGATTGACCTTCTGCAAAACGGCAAGACCGTTGACCAACGGCGCGTGGGTTTGTTGGCCGTGAAGTTGATTGGGCCGCGCAAGAGTCGCAAGGTGGTGCCGGCCCTCATCGCCGCCGTGCGCGAGAACACCGAGGTCAAGATTCGCGTTGGAGCCGCCCTCGCCCTGGGAGACATCGCCGGCAAGGCCCGCGCCGACGATGACATTCCCATCGACAAGATCCGCGACGCCCTGGCGGCCGTGCTGCGCACCGATAAATCCGATCCCGTCCGCGAAGCGTCGGCCCGAGCGCTGGGTGACATGAAGGACAAGGCACGCGGCGTCAGCGGCGTTTTGGCCGTGGCCCTAAAAGATGCTCACGCCGGCACGCGCACGGCCGCCGCCAACGCGCTGCGCAAACTCGGTAAGGACGCCACGGAGGTACTCGGCGAATTGCAGACGGCCCTCAAGAACGCCAAGTTGGAGCGCTTGACGCGCATCCACTGCGCGCTCGCTCTGGGACGCATCGGCGCTCCCGATGCTCTGCCGGCCGTACCGACGCTTAAGGAAGTCCTCGGCAACACCAAGAATGACGGCGAAATTCGCAAAGCCTGCGCGCAGGCGCTGGGCGAACTCGGCAAGGACGCCAGCGATGCGGTGCCGACGTTGGCCGCCACCTTGACGGCCAAGGATTCCGAACTTGCTCTGCGCCGAGCGTGTGCCGAAGCGCTGGATCAGATGGGCGCGGATGCCCGCCCCGCTCTGTCCGCTTTGCGGACGGCCCTCAAGGACGACGATCAGTTCGTCCGCTCACTGAGCCTGCACGCCATCAGCTACATGGGGAAGGAACTCGGTGAGGACCGCAAGACCACGGTTCTGGGCGTCCTCACTTGCATGGATGACAATGTCCTTGAAGTGCGAGTCGCCGCCATTGAGGCGCTGGGCAATCTCGGCACGGAGGGGCTGGGCGATCAGGCTGCCGCTGTCATCGTCCGTCTTACCGAGGCCAAACGCGATCCGCAGAAAGCCGTCAGCAATGCCGCCGAGGTCGCCCTGAAGAAACTTCAATGACAGCTGATGAGAGCAAGGGAAAAGGCCAGCTGCATAGCCGATCCCGTGGGGTGCGTGAATAGTTTCTGGTATTGTTTTTTCGTTAGCCCAGCCCTTCAGGGCTGGGAGAGGCGGGACGGTAGATTGGTTGGGCCTTCAGACCCTCCGCCGCCCAGCGTTGCGACTGGAAGGGGCTGAAGCCCCAAACCCGCGACGTGTCGCGCCGCAATCCCCAGCCCTGAAGGGCTGGGCTAACGAAAAATACCACAACCCGCGCACGCACCGATCCCATGATCCCATGAACGCTCGGACAATCTGCTTGCCTCTCCGCGCGCCGGCCGCGTACAATCAACTCTCCTGCCTGTCGTCTCCAGCGGGACGCCTTATGGAAGTGAGGATTTCAGTTTGATGATCGATGAACTGAAATCATCCACACCGAGGAAAAGACATCCTATCTAGGGGGGATCTGCGTCATGTCCGCGACCATCACCCTTCCTCTCGTTCTGCGCTCCCGCCTCGCGGCCATCCGGCGACGCGCCCGTTTGCTGCGGATCGTGCGCGGTCTCGGCTTGTTCGTCCTTGTCCTGGGACTATTGGGTGCCGCGGCTTTGCTCGCCGATTATTGGCTCGATCTGCCAGCCCTCGCCCGGCAGATTCTCTTCTCGGTGTGGATCACCGTGGGTATCGGCCTGTTGCTGGTTGGCGTCATTGTACCGTTGTGCCGGCGCATCGACGCGGCGGCGCTGGCCGCCGTCATCGAGCAGAAATATCCCGATCTCGGCGAACGCCTTACCAGCGCCGTCGAACTCGCCGATACACCGACGGAGGGACACGGTTCGCCCGTCCTCATCGCCTTGTTGATGGACGAGACGGAGAAGCACAGTTCGCGTCTCGACTTCCGTCCGGCCGTGCCCGCGCGCCGCGCCGGCGTTCTGACGGCGCTGGCCGCTGTCGTGGTGCTGCTGGTCGCGGCTCCGGCTTTCGTGTGGCCGCAAACCTACGCCGATCTCACCCAACGCTTCCTCCGCCCGTGGTACATTGCGCCGGTACCGGCTCCGTACACCCTCGACGTGACACCCGGCGATGTGATCGCCGGGCGTGGGCGTTCAATCACCTTGTCCGCGCATCTGACGCCCCGCGATGCTACCATCGCGCTGCCGGTCGGTAGCACGCTCGTGGTGGTCGATGCCAACGGCAAGGAGACGCGGCAAGCGATGGAGAACGCCGGCAACGGCGATTTCACCATCGCCTACAAGGTGCCCGGCGATGTGGCATATCGCATTGAGGCAGGCGAGATTGTCAGCGCGCCGTTCCATGTGACGAGCGTTACGCCGGTCGAGTTGGCGGCGGATAGTCCCCGCATCACCGTCACGCCGCCGGCTTATGCGCGGGCCGCGAAGGACGAGGAGACGTTCCGCGGACTCGTCGATCTGTCACCCTTGCAGCACAGCCAAGTTCGCTTCGATTTTCGCTTCACCCGGCCAGCCGTGGCGGCGCATCTGGAATGGATGGCGAACGGCCCGCGTCAGCCGGCTGACGCGGTCAGCCATCCGCTGATTCTCAACGAGGATCGGCAAGGCGGAGTCTTGACGCTGCCGGCGGCGGCGGAGGGAAAGTATCGTGTCGTACTCGAAGCGGAACACGACATTTGCACGCTGTTGCCAGGCGGAACGATCCGCGTACGGCCCGATCAACCGCCGACCGTCCTCAAGTTCGCCGGCAAGGAAGACTTGAAAGCCGTTCTGCCCTATGAACGTGTTCCGCTGGAACTGGAAGCGACCGACGACATTGCCGTGGCCGGCGTCGAGCTTGAGTATCGCGTCAACGATGGCAAAGCGGTTCGCCAGCCGCTGACTCTGCAAGGCGGCGATACGCCGTCGGCGGTCGCCAAACACTTTTTGGAACTGGCCGGCAAGGTCAAGGAGGACGATCGCGTCCACTATCGCTTCCACGTCCGCGATAATCTGCCGAAGGAATACCAGGGGCCGCATGTTATCGTTTATCCGCCGGATCGCTGGCTGACGCTGCAAGTGGCGCGGCACGGCGCTCCGCTCAAGGAGCAGGAAATCCTCGCCCAGCGCAAGGAAATCAATCGCAAGTTAGACGCCATCAAGGAAGCGCTGCTTCAGGAGAAGCGCGGCGTTAACAAGGTGCAAAAGGAGACGCGCGATCAGGCGACGCTGCCGCCGGAACAGGCTGAGCAAGTCCAACAACTCCAGCAGGACAATCGCAGCAGTCAGAAGGCTCTGCGCGATGTGGCCCAGACCGCCGAGGTCACGCCGGTCCTGTATCCCATCGCCGATTTGGCCCGCGAAGTGGCCAATGAAGAGATGAACACGAGCCAGAAGGCACTCGATCAAGCGCCGCGCCAGCCCTCGCCGCGAGAACGCACGCGCCAACTCGACAAGGCCGACGAGCAACTGGCTTCCGCCGTCAAGCGGCTGGATGAGTTGAAAAAAGCCAACGACAAGCTGGCGCAGGAACGGCTCGACCAGGCCAAGCTGGAGACGCTGGCCGACCGCGAGAAACAGTTGGCCGAGCAAGCCGCGGAGGTGGCCGCCAAGCACCCCCTGCTCGATCCCTCGGTCAAGCCACTGGTCGAGAAGATTAAACGCGAACAGGCTGAGGTCGCCGCCGAACTGGAGCGATTGGCGCAGCAGAGCGAACTGTTGAAGCAAGCACTCGACCAGGCCCGCGCGGAGCAGACGAGAAAGATGGCCGAACACGCCCGCGACCTTGCGCAAGCGCAGCGCGAGTTGGCCAAGGCGGAAGCCGAGACCGAGCGCCAGCGCAACGCGGATCGGTTGGCGGACCTGGCCCGCAAGCAGCAGGAACTCGCCGAGCAACAGGCGAAGCTAGCGCAGGAGACGCGCCTGCCCGCGAAGACAACCCAGACGACGCCGCTGAAACCCGAAGAATCTCAGCACGCTGCCGACGCCCTCAAGCAAGGCGATGCGCAAGAGGCTGTCAAGCATCAAGATCAGGCGGCCCGCGATCTCGAACGACTTGCCCAGGCATTCGAGCGGGCGATCAAGGTGTCGGCCGATCCCAAGGAGGCGGCTCGACAACTGGCGCAGGTCGAGAAGGCGCTGCGCCAGCGTGTGCAAGAGGAGACGGCGAAGAAGGACAGCAAGCAACCGCTGACCGAACGCCTGAAGGCGCTGCAAGAGGAGCAGAACGCCATCCGGCAGGCGGCGGAACAACTGTCGGTACCGCGAAATAATGCCGACGCCAACAAGGTGAAACGACAAATCGCCGAGCGCGCGGTGCAGGCGGAGGAGGCGCTCAAGAAGCAGGACGCGCCGCAGGCGCAGGCGCAGATGGACGAAACGCGGAAATTGCTCAATCGGCTGGCGGATCTGCTGCCCAATTTGCAGCAGCGCCGGCAGCAAGCTCAGCAAGAGATCGCTCGCTTGCGCCGCCATCAAGAGGAAATCGCTCGCCAGGTCGAGCAGATCAAGAAAGACGATCCCCAAGCCGCCAAACATCTGGAAGAAGCGGCGCGGCGTCAGGCGGAAGTGGCCGAAGCGCTGAGCAAAATGGATGCGCCCAAGCAGGAGGCAAGGCAGGAACGGACCACGGAAGCGACGAATCGCGCGCTGGCCGACTTGATGGATCGCCAGCGTGAGGACGTGCCCGCGTCGCAGCAGGAGGCGCGCCGGCAACTCGAACGTCTGGAGCAGGCGCTGCGTGGCCAGAAGCCGGCTGATGAACAAGCACGCGATCTCGCTCGGCAGCAGCGCGAACTGGCTCAGGAAGCCGCTCGCGCCGCGGCCGATCCCAAAGCCACGCCCCAGCAGAAGCAGGAAATCCAGCGTAAACAGCAGCAAGTGGCCGAGCAAACGCGCAACTTACAGGCTCCCGAAGCGCCGCAACGACAGAAGGAAGCGGCCGAGGCCGCGCGACAGGCGGCGAAAGCCGCCCAGACGCAGCCGACCGCTGCCGATACACGGCAGCGCATGCAAGAGGCGGCCCGCAAGCTGGATGAATTGGCGAAGCAGATGGCCGGTGAGGAAAGCGACCCGGCCAAAGCGGAACGGTTGGCCCGCCATCAGGCTGAGGCGGCGGTCGAAGCCGAACGACAACCCGCCCAGGCACCCACAACGGAGACACGGCAACGCCAACAGGCGATCGCCCATGAGACCCAGGCTGTCCGCGCCGGCGACGAGGCACGTCAGGAGAAACAGCGGGCGACGGATGCTCTCGCTCGCGCCGAGAAAGCTCCCGCGAAGGAACAGGCTCAGGCCCAGCGTCAAGCCGCCGAAGCGCTCCGCGATCTGGCGGATCGGCTCGCCGGCCGGAACGATCCCGCCGCCAAAGCAAACGAGTTGGCTCGCCGGCAGCGGGAACTCGCCCGCGATGCCGCGAAGGCGGAACCGGACAAGGCTGCTCCGGAACAGGCCAGGCAGACGGCCCAACAGCAGGCCGAATTGAAACGGCAGCTTGAACGCATCGACGGCAAGGACGCTCCGCAAGCCGCGAAGGAAGCCGGCGAGACGATGGCGCAAGCGGCGAAAGCTCTCGAACAAGCGAAATCGCCGAATGAAGCAAAGGAATCGGTCGCCCGCGCTGCCGAGGCGGCGGAGAAGTTGGCCGAGCAACTCGGCAAGGCGCAAACGGCGAAGAAGCCAAGCGAATCGTCTGTCCACACGACCAGCGCCAAGCCGGCCTCGCAATCGCCTCGCCAGACGGCGCAGCAAATGGCCCAGCAGCAACACGGTTTGGCGAAGGCCACGCAACAAGCAGCGAATCAACATGCGGGGCAGGCCAACAAAGAAGCCCTGCACAAGGCCATGCAGCAGCTTGCCCAGCAGCAGCGCGAACTGAATCAGCAGGCGTCGCAATTGCCGGCCAACCAAACCCAGCGCGGACTGGAGCAGGCACGCGCCGCCATGAACCGCGCCGAGCAGGCTCTAACTCGCAAGGATGCCGGCCAGGCCCAGCAGCAACAAACCGAAGCGGCCAACGCCCTTGACCGTCTCGCCAAACAATTGCCGGCCGAGACGCCGCCAACGGCGCGGCGCGAGCCGCAACCGACGCCCCAGGCGTTGCCCAGCCAGGAACAGAGCGAACAGGCACGCCAGCTCGCCCGTCAACAGCGTGAGTTACGCGATGCCGTGCAGCGCGCAGAGCAAACGGCTCGCACCCAGCGGCCCGCCGTTCAGGACAATCCGGCTGGCGAGTTGGCTAAACAGCAGACCGCGGTCGCCAAACAAGCGGCGGACTTGGCACGCAACGTCGCTCAGGAACAGGGCAAGGATGCACCCGCGTCTCAGCGAGCGCAGCAAGCACAACAGGCGGCTCAACAGGCCGCCCGGCAGATGCAGGCCGGCGCTCTGCCGCAGGCTCGCGAAGCGGGGCAGCAGACGGCCGAGCAATTGCGGCAGCTGGCGTCTCAACTCGCCCGCACGCCGCGCGGCGATGATCCGCAGGCACCCGATGCCTTGCAACAGGCCCGGCAGCTTGGACAGCGTCAGGAGGCGATCAATCGTCAGATGCAACCACTGGCTGGTGACGCCCGCGCTCGTGCCGCCCAGCAGCAGGCTCAGCAACGGAATCTTCAGCAGGAGGCCGGCGAGTTGATGCAGCAACTCAACCGCGTGGCCCAGCAAACGCGCAACGCGCCGCAGGCGCAGTCGGCGTTGCAGCGCGCCGCCAACGCCAGTCAGCAAGCCCAGCAAGCCATGCAGCAAGCACGCAACCAGGCTCAACAAGGCCAGGCAATGGCAGAGCGACAAGCACAGGAGCAGGCGGCGCAAGCGCTCGATCAAGCGGCGCGCGAGGCTAACCAGGCGGTCAACCAGACGCGGCAGGCTTCCGCGAAGCCCGCTGCTTCCGGCGAGCCGAAGTCCGGTTCGGAGTCGGATTCCCAACCGGGTAGTCCGAAGACCGGTGAGGCGGTGGCCCAAGCGCAGCAGCAAATTAGCCAGGCTCAGGGGCAATTGAAACAGGGGCAGCACGGTCAGGCCCAGTCGGCCATGCGGCAGGCGGCGCAGTCGCTGACGCAAGCAGCTCAACAGATGGCCGCCAAGCAACAACCCGGTCAACCCGGTTTGATGGTCGGTCAGGGCCGTCTTCCCGGTGGTCTGCCGGATCTCAGTGCTTATGGGCTGAACAAGACTCCCAACGCGGGCAAGAGTTGGGGCGAATTGCCGGGCGAGCTACGCACCAAGATCATTCAGGATATGAAAGCTCGCTACGGCGAAGATTATGCCCGCATGATTAAATACTACTTCGAGCAGATTGCCGCAACTTATTCCCCGGCAAATCAGCCGCTTCCTCCCTCATCCGCGCCTCCAACGAAGTGAGGAGGACCCGGAGATTCGCCCTCCGACCTTGGGCGGCAAACTCCGTAGTATCTCCTCCGTGATAAAGGACCGTGACGACACCATGAGCAAGTCTTACACCTGGATGAGTTTTCTGATGCCCGTCGTGATTCTCGGCACCGTGGGGGGAACTGCCCCGGCCTGGGGAGATGACAAGCCGGTGTCAGCACTCGCCATTGGCGCGAAGACAACCGACAAAAACTCGTTACGCGACTTGCACGGTAATCGCCGGCCGCTGCACGACTTCAAGGACCATCGCGCCCTCGTCCTCGCCTTTCTCGGCACCGAATGCCCCATCTCCAATCTGTATCTTCCCGGTTTGATCGAACTGGAAAAGAAATACCGCACAAAAAACGTCCAGTTCATCGCCGTCTATCCCAACGAACACGAAGACCTCGATCAGGTGGCCATGCACACGCGCGATCGTGATGTGCCCTTTCCGGTGCTGAAGGACTTCGGGCAGCGTCTGGCCGACACGCTGGGCATGCGGCGCGTGCCGGCCGTCGTCGTACTCGATAAGGAGTTCGTCCTCCGCTATCGGGGCCGGATCGACGACCGCTACGGCGTCGGCTTCCGCCGGCAAAAGGCGACGCGCAACGATTTGATTCAGGCCATCGACGAACTGTTGGCCGACAAGAAAGTGAGCGTCACCGAGACCGAGCCGGACGGCTGTCTGCTCGACCACGCCAGCACGCAACCGGCTCGCAAAGATGTCACCTATGCCAAGGATGTCGCGCCGATCTTGCAGCAGCGCTGTCAGGAGTGTCATCGGCCGGAGCAGGCCGCCCCGTTCGCGCTGATGAACTACAACGATGCGGTGAAGCATGCACGCATGCTCAAGGAAGTGACGACGCAGCGGCGTATGCCGCCGTGGCACGCCGATCCGCGACACGGCAAATTCAGCAACGATCGCCGACTGACCAGCAAGGAAATCGACACGCTGGCCGCCTGGGTCGATGCCGGTACGCCGCGCGGCGACGACAAGGATTTGCCCAAACCCATCGCCTGGGTCAAGGGTTGGAAGAACGGCAAGCCGGATCTGATTTTGGAGATGCCGGAAGCATTCGAGGTGCCGGCCGACGGCGTTCTGCCTTACAAACACTACACGATCGACCCCGGTTTCAAGGAGGACATGTGGGTTGAAAAGGGCGAGGCTCGGCCGGGAGTGGCCGGTGTCGTGCATCACGTCGTCGTCTATATCCTCAAACCGGGCCAGAACCGGCCGTTCGACAATGAGGGCAACATGTCCATCCTCGTCGGCTGGGCGCCCGGCGATCTGGGCCTGAATTGCCCACCCGACACGGGTCTTCGCATCCCTAAAGGCTCGAAGCTCATGTTCGAGCTGCATTACACGCCTAATGGTACGGCCGTCAAGGATCGCTCGTCCATCGGCATCACCTTCCTCAAGAAAGCGCCGAAGTATGAGATGTTCACCAATTCATTCGTGAATGAGTCAATCCGTATTCCACCGCGCGATCCGCACTACCGCGCCGAAAACACCTTCCGTTTCCGCGCGGACGCCCTCATTCTCGGCCTTGTGCCGCACATGCACTGGCGCGGTAAGGATTACTTTTACGAGCTGATTTATCCGGATGGCCGTAAACAAACGCTGCTGTCGGTACCGCGTTGGGACTTCAATTGGCAGAACGTCTATCAGTTTGCCAAGCCGATCAAGGTACCCAAGGGCAGCCGTTTGCACGCGGTCGCCCACTGGGACAACTCGCGCAACAACCCGTACAATCCCGATCCGAATAAGGAGGTGCGCTTCGGTCTGCAAACGTGGGAGGAGATGATGGTCGGCTGGGTCGTCTACACCTGGGAGCAGCCGGACACGGCCGAAAAACTGACTCACGAGAAGGTCCATCCGGCCGAGAAGCTGTTCGAGCGCCTCGACCGCAACGGCGACAATGTCATCACGCCGGACGAGATCCCAGAGCAGTTGAAGGTGTACTTGAAGCTCCAGGGGATCAAGATTCCGGAGCGCATCACAGCGAAGGAGTTTCTTCCGGTGTATGAAGAGCTGCGCAAGCGCTTCCAAAAGCCGAAAGCGAAGCCGCCGACCGGCGACAAGAAGAAGTCCGGCTCCTAACCCAATTCGGTGGGAGGGTCAATCGGCCGGCGTAAGGCGGCTGGCCGAGTAAGACACGCAAGAGCTTCAAACGCCCGATCCCCGCCTTGACCCGCCCGTTCACGGGCGAGAAAATGCACACAATGGGAAAGTCTCAACGATCGAGCGTCTGGGCGGCCAGGAGTTGCGATGGCAGTAGCGGAGTCACCACCGAGCAGCAAACCTCGGCTTGAGAAAATCCTCACACTGGCCGAGGCCGCAGCATACCTACGAGTGCCCGAAGACGCACTGCTGAAGTTGGCTGACGAAGGGGCCGTCCCTGCGCGCAGGATCGGCGGCGAGTGGCGATTTCTTCGGAAAGCCTTGGATGACTGGCTGCGCTACAGTGGCCGTCCCGTTCGAGATGTCTGGCCAGCCTCCGCGCATTGGATGCAGTTGTCGTTCGCGGAACAAGTGCTGTTCCTCATTGAGAACCGTATTTTGCACAAGCCGGAGGCCGCTTCTCCCAAGGCTGGCTCAAAAGAGGCCGTACTGAAGCATTTCGGTGTCTTTCGAGACGATAAGGACATGGAGGAGCAGCTTGCCAATCTCCGCGTCCAGCGGGAGGCGACATGATCGTCCTGGACTCGGACATCGTGACGCTGCTCTCCTATGGCCAGACCGATAGACTTCAGCGGCGAATAGCATCCGTCCAGGGAAGCGAAGAACTGACGGCCACGATCATCACCCGCATGGAAATCCTGCGGGGCAGGTTTGACGGCATCCTGAAAGCAGCGAACGAGGATGAACTGCTGAAGGCGATGGATCGGTTCCGGGCCTCGCGGGAGTTGCTCAATTCGTTCCATCTGCTTGAGATTAATGACGCTGCTGGCCAGCATTTCAAGCAGATGATGAAGGCAAAGAAACGGCCCAAGAGACGTGGCGATTTGCTCATTGCCTGCATTTCCCTTGCCCACAATGCGTTGTTGGTGACGCGGAACGTCAAGGATTACAAGGATGTTCCTGGACTGCGGATGGAGAACTGGGCGGATTGAGGAAAGAAAGGTTCCTGACACCTTTCTGACACCCTCCAGGGGATCAAGATTCCGGGCCCACAAGGGAATAAGAGGCGCTACCTTTTTGCCAGCCCGCAGCGCCAGCAAGGGGTTCCCTTGCTGGCGCTGCGGGCTGGCAAAAAGGTAGCGCCTCTAAAGAATCCTCGCTTTGGCAGTGGGCCGTAGGCAGTCAAGAGCAAATGTCTACGGCCACTGTCGCTGGCTCATTGTGGCCTTCCGCTCTTCGGTTCGGTCTCATATAATGGGGCAGGCTGTCCGAAATCCTAAACACGGTAGGGTCTCCGTGGGCTTACTCAACGGAACGAAAGTTGAGCCTAATTGTTCCTTTCTTTCGGAATGGCATTTCGGACCCGTCGCTCTCGCTCCCTCCGCCTGCCAGGCGGCTTAGGCCTGGCTTCACGAGAGACCCCTGAACTATGGATTCTTCGTCAGTTCTCATTCACCCGACGGCGATTGTCTCTCCCAAGGCGGAGTTGGCCGCGAATGTCACCGTGGGAGCCTTCGCCCTCCTGGAAGGCGAGGTTCGTCTCGGGCCGGGATGCATGATTGGGCCGCGGGCCCATTTGATCGGCCCGCTGACAATGGGCCAGGATAACCACGTCTACAGCAACGCCGTCATCGGCGAGCGTCCCCAGCATCTTCAGTATCGGGACGAACCGACCGGCGTGCAGGTCGGCGATGGCAATATCTTCCGCGAGAACATCACCGTCCATCGCGGAACCGTCGACTCGGGGCGAACGGTTATCGGCAACCGCAATCACTTCATGACAGGCTCGCATGTTGCTCACGACTGTCATGTAGGCGATCACTGCACGCTGTCCAACAACGGTCTGCTGGGTGGCCACTGCATCGTGTCCGACGGCGCCTATGTGGGGGGCAACTCCGCCGCCCATCAGTTCTGCCGGTTGGGTCGGCTGTCGCTGCTGGAAGACACTTCCAGCACCACGGTAGACATTCCGCCGTTCATTGTGTCGCAGGGCCGAAACATCGTGGTCGGCGTCAACGTGGCCGGCATGCGCGAGGCGGGACTGGACGAGGAGCAGGTCATCGCTATGCGGCAGTGCTACGAAACCGTCTACTTGCAAGGTTTTGTCCTGAATCTCGCTCTGGCTCGCCTGGAGGGAGAACTAGGGACCGTGGACGTGGTCCGCGAGTTCGTGGCTTTCACGCGCTCATCGCGGCGGGGCATCGGCCGCGCTCGCGAACTCAGTCCCGACGCGACCATCTGACCGGAATCCGCGATTGCGCGAATGATCTTTTCACAGTACGCCTTTGGTCGAGGGTACGCCCGTCCCGCGCGGATCGAGTTCGACCGCCTGACGCAAGGCGCGCGCGGCGGCCTTAAAAATCCCTTCGATAATATGATGCGTGTTGCGACCGTGATGACAGACGATATGCAGCGCGAATGCCGCGTTTGAAGACACGGCGCGCCAGAATTCCTCGGCCAATTGCGCGTTGAACGTGCCGAGTATCTCCACCGGCACTTCCGCGCGCCAGACGCAAAACGGTCGTCCACTCAGATCGATTGCCGCCGTTACCAGCGTTTCGTCCATCGGCACCGTGGCATCTCCATAGCGACGAATGCCGGCCTTATCGCCCAGCGCCTGCGCCAGTGCCTTGCCATAACAGATGCCGACATCTTCAACTGTGTGATGCGCGTCCACATGCAAATCGCCCTGCGCCTTGACGGTCAGATCGATGAGGCTGTGTCGAGTCAGCAGGGTCAGCATGTGGTCGAAGAAGCCGACACCGGTATCGACGGTCGAGCGGCCAGCGCCGTCGAGGTCGAGCGTCAAATCGATTTTCGTCTCGCCAGTCTCTCGGCGAATCTGTGCCGTGCGTGCCATCGGAATCTCCTGACGAACGGCCGGCGTAAGCCGGCTGGTGCATGCTATACCAGCCGGCTTACGCCGGCCGTTCGCCTTAAATCGCCGTCAATTCGTTCAACAGCCGATCAATCTCGTCCTCGGTGCCGACCGAAATGCGCAAACCATCGCCGCAGCCCTCGTAATTCATGTAGCGCACCAGGATATTACGCCTTTTAAGCTCTTCATAGATCGTTTTAACGGCCCGGTCTTCTCGCTGACACCAAACAAAGTTGGCCTGGCTCGGACAGACAATGAACCCCAGGTCCATCAGAGCCTTCTCCATGCGCGAGCGCGTCGCCAGGATGCGGGCGCGGATAGCGCGAAAATACTCCTGATCTTCGATGGCCGCCGCCGCCGCCGCGAGGCTGAGTACATCGCAGTTATAGGAATCCTTCACCTTCATCAACTGCTGAATCAGTGCCGGATCGGCCACGGCGAAGCCGAAACGCATCCCCGCCAGCGCATACGATTTGCTGAACGTGCGTGTCACCACGACATCCTTGGCTCCCTGTGTCACCAGTTCCAGAGCGTTGCCTTCGGCGAAATCGGCGTAGGCTTCGTCAACCACGAGTGGTCCATGGAGCCGGCCGCGCAGCTGGTCAATCTCCGCCAGTGAAACGGTCGTCCCAGAAGGCGAATTGGGATTGGCGAGGAATGTCAGATCGGCGTCCGTGATCGGCCACGGTTCCGGCAGTTTCCAATCGGCCGTGAACGGCACGGTCGTAAACCGCGCGCCCTGCAAGTTCGCCAGAGTGCGGTACAGCAGATAGCTCGGCGTCGGCGAGACGACGAGGCCGCCCTCCGGCACAAACGCGCGCGTGAGGATCGTCAAAATATCATCGGAGCCATTGCCGATGAGGATGCCCTCGGGATCGACGCCCAGCACGCGGCCGGCCATCTGGCGGAAGTGCGTGCCGAGCGGATCGGGATATTTACGCAGCCGATCTCCGGTCAGCGCCTCGCGCAGCGCCTCGAAGACACGCGGCGACGGTGGATAGGGATTCTCATTGGTATTGAGCTTGATGAACGTCCCGTCGCGCGGCTGCTCGCCCGGCGTGTAGCCGGCCATCGCGCGAATACAGGGACGAAGCGAATCGATCAAAGCCGGCCTCCCAATGCAGAACTAACCACAGAGGCGCAGAGACACAGAGAAGAAAGCACTCATTTTTTCTCTCTGTGTCTCTGTGCCTCTGTGGTTAATCATTCTTTAGGCGTACTTCGACGCTGGCGGCGTGGCCGGTCAGACCCTCGCGCTGGGCCAACTCGATCACGTCGTCGGCCATTCGTGCCAGTCCCTCGCGGGTGAACGACAACACGCTGCTGCGACGCAGGAAATCGTTGGCCGACAAGCCGCTGGTGAAACGCGCCGTGCCCGCGGTCGGCAGCACATGCGAGGGGCCGGCCGCGTAATCGCCGACCGCCACCGGCGTATAATTGCCCAGAAAGATCGCTCCCGCGTTGTCGATGCGCTCGCCCAATTCCTCAGCGTTTTCCGTGGCAATGTGCAAATGTTCGGGAGCGAGATCGTTGACGCAGGCCACCGCCTCCTTCTCGTCGCGCGCCAGCACAAACGCGCCAAACTGTTCGAGACTCTCGCGTGCCAGTTCGCCGCGCGATAGTTGCGCGAGTTGGCGGTTCAACTCGGACTCGACCGCATCGAGCAGCGGCGTCTGCCAGGTGACGAGAATGCTGGCGCCGGGAGCGTGTTCGGCCTGAGCGATCAGATCGGCGGCGACGAATGCCGGCGGCGCGGACACATCGGCCAATACCACGATTTCACTGGGGCCGGCGATGCAATCGATGGCCACCTGGCCGAAGACGTGACGCTTGGCCAGGGCGACGAACAGATTGCCCGGCCCGACAATCATGTCCACCGGCGGCAATCCGTCGATGCCGTAAGCGAGCGCGGCCACGGCCTGCGCGCCGCCGATGCGATACACCTCGCGAACGCCCAACTCGTGACAGACGGCGAGCAAATCCTTGTTGTAAGCGCCCGATTTCGTCGGCGGCATGACGACGGCCAATTCCTTCACGCCCGCCGCCTGAGCGGGGCAAATCGTCATCAGCAGCGTCGAAGGATACGCCGCCGCACCGCCCGGCACCATGAAACCAACACGCCGCATCGGTCGATAGCGCAGCCGCAGTTCGTGCCGTCCCGCCACGGCGAGGCGCGCCGTGCGATGCAGTAAACCAGACTGAAACGATAGGATATTTTGTCGCACACGCCGCACGGTTTCCAACAATGCCGGCTCCGCCGCCGCGTGCGCCGCCGCCAGTTCGGTTCGGCTGATGCGTAGGGTGTCAGCGTCGAGACGAACGCGGTCGAATTGTTCGGTGTAGTGAAAGACGGCCTCACGACCGCGCTGGCGCACGTCCTCGCAAATGCGTTCGACTACGCGCGCCGGTGGCAGGGCTTCACCGAACACGCGCTCGGTCAGTTCTCGACCGCGTGCCGATACGACGTTGCCCTCGGCGCTGAGTTGCACGCGGAGACGGGCGAGTTGCTCGGCCGCCCCGGCGCTGCCGAGTTGGATGCGCCGCACTGTCAGGGAGGTCATGCTACTCCTCGTAGTCCATAGTCCATAGTCCGCAGTCCGCAGCAAAAATCATCATCTGTTTTTGCTGCGGACTGCGGACTATGGACTACGGACTATTTATCGAAATACGCCGGTTTGCTTTTCGGGCCTTCAAATAGATCCTTGCGAACTTCAAAGATGTCGCCGGGCAGCTTGTTGCTGAGGGCAAAGAAACCGACGTTGCCGTCCGCCTTGCCGACCGTCAGTTGCAACGGTTCCTTCTCGCCCTCCACGGTAATCTCGATCTTGAGCGCTCCCTGATCCACCTCCAGCCCCTGCGCGGCCGTCGGTTTGCTCTTGTGACTCACAAACTTCAACGCCTTGAGGTCGGACAGCCCCGTCAGCAAGCGTTGGAATTTTTCCATGTCGATCTTGGCCTTGGCCAGCGTCTTCACAAGGACCCAATCCGCGCCGGCGTTGTCGCGCTTCACATCAAGGACGTGCGGGTTGTTCTTGCCGACCACATCCGTCCAGCCCGTCAGCTTGATTTCCCGTACCTTTTCTACATCGAAGTGAAACACGGTCGGATCCTGCAATTCGCGCTGCAATGTGCTGACGGCCGATTTGCTGACGACGCTAATCATGTCCTGCTGGCTGGTGCGCAAGTAGACACCGTCGGTGGTGTCCTTGCCGAAATCGTACTCGAACGTCTTCGGTTTGCCGTCCTTCGTCAAGGTGACGATTGCCTTGACGCGCGGGTCTTTCAGCCCCCACTCGGTCAGCTTGGCTTCAGCGGGAACCTTGTCTTCGACAATCTTGACGGCCCGCAATCCATTCAGATCGCGCAGCATGTCCTCGATCGTCTGGCGATCGGCGGTACGGCCGGCGTAGTCGGCCGGTTTGTTGATCTTCCACGCATTGCCCTTGTCGTCGTGGCTGATCTCATATGTCGTGCCGTCGCGCGTCAGCGTCAGCTTGGTGACGTTCGACACGGCATCGAAGCGCGTGGCGTTGAAGGGCGGCAGATCCTTATCGAGATAGGCCAACGGTTCCTTGCGCACCTGATCGCGCAGCGCCAGCGGTGCCAGAACCAGCGTCGGCGTCTCGTTGCCGCGCTTGCGCAGCACGGCCACCTTACCCTGCGTTTCGCTGCCGAAATAGAGCCGAAAGGCGGGCTTATCCTTGTCCTTCGGCTCCGGCTTCGCGGCTTTCTTGTCGTCTTTCTTGTCGGCGGCCGGCAGGCTGTCCGCCCACAAAGTGACGATGGTACTCGCCTCATCGGGCTTATCCAGGCCCAGTTGCTTGGCCGTCACCGACGAATCGGGGAAGTCGGCCTGATCCTTCTGCGTCAGCGCGCTGAGGAGTGCTTGCATGGCCTGCTCATCCACGGCATAGGACTTGTCGCCGCGCCACAGTTTCCACGGCTTCTGTGTCTCCGAAGTGCGGCGAAACTCTAGTGTGCCCCAGCTATTTTTGACGTTGATGGCGTCCGGCTTGCGGAAATTGCCCAACTCGACGAGGTTGCGATCGCGCAATGCGCCCTTGTGTTGCAGCAATTGCAGGAAACGCGCCACGCTCTTGGCCGAAATCTTGACGATGTCCTTGTGCTTGGGATCTTCGACATAGGCATAATATTGATCGCTTTTGTCGTCTACTTTCTTGCCGATGCCGACCAGCAGCGCGACCTTCACCGTCTTCTTTTCCTTTTCGTCCTTGTCGTTTTTGCCAATCTCCTCGACGCGATCGATTTCGATGCGCAAGATGTCATCCTTGGCCGGATCGAGATGATATTTGCCCAGATCCTTCGCGTCGTTCTCGACGAAATCCTTATCGCCGGCCACTTTCAGATTGGAGATGTCGGTCAAAACCGACTGCACATTGCTCGGCGGCTTGTCGGTGGCGGCGGGATCGGCACCGGTGGCCTCGGCGTCGCCGTAAGGCGGCTGCACATAGGACCAGCGCTCCTCGCTGCCCTTTTTCAACTCGACGGGGCCGCGAGTCACCTTGTCCTTGTTTCGCTCGGTAAGCGTGAACGCCTGAATGTCGCCGGTGGCGGAACTGAGCAGATCGCGGCTGCGGAAATCGGCGAGCGATTTCTTGACGCTGTCCAAATCGTTTTTCTTGACGGCCATCACTTCCTTGCGATCCGATGAGGTGACGTAGATGACCGCGCTGGCCTCGCCGGGGCTGGTCTCGCCGACATTCAGCTTAACCTCGCGGCGCGGCTCGCCTTCCTTGATGAGCGTGATGACCTCGGCGGGCGTCTCCAGGTTGTAACGCTTGGGATTGTTGACCACATCCGCCTTGGGGTCCAAGGTCGCCTCGGTGATCTGCCGGACCAGTTTGTCGATGGCCGGGCTGTCCGCCACGTAGTCACGCGGCTCGACGATTCGCCAGCGCTTGCTGTCCGCGTCACGGACGAACACGAGCTTTTCGTTCTTTTCGGCGTCCGATTGGGTGCGGTTGATCTCGACGCGCGTGATGTCGTCCGCTGACAGGGGACCGGACGCCGCATGCATACTCGGCAACACGTAATTGCTGCTTTCGGTGGACGAAGGGCCGATCCACAACGTCGCGATGAACGCGATGAGGACGACGACGAGGATGCCAAACAAGGCGTAGGTTGTTTTGAAGTTCATGGCGAGAATGCCCTTTGGTTAGCGCCGCCGCACGACCCAGACGCCCAGCCCCAGAGCGAACACGCCCAGCAGCATGAGACTACCGGGCAGGAACAGCAAACGCAGTCCGCTGCGCGGCGGCGCCTTGAGTACGTAGACGTCGTGCTGCGTCGGAGGAACCCGCGCGCCGATGTCGGAGCGCTCGACGAGCCAGGACAGGCAGCTGACGAACAAGTTGAAGTTGTTCGACGATGGTTGCAGCAGCGCGTTGGAGATCCAGCTGGCATCGCCGAAGACCACCAAACGCGGCTGCCCCTCTTTGGCCTGGAACTCATGACCGGGGAAGGGTGCCGCTGTCTTGCCCTCGGCGACGGTCATGGCCAACGGCAGGGGCGTCCGGCTGATGCGCTGCATGATCTTTTGGGGGTCGCGCCGCATCGCCTCGATCAGGGCGCTGCCGCCGGCGTTGAGGTCCGTTTGCGGCAAGATCGGCTGGCGGGGAAGCGTGATGACGAGATTATCCGCTCCGCCTGACGGCGGCATACCGGGCGGGTTGGCCTTCGACGCCTCCAGCGAGCGCGCTTTGTAGAAACGGAACAGCGACAGCGTTCCCGCCGTCTCGTTGGCGAACGCCTTGGCGATCGGGTTGTTGCTGCGGGTGTCGGCGATGCCCTTGAGTAACAGATAATCGCTGTCCGGATCCAGGTCCAACAGCTGATTGTCGTTGACGCGCACGCCGTATTCCATCACCACATCTTCCAAGCCCGTGCGGACCATCTTGCCCTTGTCCGTCTCCGTCACCACGTCGAACAACACGACGAGTTTGCCCTTCTTATTGTCCTTGCGGCCGGTGCCGTGCAGGTAGTCGCGCAGTGCCTTGAGGAACTTGGCCGGCAGCGGCTGCATGGGCCGAGCGACGACGAGGATGTCGGCATCCTCGGGAATTTTGTCTGTATCCACGGCGACTTTCAGTTCGTGCGTCTGATAATTGACGCGGCCGAGGTCGTCGATGAGTTGGCCCATGCCCGAATCGACGCGGTTGGTCGCGTGGTCGGTGTAACTCAGTTCGCCGCTGCCTTGGGTGAAGTACACGTTGGCGCGTTTCTTCTCCGCGGATAGGTAAATCAACGAGTTGAGCAAGGCGTTCTCGCCCTTGAAATTGTAGCGGGCGTTGCCGCCTTGGCGGTTCGAGGGAATCTCGAAGAGATCGTTGTAGCGAATGAAGTCGGTAGTGGTATTGGGGTCCGTGCCGTAGACGACGAGGATGCCTTCGGCGTCGGGAATCTTATGCTTCGTCATCAGTTCGCGCAGGTCGGTCGAGTTGCGATCGCGCGACAACTGCTCCCAGCGGAACTGCTGAGGATTGATGGCGTGGCAGCGATCCAGCATGTCCTTGATGTCCTTCATGATTGGATCGTTCGAGGAGCCGAGGGCGTACACCTTGACCGGCTGTTTCAGTTCGGTCAAGGCGTTCTTCGTGGCTTGGCGAAGGGTGTGCAGGCCGGTGCGCGTGAAGTCGAGCGATTCGTTGGCGTAACTGAACGGCCAAACCCCCGCGTAGGGCAGCAGGTTGAGGAGAATGAAGATAAGCACGAGCAGTAGACTGCTGAGAACGGCGTTGTAGCCGTACATCAGACGGCGCAGGCCAGGCCGCGTGCGCTCGAAGGCGCGAGCCTGGATCAGACCGACGAACATGATGGCCAGGCCGCCCATAAGGGCGATGCCGCACCACGTCAAGGCGCGGGCATTGTCACGTTCGCGCCATTTGCGGATACCACCCGCGAAGATGTCGCGGTAATCCGTCATCGAGAACGGCGGCGAAGCGAACGGCAAAGCCAGGCCCAGCAGGGCGGTCAGCAAGCCGAGCAATCCAAGGACGATCAAAAGCGTGATGCGCAGGCGGTCGGCTTCCTCGCGGAGAGTCGGCGCTGGTGCCGACGTGAGATAGATGCCGCCGGCGAGGAGGGCGGATAAGGATAGTGCCGTGCCCCAGACAAAAAAGAGGATCGATTGCCAACCGTAGAGGGCCACATTGACGATCGGGATGGCGGCCAGGGCGACCCCCAAAGCGATCAGCGCGTAGGCGATCTTCTCCCGCTTCGGAGCCCATTTTTCAAAGATGTCGGCCCCGCCGACCGTCGTTGCATTGCTCGACATAATCTGTTCCTCACGCCGCTCCTCTTGAGGAGGACGGACAGAAGATATTATCCACCTTCTTTATCTCACGTCCATTTCCGCGCTTCGACGACCTTGACGCTGACGAACAGCCAGACCACCGCCAGCGAGACAAAGAAAAGCACCTGTCGCAAAAACAATCGTCCATCCAACGTGTCGATCCAGAGGTCGATGTAGGAAACGTGCTTGAGGACGCGCGACAGGGTTTCCATCTGGCCGCGCAACGGTTCGGTGCTGTTGGCCATGATTTGCGACGCCAGCCCGCCGAAGAAGTACACCACGGTCAAGGCGAGCATTCCGCCGAAGGCAAGAATGCCGCTGGCAACCTGATTGCGTGTCAGACTGGAGAAGAACACGCCCATGCCGATGAAGGCGGCGCCGGTAGCGAGTTGGCCGATGGCGAAACTGAACAGCGGCCGATAATCAAACTCCGAGCCGCCGCCGACCCGAAAGTAGGCCAGGAACAGACCGAACGGCAACCACATCACGAGATACATGACATAAGCGGCCAGGAACTTGCTAATGACGATAACGCCTTCATCGACGGGCGCCGTCAGCAGCACTTCCAGCGTGCCGCTGCGTTTCTCCTCGCTGAGCAGCCGCATGGTCAGCACGGGCACGGCCACGATGGTGCTGATTACCGCGGTCAGTTGCAGAATGAAGTGGGCGACGATCGGCTCGGGCATCGGCTCATCGCGGGACAACAGACGCCACACCGGCCACATATAAGCCAACCAGTGAGCGACGACGAAGACGGCCAACAGAACGTAGGCGATGGGCGAATAGAACATCGAGCCGAGTTCGCGGCGCGTCAAGACGATGAGACGATTGTCCGAACACAGGAACAACCCGGCGCACCCATAGACCACGCCCACGACCAGAAGCAGAGCGCCGTAGGGGATGAAATATGGGTCCGGTACGGTTTCCTTCCAGTGCCAACTGTGAAACAGGGGCGGCAGGATCGACCGTCCCAAGGCGACGAGGGCGACGAGGACGCCGGCGATGCCGATAGCCTGGCCGACGCGATAAACGCGATCGTCGCTGATGCCGCGGCTGCCGACGTAAGCGGTCAAGTAGACGATACCGAGTACGGCCAACAACAAGCCGATAGGTGTGAAAAACTCGCCCTTGATGTTGCCGCCGACGATTCCGATGAGCGCCATGATCGCACCCAGCGCGCCGATGACGGTCTCCGCCACCTTGCGCATCCACTCGTCGGTTTCATTGCGCAAGAAGGCCAGCAAAAACAGCAGACCGAGGAACAAACACAAAAAGCCCTGACCGAACAGCGCTCCCGCCTTGCCGTTGTAGGGCACTACGGCCAGGAACGCGCCGACGATGAGGGCGACGTAGCCGAAGACCATGTAAATGCGGCGAAACTGCACGTCCCAATCGAAGGCGGCGTGAAAGAGCAGTCCCGCGATGCCGGCCGTCAGCAGGAAGGTGGACAGGCCGATGGGCATGGGCGTGACGCGGCCAAGAGCCTGAAGGACAAGGGCCAAGCCGCCGAAAACGACCAACGCTCCCGCCGCCAGGCCGACAAAGCGAGCAATGGTCGGATCGTCGCTGCGCATCATCGACGGCGCGGTTTCCGTTTGGCCGCGCCAGTCGCCGCCGGGACGGCTTTCGGGTGGTTGGGTGATCGCCCTGGTTGGCATGATGCGTTTCCTCATTCCCTTGGCGAGCGGGGCCGCGTAAGCGCCCCGAGAACAGTAAGCACTCGGGGCGCTTACGCGGCCCCGCTCGCCGGGTCGCTGCGATTCTCAGGTTGTCACGGCCGTGGTACTGTTGGCGGGTTTGCTCGCCGGGGGGTGCGTCGCCGCCGCGCCGCCGGTCGAAACGTCTTCCCAGTTGTTGATTTCGTTCCAACGATCTTGCAGGCTGCGCCGCCGCAAATCGAGACGGCGAATCGGCCAGCCATTCTTGGCGATGCGCTGCGAAATCTGCTCGCGCAAATCGCGATGCTGATGCGTGCGCACCTCGAAGGTCGAAAGACCATCCTCGCCGCCCTTGGCCGTCACCTGCGCCACACCTTCGGTATTACGCAGCGCCACCGCCACTTGATCGGTCGGCCCACGTACTTCCACGACGATCACGTCGTCGCTCTCCAACTCGGTCAGTTTCTTGGCCAACCCCAGATGTCCGCGGCGGATAATGATGACGCGCTGCGCCAGCGTCTCGACCTCGCTGAGCATGTGCGACGACAGCATGATAGTGTGGTCGCGGCCTAGCTCGCGGAGCATGCCGAGCGTCTCGGCCTTTTGTCCAGGATCGAGACCGTCGGTCGGCTCATCAAGGATGAGCAGCGGCGGATCGTTAATCATGGCGTCCGCGAGGCCGACGCGCTGGCGATAGCCCTTGGACAGCGTGCCGACCAGCCGGCGCTGCACTTCGCGGACACGGCAGCGTTCCAGGCAGTGGGCAATACGCTGCGGCCGTTGCCGGCGATCAACACCCTTGAGTTTGGCGCGATAAGAGAGATATTCCTCGACACGCATTTCGGGATAAAGAGGAATACTCTCCGGCAAATAGCCGATACGCTGGCGGACTTCCATCGATTGCGTCATGACATCGAAGCCGTCCACGCGCGCGATGCCGCTGGAGGCCGGCAGATACGTGGTCAGGATGCGCATGATGGTTGTTTTGCCGGCACCGTTGTTGCCGAGCAGACCGACGATCTCGTTCTTTTCGACCTGGAAACTGACGTTGTTGACGGCCAAAACCGGGCCGAAGTATTTGCTGAGATTCTCGACGTGAATCATGGTCTCACCGTGGCGTCCTCACTCGCTGGCATCGGCGCACGCAATCCAGTAGAGACTTGTGTTTTAGGGCGCGAGCGCACGCATTGCAAGAGGCGGAGTGCAGTTACCCAAGCGACACTTCTGTTAAACTAGGAGGAATAGTCAAAATAGATTTGACAGACGATCTGTTGAGGGTATAGAGTGATCCCTGTTCGTGCGCCAACTCCACGGAAGGCGGCGACTTATCGAACGCATTGACGGGGTTGCTCTCAAGAAGGGGTAGCCGAATTCCAAGCTATTGCAGACCATCAGGCGGAAGTTGGCGTTGCAACTGATGAACAGTTCCAGGCCGAGATGGATGTTCCATCTCGTGCACGTCCATTGGTTCTGTATTTCTCAGCTTTGGAGGTTCGCCATGAATCGCAACTTGTCGATCCATTCCGTCAAGCCCTGTCTGGAAACCCTGGAGGGACGTTGTCTGCCATCGTTCGTGCTTGGCGGCGCGATCAACCAACTCGCGCAACCCCTCAACGCCATGGTCGCGGACATGAACTCGGCCAAGGCGGATCTGGCCGTACAGTTCAACGTCCTTCATGGAGGCACGGCTACGAACGCTCAGGCGGACGAGGCTTTCGGGAAGGGGTCGGCCGACTGGCAGCGGATGCTAAACGATCAGCACGCGATCACCCTGACCTCCTCGGCGGACGTCGCGTTCATTAACGCGGTCGCCCTCACGGAATTCGTCCAAGGCGATGCAATCGATCTCATCGTCTTGCGCTTTGGCGGCATCTTCGGCCTTCACCCCACGAACGCGCTCACCAACCCCGTGACCCAGGCGAATAACATTAACAGTGATACGACCGTGCAGACGGAGGTCACTACGGACTTCTTCGGCACGACCCCCAGCGGTTTCCAGACACACAACACGTTCAACGACGAGATAACGACGCCCACCTTCTGAACCTGACGTGTTGAATCCAGGCGAGCGGGGCATTCACGCCCCGCTCGCCGTTGTCCCATCAATAGGGATGGACGCCGTCCGCGAAGTCAATCAATCGTCCCTGGTGTTCGATCAAGATTTGCTGGCAGGTGATGCCCCTCCGCTCCATCTCGGCGAGGATGTCGCGCGCCCGCCATTGCATCGGAATGAGAATAACCTCAGCCGGATTATCGAGAAGATATTCCACGGGACGAATCCGCTGACCGGCACCGGGAACGTGCGTATCGGCCTTGTCCGCATCGGAATCGACGACATGCGGGAAGCGGTCGGCATCGACGCCGTAACGATTGAGGAAGGCCGCCGCCTTGCCGGTGCCGCCCCAGACGGCCACGCGCCGGCCCGACGCCCATAGATCCGCGAGTTGATGACATATCGTTGTCAGTCCGGTTGCCGACGTCTCACGGAAGCCGGCCGCCTCATGCGCGAAGTCCACCGCCTCGCGCCCGCCGCCCAGCCGCGCCAGACCGCAAATTACTTCGCTATCGTAGCTGGTCTGAACCCATTCAACCTGGGCCGCCACCCGTTGCAGCATGCGAGTGAACGACCTCGTCGTGAAGTGCGAATTGTGTTCGTAATAGAAATCGACCGTGCGCCCGGTCGCCAGGGCGCGGTCGATGCAAGGAACCTCGATGAACAGCCAGGTAGGCGCACCGAGGCAGCAGGCGGCGAACTCCAGCGATTGCAAAAAGCCCAGCGGGTTGACGAGATGCTCGAGTACATGGCGGCTGACGACAAGGTCGGGACGGCACTCGGCCATGTGCAGGGAGGCGTCAAAGAGTTGCGCCCGCGCCTCGAATCGGCCAGCCGTATCCACGCGCGCATTGGGATCGAAGCCGATGTATCGGCCATCGGGCCGCCGCTCGGCCAGGGTGCGTAGCAGATGGCCCTCGCCGCAGCCGATCTCAACGACAGTAGATCGCGCGGACAAATGCTCTTGCAGGAGATCGCACACATGGGACAGATGGCGCATCCAGCCGGTTCCCTTGTTGAACATCAGGTTCGGCTTGTCGGAGTAGGGCACCTGGGCATAGTCAAAGCGAGCATTGTAGACATGGCCGCAGCCGACGCAACGGACAAACTCCAGAGGCAGACGCGGCATCTGCTCGGCCTCGCGGCGGCTGGTCGGCCAGGCCAGGGTTGCCAGCGGCTGCCGATCGGGATCGAGAAACGGCACCGCCACATGATGACCGCAGGCCGGGCAGGTACATTGTCGCAGCGAGCGCTCGTACTCTTGCCGCGGCCGCACGGACGGCCCCGAAGGCCGCACGGGCGGCAACACACCAGTGATGTTGGGCGTACCTTCGAGAAGTCCTATTGGCACCATGAGAAATCCTCTGATACATCGTGTAGCCGCGACGCGCAGCGGAGCGTGGCTTGGCGTTTCGCCCGAAACGCCAAGCCACGCTCCGAGACACTTACAAAAACGTACAGCCATTACAGGGTTCGGCCTCGGCACGGCTGAGCGTGCGCTCGCGCAGTCGCCGATAATGCGGCGCGTTGTAGATTTCGAGGACATGCTGCCGTGTCACATCGCCGATCGGCCATTTCGCCTGTCCATCCATGCAGCAATGAGCCACGACTCCAGTCGCCGCGATCGACAAATCAAACCAGCGTGTGCAGGCGACATCCGGCACCTCGCCCACCGTGCCTTCGACCTGTCCCAGCCAACCACCGCGACGGAACACGCTGCTCTGGAACTGCGGGAAACGCTCGCCTACCCACCGGCAAAACTCCGCGTCGGTCGCGGTCCCATCGCCGACGCGCGACAGCACCACACGGAAAGAGATTTTGCCAGCCGTCTTCTTGTCGGCCAGCATCTCCAGACGTTCGAGGGTGCGTCCGAAGGACAGTCCCATCGTCGCCTCATATTCCGCTGGCCGATGATCGTTCAACGACACCCACAGGTAATCGAGGTTTTTTACCTCGGCCAACTGTTCGAGCTTCTTTTCCGTCAAGGGCGAGGCGTTGGTGGTCAGCGTCAGCGTCGCTTGCGGCAGTTTGTCGTTGCACAGGTCCAGTACGTAGAACAGCCGCCGATCCAGAAACGGCTCATTGACCTTGAACGGCGACAACTGAAAAGGCAGTTCGCGCGGAATCGCTTTCAAGTCGTCGAGAACCTTCTCGATCAATTCCAGCGGCATCGTCGCGCCCTTGCGTTCCAGCGTGGGGTAAGGGCAGAAGTTGCAGGAGGCATTGCACACGGCCATCGTCTCCAGATGGACGTGAGCCGGGTAGTCCATGTAGGGCGACTGCCGCATGCGGTCCACGCGCTCCTGATACGCCTGGAGCTGAGCCTGCTGAGGATCGGTGTGCGCGAGGTTGGCCCGCGCGTCGGCGCAAGCGGGGTCGAGACGCAGCGCCTGACGAAACGCGGCCGCCGCCTCGGCGGATCGTCCCAGGGCGGCCAGGACCACGCCTTGGCTGTTGTGGACGGCGGCGATGTTGGTCTGACCGTTCACGGCGCGGGTGAGGAGGGCGAGGGCTTGCTCGTTCTGACCGAGCTGATGGGCGGCTAGGCCCAGCAAATGGAGAGCATCGGCGTGATAGGGATCGGCATCGACAAGGCTGGCGTAGACAGCCACCGCCTGCGCCAGCCGGCCGGCGCGGTGGTGTTCGATCCCAGCTTGCAGGACATTTGCTGACGGCGGGGCCAGAAGGTCCATCATCTACTCACCTGCCCCTTTCTCCTACTGATTTCGTCCGTTCTTTGTTATCGAAATCCGCCGATGATTCTTGCGATGCAATTACGTCTCCTCCTGCCGCGGATGCCTGATGGACGGCGGTTAGGAAGAATTGTTCGAGTTCATCGATTAGGCCGCGATTTTCAAAAAGAACATCTTTGGCGGCAAGGATGCGGGCGCGGACATCGGCGCGCCATGCGGGGTCGCTGCCCAGACGCACGGCAATGCGCACATAATCCTCGGCATCGGCGGCCACGCAGTCGAGGACGCCCATGCGCTGGTAGCAGGCGTAGGTTACACGGCCGCGCATGAAACGGCCGGGTAACGTCACGATGGGACTGCCGACGGCGAACGCCTCGTAGGCGGTGTTGCCGCCTCCGAAATGGATCGGGTCGAGTACGGCGTCCGCCAGCGCCAGCAGGCTGAGGAAGTCCTCCGGCGATTGGCGTGGCAACACGACAACGCGATCCGTTCGTTCGCCGAGGACGCCGCGCAAGCGCTTCATTAGCAGTTCGATCCAGTAGTCTTGATGGCCGGCGATGAGGACGATTCGCCCCAGGGGGTCGGCCCGAAGGATACCGTCGAAGAGGCGGTCAAGCTCAGGATGGAGTTTGAAGAGACTCTGCGGGCACAGGTATAGGTGATCGTCTTGGGCCAGACCGAAATAGGAGCGCGCGCGGAAATGATCGGGCAGCCGAAGGCGATGGTAATAGGTGGGCAAGTTTTCCAACTGCACCAGGCGCTCGCTATAGTGTTCGCCAGCGTCCGGTGGTTCCAGGTCGCGCGCGGAAAGGAAATAATCGATGGTGGGGATGCCCGTCGTCACCGGATGCCCCCAGGTAATGCACTGCACCGGAGCCAGTCGCGCGAAGGCCAGGAAGTAGGTCCAGGCGTCCATGCCGATGTCGGTATAGAACAGCACATCCAGCCGCTCGTCGGCGATCTGCCGCCGGGCCTGCTCCAGCTGAAACGGAAGTACAACCGTGGCATCGGCTCCTTCGCGGATAAACCGTCGCCACTCGTCGTCCGCGCGGGGGAAGGTGAAAAGGGTGATATGAAATCGATCCCGCGCCAGGTTGCGAATGATACCAGCGTTGAGCTTGCCGATGGTGTGGTTGTAGAACGACCGCGAAATAAAGCCGATGCGAATGCGGCGCTCGGCCTCCTGAGTGGGGGGCGTCAACCCTCTGAGAGCGCCGGCGCAATGCGGCGCCGTCCAACTCAGCGACGGCGTGGCGCGCGCGAGAATGTCCGCGGTTTCGGCCATGATCGCACGATCGTTCATCCCCTGATAGGACAAGTAAAAGAGCAGGTTGCTCAGCTGGCGAACGGGATCCTCAATGACCAACTTCTCCTCGCGCAGGCGGTTCAGATTCTCCTCAATGCGGCGGCGGTGGCGATGGACCTCGTCGAGCGATTCGGGAATGATGGGCAGCATGAGCGCGGAGAGCAATTTGAGGGCGTCGGTGGGCGCCTGGCCAAGAGCCTGTTCAAAGCTGACGACGGCCTCGGCGTGCCGGCCCTGCTCCTTGAGGAGCTTGCAGAGGTTGGCGCGAGCCTCGGCATGATCGGCATTGAGCCGCAAAGCTTCCTGATAACATTGCAGCGCCTCCGGCAAGCGCTCCAGGCTCCACAGCACATTGCCGATATTGTTGTGCGCTTCGGCGGCCTTGGGGTCGAGGCGCACGGCCTCATGGAAGCAAGCCTGAGCTTGATCGAATTGGCCGAGAATTTGATAGATGATGCCCAGATTATTGTGGGCGGCGGCATAGCGTGGATCGAGGCGAATCGACTCCTGGAAGCAGTCGGCGGCCTCCGGGTACTTGTTCTGAGCCAGGTAGACAATACCGAGATTGCTGATGGCCACGCCGTAGCTCGGATTCAGCCGGATGGCCTTCTGGAAGAAGACGACGGCCTGTTCCAGCTCATGCTGATTAAAGGCGAGAATGGCCGCGTGATTATAAGGCTCGGCGAAGTTTGGCCGAAGCTGCATGGCCTTGAGAAAGCATCGCAGCGCCGAGTTGACCTGACCCAGGGTCTTCAAAACCAGCCCCAGATTGTTATGCGCCTCGGCATAGTTCGGATGGAGCCGCAGCGCCTGCTCAAAGCACGCCTGAGCCTCCGGGAAGAGGTCTTGAGCGCGCAGCACTTCGCCGAGATCGTTGTGAAACTCCGCGCGCTGGGAGTCCAGCGCGATGGCCTTGCGAATCGCTCCGGCGGCCTCGTCGTTGCGGCCGGTCTGATGCGAGGCCACGCCCAGCAGATGCAAGGCATCAGCGTTGCGCGGATCGTCGGCGAGAATGCGCCAGTATAGACGCCGGGCCTCGCACAACGAGCCGGCCTGATGGTGTTTGAGCGCTTTCGCCAAAGTTCCCGCCGTGGAAGGCATGGGGACGATCCTTTCCTTACAGAATGAACCACTACAAGCCCGGAGCGCCAGCGACGGGTTATCAGACCCAGAACCCGTCGCTGGCGCTCCGGGCTTGTAGATTAGGCCAGTGTGCGCACCGTGGAGACCGTATCAATCGGTGGGATCACGCCGTTGCGTTCGAGAGCGACGGCTTCGGGACGAACCTCCTGAAAGCCTTCGCGCAGGGTGCGCAGCACCGTCAGCGCTCCGCGCACCTCCTCGATGCCGCCCTGCCCCAGCGAATGCAGCACATATTCGTAAAGCCGCAGAATGTTCGTTGTCACCGGATCACCGTCGGCGACGACGCCGGAGGCCAGACCGCACACGATCATCCGCGCCTTGTTCAGCAATGGCTGAGCCGCTTCTCGATCCTGGCGTTCCAGCGCGGCCACGACCTGCTCGCAGCGCTCGACGGCTCCATCGAACAGGGCCAGCAGCATGTCGATGCGTGTCCAGCACGGAGAGGGCTGCTGGACATATTTGGCGTAGGGGTTCATGATCGACCTTCATCCACGAGGAGTTCGAGAGGATACGATTTCAACCGAGTGTGCCGCTGCTACTGCCGTTGCTGCTTGATCCGCTGGGGGAGCTGAAGCCGGTCAGCGAGGCGCCCAAGGTGTTGCCGGCGGCCTGCAACTGCGCGATGGTCGATTCCATCTGAGAGAATTCGGCGAGCAGCGTTTGCTGCTGCTGCTGCATGTTGGCCTGATCCTGGGCGATGGTCTGCTTGATGTCGTCGGCCTGGCTTTGCAGAGATTGATTGATCGTCGCCAGCTGGCCGCTGACGGGATCGAGCAACTGACTAAGTACGTTGCCAACGTGGACGCCGATGCCCTGCGTGACGGTGACGCTGGCCTCGGGAGTGCCCGTGATCTGCGCCGGCGTCAGCGTAGAGCGAACTTCCAGGCCGCCCGTATTGACATTGCTCGAATTGCTCGTCAACAACTGGCCGTTGCCGGTGGCCGTCTCGGTGACACCATTGACGAGGAAGCTACCCGCCACGTCTTGGCCGAAGGCCGACTCGGTGCCAGCGAAGCCGAGCGCGCCCAGAGCGTCGCCGCTGCCGATGGCCACCTGCGAGGTTGAGCCATAACTCTGCGAGGTCAGCACAAGATGGCCGCCACCGTCCACGCTGGCCCCGATCGAAACGCCGACGAGTTGGGCGTTGATGGCCGACTGCACCTGCTGGGCCAGCTGCTGTTGCGTGTAGACGCCGGCCGCCAGCGCGATGGGGTTGGACGTATGGCCATCCACCGTGAGGGCGAAGGTGTCGTTGCTGCCGGTGGTAATCGTCGTCGAGGCGGCGAGAGGATTCGTGGCTGAAATACCGCCCTGCGTGGCTGCTTGCGTGATCTGTACCTGAATCGGCACGCCGGCGGCCTTCGTTTTATTGCCCGCGAAGATGAACTGCACGGCGTTGTTCGTCGATTGGCCATCGAGTACGAACAGACGGCGCACATCGTCGGACGAAACGCCGGTCAGCTGGCCGCTGAGCGCCTGCGTGAGTTTGGTGTCATCGACAGCCAGGGTGCCGTCGGCGTTCAGGGTGACGCCGACGGCGGCGAGGTTGTTCGCCAGCTTGTTGACGCCGGCGACGACGCCGGTCAACGACTCGGCAACATTGTTCTCGATGGTGGTGGCGTCGAAGTTGCCCAGCAAGATGCCGGCCTGCTGCGAGTTCGGATCATAAGTGCTGTTCTGGTTGATGAAGCCGATGAGGTCGTTGTAGGCGCTGACGAAACTATCAACGGCCTTGCCGGCGGTTGACGTGTCGTTGGCGACCGTCACATTGACCGTCTGCGTGGGATCGGCCCCGACCAGATTCAACGTGATCCCATTGAAGACATTTTGAATCTGGTTGGTCGAACTATTAACAGTGAGGGCGCCGCCGCCGGAGCCGAGCGTGATGGTGGCGTTCGACGCGGCCTGCACGTTGGGATTGAATCCTTTGATAGTGAAGGTATCACCCGTTACCAGCGTGCCGGTGTTGAACTGAACCTGAATACCCTGCGCAACCGTCTTCAAGACGCCGGCATCGCCGGAATTAAGAGTGATGGTGCCGGTGTTCGCGCCGGTGCTATCGGCGTAGGAGAGGGTGATGCCGTCGCTAGTACCGACAGTGCCGCCATTGGTGATGGTGAAGGTATAGGCGTTGTTGCCGGCGCCGGTGAAGCCGCCGCTGCCGCTGTTGGCCGTCGGCGTCGAGGTGCCACTGTAACCCGCGCCGGTGACGGCTGCGCCGATCGAGGGGCTGCTCAGTTCCGGGCGCAGGGCGCCGCCGCCGCTGGCAGCGAGTCCGTTCGTGATGGTGATGGCGTTGGCCGTACCGCTATTGTTCGCGGTCAGCAGCAGGTGATAGCCCTGCGACGAGCTGCCGTCGTTGATGACGTTGGCCGTCACGCCGGCATGAAGACTGTTGATCGCGCCGGCCAGGCCTTGCAAGGTGTTGTTGGTGTTGTCGATGGTGATGGCGTTGATCGCGCCGGTGCCGACCTGGAACTGAAACGTACCTTGGGTGATGGCGCTCGAAGCCGAGTCGAAGCCCTGCGAGGCAATCTCATGCGCCTGAGCCAAACTGTTGACCTTGAAGCTGTAGACGCCCGGCTGCGCGCCGCTGGAGGCGGAAGCGGTCGCCAGGTTCTGGTTGCTGGAGGTGGCCGTGCGCGCGTCGAAAACACTATGAAACGTGCTGGAGAGACCGCTGGCCTGCGTTTGCAGAGCCAGGAGTTTGGCCTGGACGGTGTTGAAGGCCGTCTCTTGCTGAACGATCTGAGCCTGCTGGTTTTGCAGGTTGGTGATCTGTTGCTGCTGAACGGCGAGCAACCCCTGGATCAGTTTGTTGGTGTCCAGACCGCTGGCCAAGCCCTGAAACGAGATGCCGCTGCTGTTGAGGCCGGTCACGCCGGTTCCGCTGGCGCTGCTTGTTCCCCCCGACGAATTGGTGTTCGTGCCGCCGAGGGCGCTGCTGGCTGTTGGACTACCGATCGACGAGAGCGACGACATGGATGAATTCCGCGGGTGGGTGAGCGGGGGCGTCCGGCCCCCCTCGAACTATACCGAACGAAAATACGAATCACGAAAACACGAACGGACGAAAACACGAAATCGGAAAACCAAATCAGTCTTTTGTTGCCTTTCCGGTTTTATTCGTGTTTTCGTTCTTTCGTGTTTTCGTGATTCGATCCCTCCATTACTGCAACAGCGTCAGCACGAGCTGCGACAGTTGATTGGCATTCTTCAGTACCTGGGTGCCGGCTTGTTCCAGCACCTGGCTCTTGGTGAAGTTGGCCGTCTCCGAGGCGAAATTGGTATCGCGGATGGTCGATTCGGCGGCCGTGGTGTTCTGCAACGACGCTTGCAGGTTGGTCGAGGTCGCTTGCAGGGTGTTGGTCTGGAACGCGCCGAGCGTCCCGCGCAGATTCGACACGTCGCTAATGGCCTTATCGACGACCTTGAGAACCTCGGCGGAGTTGGTCACGTTGGTGACATCAATCACGTTCAGGCTGGCGAAGACGCTCGATACATTCTGACCGATGCTATCCGAGGCCGTGCGCTGAATGGACAAGCTAGCGGACTGGCCGGAGTTAGCGCCGATCTGGAAGATGAGGGCTTTGCTGGCGTTGACCGTAACCGTGGTGCCGGCCGCATCGCTTGTAAAAGGATTGCTCGCCGCGTTGGTATAGGTGGTGGCGGAATCCGGGGCGACCGTGATGGACAGGCCGGACGCGGTCCCACTCGTGGCGGTCAGCACATTGCCGTTACCCGAGGCAGCTTGACCGGCGATGGTGCCGGCGATATTCGTGCCGTCCACATTGGTTGCCCCCGAAGTCAAGCCCGTGACACTGCTTGTTCCCGCGCTGGAGGACACGCTGATGGTGTGGCCGGTGCCAAACTGCGTGGAATAGAGGATAATCTTGTTGGCACCGTTATCGACGGCCTTGACGCCGGTCTGCGCCGTGACCGCGTTGATGGCGTTGATTTGGCTGTTCTCGGTGGAATTAGTGGCGATGGCGATGCCCACGTTGTTGACGACCAGCGTTTCGGCGGCGCCATTCGTGACCGCGTTGGCACCCGCGGTCAACGAGGCGGCGGTGGCGGCGCTGGATACCGTGGCGATGTAGGTGCCGGTGCCGACGGTGCCCGAGGCTGCGGCCGTGTACAGAGCATTGCCGGTCGTGGCCGTGGCGGCGTGGCTGCCGTCGAGCAGCTGATTGCTGCCGAACTGCGTCGAGGTGGCGATGCGCGTAATGGTACTCAGGGCGTTGCTGATCTGCGCTTGATCGGCCGCCAGCGTGTTCGAGTCGTTGGCGCCGGAGTTGGCCGCGTCCACGGCCAACCCGCGAATCTGCAAGAGCAGCGCGTTGGTCTCGTTGAGCGCGCCTTCCGCCGTCTGCACCACATTGGTGGCCTTGGAGGTGTTGGTGATGGCGGTGGACAGACCGCTGATCTGCGCCCGCTGCTCCTCGCTGATGACCAAGCCGGCGGGATCATCCGCGCCGCTGTTGATGCGTAAACCCGACGACAAGCGCTGCAGCGAGGTGTTGAGCGCGTTGCTCGTGTTGTTCAAGTTGTTCTGCGCGACCAAAGAACCCAGATTGTTGATCAGAGACAGCATACCTTGTTCCTTCTCCCGCGTTGGAGGATGTTCGACCCACCGTATAACCCGCCACGTCAGCGTGGTTGTCCTGTCTTATCGAGCTTCCCACGTAAAACTTGCTTGCGAAAAGATATGTTCGACTCTTCACGTCTCGGCAAGATGCCCCCGATCGATGCAATATGCGCAATCGGGATAATCGGAAGAACGCCCACTCCCGTTTACGTTTCGCGGCGACCTCCGCGAAACGTAAACGGGATCATGCACCAAGGAGAGCATCAGCGGTCCGATTGATGGTATCCGCCGTGCGCAGCTGACCGGAGGCGAGGCGCTGAACCGTTTCGGCGATGACATCCGCGCGGACGGGCGGAACCTGCTGTAACAGAGCGTTCAGACTGAGCAACTCGAACGACGGCACGAGACCGTAGGCGTCCGCGGACGCGGCCCGCGCGGATAAATCAGTCGATGCCGGAACCCCGGAAGCCGTGCTGTCGGGGCGGACCGCCGGAGTGGTCGAGTTATCGACGGAGTTGATGGGCGTCTGATTCGTCGGGTTCGTAATCCGCATACGGAACTCCTGATGGCGAAGGGCCGGCGTCAGCCGGCTGGTGAAGTGCCCACCAGTTGGGTGATCGTGCCACCAGCCGGCTGACGCCAGCCCTTCGCTTTCTCTCCTCTTATCGAACCAAGGCGCGGAAAGTTGCCTAAATTCCGACCTCAAGAAAAGAATCTCCCGCGACGATAACTCTCCGGAAGTGGGCGACTCTAACGGTTATAAGGATTGAACGGATCATGCAGCCAGGCAAGGCAGCCGATGACGCCGACCTCGGAGACGCCGCGCCAGTTCTCGGAGGCAAGGGCAAGGCGACTTCGCCCCTACGCCGGTTCGTCTGGCCGCTCGTGTGTCTGTTCCAATTGGGACTGATCGCCGGCGCGTTCCAACTCGGTTTGCGCCTGTCTGGGCCGGAAACAGTCGCTCCGGTCGAAGAGGCACCCCAGGAACATTTGCCGATTGCCGCCCCGCGTAGGGGCGAGATCGCCTCGCCCTTGCAGTCGGCCACGGGTCCAGCGGCCCGGAGCGAACTCGACGAGGTGGATCGTCTCCTCCGCGTTGGCCGCTATGAGTTGGGCCTGACCTTGTGCCGTTCGTTCAGCAACCGTGCCGTCGCGGGGCTGGGCGATGCCTTTCAATATCGCCTATCGTTGTGTCTGGAAGGCATGGGCCATTGGGACGAAGCGCTCACGTCCTATCGCAAATTGGCCAGCCATACCGCATCGTCGCGGATGTCCGCCATCGCCCTGCTGGGGCAGGCGCGCATCTGGTTGCGTATGCGCCGACCGACGGAGGGCAAGGCGCTTCTGTGCGATCTCCTGCGCCGCTCCGCGCTGCCGGATTTGCGCAATCAGCCCTTCCTCGCCGACGCCCGTTATCTGCTCGCCCTGGCCATCCCGTTGGAAATCCTGCCCATCGAGCAGCCGGGGCCATTCAACGACAACCCGGTTAGTCCGCTGACTGCCGATTGGTCGCTGGATCGCGCGCTCGACTGGGATACCCTGCCGAGCCGCGACCGTCAGGGAGCGTCTTCATCCACGCCGAGCCACGACCGTCAGGGAGTGGAGGAATTTCCGCTCCCTGACGGTCGCGGCTCGGCGAAGGGCGAGACATCTGTTCCACCGGAGATCGTCGCGGTCCAACCAGGCACCGCCTCGCTCGTCCGCATCTCGGTAAACCAGATGCCGCTCGCCAGCCTGCTCGACCGCTTGGCCGAGCAAGCTCATCTACGCATCGATTGGACGGCGCGTGCGCGTCAGCAAATTGAAGGGCGTAGCGTGGTGGTCGCTTTGGAGCAAACCTCGCTGACGGACGCGCTGCGCGTCCTCGCGGAACCGCTGGGGTTGGTGTGGACCATTCAAAGCGGAAAGTTGGCCTTTTCCAGCGAGGAGGAAGCATCTCCCGCGGCGCTCAAACTGCTGCGGCTGGATAATGCCCGGCGGGCGCTGCGCGAGGCGGTGCTGCTCTATCAACGTCATCCACTCACGCCGGCGGCATATCTTGAGTTGGGCGATCTGGAAGCGCTGGCGGGCCGGATCGATGAGGCGCTGGCCTGGTATGGCCGGCTCATCCGCGAATGGCCGCGCACCCCGCTCGTTATCGAGGCGCAGTTCAACCTTGGTCTGCTGCACACTCGCCGGAGCGATCGGGCCGCCGCCCGGCAAGCGTTCTATCGCGTCGTCGATCGCGCGCCGGCGCATGAACTGGCGCCGCTGGCGTATTGGCGCATCGGGCGAATCTATCTGGATGAAGGCGATCCACAACAGGCGCTTTCGCCCTTGCGTCGGGCATTACGGAGTGGTCCCGGCTCGCCGACGCACGCGGCGGCGGCGATCACCCTGGCCGCCGCCCATCTGCTGACCGACAATCCGCGCGCCGCCAACACCGTCCTGCTGGAGCATCGCGAATTGGTCAGCCAGGAACATTACCGCAATGCCGCCGCTTTCCTGGATACCCTGGCTCGTTTCCGCGCCATCACGGATCGTCGAATGCGTCAACGCGAATCGAGTGAATTGCTCACCGCCCTGCTGACGGTGCGCGATGATCCCATCGTCGGCCCCAGTGGACTCGTGTTGATGGGGCAAGCCTATCAGGAACTGGGCATGCACGAGGAGATGGTGCGCGTTTACGAAAAAGCATTGCCGAAGCTGCGCGGACCGCTGGCGTCCGAGTTGTTGTTGGCCCTGGCGGATGCGTGGTACGAGCGAGGCGAGTCGGCTCTCACGGCCGACAAACGGGAGGCCGCCCTATCTCTGTATCGCAAAGTGATCGCCGGCGGTCCGTCAAACGGGGCAAGACGCGCCCGCCTGCGCCTGGCGCAAATCGCGCTGACGGAAAAAAAACCACAAGATTGTCTGAAGTCCTGTCGAGAATTGTTACAAGAGAAAACCGGCGTGGACGTGCCCGCCGTGTTGCGTCTGATGGCCGGCGCCTACGAGCAGGCCGGTGAACGCGACAAGGCGATCCGCTGTCTTTCCGGCGAATTGCCCAACTAGCCCGGAGCGCCGGCGACAGGTTTTCCGCCCGTCGTTGGCGCTCTGGGCTGGTGAGTACGAATTACGGCTTGCGTGCGGCGTCTGTCTTTTGTCGTAGTCGCCGCTGTTCCGCCATGAGAAATCGCCCCAGCGTTCGCTCGACGCTCTCGTTCGTGCTGGGATTGGCGGTTGGCAGGAATTGAATGCCGCAATCGAAGTGTTCTCCCTGAGGTTGCAGATGAACAATGCGCGACGGCAAGGCCAGGCTCAGTTCCACCGGCTCCGGAGCGTCACGGCCGATCAGGCGAGAGACAATGGAATCCCCCACGCGCAGGGAGTCGGCCGTGCCGCTCAGCCGTACACGCATCCCTCCAACCGAGAGGTCGAGCAGTTCGCAGGTACACGGAACGAGTCGGCCCGCCTTGTGGAGTTCCACACGCAAGGCATCCTCCGGGGCGAAGGGATGACGATAGGATTGGCGTCGGTTTTCCATAGGCGGACCCGAAAGGCTTGATGAATGGTGAATGATGAATGAGGCCGAGTTCTCAATACATCATTGCCTCAATCATCAGTCCTTTCAAGTCCGCCGTCAAGCGGGATCGTACCACCATGCACATGTTGGCAAGGCATCTGGTCATCCTTGTGGGCATTGGGCTGGTAGCGGCGGAGCCGGCCGGGCCGTCGTTACCCGGCGTCAAGCTGCCCTCCCTCCGTGAACAAGGACCGTCTCTGGGCGAGCAATCGCTGCCCGCGCCCCGCGCGTTGCCAGCCAGTCCGCCGCATGAGGAGCCGGCACCCGCACCGCGCGAACAGATGATCCTCCCGAACACTCCACCGCTCTCGGGATCGTCGCGTGAGGAACCCGCGCCCATGCCGCACGAGCAGAATCCGTCGCCGCCGCGTCTGGCCATGCCCGGCTACTTGCGCGGCGCTCCGCCCGTCGAGGTGCAGACCCTGCACCGCGAGATTGAAGGGCTGAAGATGGAGTGCGAGGCCATGCTGGTCGAAGAAATCGACCTGCTCACCAAAAAGGATCCTCATGCCCCCAAGATCGATGAATCCGCCCGTCTGCGCCGGCGCGTCACTGAACTTCTGACCAAGGCGGCGCAGATGCCCGCGAAAGCACCGACGCAGGCACCCTCGGCGAACGGCCGGCGTAAGCCGGCTGGTACAGGCCAAAACCAGCCGGCTGACGCCGGCCATTCGCCGAAGGAATCCGCACCGCCCGCGCATTCGACGCCATCCGCACCGCCCGGAAAGCCCGCGAAACAAGCGGATAACTCCGGCAAGATACTGACGGATGCACCCGTCGATCCGCTCACGCTGGCGCAGACGCTCTTTCTGGCGGGCGATCACGCCGGCGCGCTGAACCTGTATCGCCAACTCGAAAAGGAAGAGCAGAGCACCGAGGGGCGCATCACGATTCAATACATGCTCGCTTGCTGTCTGCGCAAACTCGGCAAGACGGATGAGGCGTCCACCCTCTATCGCGAGGTGGCCAACTCCGACGGCAACGATGTGCTGGTCGAGAACGCCCAGTGGTATCTGCGCGCGATGAAAGAGCGGCGCGAACTGGAGACGCAGTTCGACGAACTGAGACAGCGCCGGCAAGCCTTAACCCCGAGGAAGCCATGAACGACGCAAGCACGGATTGGCAAGCCGTGTTGCAGACGGCCTACCTTGAGGAAGCCGCCTGCTATGCGCGGGCGGCGCAGCTGGCCGGCGAACTGGTGGCGGCGTGTGGCCGCGGGGAACCGATCGGCGACCAATTGCGCCCCATTCTGGATCTGCTCGATGAGGTTGCCCTTCACGAGTCGCGTATCGCACCGACGAAAGCGAGTTGGGAGCAAGCCGGCCGGCCTACTGGCCCCGAATTGCGCGGCATGATGGATCGCATCGCCGCCTTGATCGAGCAACTGGGCGGTCAGTTGAAGACGATCGAGCAAGCTGCCCGCGAGCGGCGCGAGCGGCTGGCGGTCGAACTTGACGCCTGCAACCGTCGGCGCCAAATGCAACGCGCGTATGCGAGGGAATCGTGAGCGAGTGCTGCCGTGGTGAGCCGCGCGAGAATGCGACGTGTGGTAAGGTGCAACAGGATTGCCGCACGCACCGCACCACGGATTGGGTCGCCATGCCCGCCATCGCCATCGCTTCGCTAACCTCGTCGATTCTTTCCGCCGTGGCCAACACCGCCGGCCATGCTGCCGCGTCGTCAAGCAATGGCAAATCCGCAGCAGCCAAACAAACGGATTCGCACAAGGATTCCTCAGACCCGGCCAACCTCGCGAACGCTTTCCTTGCTTGCCTGGCGAGCGCCGTCGCCGGTGTTCCCGCCGCGACTCAGGCGGCCATTTCCGGCACGGGAGCCGTCTCGGCCACTGGATCGACCAAAAACGTAAAAGGCATCCCGACCGCATCGGCCTCAACGCCATCGTCCGATCAAGCCGTCGCCAATGCGCAGAAACCGCAAGCGGCCACGCCCCTGGCGGCGCTGACCATCGCGCCGGCCGCGACGAAGATTGCCCCCGCGAAACCCCTGCCGATGGCGGCTACTCCTGGGGCGACTGTCGATCATCCCGCCGCACAACAGACGAAGGTCGCGATCGTTCCCGGTTTGTCGGGCGCAACCGTCGCTGCTGCCAAACCTGGGACGGCTGGAACGATTTCTACGGGAGTGCCTGCGGTCGGCCAGCCGTCAATCGCACGCCAGACGACTCCCGCCGCGAATAAGGAGCAACCGGGGCCGACCAATACCCTTCCCGCCCTCCTCAGCATTCGTGTCCCGACCCTGCCTGCGGCGTCCGATGCGGCCAGCATTCCCGCCACGCCAACCGCAACCGTTCCCGCGCCGGCGGCCATCCGAACGGCCACGGTAGCGCCCACCGACGTACATACTGACATCCCGTTGTCACCATCCGTCGGGGAACCGCGTGAATTCGGCTTATCGCCCACGCTTGGCGCGGCGGCGACGATGAAGCCCCTCGTGAAAACCGGCTCGGCCTTCGCGCTGGAACCTTCCAACCACGATGAGCGCGGCGAGACACGACAGCCATCGGCCACGCCGACCCATGCCCTTCAGGAACCGGCCGCGACGGGAACCATCGCCGCTCCCGCAGCGGCGTCTGCGCCGACGGTGCCATCGAGCGGCGCTGCACCGATTCCTCCGATCGCGGATCAACTTACGCAGGCGATCATCACCCGCGCGGATGTGGTCAACCACGAGGGGCGAACCGATTTTCATTTGCGTTTGGAACCACCGCAACTGGGCACGGTGCAGATTCACCTGACCGCGACGGATCACTCGATTTCGGCCCGCGTCGTGGTCGCGCAGGAAGGCACTCGGCAATTGATCGAGGGCCAGGCCGACCAGCTGCGTCAGTCGCTGGCGAATGCCGGCGTATCACTGACGGGCTTCGACGTGACACAAAATGGCGGCGGCTCATCCGGCGGCGGACGGCAAAACCCTGAGCCGCCCATGCCTCTCGTGTTGCCTCACACCGCGTCGTTTTCGCGCCCGGCGGTCGCGGTCAAACTACCCACGCGCAGCGCGACGAATGGAATCGACATTCTGGCCTGACGCCGAATGTCTCGCTCATTGAGAGGAGAAGGTTCATGGCAATCCCTGGTATTGGCGGCTCCCAAACGTCGTCTCCGCCGAGCGCGGCATCCTCGCAGCCGATGATTAATCAGCAACAGTTTCTTCAATTGTTGACTGCGCAGCTCAAAGCTCAAGATCCCATGAACCCAGTCAGCGCCACGGACTTCACCTCGCAACTCGCTCAGTTGTCGTCGCTCAGCGGCATCGAACAACTCAATACGAGTATTCAGCAGATGCTGCAACTTCAGCAACTCAGCCAGGGAGCCGCGCTGATGGGCAAGACGGTGACGTTCGCCCAATCGGGCACCAACCCGTCCGGTAAGGGCATTGTCCAGGGGGTTGCCGTGCAAAACGGACAACTCCAGATCCAGGTCGGCAAACAGCAAGTGCCGATCGCCCAGATTAACGGCATTGTGCAAACACCAAACTAAAAAATCCGAAATACGAAATCCGAAATACGAAAGAAATCCGAAATACGAATCAACAAATCCAAAACCGAAAGAACGATAGATGGTTTTGATTTTTGAGTTTTTCATTTGAGATTTCTTTCGGATTTCGGATTTCGGATTTCGGATTTCCCGCGCCGCGGGTGAGGATTTCCCGCGCCGCGGGTGAGGATTTCGGATTTTTATTTGAAGCACCAGGAGATACACCCAATGGCTAGTTCTCTACTCGCGGGCGTTTCGGGATTGCAAGCCAACCAGCAAATGCTCAATGTGGTGGGCAACGATCTCGCCAACCTTAACACCACCGGCTTCAAGACGCAATCATCGCTCTTTTCGGATCTTCTTTATCAGACACTTTCTCCGGCTTCCGCTTCCCAGAACGGTGGCGGGACAAACCCGCTGCAAGTCGGCTTCGGCACCATGACCTCGACCCTCGAAACCAACTTCACGCAGGGGGCGCTGACAACGACGGGCAACCCACTGGATGTGGCCCTTCAAGGGCAGGGGTTTTTCGTCGCCAACAACGGAACCCAAAACCTGTACACGCGCGCCGGCGCATTCAACATCGATGCCGCCGGCTATCTCGTCGATCCGGCGACCAGCTTCAAAATCCAGCGAACCGGCACCGTCGGCGAAGGATCGGCCACCAGTCCCGCCTTCCAGACGGCCAGCGTCAGCGACATCAAAATCCCCCTGGGAACCGGCATTCCAGGGCAGGCCAGCACCAACGTCACGCTGCAAGGTAATCTCAGCGCGCAGGCGCTTGGCCCTCTGGCTCAGACCTTGACTACCGCGGCAACCTTCCAGAGCGGCGGCTCGCCCGCCACCGGCACAACGACGCTCAACAGCCTCGCCGACAATCAGAGCGCCTATCAAGCGGGCGATTCGATTGTGTTACAGGGCACGACCACGACGGGTGCCGCAGTCAATGCCACGCTCGCCGTCGGCCCGGCAACCACGCTCAATGATGTCCTCGCCGCCATCAACACGAATTTTCCCGGTTCCACGGCCTCGCTGGACAGCAGCGGCAATGTGGTCATCCAGGCGAACACAACGGGACCGTCCAAGTTGCAACTGAGCATCACGGACGCCGTGGGCAACCAGGGGGCGAGCAGTTGGGGTAGTCACGGATTGCAAGCGACGACAATGGGGCAGAACGGCGACACGGTCAACGGTGCCATTCAGGTCTTCGACTCGCAGGGCACGGCGCACAATCTCTCGCTGACGTTCCAGAAACAGGCTCCCAATACCTGGAACTTGACGGCGTCCATTCCGGCCTCGGACGGCACCATGATTAACGGCACCGTCACGGGCATCACATTCAACAGCGATGGTTCGTTCCGTCAAGTAAGTGGATCGGGCAGTATCTCCTTCCAGATCATCGGTCTGTCGGCACCACAAACCGTCGCCCTCAATTTCGGCTCGCCCAATGGTTTCAACGGCGTGACGCAGTTTGGCGGCCCCTCGTCGGCAGCGGCGACGACTCAAGATGGCTATGCCGCCGGCACCCTGTCCAGCGTCTCCATAACGCAGGATGGCGTCGTCAATGGCATATTCACCAATGGTCGAATCTTCTCCCTGGCCCAGTTGGCCGTCGCGCAGTTCACCAATCCAGCCGGTCTGAACCGCGAAGGACAGAACTACTACAGTGCGACGATTAATTCGGGTGTGCCGCTGATTGCCGGCGGTCAGGCCGGCGGGCGCGGTTCCATCCAGGAAGGCTCTCTTGAATCGTCGAATGTGGATGTGTCGCTGGCGTTTACCCAACTCATCACGGCGCAACAGGGCTATCAGGTCAACGCGCGATCTATCTCGATCGGCACCCAGGTATTGCAAGATTTGGTGAGCATTATTCGATAACCAGTGTTCAGTGTTCAGTTTTCAGTGTTCAGTGTTCAGTGTGAAGAATAAGGGGCAGCAACCAATTGTGAGTGATTCGCTGGTTCTGGCTACTGAAAACTGAACACTGAAAACTGAAAACTGAAAACTGAAAACTGAACACTTAACTTAAGCCCTCTTTTTCGGCTCCGCTATCTCCTTGATGCGAATGGCGAAGCAATCATCGACAACAACGACTTCGCCGCGCGCCAGCAAAAACCCCTGAACCATGAGATCCACGGGTTCGGAGACGGAGCGGTTCAGTTCCAGCACCGAATTGACGTTGAGGTTGAGAACCGAACTAATTGGCATCGTCACACGTCCCAACTCGGCCGTGACGCTGACGGTGACATCGAGAAGACGGTCCAGGGGCGCGGCCGTGCCCGGCGTCGCGGGAGGAGTCAGCTGCGCGAAATCGGCGACGCGCGCCACCACATCGGAACGGGCGGAGCGCCCGGCCGTATCCGCCCCCTTCAGGGCCGCCGAGGGATGAACGGCACTCGCTTGCTCCGGCGCACGCGTTTCGGTCTCAGTCGTTGGCATCATGCCTCCTCACTCTCGCAGAGATTCGATCTGTAGCGATTGCCGCGAACCGACCCGGCCTGGCCAGCCCCGGAACTTCGGGCGATCGTCCACGCGGGCGATGAGCGGCTCAGAGACGCGCTGATTAAGGATCAGCAAATCGCCCGGCACCAGGCCGGCCAGCTGGGTGATCGGCAATTCGACCTTGCCCAGTTCCACTGTCACTTCGATCGGCAGTTCACGGACCAGCGATTCCAGTTTGCGCGGCGTGTCCTGTTCGCTCAGCGTCTGCACGGCGACATCGGCGCGGGTGATGCGCTCATGCAGTGGCTGATACGAAGCCAGCCAGCACCAGTCCTGCTCGCCGAAGGGACCGCGCAGGGTGAACGTGCATTGCACAACCTGGCCGACCTTGGCGAACAGCCGCGTCCAGCGCGGCGACGGTTCGCGTTCGCCCACGGTCAACGGAATCGGCGTCGATCCGGTCCACGTCTCTTGCAGGACGGCGGCCAGCAGGTTCTGCATCAGATATTCACACAGCGATAGCTCAACGACCGTCAGTTCGCGGTCGGCCGGCAACTCGGTCAGCGTCTCACCGAGCGCGCCGTTGACCAGGGCCAAGGCGAGCGGACGCGGCCAGATGAACAGCATGCTGGCCGGTTCGCCAGTGAAGGCGAGGCGATGGCCGATCGTGGCGTCAGGCAGCCGCGCCAGCATCTCCGCCGGCGGCGCGCTCTCGATGTCGCGCAACGCCAGTTCAATGCGGAAGGGCAGATACTGCGCTCCCTTTTCCGCAGACAGTTGGCCGGCGGCGCGCAGCCAAGCCGTCAACCGTTGTTCCAGCGTCCCGGCCGGACGATCCGGCTTGCGAAAGTTATAAGGCTTTAGCGTCATTGCACCACGAATTCTTCAAAGAAGATATCGAGGATCTTCTCCGAACCGTCGGGGAAGAGTTCCTTATTAAACTCGTGCCAAATCTCGCGGCGCAGCTTGTTCACGCCCGGAGCGCCACTGACCTCCAGGAGCGATTTGTCCGACAAATGACTGATAAGCCAATTCTTCAACAGCGGCTTGTTCTTGCCAATCAAATCCGTCATCACCTTTTCATCGTGGTCATCGACGACGAGAAGCAATTTGACGCGTAAATAGCGCGTTAAACGATCTTCATTGAGATTAACGACGACATCGCCGAAATTCACATAGGCGCGCTTGGGCGTTTGCCCGTGTCCATGACTGCTCTCGTCCTTGGCATGACTGTCCTTGGTCGGTGCGTGCATGAGGAGGTAGGGCACGGCCACGCCCGCTGCCAACGCCATCAAGCCGCAGACGCCGACCACGATCAGCAACATTTTGCCGCCGCTCTTGGCGGGCGGGGCAGCGTTTTCTTTTGACATGGCAGACGCTCTCCGGTGTCACGGCGAGATTGTGCGTTGGTGTAATCGGTCAAGACACCTGATTCAGCATCGTCTCACGAGACGGCCGACCTTGAGGATCGTTCGGAATTTACGGCGCGAATGGCGGCCGTTTCGATTTTGGCGAACGGCCGGCGTCAGCCGGCTGGTATGGAATCCTACCAGCCGGCTGACGCCGGCCGTTCGCCAAAAGATGTAATCAGGTGTTGATAATACTTGTGCAGATTATCCCGCATCTCCACTTCCTCGACATCTCCGCGCATCACCAGATTGGCGGCGAGGTCTTCGGGCGGCTCTAGCTGCAAGGCTAATAACGTGTGCCACTGGCTGGGCGTCAGCCAGCCGCGTGCTAGAGCGACCTCGTCGAAGCATCGCCGGGTGGTTCGTTGCTCGCGCACGATCGACTGTCGCTGTTCAGTCGTCAACCAGCCGAGACGATACGCCAATCGGCTCGGCATGCCGAAGCGTGAGCCGGCGCGGCGCATGCCCTCACGCGGATAGCGCGGCTTCCACACGCCGCGCTCCGAAAGCCATGCGCTGAACATCCAACCTTCGACCGCGCGAAGAGAGAGCAGATCCGCATCGCTCAGCAGGGAAACCAGCGTAATTTGATTTTTACCCGTGGCCTTGCCGGCGTACATGGCCTGATCCGCAGCGGCCAGAAATTCCGCGGCCGAGTGAGAGTACGTTCGCGGCAAGCACAGCACGGCGCCAATCGACGCGCGAATGACGACGCTATGGCCCTGGCTGTCGAGAGTCTGGCTGTTGAGGTCTTCCCCCAGGCGATCGGCCATCGCCCGCAATCCCTCCGGCGAGGTGTTCTCGACGAGGATACAGAACTCGTCGCCGCCATAACGAGCGACAGTGTCGCCATAGCGCACAGCGTCGAACAACTTGTCGGCCGTCTCCTTGAGAACGCGATCACCGAAGGGATGGCCGAAGCGATCGTTCAGGTGCTTGAAATCATCGAGGTCCAGGAAGACCAGTCCCAGAACCGTGCCGCGTCGCCGAGCGCGGCGAAACTGGCGAAACAGTTCAACCTCGAAGCAACCGCGATTGAAGGCGCCCGTCAGCGCGTCGCGCAGGGATTCCTGATGCAGGTGCAGAGCCTGCTCGCGCCAGTGCTGCGCCTCCTGTTCCGCTTGCCGCTGCTGTTCGAGAATGCGCAGTTTGTCCATGTTCGTCTCGATCGTCAGTTTGACCAGTTCTTCAGCGGCTCGCGCGAGAATGCGCGGGTAGTGTTCGATGACGCCGACCTCAATGTTCATGAGACTGGCGAAGTCGTCAATTTTTTGCGCTATCGGTTCGAGAAAGGCTCTCAATCCCGCTTCATTCAAGTCGTAGTGCCGGTGGGCGAAAACGAGCGTCTCACGCAGCACCGTCGCGCCGCCGCTCAGTTGGAGTTGGGCGATGTGGCTGGCGAACGCCAACAGGCGGGCACGCTCAGCCACGACACTCGGTAGGCCGACGGCCCGCTCGGGGGCATGATGGTAGCGAATGGCCTCGGTAATATCTTCCGGCAGACGCCAGCGATGCAAGAGGACGGCGCCGACATCGGCGTGATTGATGCCCAGCAACCGCTCTTCTTGTTGGCACGGATCGAGAACGCCCTCGCTCTCCGCATAAGCCAGCAACCGCGCCGCGTCGGTGGCATAGACCTGCTGCAAGGCCAGCAAGCCCAGATCGCGCAGCAGTCCCGCCATCAGATCGTCTTCGGGATTGGGTCGGTGCAACTTCAGAGCCAGTTCATGGGCGACGATGGCGCCGGCCACGGACGCTTTCCAGAACGTGTCGAAAGGCGGCTTGCAGGGAAACTGCGACTGCATCACCGGCAACGACAGACTGAGTACGAGCGAACGAACCGCCTTGAGTCCGAGCAAGGCCACCGCCCGATTGATGGACGTAATCGATCGCGGCAGGCCGTAGAACACGGAATTGACGGCTTTGAGGATTTTGCCGCATAAGGCGGGATCGCGATGAAGGACAGCCGCCAAGTCGGTCGGCGTGCAATCGAGATGGCTCGCCTGTTCGAGTAACCGCAAGACAATGCCCGGCGGGCTAACCAGATAGGGATTATCGACAATGCGAGCCAGCAGCGCCTCGCGATGCTCCGGCGAATCAACGGCGGGACTGGGCCGGGATACGATCTTGCGGTCATAAGACACGAATGTCAGATCTTGCGTGACAACGTGGCTAGTCCGGTTAGACATTGCTGGCGTTCTCAGCGATAGAGGGGCGCGTAACTGCTGTTGCTACTTTGGCTCACGGAGCGCGGTTCGTCAAAGAACATCAAGACGGGCCGTGATTTTTCATGCGGCATTTCGTTTGAGGTTGGACGGAAACTATTCTTGTGGGGTCCGAAAAAAAGCTATGCTTCGGCGACAGGCTGAAAAATCGGTGAAAATGCGGTCTTTACCCGGTGGTGGCAGATGGTCGTTATCGGTGGTTGCCTCTTCGTACTCGTCGCCGTACTGGTCGGATTTTCCATGGCCGGCGGTCATGTCGGGGCGCTCATGCACGCATCCGAGTTCGTGACTATTGGCGGTGCATCGCTCGGGGCGCTCATTATCATGTCGCCGCTGAAAGTCATCAAGGATTTGATGCGCGCTGTTTTGCAGCTTATCAAAGGCTCGCCCTACAATAAGAAGGCCTATCTCGAATTGTTCGAACTAATGTACGCATTGTCGCGAATGGTTCGCAAGGACGGCTTGTTGTCTCTGGAATCTCATATCAACGATCCACATAGTAGTGATCTCTTCCAGAAATATCCAAGAATTGGCAAGAACCATCACGCGACGGAATTTTTGTGCAATGGTCTGGCTCTGCTCGTGGACGGTAAGGCGGAGGCGGCGCAGGTGACATCCGCCCTTCAGGATGAGATGAAGGTGATCGAGCGTGAACACCATGCGGCCATTGCCGCGCTGACCAAAACGGCCGACGCCTTGCCTGGTTTCGGCATCGTCGCCGCCGTTCTGGGCATTGTCGTCACGATGGGGGCGATCGATGGTCCCGCCAGTGAGATTGGCCACAAGGTCGGTGCCGCTCTGGTCGGGACATTTCTCGGCATCTTACTCTCCTATGGATTTTTCGCTCCCATGGCGGGCCGAATGGAGTACCTCGGCGAAGAGGAAATGACCTTCTTCCGCGCCATGTCGTCCTCGGTTGTGTCGATGTGCCTGGGTGAAGGCGCCCGTGATGTGGTCACCACCGCGCGGCGGATCGTGGGAACGGATTGCCGTCCCAGCCTCGCGGAAATGACTCAGATTTTCAAGGAAGCGGGCGCGTGACAACATGGCGAACGGCTGGCGTAAGCCGGCTGGTACGTGTCCATCAGCCTATACCAGCCGGCTTACGCCGGCCGTTCGCCCATCTAGTTGGAGGGAATGAATCGTGGCGGGAAAAGGCGGAGGGGCGTGGAAGGTGGCTTACGCGGATTTCGTCACCGCGATGATGGCGTTCTTTCTCGTGATGTGGATCGCCGGTCAGGATGACAAAGTCAAACGGGCGGTGGGATTTTATTTTCAGAATCCCTTTGCCAATTCGGAAGCGGGTATCTCGAAGACGGCCCCGCGGACGGGATCGGTGCCGGAGTTCAGGGTCGCCGGCAGCATTCCCCAATCGGAGAGCATAACACTGGGTCGTGGCCGCAACTCTTATAATCAACGCGATGAGAAAAGCATGGCCACCAAATTGATTGGCAATTGGGTCTTTTCCGACAAGGAAGCGAATAAATACTGGCGCGAGCAAACACTACAACACCGCGTGCTGGCGAAGGAGTCACCGGAAGTTCTCAACAAACGAGACACGGTTGAAAGTGTTGCCAATCAAATGCTGGCTAAGAAACTCAAAGACGAAATTCTGCGCGATGTGCCTCCACAAGCGAGCAAGCTTTACAAGGATCTTTTTTACGAAACAACGGCGGATGTGAACTGGACGCAAATCGCCCAGGATTTGCTATTGCACTATTGATCGGTCACTTTGACGACGATGAGTGACAAGATCGGTCGGCGGATGTCACGATAGCGCCACGGTTGCGCGAGGGGAATGAGTCGCTCCGCCGCCGCGGGCGATAATTGAGACGCGGCGGCGAACTCGGCGGTAGCGTGGTGAGCCTGCGTGGCGGCGCGGGTCCAGGCGGACAGCGTCGGCGTCGGCGTCCACACCACCAAATGCACACGAAACCCCGGTCGTTCCAGCAATGGTCGTATTTGCTCAAGCATCTCGACATGGCGCGGGGTCAGATACGGCGCTCCCTTGCGCAGTGGTTCGTACAGGTCGATATTTACCTGGCCGGCGGATCGCGAGGTGCGCTCAACCGGAAGCTGGCGATGCAATTCTTGCAAGAAATGCTGCAAATGTTCTTCTTCCCCATCAATGAGACGTAGCTGATCTCCCGCTCCAGGATGCTCAACCTGGTTTTCATCTTCGTGAGGATTATAAAGATAATGGGGAGTCGGATTGTTCGTGGGAATAGGGTGCGCCGCCGAGTCGAATAGCCCGGCCATCCCGAAGGAATTCAAGGAATTGACGAAGGAACCCGTACCGTTGGCGAGGTTGATACCGGTCTGGTCCTTGCCCAGCGTGCTGAGGACGATGAACATGGCGAGCAGAATCGTGGCCATGTCCGCGTAGGACATCATCCAACCGTCGGTGTTAATACGGCTTCCGGTTCGCTTGCGCCCAAACAGCATGACGGCTCCTCAGAATTGCCGCGCTAGAACCAGCCAGATGGAATTGTCCTCGCCGACGACGGCAGGCCGGCTGCCAACAGCCAAACGAGCTGGTTCATAGCCTTCCCGTGTCGCCAGGTAGCCGCACAATTTGACCGCTTGGGCGATGTCATCGCTCTGGGCCACCTGGAATTGCAAATCGTAGGGCAGATCATGAAGGTTGACGGCGAGGACATGCAGCAGTCGCACACCAGAGGCGGAGAGACGATCCGCCTTCTCGAACAGCAGGCTCCGCGGCAGATGGATCGTGAAGTTATCGGACAAGCGCCCTGGGATCGCGTTTTCCAGTGCCCGTAGTATTTGCGCGGAGGTATTCGCGGAGGGGTTTTGATACATTGGAGCCATTTCCGCTCCGGATTCACTCCCATGCGCCTGCCGCATACGTAGACGCCATACCACGGAGGCACGCTCCAGCCTGTTTTTTTCGATTTCACCCACGATGCCTCGCCCCCCGGTGCCCTCCAGGAGCGAATTTTTCTTAGCCGCGAATTTCTCCGATTCTTGCGAGGAAAAGGTGATAATGCAGATAAAGCAGGCCATCAGCAGGGTGACCATGTCGCTGTAGGTGATGATCCAGCTGCTGGCGTGGCTCGTTGTCGCGTTTGTGTGTTTGTGGTTGGACATGAAGACGTCTCTGGAAATGCCGCCGGCGGTTTTACGCCGCTTTCGCCTCGTTTTCCCGCGATGTGGGAGCCAAAAACGCCTTGAGTTTCGACTCCACGGAGCGCGGCGCTTCTCCCTCAATCAACGCGACCAAGCCTTGAATCATCAACTCGCGCAAAAGGGTTTCTTCCTTACCGCGATTCTCCAATTTGCCGGCCAGCGGTAGGAAGATCATGTTGGCCGCGAACGCGCCATAGAAGGTTGTCACCATCGCCACGGCCATGCCCGCGCCGATTTTGCTGGGGTCGTCGAGTTCGTGCAGCATCTCAATAAGACCAATCAACGTGCCGACCATGCCGAAGGCCGGCATCGACGCGCCAAGCTGATCGAACATGCGCTTGCCGACGGCGTGCCGCTCTTCGATGTATTGCAGTTCAATTTGCAACACTTCCTCAACCTTCTCGCGCGAGAAGCCATCGATAACCATTTCCAAACCGCGAATGAGAAAGGGATCGTCGATTTCGGCCAACTGTTTCTCCAGAGCCAGCAAACCATCGCGCCGGGCCACCGTCGCCAACGCTGTCAGACGACGGAGTTCGGCGCGCGGATCGGGCAGTTTGTTGAGGATGCAATTCTTGACGATGCCGAAGATGCCAAGCACTTTCTTGGCGGGAAAAAAGATGAACAGCGCCGAGAACGAACCGCCGAATGCGACGAGTGCGCCGGGGATGTCCACGAAATCAGACAGTCTGCCGTGCATGAGGATGGCGGTGGCGATGAAGCCGAAGCCCAGCACGGTGCCGACGATGGTTCCGGTGTCCATGGACGCTCCTTGTCGATGTCGAAGAGGACACGCTTCCTGTATCGACGCCGTGGTCCCTGACACTTGACTGCCTCCTTTCAATCGCTTCAAATTACGCCAATTAGCCCGAAGCGCCAGCGACAGGAAGCCCTCATCGCTGGCGCTCCGGGCTTGTCAACGCCGTCAGAACCACTCAAGCCGGACTTCGCTATAACCGATACAACCGCCATGAGCCTTACAATCCCACAATCCGATGTGCTAAGCCGTCTGCTCGATGTGGCCCAGATGCGCCATCGCCTGATTTCTCAAAACCTCGCCAATGTGAACACGCCGGGCTATCACCAACGCGAAGTGTCCTTTGAGGACGCTTTCGCGCGGGCCTTGGGCAAGCAAGGGGAAAAGGGCGCTCTGGGTGTTACGCCTCGTGTCGTCGAGGGACAGGGTAATGTGGTTCGGCAGGATGGCAACACGGTCGATCTCGACAAAGAGTTGGGCAGTCTGAACAAGAACTCCCTGCTCTACAGTATGGCCACGCAAATGCTGGTCAGCCGCATCAACATGATGCGCAGCGCCATCACGGGTCATTGATGGGACAGAGGGATTGGGGACAATGTGGTCCCCTCCTCTGTGTTTTCGCTTCTCTCCGCGTACAGGAGACGCTTTATGCATGGAAATCCCTTGTTCGCCGCGGCGGACGTCAGCGCGTCGGGACTGGCCGCCGAGCGGCTGCGCCTCGAAGTGGTGGCGAACAACATCGCCAATGCCTTCTCCACACGATCGGCCAACGGCGGCCCCTATCGTCGTCAGGATGTCGTCTTTTCAGCCATTCTCAACCAGCAGGGCGTCGGCGCGTCTAGGCGTGGCGGCAGCCATTCCCCGGCCGGCGGAGTTCAAATCGCCGGTATCGTCGATGACACGTCGGCGTTTCATCGCATTCACAATCCCGGTCATCCCGACGCCGACCGCGATGGTTATGTGACGATGCCCAACGTCGATTTGCCCGTCGAGATGGTGAACATGATTACCGCCAGCCGCGCGTATGAAGCCAATCTTCGCGCCATGCAATTCTTCCGTCAAATGACCGAGCAATCCTATAGCATTCTCCGTGGTCAGGGGTGATCCATGAGCATTTCTCCTGTATCGCCGGGAATATCCGGCGGCACCGCCGCTGCGCCGGCCGTGGGTTTGGGTTCGGGCGCCTTCGGTCGCTTGCTGACGCAGTTCGTCGGCGACGCCGGCGCTCAACAGGCGCACGCGGAGCAGGCCGTGCATAACCTCGTGGCGGGGCGAGCGGACAATGTGCATAACGTCATGCTGGCGATGGCGAAGGCGGATTTGAGCTTTCATCTCGTGTTGGAAATACGCAATCGCCTCAGCGACGCCTATCAGGAAATCATGCGCATGCAGGTGTGAATCCGCTTTCCGCTATCCGCTATCCGCTATCCGCTATCCGCCCAATAGACACGCGGATAGCGGATAGCGGATAGCAGATAGTAGATAGCGGATAGCAGATAGCGGAAAGCGGAAAGCGGATATGCGATTTCTTCGTCAACTTCTGGAACAGCTACGAACCATCTACCAGGGGATGAGCCGGCCGCGCCGCATCGCCTTGCTGGTTCTGACCGGCGTGTGCGTGGCGACGATCTTCGCCGTCGGCATTTTCGCTTTCCAGACCGATTATCAGATTCTCTACTCGGGTCTAAGCCCCGAAGATGCCGGTGCCGTCACCGCCAAATTGCAAGCCCAAGGCGTGCCGTTCCATCTTGGTGCGGGCGGAACGTCGATTCTCGTGCCGGCCGAGCGATTGCATCAATTGCGTCTGGATCTGGCTGCGGAAGGTGTGCCAAGCAAGGGCAAGGGCTTTGAATTGTTCGACGAAATGAACGTGGGCATGACGCCGTTTTTGCAGCACGTCAATCTCGATCGCGCTCTGCAAGCGGAACTGGCCAAGACCATCATGCAGGTCGAGCCGGTCCTGCAAGCGCGGGTACATCTGGTGCGGCCGGAGCCGACGCCGTTCGTGCGCGAGCAAAAACCGGCGACGGCCAGCGTGGTACTCAAACTCAAGCCGGGTGCCGTGCTGCCACGCAACACCGCACAAGGCATCGTGGCGCTGGTGTCACGCAGCGTGGAAGGATTGTCACCGGAGCAGGTAACATTGGTGGACACCAACGGCCACGTCCTTAGCGAGACGCACGGCGACACACCCGCGCCGGTGACGACGCAGATGGAATATCGCCGTGAGATGGAGACGTACCTATCTCACCGTGCCGAGGAGATGTTGTCGCAAGTGCTTGGCCCCGGTCGGGCGGTGGTGCGCGTGACGGCGGAAGTGAACTTTCAGCATCAAAAGACGAAGAAAGAAACCTACGATCCCGAGCAGCGCGTGCTGGTCAAGGAGACGATTACCAATCGCAAGTCGAGTACGGGTGCGCCGGCGAACCGAGGCGCGGCGGGTGCGATCAGCAATCTGCCAGGCAAGTCCAAGTCGGCTTCCTCAACCACGGCGCACCACAGCAACGATAATGAAGAGAACACGGATTCGGAATGGCGGGCAACCAAGATCGAATTGGAAATGGAGGAAGGACGCGGCAATGTCGAGCGCTTGACGGTGGCGGCCCTGCTCGATTTATCGCGGCCCGAAGGCGCGTCCGGTGGGGGTCTGACACTCACGGAGGCGGAAGAGATCATCAAGCAAGCGGTCGGTTTCAAGAAGGGACGCGATGAGATCAAGGTCAACGATGTCAAGCTGGCGAGCGGCGCATCGCTGGAGGGCGTGGAGGCGGAGTATCAGCAGGCGCAGCGTATGCGCTGGTATTTATCGCTGGCCCGCAATGCCTCGCTCGGCGTGGCGGCCCTGGTGGCGCTGCTGATGGGTTTCCTCTATTACCGGCGCTTACGGCCGAAACAGCAAGCTCCAACGCCTGCGGCGGAGGGACGAACCGAGAGCAATCGCCTGGCGGAAATGGCCAAGGCCGATCCCGAACGCTTGGCGAAGGTGCTGGCGCGCTGGCTTGAGCAATCGGAAGCGCCGGCGGAACAGCCGACCACGCGAGCGGCGGCATGAATGGAGTAGGGTGGCAGATCATGGCAACGCGAACTGGGATAGAAAAAGTCGCCCTTTTGCTGCACAGTCTGCCGGCGGAGATCGCGGAGAACGTGCTGGCGGAACTAGGGCCGGCACGCGGTGGACAATTGCGATCTGAATTAGAAAAATTGCATCAGCTAGGGCCTAATCCGGACGGTCTCGACGAGGTACTCCGCGAGTTCGAGGAGATGCTGCGCCAGCCCGACAGCCCTCCGATTGTCAAGGAGGAGCCGCCAACGGCGCGACAGCTCGCCGCCTATCGACCGCCTTCCGATCCGGAGATCGACCTGCCGGAGACGGAGGACGAACCAAGTCTTCCTCCTCTGCCGCGCGATCCGATACGAGCGCTGGACGCGCTGCCGCCCGATCTGCTCGGCGCGGTGTTGCAAGGCGAGCAGGCGCATACCGCTTCTCTGGTTCTCAACTGCATGCCGCCCGAAAAAGCCGGCGAGGTATTGCGCCATCTGACGACGGAAATGCGCCGCGATGTGTCGGTGCGTCTCAGTCGCTTGGGTAGCACTCCGCCGGAGTTACTCGCGCGCATCGCCAGCGCTGTGGTGCAGAAAAGCCGGACGCTCGCGGGCAAGCGGAGCGATACCAGCGCCGACGCCAAGTACGAGAAGATGGCGGGAATGCTACGTTGTTTGGAGAAAACCGAACGCTTGGAAGTGCTGACCGCGCTGGAAGAAAACGAGCCGGAGACCGGTCGGCGCATCAAGGAGTTGCTGTATCAGTTTGAAGATGTGTTGCGGATTCATGATCGCTCGATGCAAAAGCTGCTGTCCGAGATCGATTCCAAGACGCTCAGCGTAGCTCTCAAGGGCGCCAGCGAAGCGATCAGCGAGAAGGTGCTGAATAACCTGTCCAAGCGCGCGCGGGAAACGCTGGCGGAAGAAATGGAGTTTTTGGGCATGGTGCCCATTGCGCAGGTGCGGCAGGCGCAGAAGGTGTTGGTGGATGTGATTCAACGACTGGATCAAGCCGGCGAATTGATGATGATCGAGTGAGAGACCATCTCTTGCTCCCCTCTCCCCTGTACTCGGGGGAGAGGGGTTGGGGGTGAGGGGGAAAGTCTCTCCCCCCAACCCCAACCCCTCTCCCCCGAGTACAGGGGAGAGGGGAGAAGGACGCTAAGCCGCAAGCGGTAACGAGTGGAGATCCTGCATGTTGGAACACGATTCGCCGCGGGTCTTCGAGATCAGGTTTCGCTCTCCGCCCCGGCTCCGCGACATCGTCCACGCCAGCCTGCATATTCCGCTGCCGGCCATCCCGCGACCCGAGCCAGCGCCAACATTAACGACACCGGACCTGGCGCAGATAGCCCGTGAAGAACGAGCGATGATCGAGCAGGTACTGGCGCAGCTGCGCATCGCCGTGGACAAACTCGGCACGCGCTACGATGCGATGACGGCCGAGATGCGGCAAGCGGTGGTCGAGTTGGCGCTGGCGGTTGCCGGTCGATTGGTGTTCGACAAACTGCAAGCCGGTGAGTTTCCCATCGAGGAGATGATGCGTCAGGCTATCGCACGTTTGCCGGCGGCTCCGGCGGTTACGGTGTATCTGCACCCAGACGATCTGGCGCTGTTGCGGCAACGTCTCATGGATCAACCGCTGCTGCCGGCGCGCGAGCCGCAAGTGCGTATCGAGGCGGATGCTGGATTGAATCGAGGCGGCTGCCGAGCGGAAGCGGGAGAAATTCACGTCCTCACCGATTTGGCCGGCGAACTGGCCGAACTGCGCCAGCATCTCTTATGGAGCGCGAGTCATGCTCGATCTGGACCTGGCCCGTCTGCGCCGTGACATTGCACGGCACGAACTGTTCCGCACCAGCGGCGTACTTCGCAGCGCCACCGGCCTGCTGCTGTCGTGCAGTTTGCCGGCGGCGGTCGGCGATCAATGCGTCATCCACACCGCCGACGGCGGAACGCTTCTGGCCGAGGCGATCGGCTTTCACAATGGCGTCGCCTATCTGGTGCCCTACGAACATACCGAGGATGTCCATTCCGGCATGCGTGTGACGCACCTGGGCCGAGGGCTGCTCGCGCCGGCGGGCGAGGGCTTGCTGGGTCGCATCCTGGATGGATTGGGGCGTCCGCTCGATGGGCGCGGTCGGCTGCGCGATTGCGATCTATTGCCCGTGCAGCGCAGCACGCCGCCGGCGCTCGAGCGCGCACGCATCCTCGCTCCGTTTGTTACCGGACAGCGTGCCATCGATTCGCTGCTTACCTGCGGGCAGGGCCAGCGTGTGGGCATCTTCGCGGGCAGCGGTGTCGGCAAAAGTACGCTGCTCGGCGAGATCGCCAAGGGATCGCGCGCCGATGTCAACGTCCTCGCGCTCATCGGCGAGCGTGGCCGGGAAGTGCGTTCGTTTCTGGAAGACTGCCTTGGCGCGGAAGGATTGGCGCGTTCGGTGGTCGTGGTGGCGACCTGCGATCAAGCGCCGCTGATGCGCGCAAGGGCGGCGCAGGTGGCGATCACGATGGCGGATCACTTCCGCGCTCGTGGAGCTAATGTGCTGTTTATGCTGGACAGCCTCACGCGCTTGGCGATGGCGCAGCGTGAACTCGGCCTCGCTCTTGGTGAACCGCCCAGCGCGCGCGGCTACACGCCCTCGGTGTTTCAATTGCTGGCGAACACCGTGGAGCAACTCGGCAACGCCGCGACCGGCAGCATCACCGGGATGCTGACCGTACTGGTCGATGGCGACGATCTCGATGAGCCGATTGCCGACGCGACGCGCGGTTTACTGGACGGCCATATCGTGCTGGATCGGAAGCTCGCCGAGCGCGGGCATTTCCCGGCCATCAGCATCGCGCGGAGCATCAGCCGAGTGGCCCGCGAGGTGACGGATGCCGGTCATCAGCAGGCGGCGCGGAAATTACGCGAAATCCAGGCCGTACATGCCGAGGCCGAGGATCTCATTCGCATCGGGGCCTATGTGCGCGGCAGCAGTCCGCAAGTCGATCGCGCGGTCGAGTTGATGCCGTCGGTATTGGCGTTTCTGCGGCAAAACGTCGGCGATCGCACTACGCTCATCGAGACACGCGAACGCATGGACAAGATCGCGGCAGCATGGCCGTTTTGAATCAAAATCCTCACCCGCTGCGCGGGAAATCCGAAATCCGAAATCCGAAATCCGAAATCCGAAAGAAATCCCAATCACCAATAAAAAACAAGAAAAAACATCGAGTCGGGACGTTTTGTTTTGGATTTGGTGTTTGGATTTTGAGATTTCTTTCGGATTTCGGATTTCGGATTTCGGATTTCGGATTTCCCGCGCAGCGGGTGAGGATTTCCCGCGCAGCGGGAGCAGTGGAGCCATTGTGAAACGATTTCACTTTCGCCTGGAACGTGTGTTGTCCGTGAAGGTGCAGCGCGAGCGGTTGGCCGAGATGCGCCAGCGGCAGGCGCAAGCGCGGCGCGAGGAAGCGCGGGCGGAGTGCGTGCGGATCGAAGAGCAATTAAACCAAACCACGGCGAGCGCGTCGGCGAAACTGCGGGCGGCGGCAATCCTGGGAACCTGGCAGGCTCATTACGCCCAGGCGGTCGCGCTGGGCGAATTGCTGGCGGCGGCGCAGCGGCGCGCCGACGAGGCCGAGGCGCAGTTGCAGGAAGCGAACCGTCTGCGTATACAGGCATCCCTGGAGGTCGAGGCGTTGCGTGCGCTCCGCGCGCGCGAATGGCAAAGCTACCGAAAAGAAGCGGCCCGACAGCAGCAAAACAATCTGGATGAGCTAGGCTTGCGGCGCTGGCTGGCAGCGCGCGAAGAGGGACCGTTCGGCAGTCCCGACGCTCCAGAGGGAGAGAGGCCATGAAGAAATTGCTGATTATCGGCGTGACGAGCCTGATCCTGTTCGGCGTGTCGGCGTCGGCGTCGTATTTCTGGCAACAGAAACAAAAGAGCGAACATGGATCGGAAATGACGGAGAAAATCGACATCAAGCCGAAGGAGACGAGCAAACGTCCTACGACTCCCACTCCGCCGGCCACGGCGAGTCACGGCGACAGCGCCCCGCGCGCCGCGGTGCGTCCCGCTTACAACGGCGGAACCGAGGAAATCGCCCGCATGACCAGCGAACTGCGCACGCGCCTGGCCGCCGTGCGTGAGCGCGAGGAACAACTGAGCGCGCGCAAAAAGCAGATCGAGCTGATTCAGGAAGACATTCGCGGCGAGCGTTCCGCGCTGGATGAAATGCGTACGCAGGTGAAAAATGAGATGGAAGCCTTGAACGATGCCATTCAGGGCGTCGAGAAACAACGCAGCAACCTCGATGATGAGCGTCAGAAAATCACCAAGAATACGCAGGAGATGGAAAGCCGCGTCTTGCAATTGCAGAAGGAAGAGCAGGTTAACTTAAAGAAGATGAGCGGCATGTACAATTCGATGGCCCCGGAGAGCGCGGCCAAGATTCTGCAAAATCTGGCCGATACGGGCAAGATGGATACGGCTGTCAAGGTACTCAGTCTAATGCAGGAAAGGCAGGCGGCGAAGGTGCTGGCGGAACTGACCGACGCCGGCCTGGCGGCGCAGCTGGTCGAAAAGCTCAAGGGGCTGCGCCGCGCGCCGGTGAACGCGGATGGCACCAAGCAATGATTTTGGCCAATGCTGGCCAAGGCTACACAGACCAGCGCGAGTAATCACACTACGGTCCTTGTGGTGAGGGTTCGATGTCTTCCTCACTTTAGCAAGGCAGGCCGTCTTTGTTAACTCCTTCGCCACTCAGGATTTGAGGCTAAAGTCCATGCCATTCGTTCCTGACACCTTTTGTCTTCTGACACCTTTTGTCTTCGTAGCATGGACATCACATTAGGCCACGGTCATTTCTCCGTCAAGTAAAATCGAGTCGCGTCCCCTTTTCCTTCTCCTCTGCCGGTTGCGGCCATGCCGCCAACGCCGTTTGTTGACGGTGCGTGAGCCGTTTCTTCGGCTTTCTTGCCGTTGGCTTCCTCCTGCTTGGGCGAACAGGCCGCTTCGTGGAGCAACTCGCCGTAATGGGACGCATCGGCTGCCTGTTGCCGCAGCTCCTCCAGTTGTCGCTGCGGCAGACTCATGACCGCTGCAAACTCGTGAACGCGGCACGGCTGGATATGGGCCACCAGGCCGCAGACGACCTTGGCCGGCAACGTCGCCATGGTCTGAGGCACTTCCTGCATGATCTGTCCCAGCGGTTGATAGCACTGCCGCCATTCCTCAATGTCCAAGGTGTCGGGATTGACCGCCTCGGCCGGCTTGCCCAAGACGTACTGAAACAGTAGTTTGATCGCCGCTACATTGCCGAGCTTCGCCTGCGCGATCAACTGCTCGGCGATGTGGGCCATGTCCTCCTCGGTGACACGCTTGACCAGGGCCGCGCGCAGCTTGGCCACCCGTCGCGCGAACGGATTGCCCGGTCCTCCGCCATTGCCGGGCGTGAACCGCCCACGTTCATCCCGGCCGCTGGTGGGCTTTTTCTCCGATCCCTTTTCCCCGGTCGCGTCGTTTAGTGTTTGTGGATTTTGCAGAGACGTATTCTCGCACAGAGGGGGCGTACTCATGATGGACTCTCCACGGAGATGCCTTGGTCGGCGGGATGAGAGGCGGAGACCGCTTGTCGCGTGTCTAGCCATCCCACAGTATCGCATCTTTGCATGGATTTTTCCTAGAGGGGTTTGCTCCCTTTTTGGCGAACGACACAGCTCAGTCGCAATCGAGCAATCGCCGTGCGCACCCAGCGTGCCGGCATTCCCACCAAAAGTACTCTTGCATTGCTTAAAAAAGCAACCGGCTCACGCGGGAGAAAACGCAATGACGCGCACTACCGTTCGTCGCGTGGCCGGTCTGCTACAGCATTTGGTTCGGCCTGGTTTGTCCTCAATTCGACTGTAGGCTCTCCCGGCTTTCGTAGTCGGCGATTCAGTTCGTCTTGGTCCTCGGGGTTATCCATGGTCAGTTCAAATACTTGGACCTCTCCAGCACCAGACGTTTTGTTATCTTTCTTGTCCATTGCAACCTCCCGCTAGACCACTTCAAGGCGCTGATCGATTACCCATACGTCATCGTACCACAATTCAATGAAGTAAACTCCTCGTTCGGGAAACAGGCAATCATAGAGGCGAATACAAACAACCGTCGCCTGGACCGCATCTTTGTGCCGGACGATGATCGAACGGAAGAAGTAGCGTCGTCCCGAATCTGCGCGCATGAGCGCAAGCTGAACTTTCCCCGTTTCTTTCTGGTCCGCTAACTGCGCGAAGATCCAAAAGGACAATTTCGCGGGGAACGGTTCCGCGCACTCCATTCGTGCCAAGCCTGCCCCTTGCAAGTCCTTCTGACCGCTGCTCGCGGATTTATCGCTAATATTCTCACAAAGCACGAACGCTTTGAAAATGGGCAAGTTCATCTTTCCGAATCCTCGATCCGATGAAGACGAAAAAAGTATCAGGTGCCTATTACGCTCTCAAAAGGTTCCTGAAACGAATGGCATGAACTTAAGGCGCAAGTGGCACACTGATAACTGGTTACATAGTATTTAGCATCGCTGGCTGGCCAACTCTCTCATAAGCGCCCCTCGAGGGTGATGAAAAATCCTCGGGTGCGGCGCAGGAGTAAACAAATGTTCTCCCTTGAAACCGACAGCCGCAAACTACCATTCTGAAAGCACTTGCGCCTTAATTCCATGCCATTCGTTCCTGACACCTTTTCTTATCCGGTGTAACGGTCGGATGGTCAAAACCGACGAACTATGTGGGAGACGCCGGAGGTTCAAGACGCTGTTCGAGATCTTGAATATACTTTTGCACTCGATCGGCTTCTTGATTACGTAGGTCACGTTCTGTTGCGGAGAGCGAGCGTGGATTCAGCAATTCTCCCAGGTAGGCTTTCGCTACTCGGATGGCTTCAGTTAGTAGCTCGTGATCGTTCATAGGATTCCCCTGGCTGGTGTGATGTTCCCTTAGCCGACATGAAATCATCCCGTACCTCTCCTCCCTGTCAAGCCCTCGGCTCGCAGATTCCCGACGTCCCAACACGGAGTCGGGTGGACTACGAGGCGGTTATTGGTCCTGCTTGCTTGCTGGCGTACTCAGCCACTGCCAGCTTTCTCCGGCGTAAGCCGATGTAGCCGAGACCCGTGAAGAAAGCCGTACCAATTAGGACAAGAGTGGATGGTTCAGGAACAGCGAGTGCCGCCCCCCATTCCGCGTTGTCGTAAAACGCCGCTCCTGGAATATCGTTGAAATAGATTCCCTCAATTGGTGTGTCACTGACAACGCCTAAGAAAGCTGCGTAGAATGGTGTACCAGTCCCAAGCACTGGCCCTGCATATGCGTCGGCCGTTGTAACGCTAACAGATCCCAGTAAACTCCCATCGTATGCATAAACGTCCATCGTGACGCCGACCGGAGGAGTCCATCCGTTGTTAGTTAATATGCTTGGTGCCCACGCCACATTAATACCGAACGAATACGTTGGAGCGGTGAAGATCAAGTCACGGTCTCCCGAACCGAAATACAATTCCCCTCCACTGAAGCCTTGTAATTGATTGCTGAAGAGATCATTCGTCCCAAGGGCAGATGTGAGTACAATCCCATTAGGCCCCTGGTAGTTGTTAAATGTATCTCCTTGGAAAATACCGTCAAATCCCCACTGAAACTGAGGCTGGGCTGCTCCATCAAAAGCGGCTCTGTCCGTGTAGCCGATTACCATTCCGGCCCTAATCTGCGCAACTGAACACAGTTGAAGTACCAAACCTACCATAATGAGAGTCGCTTGTTTCATTTTCTGTACTCACTTTATCAACCGACCTTTCCCAGATGAACGCCATCCGGGAGCATGAATCCAGTCCGAAGATCAAGTTTACCCCTGCGAAAAGCCGTCGGCAACATCTTGCCAGACTGGTCGATCTCCCGACTGCCTGCCCACCGCCCAGACTAGGATTGAGTAATCAAGCTCTTACTCGTCGCGAGACAAGAAGCTCATCAGCTCCGCGTGCAATTCCTTGAGCAATCCCCGGCACACCTTGGTCGCAGCCAGATGGTCGCCCGTAATCGATCTTGACATTCCGCCTGCCAAGCTGGCCTCTGCTGTCGTGGTGAGGACTTTGGCGCGACCCATTGCGACATATGCTTTCAGTAGCACATCCTTCAATTCTGGCACCAAAATAGCAATTGAAAAAAATGGGGACGCTGCCGACAAGTTCTTGTTTGCCAGACAGTTGCGCGGGAAATGGGACTGCTGTCCCTCTCGGCATATTCCCCTGTCGCGCAAACATCGCTTCCTGCAACTGAATAGTGCGACCCAAGGAGTCGCACTTGCTCGACACGCTGCAAGTCGGCGGCGGAGGCCGCCCGCATTTTGGCCGCATCGAACTCCAGGGTGTCCTTCGCGGTCTCGTGGACGCAATCGAGGACGCCGCATACCAGTTCGACGACGGCGGGACTGCCCGGCAGCATGGCACCGAGAGCGAGCTTGGCGGCAAACTTGGCCGGCGCACCCAAGCGCTTGCACAGCCCAAGAGCCTTACCTTTCAAACTCATGGACGTTGAACCCCGCGCGGAGACGACTCGACGGAATGCTTTCCAACCCAATCTACCGTCTTTCTCGTTGTTCGCCAGTCAAGTGCCGCCATTTCCTCGGCACACTCGGAATAATCCTCAAGGTTTCGCCAATCGCTAGACGATAGTCTGCCTACACACGTCTGACAGACGGCGAACTCGCTTTCCGTGGGGTTGCCGCGCTGCCGGTTCGGAGTACGCGGATCATGGTCCCATCGGATAAAGGCGCGCCGCGCAAGGGCGGACTGCCGAGTTGGCTCGTGCTGGGGCTGCTCGGTCTCATGGCCACGGCGGGCGGCATATTTCTGCCGCGAAGTCTGCGCCACGGTGAGGAACCGTCCGTCCTGATGCCAGCGGCAACCCCAACTGCGGACGCGAAGGAACCACTCGATTACAGCCCGCCATCAATGCCGGACCTGCCTTCGCCGCGCGCGATGTTTCTGCGGCTGGGATTGGGGACTATTTTTGTCCTTATTCTGTGTGTCATCACGCTCTGGGTCGGCAAACGCTGGATTCGACCACTGGCCGGATCGCAGGGTGAGAACAAGCAACTGCGCCTGCTCGAATCGCTGTCACTGGGCGGACGCTGCTCGGTGTATTTGCTCCAGGCGGGCGATACCAAGGTTCTCGCCGGGGTCGATCATGCGGGACTGAAATCGCTGCTCACACTGCCGCAATCGTTCGATGGCGCGCTGGCCGAACTGAATGGCGGCACCGGCGCGGACAGTGCGGATGCGGCTTGAATGATTGGACCATTGCTCGCGGGGAAGGGAGTCATCATGGCCGATCCGCTGTCGGTCGTCGAACGCCTCGGCGAATCGGGCGGTTTGCAGAACCTGTCCGCGCCGCTCCAGACGGCTCTGTTTCTGGGCGGCATGGTGCTGTTGCCGGCCCTGCTCGTATGCCTCAGTCCGTTCACGCGCATCATCATCGTGTTATCGTTCGTGCGCCGAGCCGTGACTTCGCAGGACATTCCGCCCAACACCGTGCTTCTGGGGTTATCGCTGTTTTTGTCGCTATTCGTCATGGGGCCGACCCTCGATGAGATCAACGTCAAGGCCGTGACCCCGTACCTGGATAAGCAGATGACCGGGGCGGAGGCCGCCCGCGCCGGCGGCGCGAGCTTGCATAAGTTCATGCTGCGACACACGCGCCGGCAAGACCTCGCGCTCTTTATCCACCTGGCCGGGTTGAAATCGTTGCAGCAGCCGAGCGATACGCCCTGGCACGTCCTCGTTCCGGCGTATGTCATCAGCGAACTGAAGACGGCGTTCATCATGGGTTTCTGCATTTATGTGCCGTTTTTGTTGGTGGATTTGGTCGTGGCCAGCATTCTCACGGCGATGGGCATGATGATGATGCCGCCGGTCATCATCTCGGCACCATTCAAGATTTTGCTGTTCGTACTCGCCGACGGTTGGCATTTGGTGGCGCGAGCGCTGAGTGTGAGTTTCGGGTGATTTCCTCCCCTCTCCCCCGAGTACAGGGGAGAGGGGAGCAAGAGTGCGGAAAGGACATCCTCATGTCGATCGCACAGGTCGTCGAGATTGGCCGTGATTTGCTGTACACGGCTCTGCTGTTGGCGCTGCCCACGCTGGGGGCGAGCCTCCTCGTTGGCCTTCTCGTCAGCGTCTTGCAGGCCATCACCAGCATTCAAGAGCAGACGCTTTCCTTTGTGCCGCGCCTGTTGGCCGTGGGGTTGGTCCTTGTGCTGGCAATGCCGTGGACCATGCAGTTGGCCATCCATTTCACCATGCGCATGCTCGAACGCGCCGCGGAGGTGGGACGGTGATCGAATCGCTGGTGCTGTCGTTCAGCTTGATTCTGGCGCGCGTCGGCGCTTTCGTGGCCGTGCTGCCGCTGCTGGGCACGAAGACGATGCCGCACACGGTCAAGGTCGGGCTGTCGGTGGCGCTGGCCGTGCTGTACTTGATGCTGCTCGGCGGCGCGGCGACGCCGGCGCTTCTGGCCCACGAAGGGCCGGTGTCCTGGCTGGCTTTCGTACTGGTGTTGATGAAGGAGGCATTGCTCGGCGCGTTTCTCGGCTACGTGATGAGCCTGGTTCTGTTGCCGGTGCAGATCGCCGGAGATTATCTCGGACAGGAAATGGGACTGGCGCTGGGAGCGCAGGCCGATCCGACGGCGACGAATCCGTCGATTGTCATCAGTCAGGTTTTTCAGATGCTGGCCAGCGTGCTGTTTCTTGGACTGGATGGCCATCACCTGTTTTTCGCCGCGCTACACAGCACGTTCCTGCGCATTCCCATCGGCGGATGGTCGGGAATGTCGGCGGCGGGGCCGATGGTAAGCGGTCTGGCGTCGGCGCAGGAATGGGGGCTGATGTTGGCCGCTCCGGTCGGCGCGATGCTATTCCTCACGTCGATCGTACTGGCTCTGCTGACGCGGGCCGCGCCGCAGATGAATCTGTTTTCCGTTGGCTTTGGTCTGCGTATCGGCATCGGCTTGGCCGCGGTGTTTCTGCTGCTGCCGAACTTCGTGAGCGCCCTGGTACGGACACTCGCTCACATGAGCGCCTTGCTCGAACGGTTGGTGTGATCGCATGGCGGACGATTTCGATCAATCGAAGACGGAAGCGCCGACACCGCGCCGGCGTGAGGAAGCGCGAACGCAAGGGCGCGTGGCCGTCAGCACGGACTTGACGACGGGATTACTCATGCTGGCCGCGGTTGGCGCACTGTGGTTCGGATCGCGGACCCTGGGCGGGACTCTTCTGGAGACGGTACAGCAAGGGATGCTGCGCTGTCATGTCCGCGAGTTGGGGCAAGAACAGACAGGCGAATTGCTGACGGCGTATCTGACACGCGGATTGCAGTTAATCGGGATGCTGTTTGGTTTGCTGTTCGTGGCGGCGCTGGCCGTGATGGTCGGGCAGGTCGGCTTTCAGATCACGCCCGGCCTATTGTCCGCGAACTGGGAGCGTGTCGATCCGATGAGCGGATTGCGGCGCATGTTCTCGCTGCTGGCGCTGTTGCGCGGCGGCGTATCGATCGCCAAAGCCAGCGTGACGACGGTGCTGGCGGTGCTACTCATCAAGGGACGTTTCGCTCGGTTGGTCGCGCTCGATCGGCAGACCCTGGCGAGCGCGGTGAGTCAGACCTGGGATATTGTCCTGCGTCTGGGCCTGGCCGTGGCGGCGGCGTTCGTCGTCGTCGGCGTGGTCGATTACATCTTGCAGCGCGTGCGCTTCGAGATGGGGCTGCGCATGACGAAGGATGAGATGAAAGAGGAGATCAAACGTGAGGAAGGCGATCCGCAAGTGAAAGCACGTATCCGCCGCATGGGGCGAGAACTGAGCCAGCGGCGCATGATGCGCGAGGTGCCGAAGGCGACCGTCGTCATCACCAATCCGACGCATTTGGCCATCGCTCTGCGCTACGACAAGGGGGCGCTGGGTGCGCCGCGCGTCGTGGCCAAGGGCGCGGGCTATGTGGCTCAGCGCATCATCGAGACGGCGCGGCGGCATGGCGTGCCGGTCGTGGAACGCAAGCCGGTGGCGCGGGCACTGTACAAGGCTGTGCAGATCGATCGAGAGATTCCGGCGGCGCTCTATCACGCGGTTGCCGAAGTGCTGGCGTATGTGTATCGGCTGCGCGGCGTGAGCGCATAACTTGCCAGCCCGCAGCGCCAGCAAGGGACATTCCCTTGCTGGCGCTGCGGGCTGGCAAGCAGGAAAAAGTGAATAAGTATGGCCAAAGCAATGACGCTTTCCGGCGATGCCAACGTGCCGCTCACGCAGCGGAGCGAGTTGGTGCTATCCATCGCGCTCTTGGGCGTACTCGTTGTGCTGCTCGTGCCGCTGCCGCCGCCGCTGCTCGATTTGTTGCTCGCCTTCAACATCGGCCTGACCATCCTGCTATTGCTCATCACGCTGGGCGCAACCAAAGCCCTCGATTTCTCGGTGTTTCCGTCGCTATTGCTGCTGATGACGCTGTTCCGGCTGGCGCTCAACGTCGCCACGACACGGTTGATTTTGCTCAAGGGCAGTGCCGGTCATATCGTCGCCACGTTCGGCGGTTTTGTGGTCGGCGGCAGTCTCGTCGTCGGTTTGGTCATCTTCCTCATCCTTATCATCATTCAGTTCGTCGTCATCACCAAGGGGGCCGGCCGCGTCTCAGAAGTGGCGGCGCGTTTCACCCTCGATGGCTTGCCCGGCAAACAGGTGGCCATCGACGCCGAGTTGAACTCCGGCGGCATCGACGATGCCGAGGCGCGACGCCGTCGCCAGCAATTGCTGCGCGAGGCGGAGTTTTACGGTGCGATGGACGGTGCCAGCAAGTTCGTGCGCGGCGATGCCATCGCCGGACTTATCATCACCGCCATCAATCTCGTCGGCGGCTTCGTCATTGGCCTGACGCGCCACATGGACATCACCCAATCCTTTCGGACTTATTCGATCCTCACTATCGGCGATGGGCTTATCTCGCAGATCCCGGCCCTCATCATCGCCACGGCCTCCGGTATGCTCGTCACCAAGGCGACGACGCAGACAAGCCTCGGCGCGGAAATCGGCGCGCAAATGACCATGAATCCTCGACCGTTGTTCGTCGGCGCATTGATCCTGCTCGGTCTGGCGCTGACGCCGGGACTGCCCATGCTGCCGTTCGTCGGCCTGGCCGTCATGCTTTATTTGGGGGCGCGTCGTCTGACCGCGCCGGCCAAACCGAGCGTGACCAAGGCGAAAGAGACGCCGGGACCGGCGAAACCGGCGGAGTTGAATCTCGATGATTTCCTGCAAACCGATCGCGCCACGGTCGAGATTGGCGCTCGACTCATTCCGCTCGTCGATCCGCGTCGCGGCAACGGCTTGCTCGATCGCATTGCCGGACTGCGCCGCGACCTGGCTCGCAAAAACGGCCTGTGGGTGCCGCCCATCCGTCTGCGCGACAACATTCAACTTGAGGCCGACGCCTATCGCATCCTCATCGGCGGTCGCGAAGTGGCGCGCGGTCAACTGCGGCCGGAGCGGTTGCTGGCCATCGATCCCGGCAAGACGCACATTTCGCTTGATGGCGAAGCTACCAAAGATCCAGCCTTCGGCCTAGCCGCGCGCTGGATCATCGAGAACGATCGCCAGCGCGCCGAGTTGGGCGGCTTCACGGTGGTCGATGCGCCGAGCGTACTCATCACGCACCTGGGCGAGATCGTCCGCAAGCACGCCCATGAGTTATTCAGCCGTGAAGATATGAAGATGCTCATCGACAAGGCGCGCGAGACGAATGCGTCCGTGATCGATGAACTACTGCCGAATGTGCTGACGATGGGTACGCTGCACCGCATCCTCTGCCTGCTGCTTGAGGAGCATGTACCGATCTCGAATTTGCCGCGCATTTTGGAGAGCCTGGCCCACCATGCGCCGGCAACCAAGGAACCGATTGATTTGACCGAGCGCGTGCGCACCGACCTGGGCCGCGTCATCTGCGATCGCTACCGCGACGCGCAAGGCCGGCTGCATGCCATCGTTCTCGATCCGCGTTTGGAGATGGAACTGCGGCGGACACCGCACGATAAAACGCTGGTTTTCGATCCGGGGCGGTTGGAGAAATTGATCGTGTTTCTGCTGAACGAATGGCGCAAGGCGGCCGCGCGCGGGCAGGATGTCGCCCTTCTGAGCGATACCAGTTTGCGCCGGCCGCTGCGTCAGGCGCTGATGCGCGGACTGCCGGATTTGGCCGTGATCGCCTATCAGGAAGTGCCCGGCGATCTGCTGCTGGAACCCATGGCCATGCTCCGGCCGGAGGATTTGGGATCGAGTACGGCACCGATGCGAGGGGCGGCGTGACGAACGCTTCCGCGAAGCGTCGCTAAACGGGTGATGTGTTATGCAGCACGCAAAACAGGCGTATGACGCCGTCGCCCAAAAGGGTCGGCGCGACCAGATGATTGTGGATCATCTGTCGCTGGTGCGCCATCTCGTCGGCAAACTGGTGGCCGAATTGCCGCCCAATGTCGATGTCGATAATCTCGAATCCGCCGGTATCTTGGGCCTCGTCGAGGCGGCGAATCACTTCGATCCGGAGCGCGGCACGCAGTTCAAGACCTACGCCTATACGCGCATCCGCGGCGCTGTTCTTGATGAGTTGCGGCGCAATTGTCCGCTGCCGCAGCACATGCTTCAGCAGGTGGCCCGCGTGCGCAAGGTCTACGACGAACTGCCGCCGCCGGTGACGACGCAAGCGCTCGCCCTCGCCACGGGACTGAGTGAAGAAGAAGTGGCCGATAGCCTGGCCGCCATCCGCATGACGCGCCTGGTTTCGTGGGAAGAGCATGGTGAGATGATTGGCACGCGGTTGGATGATCTCCAGCGGCCGGATTTATTGGCGGAAAAGGAAGAACAGAAGCGTTTGTTGGTCGAGGCGCTCGACGCGCTGGATGAGCGCGAACGGTTGATCGTGACTTTGTATTATCTGGAAGATTTGCGTCTAAAAGAGATCGGCGAAGTCCTAAATCTCTCGGAGTCGCGCGTGTCACGGTTGTTGAGCGCGGCGTTGTTTCATCTCGGCGAATACATGCGGACACACGGAGGTTAATCGTGTACGACGAACACGCGAGCAAGATACACGGGGATTTTCACGCCGGAACCTTGGTGCGCGGGATGTGCGTGCGTGTCAGCGACGATACCGCGCGGGTCGGCATTCCCGGCCAGGAACCGGCCGCCGAACCGCGCATTGAGTTGATCCGTAGCGGCGACGTGATTCAGGCCATCGACATTATCTGCGGCTGCGGACAGCAGATTCGGTTGCATTGTCTCTACACGGAGATTGTGTAGCCGCCACACGCAGCGCCGCTTGGCGTTTACGTTTCGCGAAACGCCAAGCGGCGCTGCGCGTCGCGGCTACACAAGAAGGGGACGGGGGAGGTGGATTATGTGGGTTAATGATTGGCGGCAAAAGCTGGGCGCGTTGAGCATGTCGGGGGCGCTGCTGGCGTGTGGTTGCTTCGGTCAGTCGGGCTTGCCGGGCAGCGGCGTTAGTTCCGTGGCGGCGAGGCCGAACGGCGGCTTTGGCCCGGTGGGTGCGGGTGGAGCGACGCCGACCGGGGCGCCGGGCAGCCCGCCGGGACCGGTCAACTTCGCTGGGTACAATCAAGTGGCCGAGTATCAGGCGGCCGATGTATCGCAGAAACTCGCCGAGTTGCAGGACGAGAACAAATCGCTGGCGGCGCGTCTGCAAGGAATGCAAGGACTGGTCGAGGAACGCGAGCGGGCTGTACTCTCGTCGCGCGGCGAAGTGCAGACGGCCACGCAGGAAGTGACGCGGGCACGTCAAGAGATCAGTCGTTGTCGTCAGGAAATTGCCAGCCTGCGCGAACATACCCGCGCCGCGGACAAGGATAGCCAAGCCAGCATGCAAGCGCTGGTCAATGTGTTGGAGACGATGCTCGATCGCGACAATCCGCAGCCCAATCCCGCCGGCAAGAACAAGGATGTCACCAAGCCGGCGAAGGAGAAACAACATTGACATACGAACCAGCCCGCGGCGTGAGCAAGAATCACCCTTGCTGGCGCTGCGGGCTAGTCGGCGGTTGAGGATCACCCCACAAGGCACGAAATGTACTCAGCCAGAAAGCGTAGCAATAAAGCGCCAGGATGCAGAAATAGATGAAGTAAACCGAATAGTGAACGTCAAACGGGTTCGTCAACACGACACGCATCCACAGGATGACGAAAATGGCTAGCACAAGGGAGACAACCAGAGACAGCAGCAGCGCCAGCGTCTGACCGCGCCGTCCCAGGAGCGCGGTGCCCAACTCGATAGCGATCCGGCTGCCGTCCAACGGCCACAAGGGAAGAAGATTAAGAAGACACCAAAAAGCGTTTATCCAGCCCAACAACCAGATACCAGGGGCGAGAAAGAGTCGCCAATCCATCGGCAACGGCAGGGCCGTGATTCCCCACAGAATGGCGAGAATCAGCACGTTCACCAGCGGCCCGGCCAAGTAGATCAGCACGCTCCGCCCCCATCTCACCTCCTCCAGACCGAACAACTGACCGCCAAACCCCGAGACAACGATGCGCAGAGGGACACCCAACCAACGCGCGGCGAAGGCATGGCCCATTTCGTGAGCCAGCATCGAAACCACGACTGCGGCCATCCACAGGCCGAACGCGGTGACACTGCCGATTTGCTCGCGAATTTCGGGATACTGGTAATAAATCACTCCGAGCAGCGCGCAGGATACCCAGAACAGCGGGCGAACGCGGAAGTCGGCACCGAACAGGTGCCAATGCAGTTCCCAGCGCATGGGGCGAGGCTCGCTGAGGCGCATGGAGATAACCTCAAACACATCAACAGAGGCGAGCGGGGTCGCGTTAGCGCCCCGAGTGTGCTTCACTCGGGGCGCTAACGCGACCCCGCTCGCCAGCAGCGGGGCGCTAACGCGGCCCCGCTCGCCACTTGACATTCAATGAGCCTTCTTGGCGGCTTTATTCAAGGCCTGCCAATCGTTGTCGTGGATCGTCGCCTTGACGGGCTGGCCTTCGCTCAGTTCGCCCTGGTTGCTGATGATGACTACTTCCTTGCCGGTCAGCTGCTCTTCCGCCACGTTGCCCTTTTCATCGACCAACTCGACCTTGGCCAACTTGCCGTCGTCCACCTGGACATCGACCGGCTGCAAGTGAGCCTTGCCATCCTTGACGAGGTAAATGTAAGGCCGCCCACCCTGGCTGACAATGGCCGAACTCGGCAGCAGGCGGGCGCTCTCAAACTGTTTCAGCACCAACGTCATCTCGCCGAACATGCCCGGTAGTAGTTGCGGCCGCTCGCCGGGAGCCAATTTTCCCTTGGCGCCCGGCGCAAACTTGAACTCCGGCAGGATTGGCAAGCCTTTCTTGGGGTCGCTCGACTTGCTCTTCCTCAGATGACTCGTGAAGTCCGGGTCGGCCATCTTCTTGTCGTAATCTTCCTTCGAGCGATTCCAGAGATCGACCTCGACTCGCAGAGTGCGGTCATGCTGGGGATTATTCAGCGATTTTGGATAGCGCGTGACCTTGCCGTGGATCTTGACACCCGGCAATTCGGGCGTCTCGAAGATTGCTTCGGTGTCCGGAGTGACGAAATGCGCGTAGTTGTCCGGCACGCGGACCACCACGCGAACAATGTCACTGCGCTGGACCGTCAGCAGAGGAGTCAGCGTGCCGCTCTCCGCTTTTTGCACGATCGCGCCCACATTGGCGTGCCGATCATTACGGTCCACGATCTCGCCATCGTAGGGCGCCTTGATGGTGGCGAAACCGACCATGACCTTCGCGTGGTCGAGTTCGGCTTGCATGACCTCGACCTTGCGCTCCGCTTCTTCACGGTCGGCCTTGGCCTGCTCGATCTTGGCGCCGGCGGCGATTTTCTGGGCGCGAGCCGACTTCACTGCTTCTTCCGCGGCATTGACCGCCTCGAACGCCGCTTCCCGCCGATCCATTTGCTCGTCCACCAGGCGGGCGTCGATGCTGTTGTTCTTGGACAACTCCTCGAATCGCTTGGCCTGAGCTTGACGGAACACCAGGTAGGCTTTGTCGCTATTCCTCTTGGCGATGGCCGCGTTGATCTTCGCCTCGATAACATCGAGTTCTGCTTTGGCGCTCTCGATGGCGGCGACCTTCTGCTTGACCTGGGCTTCGGCCAGCTTCAAGTTCGCCTCCTGCTCCTTGACGCGCGCTTTCAGGTCGGGCACGTTCACCTCGATCAGAACCTCGTCCTTTTTGACCTTGTCGCCCTTGTCCGCGTTGATCATGGAGATGACGCCCGGCACAAGCGAGGCCAGGTCATCGCGATAGTAGGCCAGCACATCGGCCGGCCGCGTCACTGTCATGGCGAAGCTTTTGTCGTTATGAGGATGGGCGGCCATGACCGTGATGTCCGACAATTCCAGATCGTCGCTCTTTTCCGCGTGGTCGGCCTTGGCGCTGGTGTTGGACGTACTTTTCGTCCCACAACCCACGCCGGCGATACCGAGAATGAGAAGCAGCACTAAACTGACTCGCACCAATCCACTGCGAGGCATGAGTTTCGCCATAGTATGTCTGTCTCCTGACTGATCGCGGCCGGCCTGGACCATTCCAGCACGGCCAACCTTTTTGAAATCGCACGTTGCCTGCCAGCCCGCAGCGCCAGCAAGGGAACGTCCCTTGCTGGCGCTGCGGGCTGGCAGGCCATTCTGTTATGCGTCGCCTTGAATGCCGCTGCCATGAGCGGCGGCATGTTCCAGTCCGTTCGATGATCCCAGGGCCACCGAGGGAGCAACGCCGGCGCCGGCCAGAACGGGTACGGGGACCGGCTCGTCGGCCAGTTCCGCCTCAATGTCCGCGTCGGTGTCGGGCGTGTCCTTGACCAGCAGCGAGTACATGATCGGCACGACGAAGAACGTCAAGCAGGTCGAGGTCAGCAGGCCGCCCACGACCGCGCGGGCCAGGGGGATGTTGGCCTCGCTGCCGCGGCCCATGCCGACGGCCATCGGGATCAAGTCGAGGAACGTCGCCAAGAACGTCATCAAGATGGGACGGAAGCGGATGCCCGCCGCTGAGATGATGGCCTGCATCACCGTTTGGCCGGCCTTGCGTTGCTTGTTGGCGAAATCGATCAGCAGCACGCCGTTGTTGACGGCGATGCCCACCAGGAAGATGACGCCCATTTCCGATTGCACGTTCAGCGTGGTATTGGTGATCCACAACATACAGATGACGCCGATCAGACCCAGCGGCACCGTGAACATGATGATGAACGGCCCCACCCACGAACGGAACAGGGCCACCTGGAGCAGATAGACCAGCACGGACGCCCCGGCCAAGCCCTTGAGAAGGGAGATGAACGATTCGTTCATGCGTTCAAATTCGCCACGCATGGTCCACGACATGCCCGTGGGAACCTGCAAGCCCTCGAGCGCCTTGTGAACGTCGGTGGCCACATGAGCGATGTCACGGCCCTCGGTGTTCATCTGGACGTTGAAGACGCGCTGCAAACTGTCGTGGTTAATCTCCACCGCACCATACTGGCGGCGGAACGTGGCCAAGCTGGACAGCTTGACCGGATAGACCTGATTGGGACCGCGGGCCGCCACATCGAGTACGGTTCCCAGGTTCATGTTGGGATTTTCCGCGTACTGCACGGCCACGAAGTATTGGTTGCCGCTGGCGGCGTCCACCCAGAAGTTACGGTCCAGCGAAATGCTGGAGTTCATGGCGGCCACCACCTGCTGGATCACATCGCGCGGCGTCAGACCGACGCTGGCCGCCTTCTTGCGGTCCACGTTGATAATCAGGTAGGGAGCGTCAAGGCGCTGCATGACGCGGGCGTCGGCGACACCCTCCACGCCACGGACCCGATTGCGGATCTCACGGGCCAAAGCCAGACCCTGTTGACGCGAGCCACCCTCGACCTGGATGTCGATGGGCGACGAGGCACCGTAGTTGAGGGCCGTCGAGACGATGCCGCCCGTGCTGAAGCTGAGACGCAGATCGGCGAAGCGGTCATCTTCCTTGAACTTATGACGCAGTTCGATGGCGTACTCCTGAGCGCTCATTTTGCGTTCGTCGTTCAGTTGCACGCGAATGATGGCGTCCTGCTGACCGGAGTTCTCCGTGTAAGCCGCCGACCAGTCGGGCGTGACGCCGATTTCGCTGACGATCATGTCGCGCTCATCTTTGGGGATGTGCTTTTTGATGAACGCCTCGGCCTGGGCCACGCGGCGTTCGGCGGCGTCTAGCCGGGTATTGGACGGAGCGCGGAGGTAAATGGTGATCTGGCCGGCGTCCACCTGCGGAAAGAACTCGCGGCCCAGCCGAGTGCCCAGCGCCAGCGAGGCCAGAAACAGCACGCCGACCACGCTCAGCACCGCGAAGCGATAGCGGATCGCCACGCGCAGCAGTCGTTGATAGCCGTTTGTCAGATTGTCCAGGAATGTCTCGATGCGGTGATGGACGCGGCCGAAGAAGCTCGTGGGAACGTGCGACTCGCCGTGGCCGCCGTGGGCCGCTCCGCCATGAGCCACGGCCGCGCCGGCCCCAGCGCGACGGGTATGATCGTCGGGCAGGAACTTGGCACACATCATCGGCACAAAGGTACGGGACAGCAAGAAGGAGGCGAACATGGCGAAGGCGACCGCCACCGCCAGCGGCCGGAACAAGAAACCACCCATACCGCCCATCAGAGCGACAGGCGCCAAGACGATGTTGGTAGTGAAGGTGGCTACCAACACCGGAATCATCACCTCAGCGCAGCCGTCAAGGGCCGCCCGGATACGCGATTTACCCAGACTGTAATTGCGGTGATTGTTCTCCAGTTCGACGATGGCGTCGTCCACCAGCGGCCCAATCGCCAGGGCCAGACCGCCCAGCGTCATGGCGTTGATCGTGTTGCCGGTCACGTACAGACCGATGATGGCACCGAGCAGGGCCAGCGGAATCGACATGCTGGCGATAAGCGTCATGCGCCAGTTGCCCAGGAAGATAAGGATCATGATCGACACCAGAACGGCGCCGATAAGCCCTTCGTGAATCAGGGCGTGAATGGCTTCCGTCACATAAACCGTCTGATCCATGACGAAATTTAGCTTGGTTCCCGGCGGGCAGTGTTCCTCCATGTATTTCAAATGGCCGCGTACATCCTGGGCAACGGCCAGCGAGCTAGCGCCTTGTTGGCGGAAGACCGGCACATACACTTCCTTGCGGCCATCAATACGGACACGCGAGGTCTGAATCGTGTACGAATCGCGAATCTCGCCGATGTCCCTCAAGAGGACGTGGTTTTCCGGGTCCGACGTGATGGGCAGATCGTTGAGTTCTTCGATCTTGTCCGCCATCATGTTGGAATCAAGCAAAAACTGATTGTCGCCGACATAGGCGATGCCGGGCGTGACCATCATGTTGCCGTCCTTGAGCGCCTTGACGACATCGGCCGACGAGAGATGGCGCGCCTCCATCTTCCTGGGATCGAGATAGACGAGAATGGTGCGGTCCTTGCCGCCGACGGCCACCGGAGCCACGCAGCCCTTGACGGCACCGAGCATGTTGCGCACCCAGATACGGCCCACATCTTTTACGTGAGCCTCATCCATCGTCGGATTGCTGACGGTGATGATGCCCAGGGGCAGCGTGCCGGTGGGATCGAAGGGCAGCACGACGGGAGGCAGCGTATTGGGCGGCATGGTGGCCAGCGTGCCAAGGGCAAGCTGGCCGGTCATGGTGAGAGCGCCGTTGGGGTCCACGTCGTCGCGGAAATAGATGCGAACGACGCTGACGCCGGGCACCGATTTGGACACGACCTGAGCGGCGCCAGGCGATTGATTGCACCAGCGCTCAATGCGGTTGGTGATGGTCTTTTCGATGGAGGAAGCCGGCATACCCTGGTAGTAGGTGATGACCTGCACGGCCGGAGCTTTGAAGACGGGGAGGATGTCCACCGGGATCTTCATCAGCGACAATCCGCCCAGGAACAAGATCATGAAGACGATCGTTGCCACCATGTACGGATTGCGGAGCGACGCCTTAATCAGCCACATCCGAGGATCCTTTCCGAAGAACAAGAGGCCGCGACAGGACCTCCGACAACTCCACGCGACGAATCAATTCGGCGACGCGGAGAAAAGAAGCCCGCGCTCGGGTTTCTCCACGAGACTTCGATGCGGACTTCCCTTGGCATTGCCTTGGTTAATATCATTGTGAACGTCTCGCTGCCTGTTCGGAGCGAGAAGACGAATCCGTGGGAAAAGCCAAAGAGGGTAAAAACCAGCAACAAGAGCCTCGGCCTGACTCTACCCACCTGGCAGGTTGACGGGCCTCCTCGTGAAGGCGAACTCGATCAACCAGGATCAGAAAATGCTTGGGAGAGAGGGTATCGCGGGCAAGCGAATCAATACCAGAGATACACACTCTTGTGTCTCCCTAAATATCCATGAATGAGCGGACTTTCTGCACCCTCAAAATGAACGATCACTCCCGGCAGGTTCAACGTGGGAGCAGGTTGGTTGGGATGGTTCCAGTTCCATCTTAGGAATAAGCCTTGAATCATTCAATCCAGTCCTAGCCCACCTTTCAGAAAATCCATCTAAAAGTATTCTACGATGCTTTGGCGAACCACGCTACCGAGATCGAGGTTACATTTTCGTTAAGATTGCTATCTTTTTCTTCTCTCCTCTTGACCCTGCGCCTTCCCTAAACTATCAAGGGAACCCTTTACTCTGTTTTATTACAATTTAGTAATAATCAGTCGCCAGAAACCCTTAATCGAAGTGTTCGTCGCCGTCTTCCACCACGGGCAATCGTCGCAGACTGGCCGTGCGCCGCGTCCAGGCACTGGTTTGCCAGTTATCCACGCTGGTTTTCTCGGTGAAAATCGGCGGAAGGGGGAAGTGAAAGTAGCGAGCCAGCGCATTGACGAATGGCTCGTACATGCCGCGTAATTCGGTCAGTTTGGCCTCAACGATAGGCCCATCACGCGGTTGGAGGCCCGCCTCACGTAGTTGATGAAGCAAACGCAGCCAGGCGTCGTTCGGCAGGCGATCGGGTTCCGCCGGCAAGGGCGGTGTATCAAACACCAGCGCTAGATCAACTGCGGCATGGCGCGACATGGCGAACGTCAACTGAGCCTGATAGCTGCACTTGCCGGGAGCGGTGGCAATGAGCAGCGCGCAGGAGTCCAGAATGGCCGTCAGCGCCGCCAGCCACGATTGATTGTCGTGCTGCGAACGGTAATAGCTCAGCACCGGGAAAGACAGATGGCTCTCCAGCAGTTCGGCCGACCAGCGTTCCCATTCGGCCAGCAATACATCGCCCGCGCCGGTGTCGTGGCGAGGAGCCAGCCGCAGCAGAAATTGCCCGGCGCTGGGCGGCGAACCGGCCCGCGCGTCGAGCAATGAGATGGCCGCCTCACGCCGCGAGAACGCCTGGTACAACACGGGCATGTAACCGATCGTGACGGCCAAAAAACCGAATCCCACGCCCCCCTCGATCACCGCCAACCATCGCCCCAGGCTGTTGAGCGGCACGACATCGCCGTAACCGATCGTGAAGAAGGTGATGCCGCTGAAGTAGAGGAGCGTGGGCGGATCGATCGCGCCCGTGGGCGATTGCAGAGGAGTGCCCAGCGATCCGTGCAGCAGGGCGAAGCCAACAATCAACGCCACAACCCAGGTGCTGAACAGGGTCAGCATCGACAGCGGCCCAAACATGCTGAGGCAACTCTCACGCCGCTTGGGGGAGCGAAAACAGCGGGCCAGGCCGAGCCAGACCTTCCAGTTGCCGCGATAGAAGAGACGGGTGAAGCGAAATTGCCGCGTCACGCGGCGCGGCAACACCATCACCTCGAAGGCTTCCATCAAGGTCCACAGGATCATGGCCACGCCGACCAGCACGCCGAGGAAGGACATGGCTTCTCCCGTTGAGACGCATCGACCAATGCGCTCATTTTATCGAAACCCTCGTCCGTTCTCTTCAGGGGCACTAACAGGATGAATTGCCAGCCCGCAGCGCCAGCAAGGGTGTCTTTGCCAGCCCGCAGCGCCAGCAAGGGAACCCCTTGCTGGCGCTGCGGGCTGGCAAAAAGTTAGTACCTCTCAAGTCCCAGCGCCGCGCGGAGGAGTCGTTGCACCAAAGGCGCGACTTCCACTGGGCTGCGCGTCGCGCCGGCTAGGGTGTCGAAGGTCTCGAAACTGGTCAGCGTGTACACCAGATCAACCGCTTCGTGAAACGCTTCGGGGAGCGGGCGTCCGTGTTCCTCGATCAGCCGGCCCACGATGGCACGCGCGCCTTGCCGGCGTCGCTCGGCTCGTCCGCGCAACACTTCTTCGAGTTCCGGATCGAGCGCGCTCAGGCAACCAAGCCGGCGAATCACCAGCCGATCCGAGTCCCAGAAGCGCGCGAACAGCGCGATAAACTCGGCCAGCGCATCGAGCGCCTCCGCTTTCTCGAAGACGCCGCCTAGCTGTTCGATTCCGCCGCGAACGGCGAGGAAATCGCACAACGCTTCGAGAAGCCCCACCTTGGAGCCAAACTGATAATAGACCGTCATCCGCGCCACACCAGCCTGGCGGGCGACGGCATCAATGGTGAATCCCGTGAAGCCGCCCCGGACCATCAGCAGTTCGCGCACGGCCGTAAGGATCCGCGTTCGCGTCTCTTCAGCCGCCGCTTTGCGCTGATGAAGTCGGTAAGGTCGAGGGTTCATGGACTCCTTGACAGTTCGAGGGCATTTTGATTAGACTGTCTGTACAAATCAGGGGACGATCCGTTTCCAGATTACCATGCGACGATGGTCCCAGCAATGCGGAGAGAATGTCATGGCAAGCGATATGGTTCTCGCGGCGGTGGAAGGTCAACCGGAACGCACCGGAGCAGCGTTGCCGGTGCGTCCGCGCATTTGGCCGGCCGTCGTGCTGGTCGGACTCTATTGGACGTGCAGCCTCGCCTTGCCGTGGGTGGGGTTAGCCATGTTCATCCAATTTCTCTCGATGTTGGCGTCCGTCGGTCTCTTGCTCCTTATCTTCACCGTTTGGTGGTTGACGAATCGGCGCATCCGCGGAACCGATCGTCTGATGATTCTCGGCGCGGCCATCGGGGGCGGCGTTCTCTCGGCGCTGTTTTCCCACAAGGTCAATCTGGTTGCCTGGCTCCTGATGCTCTTACCGTGGGTGTTCACGAGTTGGACCGTATGGTTGCTCATGGCGCGGAAAATGTCGGCCCCCACGCGGCAGCGCGGATTGCTGGCGGTTCTCTTTTTGACGTGGGGAGCCTTCACGCTAATTCGCATTGATGGTCTGCGCGGCGATGGGGGGGCGGAAATCCGCTGGCGCTGGACGCCAACGCCGGGCGAATTGTACGAGGCGGAACTGGCCCAACGCAGTCGAGAGGCGGCGAGTTTGCCGCCGCTCGCGCCGGCGAAGGTGTTGAGTATCCAGCCCGGCGATTGGCCGAGCTTTCGCGGAGCCAACCGCGACAGCGTGGTCCGTGACACGCGGATCGCGACGGATTGGAAGACCACGCCGCCGAAACAACTCTGGCGTCAGCGCGTTGGTCCGGGTTGGTCGTCCGTCTCGATCATCGGCGATCGGCTATTCACCCAGGAACAGCGTGGCCGATCCGAGGCGGTCGTTTGTCTGGATATGGCGACCGGCCGCGAAATCTGGGCCTACAAGGACGACGCGAGCTTCTCGGACGCCCAAGCCGGCCCCGGTCCGCGTGCCACGCCCACGTTCGCCGACGGCAGGATTTACGCGCTGGGCGCGACAGGGATTCTGAATTGTTTGGACGCGAGCAGCGGAAAACACAAATGGTCGCGCGATGTCCGCGCCGATGCCGGCGCGAAATTGCCCGTGTGGGGTTTTGCGAGTTCGCCGCTCGTCGTGAAAGGCGTAGTGGTTGTCTCCGCGGAGGGCGACGGTCAAAAGAACCTGTTGGCCTACCGCGCCGATTCGGGTGAGCCGGCGTGGACCGCCGATGTCGGCAAGATCAGCTACGGTTCGCCGCAACCGGCCTCGCTCTTGGGCGCGGAGCAGATTCTCTTTCTCGGCGCTCGCGGTTTGATCGCCATCGATCCCGATAAGGGAAAGATCCTCTGGGAGATTGGCAATCCGGCGGGACCGGCGATGCCCCATTCCCTCCAACCGCATCTGATCGGAGCGAGCCAGGTTCTGATTGCGTCCGAAGCCAACGGGACGACGTTGATCGACGTAAAGCGCGACGGCGACAAATGGACCGCGTCGCAACACTGGAATTCCCGCGCGCTCAAGCCGACCTTCAACGATTTCGTGGTGCATCACGGCTCGATTTACGGGTTCGACGGCGCAACTTTTTGTTGTGCCGATGTGCAAACGGGCGAACGTCGCTGGAAGGAAGGCCGTTACGATCATGGCCAGGTGTTGCTGTTGGCCGATCAGGATCTCTTGCTGGTGATCGCGGAAAACGGCGCGGTGATCCTGGTCGCGGCCAATGCCGAGGAACACAAGGAACTCGGCCGCTTCCAGGCCATCAAGGGCAAGACGTGGAACCATCCCGTGATCGCTCACGGCCGGCTGTATGTACGCAATGCCGAGGAAATAGCTTGCTACGAGCTACCCTCGGCCCCTGACAAGAAGCGATGAGCAAAAGATTTTGCGATTTTTCCTGAACCAATCCGAGCCGCCTCGCGTCTAGTAAATGTGCGATGCGATGATAGATGACATCGTCTGCCTTACCAAGGATAGAGAGCAATCCAATGTCTCACACGTTGAACCAATATGGGGAACGCCAATATATTGGCCGCGTCGGCGGTCAATGTTTGTGCTGCCGTCTGGTTAATCGTTTGCGTTTGTGACACGGGATGCGATCCTCGCGATTCGCAAGGGCCAGGTGTCACAAACGTGATGCCTGGCTTTTTTTATTGGATCGGGGATCGGCTAATGGTAGGCCGCCTCGCTTTGAACGAGGCAATGTTGGTTCGATTCCAACTCCCCGAAGTGGATTGGCTCGGTAGGCAACTGGAAGACCATCCTCTCTCAAAAAGAGGAATGCTGAGGGTTCAAATCCCTCCTGAGCCATTGTTGTTGTGTCGGCTGGGCATTGGTGAGCCTCCGAGGCTGTAACCCTCGCGCCTTTGGGCTGTGCAGGTTCAACTCCTGCCCGACACGCTGAACGATGCCCTCGTGGGCTTGCGGATTGGCCGCCGGGCTTTCAATCCGGAGATCGCGGGTTCAAATCCCGCCGAGGGTAGTGACCGAGAGAAATGGCCGAGTGGCGGAATGGCAGACGCCCCAGGCTCAGAACCTGGTGTCTTGTAAGGGACGTGCCGGTTCAAGTCCGGCCTCGGCTACTGACGCGCTGGTAGGTGCCGCGAGCCGAGCGGCACTTCTCCGAGTCCGGCTCGGCTCGCCGGACCTACCTCATGCGGTGACAGCCGTTTATCTATCCTCGGAGTGTGGCGGAGGCACACAACCCGGCGAAGGTTGGAGATCAGGTTCGACTCCTGACGAGGATACTGAGGCCGGCGAAGCTTAATTGGTTGAGCAGCGCTTTCGTAAAGCGCCGGATGTGGGTTCGACTCCCACCGCTGGCTTTGTAATGGTGATGCCGGGGCCGGACGGCGAGGCACCCGCCTGCAAAGCGGGACAACCGGGTTCAACTCCCGGAGGCATCTCTGAATAGTGCGTCCATGACGTAATTTGGCAGCGTACCACCTCGCCAGGGTGGAGGTGTGGGTTCAAATCCCACTGGACGCTTTGCATGGGCATCGAATGTCCCGAAGCACAATAGGTTGTGCAACCGCCTGTTAAGCGGAGGGTTGCAGGTTCGAGTCCTGCCGGGACAGCTGCGACGGAAGGGCGAGCCAACAGGCATGATGGCACCCGCTTGGAAAGTGGGCGAGGCGTGAGTCTCTTGCAGGTTCGAGTCCTGTCCCTTCCGCTTCTCCAGCCGTGGCCGAGCGGCGAGGCACCTGTCTGATATGCAGGGCGAAGCAGGTTCAACTCCTGCCGGCTGGACTGCGCGAGACCAGACTATTTCGACGAAAACAAGACCCTGTGGTCCAACGGCGACGACGCCTGGATGACACTCAGGCAACGATGGTTCGACTCCATCCAGGGTCATGGCAAGAACGAACCGTTCGTCCTGTCGCGGTGACAGGCTTCATCGGGTTATTCGGTTGCTATTCCGGCTCTCAGGCCAGAATGTCACGAACCACATTGCCGTACACATCCGTCAGCCGGAAATCGCGGCCGGCGTGGCGATAGGTCAGGCGCTCGTGATCCAGGCCGAGAAGGTGCAGAATTGTGGCGTGGAAGTCGTGGACGTGGACTTTATTCTCGGCGACGGTCGCGCCGATGTCGTCGGATTGCCCGTAGGCGAGACCGCCCTTAACACCGCCGCCGGCGAGCCAAGAAGAGAAGACAGCGGGATGATGGCCGCGCCCCTTCGGACCATCCTGACCCGGTGTGCGGCCAAACTCGGTCGTCCACACAACCAAGGTATCATCGAGCAAGCCGCGACGCTTCAGGTCTTGCAGCAGCGCGGCGATGGGCCGATCGATTTTCTTCGCCAACGGCTCATGGGCGATCATGTCGCCGTGCGAGTCCCAATTATTGGAAGCGCCAGAGTCAATTAGTTCGATAAAACGCACACCGCGCTCGGCCAGCCGCCGTGCGGTTAGGCATTGCCAGGCAAACCCATCCGTCTGACCGCGTTTCAGTCCGTAGAGGCGAAGTGTTTCATCGGTTTCGCGTGACAGGTCGAAAGCCTCCGGAGCCTCGAACTGCATACGGAAGGCCGTCTCGAAAGTGCGAACGCGGGCGGCCAGGTTGGAATCGTTGCCGTTACGCTGCAAGTGCGCGCGGTTCAGAGCGCCCGCTAGACCCAATTCCAATTCCTGCAAGTCGGACGTGGCCGGCTGGCGGCGGACGTTGGGAATGGGTTTGTCGCCGGGAAGGACGCGCGTGCCTTGATGATAGGCGGGCAAAAAATCGTTGCCCCAAACCTGAGTACCGGCGTAGGGCAGATACGGAGCGATGACGACGAAGGAAGGCAGGTTCTGATTGAGCGTGCCCAGGCCGTAGCTGACCCACGAGCCGAGGCTGGGGCGCGTGAAGAAAAACGAGCCGGTATGGATGGCGAGGGTGGCCTGAAAATGCTCGTTGTTGTCGGTGTTCATCGAGCGGATCAGGCAAATGTCATCCATGCGTTCGCGGAGGTGTGGAAAGAGATCGCTGACCATCGTTCCGCAGCGACCGCCGGGGCGGAACGTCCAGCGCGGCCGAACCAGGGGCCGTTTCTCCAGAGACAGACCGCCGCCGACGCCCATCGTCTTACCGTCGGCGCTGGCGATCAGTTTGGGTTTGTGATCGAATGTGTCCATGTGTGAGACGCCGCCGGTGCTGAATAGCAGAATGATACGTTTCGCCTTGGGCGCGAAGTGCGGCTTCTTCGACGCCAGCGGGTCGGCTGCCGGTGGCGGAGCATCAGCGGCGAGCAGTTCGGAGAGAATGCCCGGCAATAGCAGCGAGCCTCCAGCCAGGGAACGCAGAACCTCACGGCGGCTGGGAGTGCGAAGAGGAGTAAACATGGGACCTCGCTCAGAGTCTGCTCCGTAAGCCCCTCTCCCCCTGTACTCAGGGGGAGAGGGGAGCTTAGGGGACAGACTCTCAGTTGACGTAGACGAACTCGTTACTCAGAAACAAGCCGCGGGCGAAACTCTCCCAAATGCGGGCGTTCTGCTGGGGCGGCGAAACGCCTGCGGCCTGGAGCCTGGCGCGCACGCGATCGAGGAATGCCAACGCCTCCGATCGTTCGGCATCGCTGGGGAGACGACCGAAGGCCAGACGGTAGGCACGGTCGATGCGTCCGGCATCCTTAGGCCGCTCAGCGCGAAGGCGAGCGGCGAATTTCCGTGCCTGCGTGTGGACGAAGGGATCGTTCATCAGATAGAGCGCTTGCAGCGGCGTCGTGCTGGTCGCACGCACGGCGACGTTGGCGTTGGTGTCGGCACCGTCGAAGAGCGCGAGAAACGGATGGCGCTGGATGCGCTGCGTCATCAGGTAGACGCTGCGGCGGTCGCTGTCGTAGACGGCCTTGAACGGGTTGTGCTGCGTGAAGTTCCAGGTCGGCACGGCGGGGAACGGGTGCGGGCCGGCCGGCGTGCGGTCGAGGCCGCCGCTGACGACGAGCAGGGTATCGCGGATCGACTCCGCATCGAGACGGCGGCGCGAGAAACGCCAGAGAAAATCATTGTTCACATCGAGGCGAGCGTTGGCAGCGTCGTCGCGGCTGGACATCTGGTAGCTGCGTGACAGCATGATAAGCCGGTGCATCGCCTTGACCGACCAGCCGCCGGCGATGAAACGCCGGGCCAGGTAATCGAGCAGCTGCGGATGCGTCGGCGGCCGACCTTGCTTGCCGAAATCGTTCGGTGTCTGCACCAGCCCCTTGCCGAAATGATATTGCCAAACGCGGTTGACCATGACGCGCGCCGTCAGCGGGTTGGCCGGATCGGTCAGCCAGCGCGCCAACTCCAACCGGCCGCTGCCCTTCACCTCGTGGGGCAGCGACTGTCCGCCCAACAGCAGCGGAAAGCGCCGCGGCACCTCCTTGCCCAGTCGTTCCGGGTCGCCCTTGATTTGCACGCGGGCGCTGCCGACCTTGTGACGCCCCTTGTTCTCTCCCTCGGCCACGGCGTAGGCCAACTCGACCGGCAGCGGTTCCTTGGCGAGCCGATCGCGCACCTTCTTCGCCTCGCGCACCGCCTTGGTTAACCCTTCCGCCCGCTTCTTGGCTTGCGCGTCGCGCGCCTTCGATGCAATGGCCTGCTCGCCTTCGAGTCGCTTGATCTCCGCGTCCTGATGGGCCAGTCGCTTTTTTCGCTCGGCGCGAACACGGTCCTGTTCCTCCGGCGACGCCAGCGGAACCAGATTTTTCGGCACCTTATCCAACTCGGTGCCCGCCCAGGGATAGCGTGTACTCTGGAAGAAGCCGTACAGTGCGTAGTAGTCCTCCTGAGTGATCGGATCGAATTTGTGATCGTGGCAGCGGGAGCAATTGATGGTCAGCCCCAGCACGGTCCGGCCGAGGTTGTCGATGGTGTCTTCGATGGTCAAATACCACGGATAACGGGCATCTTCATAGGAGCCGAAACGGTGGGCATTGGCTAGGTAGCCGGTGGACAAGATCTTGTCGCGGCGATCTTGCGCATCGCTCGCAGGCATCAGGTCGCCTGCCAGTTGTTCGCGGAGAAACTGATCGTAGGGCTTATCGCGGTTGAAGGCGCGGATTACCCAATCGCGATATTTGTAAAGTTGGGGGACGGGATAATCCGAGTTGTCGCCGGCGGTATCGGCGTAGCGCACGAGGTCGAGCCAGTGCCGGCCCCAGCGCTCGCCGTAGGCCGGCGAGGCCAGCAGCCGATCGACCACCTTCACGAAAGCGTCGCGCGATTCGTCGGCCAAAAAGGCATCGATCTCTTCGGGCGTCGGCGGCAAACCCGTCAGGTCATAGGTTGCCCGGCGAATAAGGCTGTGCCGGTCGGCCGGCTCGACGGGATGCAAGCCGTGTTGCTCTATCCGCGCCAGCACGAAGTGATCGAGCGAATTGCGTGGCCAATCCTTGTCGCGCACCGCAGGCAGCGGCGGATCGACCACCGGCCGAAATGCCCAGTGATTTTGGCGGGCCTGCTCCCAATCGCGTTCCACCGTCCGCGTCGGAACAGTTGCCGGCCAGGACGCTCCCTGCTTGATCCATTGGCTGAGCGCGGCCACTTCCTCGGCCTTGAGTTTGCTCTTGGGCGGCATCTTTGGCCCTTCGTGGTTGACGGCGCGAAGAAGCAAACTCTCTTTCGGCTTGCCGGGAAGGATCGCCGGCCCCGAATCGCCGCCCTGTCGCAAGGCGGTGGCCGAATCGACACGGAGGCCGCCTTTCTGCTTCTCGGCCCCGTGGCAACGAAAACAGTGGGTGGCCAGCAAGGGGCGAATTTTAACCTCGAAAAACTCGACTTGAGAAGGTGGCACGGCAGGCTTGATTTGTTCTGCCCCAACCGGCGGAACCATTCCCAGCAATCCCATTACCCCGGCGAGAATCTTCCAGCGATACACAGGATTTCTCCTCTCCTTCAGCAAGAGGCGGATAACGCGAATGCGGCAGGCGATGGTAGGCAGACGGGTGCGCGAATCGTTTCTGGTATTGTTTTTTCGTTAGCCCAGCCCTTCAGGGCTGGGGAAGGGAGTAGCGGTGGATTGATTGGGCCTCTAGGCCCTCCGCCATCCAGGCGTTGCGACCGGGAGGGGCTGAAGCCCCAAACCCGCGCCGGACCACAATCCCCAGCCCTAAAGGGCTGGGCTAACGAAAAATACCACAATCCGCACAGAACCCTTGGCAGACCAACTTCTGGCAGTTCGCTTGAAATCTTACTGGAATCTCAGTATCATTTCAACTGCCTCGTTTCTTTTTTTTCAACGGAGCCTCCATGAGCGCGGAAGTAAACAACGGTCGAGACGTGCCGTTGGTATCCGGCACCGCTGGCTCGGCGGCGCGGAGTCTCCTCAAGGACCGCGCCTATGTCGAATTGAAACGACAAATCCTCGGCGGCGCATTCGCGCCGGGTGCGTTCCTCTCGGAACGCCAGATCGCCGGCCAATTGGCCATGAGCAAGACACCAATCCGCGCAGCGGTGGGGCGCTTGGAGGCGGAAGGATTTTTGACCATTTCCCCGCAACAGGGCATTGTCGTCCGCGATCTTTCGATTCACGAGATTGCCGACCAGTTCGAGATCCGCGCCGCTCTGGAGCCTTTTGTGCTGCGCCATCTCGCCGGCCGTCTGACACGCGAACAGACAACCCGGCTGCAACTGAACCTGAACCAGCAAAAAGCCAGTGTGCGGCGGCAGGAAACCGAGTGCATCATCGAGTTGGACACCGGCTTCCACATGATGCTGTGCGAATTCCACGGCAACCGCGAGATGGTGCGGGTAATGGAGCAGCTGCGAGCCAAGATTCACCGCGTCATCCTGCGCGTCAACAACCAGAACCCGAATCGGTTCTTGCAAAGTTACGAGGAACACCGCCGGATCGCCGATGCCTTGATCGCCGGCGACGCCGAGGAAGCGGTGCGGCAGATGATGGCCCATCTGGAATACGGCAAGCATTCCCTTCTTTCACCACGTCATTTAGGGACAAGAGAAATCTGAAATAGAACCAATTTCCCTGTATCCCGTCGCTGGGTAATTCATTTCTGACAGAAAAAAATCGCCAATTCCGTGTCACAGTACGACGCACGCGGCCTATTAGAAAGTGAAGGCCATCGTGTGGCGACCGGCCGGCGTCTATCGAAATCAATCACTCCCTAACCAGAGGATCTCTCATGTGGAAGAACCTATTCGGCTTCGCGCGCACCCTGCCGAGCCAGCGGCAGCGGGCGCCGTTTCGGCCGGCGGTCGAGGAACTTGAAACCCGACAGTGTCCGAGTGCCACCGTCGGCCTGGTGGGAAACACGCTGAATATCACCGGCGACAACTCAAACGACACCGTCAAGGTTTTTCTGCGGGACAATGTCAACGACATCCAGGTCATGAGTAACCCAATCGTTCTCAACCTCGGAATGTACAGCCGGACAATCTGGCACGTCGATCACTTCAACTCCGCGCAGGTGCAGAACATCAACATCAACCTGCAAGGCGGCGACGACAACCTGACCGTGGAAGAGGGCCTCGACAGCGATGCCTCGGCGGTCCTGTTCAATCCCAAAAACATTTCGATTAACCTTGGCGATGGGGCAAACCAGGCCCTGCTCTTGTTCGGCGGTCTGGAAGTGCCCAATCGGGTTATTTCCACCAATCTGAACATCAATGTCATCGGCGGAGCCGGGGCCGACGATGTGACCGCCCACTTCGGTCGGGTGCAATCCGGCGCGGTGAACTACAGCGCCTTTTTGGGCGGCGGAGATGATAGCGGCTTTGCCGGGGTGTGGGGCAATATCGACACCGGAGCCTCGCTCAAGATCGACCTGGAGGGGCAGGACGGCAACGACAATCTTTACACCTTCGAGACGTACAATGGCAATTACGATCAGGTGAACATCGCTGCCGGTGCCTTGCTCGACATCAACGTGAACGGCGGTGCGGGCAACGATACCATGAATATGACGTATGGCGGGACCGTCCTCGGGAAACTACGCATCCGCCAGGATGGCGGCAGCGGCAACGACAGCATCAGCGGCGACCTGCACCTGCAACCGGGGAGTACCGGCGCGGTCGATGCGGTCTATTCCGGAGACGATGGCTGGGATGGGCTGCGGATGGAGGTCTATGGCTCCGCCAGCGCCCAGCGAGCCTTGATCGACGGCGGTACCGGCTGGGACCGCGCAACCAGCGTCGGCGATGTTCAGATCATCAACGCCAACGAATTCCCGGTAGTGGTCGCGCCGACCGCGGGCACTCTCCGGCAATCCTGAGTTGGCTCACGGAGAACAGAATGGCGAACGGCCGGCGTAAGCCGGCTGGTTTTTGGCACGCACCAGCCAGCTTACGCCGGCCGTTCGCCCATAAAGTTAGTGCCTCTTTAGCTGGCTGGCCGTTGGCCGGCGAGATATTCGCGGCCGTGGGCGTAGCGTGTGTTAACCGGCACACCGGCTTGACATAACCTACAGCCATCCGCCGGCCACGCGGGTATCTTGTGTTCCAATAAGTAGACGAACTGCTCGACGCCCAATCCGGCCGCATCGACATTTCCCCGGCTCACCAGACAGGCCGCGCCGACCACATGACCGCCCGCCTCTCGTACCGATGCCGCCGTTTCGCGCAGGGAAAGCCCCGTATTGACGATGTCGTCCACAATCAGCACGCGCTTGCCGGCGGCCAACACATCATAACCGCGCCGCAGCATGAAGCGGCCGCGCAAGGCATTGCCCTCAACCGTGGGACCATGTTCGGCAAACAGAGATAAAACGCCGAGGGCGTGGGCGGTCCACTCGGCGACGATCAGGCCGCCCGTCGCCGGGCCGCAGACTGCCTCGACGCCCCACGTTCGGACTTCCTCGCCCAGATCGCGACAGAGACATTCGATGTACGCGGTGTGCGGGTAGATCGCATCCTTGTCGATCCAGCCGGAGCCGTGATCGCCGGAGATGTAGACGAAGTGATCCTCGTCGAGGACGGCATGCGTTTCTCGGAGGATGCGTAAGGTTTCTTCTCGGTGGGGGTTCATCAACGCGCTCTCCGCGAGTGTTGAATACGCTTCTCCTGGGAACCTATCGTCTGTCTCTCGGTCGGGCAAGTAGCTGTGTCGAATCGTCCGGCAGGAGGGTCTCGTGTGTGGCTGGATAATTGAGTAGGATTGATTCGACGGGAAACGTACCCACGAAGTCCTCTTGGAGAGTTATCATGGAACACGCGCCCATCGCCGGGCAGGAAGTTCCAGCACAACAACCCTCGGAATCACTCCGGCAACCCTTCCACGACGAAACCGCGTTCGCGCTCCGTGACGGCGTCTCGCCTGTTCCCACGAGGGCCATCCGCTTTCCGGGTTGTGAGCCTGAGCCGCCCGACCCGCGGTTCGATGAGCCATTTCCGCAAGCGTGGTTGGTGTACCTGCGCGACAACGTGTTCCTCTACCGGCTGCTCTCGGATGCGGATCAGGCTCGGCTGCGTTATGCCGTGCGGCGGTTCATCGCCGCGAAATTCTGGGAGGGATGCGCGGGCTTACAGGTCACGGAAGAAATGCAGGTGACGATCGCGGGCCAGGCTTGCGTGTTGGTGCTGGGATTCAAGGATTATTGGTTTCAGCAGAACAAGACGATTCTCGTTTATCCGGGCGGCTACCTTGGCAACGATCCGCAGGAGATGGGAGATCGGCCGAATCATCGTCTCGGCGAGGCTCACGAGCGAGGGCCGGTTGTGCTGTCGTGGTGGCATGCGCACTGGGGCGGCTATTACTGGTCTGGCCATAACGTCGTGCTGCACGAGTTCGCGCACAAGCTGGCGGAGTTGGGCGACCCGAATATCGGCCTACCCCCGACGAACGATCCGCGACAGACCGAGCGTTGGAACGCCGTATTGGCGGACGAATATCGACAATTGATCGAGGACGCGGACTATCAGCGGCCGACGCTTCTGTCTGCTTATGGGGCGACCAACCTGGCCGAGTTCTTCGCGGTGGCCACCGAATGCTTTTTCCTGCGCCCCCTCGCTCTGGGCCAGCGTCATCCCGCCTTGTATCAACTTCTGGCCGAGTGGTATTGTCAGGATCCGGCCCAGTGGCGAGTTGACGAAGCAACCGCCGCGCACACGGTCGATGCGGAAGAGGAGGAACTGCGCCATACCTTGATCGAGTGCGACGCCGTCCTCGATCACTTCCCCGATTATCTCGAAGGCTACCAGCAGCGGGCCGCCTGCTGGCGCGCACTCGGCGCGTTCGACAATGCTCTCGCCGATTGCAACCGAATCGTGGATCTGGCCGGCAAGCGTGCCAAGGCTGCCGCCTACTGCGAGCGCGGCTGGATTCATTACGAGGCCGGCTCGTATGCCCAAGCTATCGCCGACTTTAGCGAGGCGATTTATCGCACGCCAGACTTGGCGGACGCCTATTGCGGTCGCGGCAGCGTTTACGCCGTCCGTGGCGAGACCGGCAAGGCCATCACCGATCTGACCCGCGCCTTGCGACTCGATCCGAAGGACGACGCCGCCTTGCTCTGCCGTGCCTCCGTCCGGCGCGAGACGGGAGAACACAAGAAGGCTCTGCGTGACCTCCAGGGCGCGATCCGCCTTTGCCCTCATCGTCCCGACGGCTATCGTGAGCGCGGCCTGGTTTATCTCCGCATGAAAGACTACGACCGGGCGATCGCTGATTTCAGCGAGGCGATCCGTCTCGATTCGGACGACGCCGATGTCTATGCTGCTCGCGCCGAAGCGTTCGCGGCGCAAGGCGCGACGGCCGCAGCCGAACGCGATCGCGCGAAGGCGGAGCAGATGCGACCATCCTCCGATGCAACGCCGTCGCGGCCTCACGATGGAATCGTGCGGGGAGAAGATCCGCGTTTGGTAGGACTTCGCCGATCCTCGCCGCGACAGCGTCCCTGAAGGCAAGTTCTCCCTTGCTGGGCATTGGATTCCCCTAAGGCGTGATCCTTTGGGTCAGCGAGATTTACCGAGAAGCAACACTTCCTTCGCCTTGAGGTCGTCAGCGGCACGATCGTCGTCCCACTGCCCCATCCGCACATGGCGGGTCCAGATGGGTTCGATCCCCACCGAGAGACAGAGCGACTGAAGCTCACTCGCAGTGTACCTGCGATCCCGAACAATGAGTTCACAGGGAATGTTGTTGTCGAATATGAACTGTTCCTTGCGATAGACGACCCCGGTGATGTTGTCGTAGAAGTAATATCTCGGATCGAAGATTTCTCCACTCTTCTGCATCGTGCTGCTCGGCGGGAGTTGCCGAAGGGTGTCCAGGTTTTCCCCGATAGCTCCCCTGTGGATGGCCTGCGCTTCCACCAAACCACGATTCAGCACCGACATCAGGAGGCGACCATTGGGTTTGATATGTCTGGCCACGCCCTGAAGGATAGTTTTGTTATCTTCGTCTCGTGGAAAACTTCCCACCACATCGTACAGACAGATCGCTCCGTCGAATTGTGTTCCCAAGTTCAAATCGCGGCAATCGCCTGCTCTGAACTGGACCTGTTCTCCGACACCGGCTTCTTGGGCCGCTTGAGTTGCTCGCCCGACAAGGCTCTGAACGAAGTCTACCCCAACAACCCGATAGCCGCGTTTCGCAAGCTCGATGGCGTGCCGACCAATGCCGCACCCAGCGTCCAACAACGTCGCTCCTGGCTCAAGACTCAGCTCCGCGACGATACGATCGACCTCAGCGGACGTGTCCTTCATCCACTTGTGAGACGAATCAAGGAGCATTCTCGCATAGGCTTCCTTGACAATGCCATCCTGATCCGCAAGCAGTTGCTCCAGATCCTCAATGGTCAAGCCGCGTTGAGGCTGGGACCGGAAGGTGACTGCAAACCATTCCATGCCGGAACTCAAAGGGCCGAGTGGCCAGGTATTCTCGTTCATACCGAGTCGCTCCAGCTTTTCCGCGATAGCGGAGTGGTTTACGAAAAACCTGGTGTCTACAACGCTCTGTCGTGCATCAACATAAAAATGCACATCCTTGAAGTAGTTAATGCGTTCGCTTGTGAATCGCCTCAATTGCTCCAAGTATCGCATGGTGACATCAAGATCGCACGACCGCCGTGTGGCAGCCTCCAAGGCACGCACCGCGTACGGATTCGCCGTCGCCAATCCCCAGGCGAATTGGTCGGATAGTCCCCAGGCGGCGTGAAGTAATCGTGTGGCCACTTTCTGGTTGCGGTGTTCCGTGTGGACAACGAGTTGCGTCACCCAGGAAACATCTCCCTCGCTCTCGACTTGACCGATGACCAGAAATGCATAGGCCACGAGTTTGCCATCCAGGTGGACGAGTCCGGCATAAGCTCCATCAACAGCGAGTAACCCTCGCATTCTCTTGGATCCCATCTTGATGCGGTCGCCCGGTTTCACTCCTTGCTTGGAAACACCTTCTCCGTAGATGCCATAATGGTTCGCGTACAGGACCGAACATTCTTCGAGTTGAGCATCAGAAATCTGTTTGCCCGAAATCCATGAGAATTGAAGGCCATTGAGGTGAATCATCGCCATCTACCGTGTTGGCCCCTCAGCAAGTTATCCCGCTCGCGGGAGAAAGTTCCCTTACCTGCCTCTTGTCGGCGTGTCAAGGCGAACCCAGCCCTGATACTACGGACCTAAAAATCCGCACTGCCTGGCGTGCGGGGGAACGGGATCACATCGCGGATGTTGCTCATCCCCGTGACGAATTGCACCGTTCGTTCCAACCCCAGACCGAAACCGCTATGCGGTACTGTGCCGTAACGTCGTAGGTCCAGATACCACCAGTACGCCGCCGGATCGAGATGTTGTTCTCGCATGCGCGTTTCCAGCACATCCAAGCGTTCCTCACGCTGACTGCCGCCGATGATCTCGCCGACACGCGGCACCAGCACATCCATCGCCCGTACCGTCTTGCCGTCGTCGTTCAAACGCATGTAAAACGCCTTGATCCCGCGCGGATAGTCGTACAGGATCACCGGCAGTTTGAAATGCTGTTCGGTCAAATAGCGCTCGTGTTCGGATTGTAAATCCGTGCCCCAGGCAACCGGAAACTCGAAAGTCTGGCCTGATTTAAGCAAAATATCGACGGCCTCCGTGTACGGCAGACGCACGAATTGACTGTTGATGATTCCTTCAAGTGTGGAAATCGCCGTCTTGTCGATGCGTTCGGCAAAGAACTTCATGTCCTCGGCACAGCGTTCGAGCGCATCGCGGCAGATGCGTTTGAGGAACGCCTCGGCGAGATCCATGTTGTCGGTCAGCTCGTAAAACGCCATCTCCGGCTCGACCATCCAGAACTCCGCGAGATGCCGTGAGGTGTTTGAATTCTCGGCGCGGAAGGTCGGGCCGAACGTGTACACTTTGCCGACGGCGCAGGCGAAAATCTCGGCTTCGAGTTGGCCGCTGACTGTCAAATAGGTCGAACGGCCGAAGAAATCCTTGCTATAGTCGATCTCGCTTTTGTCGTTGCGCGGCAGCTTGCCGAGATCGAGTGTGGTGACGCGGAACATCTGGCCGGCACCTTCGCAATCGCTGGCCGTCACGATGGGCGGATGGATATAGAGAAACCCTTGCTCCTGAAAGAAATCGTGGATGGATCGGCAGATGCAATTGCGCACGCGCGCCACCGCCCCGAAGGTATTGCTGCGCGGCCGTAGATGGGCCTGCTCGCGCAAAAACTCCATCGAGTGTCCCTTTTTTTGCAGCGGATACTTCGCGGCGTCGGACCATCCATGAACCGTGATTGCCTGAGCTTGCACCTCGGTGGCTTGCCCCTTGGCCGGCGAAGCGCGGACGACGCCATCCACGGTGACGCTGCAACCGGCCGATAGTTTGAGGATTTCACTCTGGTAGTTAGGTAGCGAACTCTCGGCGAGAACCTGGACGTTGCCCAGACAGGAGCCGTCGTTGAGTTCGAGGAAACTGAAACCGCCCTTGGAATCGCGGCGTGTGCGAATCCAACCTTGCAGACGCGCTTGCCGGCCGACGGCTTCGACCTGCCGGGCCTGTGCCACGCTGATTGTGTTCATACATTCCTTCTCCTGATCGGCGATCGATGCCATTCGCCCCGGCTCGTTGATGTGCAGGGCTGTTTCGCTCCATCCTATCGTTGTATCTCGCATCTTGCTCCGGTAAACTGAAGACATGTCCGAAGAATCCCATGATCCCCAAACCGTCTTCCGCTCCGCGCTGCCGATTGGTACGTCGCTGATTATGGCATCACGGAATATGCCGAGAAGTGAGCCATGCTGACCGAAGAGGCTATCCGCCACGCCCTGCACGCCAACCGAGTGATACCATTGTCGGTGGCTAATCCGCACGGACCGCTCGGCTTGAAGCAGTTGGTGGCTTCAGCGCCGGCGAATTTGACGCCGCAATCATCGAACAAGACGTACTCAATGCGGCTTCCTGAATGGGACACGAATACGTAGCCAGGGAACGTCAGGATCTGATGTCTTGACGGTTCCCTGCAACTTTTCCTTCTGGCAAGACAAAGAAGCGCAGCGGAGGAAACATACTCATGCGTTATAATGAGTTTGAAGAACAATTGCTGCGCACACTCCTTGAATATCTCATCCTGACAGGGCAACGGGAGATAGCGGCGGCGGCGGCAGATGGAACAATCGAGTTCCAATGGTCTGAAGACGGTAGCCGAAGCGGCCTATATCTTGACTTGCCTCCTTTCGGCTACAACTTCATAGCACGCAACAAGGAGTTGCAACAAGTCACGAGCCTGGCACTTCGCAGCGTTTCGAGCGGGCACCTTACGGACAAGGACGGTGTTTCTCTCGTTGACTACCCGATTGATTTTCGCATGAAACTGGTGGAGGCAAAAGACGGGTGGCGAGACGCAGTGAAAGAGATGATCCTGAAGTATAAAGGTTCCAATCAAGGATTCGTGACGCAGTTGCTCGCCGCAAGGAACGGCCGTCCGGTCATTACTTACAACGAATTGAAATATGCCTCACAATCCGAAGTGAAAATTGCTATAGAACTGGAGACGAGGAAGGTCTTGTTCTTCCCGCTCGCGGTGGGAGTAAGAGCAGACACGGGCGAAGCATGGCAAGATCACAGGGAGGTTGACTTTCTGATTTGTCATGATGGAGTTTGGGGCATTCTCGAAATAGCCTATCACCCGAATCGCTTCGAACAGGATGCAGAAAAGATGGCTTGGTTCAAAAAGGCCGGCATTCTATGCATTGAACACCGAACGGCAGAGAAGTGTTACAATGATCCGATAGCGGTGATCGATGAGTTTCTGGTCATTCTTGCGAAGCACAAGCGTTGAACAAGAATCGGGCATCTGAATTCGACAAGTCGCTAACGCTCCGAACTTGTCAAAGAGTTATGACTCGCTGTTCAACTCGGGGAACACGTCGGCTGATAGGCCCGCATCGCGGATTTGTTCGCTCAGTTTCTTCACGGCGGCGAAACGATAATTCGCCACCTGCTGCTCGCTGATCTTCAAGAACGTGGCCACGTCACGATTGGCCCAGCCCTTGACCCACAACAATTCCAGCACCTTCAGACGCATCCAGTCGCCGCGCTCTTGCAGGCCGCGCAAAATCTGGCCGAGACAACGCACGATGGCGGCGCTCTCTAGCTCTTGGCGTTCATCGCTGCGGGCTATGCTCGACGCGGTCGGATGGTGATCGTACTGCTGATTGAGCATGTCGGAGGAACTATCGCTGAGTGAACGCAGCGGATGCCGGCCGCTGCGGCGCAGATGATCGGTGAGTTTGTGCGAGGCGATGGTGAAGAGATAGGTTTGTAATTCGCGGCGGTCGTCGAAGTTGGGCAGGCTGTTGAGGAAGCCAACGAATGTTTCCTGTACCACATCTTCGCTGGCACCGCGGTCGCGGATGCGCCGTTGGATGAAGGCCAGCAACCGCCCTTCGTAGCGCGAAATGAGCGTCTCCCAGGCGCGCGGATCGCCTTGGCGGATCTGCTGAATCAGCAGGCGATCGCTATCCGAGGGCATACGGCGACACCCTTGCTTGCGCTGCGGGCTGGCCCATTCACCCTATCACGCACAGCCCTAAGACGATGACGATGATGACGCCAATGGCCGCGATGCGCAGCTGGCGTGTACAGTAACCTTTTGTCGCCTCTTGCAAACGCAGGTAGCCGCCCACCACGCCGAGTAGACAGAGCAAACCGCCCAAACCGAGCAGCGATAACCACTGACGCGACTTCATGCGCTGCTGCTGCGCTTGTTTCTGGATGGCCCGCGCTTGATCCGTGGTGATCGTCAGTTTCATCTTGACGACCTTCATGGGGCCAGCATGCTCGAAGACCTCATCGGTGGGTTCGCCCTCCGAGCGGATCATGTTATGGAGACGCAGATACTGAGCATCCGGCGACCAGCCGAGGCCGGCGTGTTCTTCGAGCCACTGACAGCTATTGGTGATGGCATCCGTCTCGGCTTCCTTGACGGTTTTGCCGTAGCCGGTGAATTCCTCTTGAATGAGCGGTTTCGCCGCGTCGAGAGAGCCAGAACGAACCGTGGCCGGTGAACCGGCCGCTTGAAAGCTAATAACGATCAAGCCCAAGATAATCAGGCAGAGCGATCCAGCAAATCGCATTGCAGTTCCTCCTTTTGACGCCGCGAACGAAAAACCCTTGCTTGCCGGCCCGCAGCGCCAGTAAGGGAGTCCCTTGCTGGCGCTGTAGACTGGCAGGGGTTTGGGCCAACTCGCATCAGGCGTAGCGCAGACGCAGCCGTTTGGAAGCCGGTGCGGGCGGTTGCTCCCACGGACTGACCAATTGCACAATGGCGGCCGTCATCACCAATACCAGCAATCCCGGACTGGAAAGCGGACGCACCAGCAGCAGCAACAGGAAGCCCCAGAATCCCGCGCCGAGGATCGGCGCGAAACTAAAGCGCTGGCTGCGCCGCCGGCCGGTCATGCGCCACCAACGCATGGCGAAGAAAGCCAGGCCGTAGTAGCTGAAGTACGATGCTTCCGTGACACCCTGCGACGGCACGAATGCCACCAGCGAGGCGGCCGTGTCGCGATCGACCGGAATCATATCGAGCGATCCGCCATCCATCCACCAGCAGCCCAGGCCGACGATTCCGCCGACAAAGAGCAGTGCGAAGCGGCGCAGCCAGGAATCGCCGCGCCGTTCGGTCCAGAACTTGGACGGAACCAGAATCGCCCAGCACGCCGCCACCGTCGGGAAAAATACCTTGCCCATTTCGAGGAATACGTCTCCCGGCTTGGGGCGAATGATGGCCGTCCACAAAATGCTACCCAGGCCGGTGAACAGCGCGGCCAAAAGCAGCGAGCCGCACAGTTCCATCAGTTGAGCGCGGCGCGACACGGCCGGCAGCGCGGTCAGGACGGGTTCCTGCGGCCGGGGCGGACGTACCGGCGCAGCGGCGCCTCCAGGGGGTGGGGCAGGCGCCGCGGCCGGCACGCGGGAGGACTCAACACCCAGCGCCTCGACCGCGCGAGCCATCTCGGCCATGCTGGCGTAACGCTGGGCCGGATTCTTCGCCAACGCTTTCATCAGAATCGCCAAATACTCGGCCGGCACCTTGGTCAGATCCGGCGGCGTCGTCAGATGCTTCATCAAAATCTCGCCGGAACTCTCGCCGTCGAACGGAACGCGCCCCGTCAGCATTTCGTAGAGAATGATGCCGGCCGCGTAGGTGTCAACCTGCTTGCCGTAGTTGCCGGTCGAAATCTCCGGGGCCATGTAATGCACGGTGCCGACACTATGCGTCTGGGCCGTGCGCTGGCTCGTGCCGATCGACTTCGAGAGGCCGTAATCGCCAACCTTGACCGTGCCGTTTTCGAGGAAAACATTGCCCGGCTTGAGGTCGCGGTGGACGATGCCGTGATCATGCAGATAAGCAACGGCGCGGGCCAAGCCGAGGAACCATTCGCGGGCCAACTCGCGCGGCAGCCCATTGGGATGCCGGCCGAGGACGACATTGAGCGGCTCACCGGCGACGTACTCCATGACAACCCAGTGATCGCCCTGGCTGTCGGTGCGCAGGTCGTAGAGGTTGACGAGGTTGGGGTGCTTCAAGTTGAGGCACTGGGCCACGCCGCGCAGTTCGATTTGCGTGTCGCCGCGCACCAGTTTGAGGGCCACTTCCTTGCCGCCATCGCTGACAGCGAAGTAAACCTCACCGAAACCACCCCGGCCGACACCGCGCTTGAGGGTGAAACCTTCCAGGGGTCGTTGTCCGGAACTGTAAATGAACTTCATAAACATCCCCCTGACTTTCAATGCAGAATGCAGAATGAAAACCAAGTCTCTCGTCACGTTGTTATTCGCTCCGCGACTCCATCCCTTTGTTCTTTTCATTCTGCATTCTGCATTCTGCACTCTGCATTGGATACTACCCCAGCCGAGCGCCCACGGGTTCAATCGCGAACGAGATATTTTCTCCGCTCACCGTGGCATGCGGATCGCCCAACAGCAGACGCTCGCCGCTTTTGTGACCGTTGATCGACAGTTTGCCGCTATGCCGGATGCCGAGGGTGTCCTTTTGACGGAACAGTACCAACGGCTGTTTCAGGTCCGGCACGGTTATATGCACCTGTGGCCCCTCCCCGAGAACGAGCGTGTCGGCCATCAGCAAGATGGCATCGACGGACAACGGCAGACGATGACCGCTGACCAGATCGAGCCGGGCCGTGGTGCTGATCGGCACCGGCAGATGAAACTGAAGCTGGCACGACGCGCCTAGCGTCACGCGATCACCCGATTGCAGCAGCGTTCGCGTCACCTCGCGCGCATTGACCTGAATGGGACGCATCGCCTCCAGCACATAGCCCTCGGTATCGCGGGTCACGCTCGCATGCAAACGCGACACGTCCGCGACCAGTGGAATATCCACATGGGCGTCGAGGATGGCTTGCCCGAACGTCAACCGCGCTCCCAAACAAACCAGATAACCTCCCACGCCGTCGATCCACAACAAAAATCGTGTCGGCAATCCCTCGCAAGCGAGCGTGTCGCCATTCGTCGCGCTGATGGGACTGGGCATGGCGACCGTCACCGGCTCAATGGCTTTCCAGGCCCGCGAACGCGCCTTGCGTGCTTCGCCGTGCTGCGGGGCGATGGCCAATACTTGCTCGGCTCGTTCGAGGACTTCCCGCCAACGCCCCGCGTCGGCGGCCTCGTGCAGATGAGCCAACAATCCACCGAAACTATCCCGGTGCTTTTGCACATCAACGGCAAACTTTTCGAGTACGGCCGGCCGATCGTGCAGCCGGCGGCGAACGCGCTCGACCGCCTCAAGAGCCAGGGCGAACTCGCCATGGCCGGCCAACTCCCGCGCTTGCAGCCAGTCGCGCGTCGCCTCTTCCAGCACCTGCAATTCCGCGGAGCGCACCCGGCGTTCCCGCAAGCGTGCGATAACCTCATCCGCTCGCCGCGTCTCGCCGGTATGTAACACGGCTCGAACCTCGGCAAGCCCCAACCGGGTAAGCGTCTGGCGGAGGCGATCGACGCCTTTTTCCGCCGTTTGCAACTGCTCGGCTTGCAACAGATCGCGCCAGGCACCTTCGGCATCATCGAGTTGTAATTGGCGTTCGCCATGCTCGACGTAGCCGCGCGTCAGCTGGGCGAGAAGATCGCCGATGGCGCGATGATCGCGGATGGCGGGCTGTGTCAGCAGACGATGCGCTTCTTCGAGACGCCCTTGTTTGAGCGCTTCGCGCGCCTGCCGAATTGCCAACCATGCGAAGCCGAACATTATCTAGGTTCCATCCGCCTTTTTTGAGGACGGTCTCACGAGTGTTGTTGCATCAAGAGCAGAGGGCGCCCGCCTCCGGGCAGACAGACTGCCGAAGGGCCGACGCCCTCCGCTCGGGGTTCAGGTTCAGACACGGTGCGGTTCGCGTTCCGCACGCACGCCGTTCTTACTTCTTCTCGACAGCGACTTCGGTGTCGTCGTCACCCTGCAAAGCCTGACGTGCAGCCTTGAGAACCTCATCGGTACTCTTGGCTTCCGGCTCGACGGTGTTCTTGTCGGCGTAGCCGAACTCGGCCTTGAGCTTCATCTCGGTCTCGGCCGCACGCAGACGGATCTCGACATTCTTGGCCGTTTCGCGTGCCTGGGAGACGGCGCTGTTATCGAAATCGACCACTTGGTTCTCCATCTGTTTCATCTTGACGAGTTCCAGATGGGTCTCCAGCTTGGCGGCGAGCAGATGCAGTTTTTCCTTCTCGTTCTTCATCTCGCTGATCCGGTTTTTGGCCACTTCCAGCGTGCGTTTCTTGCTGGTCAGCAATTGCTCGTGCGCCTTCACCTGCTCCTTGAGACAAGTGAACTCGGTGACGTTACGGTCCAGCCGGCGCGTCAGTTCCGAGGATTGCAGCTTGTGGCCACGGTAGGCGACTTTTTCGGTTCGCGCTTCCAGGCTCTTCTGCATATCGCTGATGTCGCCACGCAGTTTCGCCTGACGATCGCGCTTGGCGTCGAGCTGTTCCTCAAACATCTTGACCTCGACATCCATGCGCGCCAGCCGGCTGAGGTTTTTGTTGATGTCCTTATCGATGTTGTTGATCTCGGTCTTCAACTGCTTGAGCTGAACCTCCGGCGGCACCAAATTGCGGGCGTGGGTGCAGCAATCGCCAAACCAGGTCATGGGAGAAATCTTCGTGACCTTGGTGAGGACCGCCGTTCCGGCGATGATGGCGACCGCCGCAATCAGAATCTTCTTGAGCATGACGTTGAACCCCTTTCCAAGTAGAACGGTGTACACATGCGGAGGGAACCAACGAAGTGTACGGTCGGCTCCGCCTACCATTGTATTCGATACGCGAAGGAAATCATTTAGAAGAAATGGAAAATTTGGTAGAACAGGCAACAGCCCATTTTACCAGCCCGGAGCGTCAGCGACGGGGAAACCCATCGCTGACGCTCCGGGCTGGTCAGGTTTTTCGCGGGAGGTCATCGGGTGTTCGACAATATCTTCTACGAAACCGTAAACGGGCGTACCGTCCTGCACGCCATGCCGCTCTTACTGGGCGCGCTGTGCTGCATCGCCATCGCCTATCGCTATTACAGCGCCTTCCTCGCCGCGAAAGTGGCGGTCCTCGATGATTCTCGCTTGACGCCGGCCCATCGTTTCAACGACGGCCAGAATTATCACCCGACCAGCAAATGGGTGTTGTTCGGCCATCATTTCGCCGCTATTTCCGGGGCCGGGCCGCTCATCGGGCCGGTGCTGGCGATTCAATACGGCTACATGCCGGGGCTGTTATGGCTGGTCATCGGCGTATGCCTGGGCGGAGCCGTGCAGGATATGCTCGTCTTGGCCGCATCGGTGCGGCGCGGCGGCAAATCATTGGCGGAGATTGCCCGCACGGAACTGGGACCGTGGGCCAACCTTGTCGTATCGGCGGCGATTTTGTTCATCGTCGTCATCGCCCTGGCCGGCCTGGGCGTCGTCGTGGTCAAGGCGCTGGGCGGCGAGGAGGTCAAGCTGCCCAAGGGAACACGCGTCACGCTGCCAACCGGCACCACCTTGATGCTCGACGAGAAACTATCCACGAAAACGGAAAGCGTTTATCTGTTTCCGGCCAATTGCACGATCCGCTATTCCGAACGCGATCCCGAGACGCCGCGACCGGAGAAGTTCGTAGTGCAAGTGCCGGCCGATGCACCGCTGGCGGCGGATGAGGCGGGACAAGTGGAATTGCCTGCGAAGACGATGCAACGGGTGCCCGGTTCGTCGTGGGGCGTGTTCACCATCGCTTGCACCATCCCCATCGCCCTGTTCGTTGGCTGGTACATGTATCGCCTGCGACCGGGAAAAACCGTCGAGGCGTCGCTGATCGGTGCCGTGCTGACGCTGACGGCCGTGGTCGTCGGCAATTGGATTCCCGGTTCGCCGTGGGAGGGCTA
>DATNCY010000149.1:0-15796 GCA_035553375.1 Gemmataceae bacterium
GGCAGCGATCCCATGCCGACGGCGCTGCGCACGCCGACGCCAGCGTCCTCGCCGAACACTTCGGCCATCAATTCCGAAAAACCATTGATGACCAGCGGTTGCTCCTTGAAGTCGGCCGCGCAGTTGACCATGCCCAACGTCTTGACGAGACGCTTGACCTTGTCAAGTGAGCCGAGGGTTGCGCGCACCGTGCTGAGAATGTTCAGTCCAACGGCGCGCGCGCACTCCTTGCCCTGCTCCGCCGTCAGGTCGGTGCCGATACGTCCGACGAGGGGCGTTTTGTCGGTGACCTTGGCCGGCCCGTGGCCGGAGACGTAGAGCATGTTGCCGACGAGCAGGCCGGTCTTGTACTTGGCCATCGGTTTGGGGGCCGGCGGCAGAGTTAGATGCAATTCCTGGATGCGGGCTTCCGGCTTGGACATAGAATTCTCCTTCGTTGAGTGGGCAATCCCAATGCGAACTCAATGCAGAAGTCAGAATGCAGAATGCAGAATGAAAAGACAAGTTTTTCATTCTGCATTCTGCATTTCGGAATGGACACTGACCTTGACGGAAATGAGAGGAGCGACTATCGCAGCCGTCCTTGCTTCGTTGCAAGTGATCGAACGAACCGGGGAGGGAGTGGAGGAGAGCGCGAATGGCAAAACGGTTATTTCTCGCGGCGTCCCTGATGAGCCTTCTGGCGTCGGCGGGCTGCTTGCGAAATATGTGCGAGCGTCATGGCTATTACCCGGTGGGGACTCAGGCGCAGGCGCCATGCTGTGTGCCGTGCTGTCCGCCGTGCGCACCAGCCTCGACCGGCTATGCGGCTCCTCCGCCGGTCTGGAACCAGCCCGCAGCCGCTCCTTGCACCTGCGCACCTGTCAATCATTAGGAAGATCGGCGGTACGCTCAGCTCATGACCTTGCTTCCGTGATGCCGATCGTACCAGCGGCGCAGTTGCGTGTCACAATCGCGTAACGAACGCCGGGTCACCAGTATGGTAAGTCCAGCCAGAAGCGCGGGACCAAGGAGCCAGATCAGCGAGCCGGCCGGCACATGGGCGCTGTACACCAGACCAGGCGGCGTCAGCGCTCCGAGGATCGGTCCCCCGAAGCGCGTCAAACCGTAGGCCGTCAGCGGCAATCCAACGGTGAGCAAGAGGCCGAGGCCGTTGGCCTGTGTGCCCTGTGAGAAAGCGCGGAAGCCCAGCGCGAAGTAGAGCGACCACAGCAAGACCGCGCTCGCCAACGCGACGCTGACTTGCGCGATCGGTGCGCGATCGGCGATCGCAGCCGCCATCCACAGGAGTACGGCCACGCCAAGATAACCGCGTCCGCGCCGCCACGCCGCAGCCGCCGCCGCCTCCCAGTAATCTCGCGCTTCTAGCCGCGTCAGCAGCAGCAACTCCAAGCGGCGACAGCGATCCTGGGCGTTGGAATCCCACAATCCATACTGAAACGCTGCCGGCACCGCCGCCAATACCACCAGTCCCGTCGTCAAGCCGGCGATGCCGCCAATCTCATCGCACATCTGAAAAACACGCTGTCCCAACCAGGGTGGCCAGTGCGAGCCGGCCAGCATGTACACGGCATACAGCGCCCCGAAGCCGCCAGCCAGCCACAGGTTGATTCGCCCGGAGTATTCCGTCACGCGCTTGACCGCCCACCACGACAACGGCCGTTCGCCGATGCGTGGCCGATATTCTTTCGAGACATCGCGCACTGGCTGATAGTGCCGATCGCGGAAATGGCCTTGCAACCGCCGCGCGGCTCGCACCAGCAGCAACGCTAACACGAACAGCGCCACCGCTTGCAGCCCGATCATGCGTTCGCCGGCGATGTCGGCGTGGTTTTCGAGCCAGTATTGCAGGACGCCGAATGGATTATGCGTATGCAGCGCGGCGAAACCGCGCAAGAGGGTGATGCCGACATCGGGAGGCAGCTTATCCAACCAGTGCCGCAGATTCTCCGCTGCCAGCACGCCAACGACGAGGTACAGCAGCACGAGAGCGAGTACGATGCGTTCGCCCCAGCGCCGCACGCCGCGCGGCTCGTAGGCCCAGACCGTCAGCCCCAATCCGGTGATCGCGCCCCAGGTGAACGGCATGAGCAGCAGCGGCAGCGGATCGAGCGGATCGAGCCGTCCATCGGCGACGAGCAGCAACAGCACCGGCAGCCCCGCCAGCGTGACCAATCCAAGCTGAGTGACCCCAACCAGCGTCTCGGCCAGCAGCAGCCAGGGCGGACGCAGTGGACTGACGAGCAGAAACTCCAGTGCCTGACTGCGCGGCAGTTGCGTCAGACGCCAGCCGATCAGCAGCGCTCCCTCGACGATACCCGTTACCAGCATCAAATGTCCCAGCAGCATCGCCGGCCGGCCGATCGGTTGGCGCGACACGATCCAGCAAGCGCCGGCCAAAATGAGCAAGTGCATCCGCACGAGACGGCGGAACGTCGCTTGGCGCGTCGGCGATTGCGCGGCCAGCGCGAAGAATGGATAGAACATCGTCCACGATCCTCCTCTAAGGGGAAGATAGTTCAAATCCAAATCCAAATCCTCACCCGCTGCGCGGGAAATCCGAAATCCGAAATCCGAAATCCGAAAGAAATCCCAAATCAAAAATCGGAAATCTCAAACGAGGCAACGATCCGTTTTGAGTTTTGAGTATTCTGGTTTGAGATTTCTTTCGGATTTCGGATTTCGGATTTCGGATTTCCCACACAGCGGGTGAGGATTTCGGATTTCCCACACAGCGGGTGAGGATTTCCCGCGCAGCGGGTTCCAGTGGCGTGAAATCGGTATCTTGGCTACCATGAGCAAGAAGTGGGCCACTCTTCGACCCGGAGTGACCGAAGGCACTCCCTAACCCCGGCCCTTGATCGGAGAGCGAACGATGCGAACATTGCGGACGGAATTACGATGGGCGATGGTTGCGTTGCTCCTGCCGGCCTGCCTGGCGACAGCGGCGCGACTGCGAGCCGAGGAACGCGATTCGGCCGTGCGCCGAGATGTCCTGAAACTCAATGCTGTCACGGGCCTGAATCCCATCAAGGGCGAAGTGCTGGCCCTGCTCGAAGACAAGGCCGCCGCCAAAAAACTCGTCAGCGAAGCGGCGGGCATGGCCAAGGACAAGCCGCAGCCGTTCACCTACAACGCCACCCTCATCCTGGCGACGGCCGCCTACCAGGTGAAGGACTACCCCGCCGCCGAGACCTTTTATCGGCTGCATCTCGATCAGGCCAAGCAACTGCGCAGCGTCGAAGGGCAAACCACGGCCTACGGCGGGCTGATTCAGACGTTTTACAATAATAAGAGGTATGCCGAGGCCGAGAAAGCATGCAAGGAGGTTCTCGAACTCACGATGACCTCCACGAGCGACGACGAGGATGTCAAATCCATCAATCGCTTCAAATCGGCGGCGATGGAAGAGATGATCCTCGCCATCGCACGGCAGGGCGAAACCGATCGGGCCATCGAACTCATCGACCGCATCCTCAAGAATTCGCCCAACAGCTGGCTGGCGCTGGATCTCAAGGCCCGCGTTTACCGCATCGGCGACAAGTACAAGCAAGCGGCCAATGTCTACGAGGAAGCTCTCGAACGTCTCAAGAACGACAAGGAACTCAAGAAAGAGGCGAAGGACATTCTCATCGATGACATCCGCTATTCGCTCAGCGGGCTGTATGTCGATCTGAATGAGGTCAAGAAGGCGGCTACGCAACTCCAGACGCTGCTGGAGAAGGAGCCGAATAATCCGACGTACAATAACGATCTCGGCTACATCTGGGCCGACCATGACATGAACCTGGCCGAGTCGGAGAAACTGATCCGTAAGGCGATGGAGGAAGAGCGCAAGCTGCGTCACAAAGCGAACCCGAAAATCAAACCGGAGAAGGACAAGGACAGTGCCGCCTATCTCGACAGCCTCGGCTGGGTGCTGTACAAGCAGAAGAAGTATCAGGAAGCGAAGAAATATCTTCAGGAAGCGGTCAGCCAAGAAGAAGGCGATCACATCGAAATCTTCGACCACTTGGCCGACGTGCTGATGGCGCTGGGCGAAAAGTCCGAGGCAGTGGCCGCCTGGAAGAAGGGCATCAAGGCGACCGGCGACACGAAGCGCGAGCAAAAGCGCAAGGCGGAAGTGCTGAAGAAGCTCAAAGCCAACGAGTAAGCGAACAAAGAGCTAACCACAGAGGCACAGAGACACAGAGAAGAAAAAAGAATAGAGAATAGAAGAACGGCGAGACCCATTCAGATGGGTTTCGCCGTTCCGATTCACTATTTTTTTCTTCTCTGTGTCTCTGTGCCTCTGTGGTTAGCTCTTTTGCACGCGGAGAGTTTTGCGATGACTTCATCCCCTCTCGCCAACCGGTTGGCCGACTACGGTGGTCGGCTTCGCTTCGAGCAGTTGCCTGCCGCAACCGTCCACGAGGTCAAGCGTCGCTTCATCGATTCGCTGGCCACCGCTGTCGGGGCCATGAATGCGGATGCCTACGCCATCGCGCGCAAGTGCGCCTTGCGCGCGCGCGGCCAACCGGGGGCGGGTCTGTTCGGCGGCGGCGAAAGCAGCGTCGAATGGGCCGCGTTCGTCAATGGCTTGCTCATCCGCTATCTCGATTACAATGACACCTACTTGTCACTAGAGCCGGCCCATCCCAGCGATAATCTGGCAGCAGTGCTGGCGATCGGCGACATGGTGAAGGCCGACGGTCCAGCCCTCATCACCGCGGCCGTGCTGGCCTACGAAATCCAGTGTCGATTGTGCGACGCAGCCAGTCTGCGCAAGCACGGCTTCGATCACGTCACTTATGGCGCCTTGTCCTCATGCGCCGCCGCCTGCAAGCTGTTGCGGCTTGATGCCGTCAAGACGACGCATGCCTTGGGGTTGGCCGGCGTCTGCAACGTCGCCATGCGGCAGACACGCGCCGGCGAATTGAGCATGTGGAAGGGCTGCGCCTTCGCCAACGCGGCGCGCAACGGTGTGTTCGCCGCTCTGCTTGCCGCCGAAGGCATGACCGGCCCGGCACCCATCTTCGAGGGCGAAGTCGGCATTATGAAACTGTTGACCGGCCCTTTCGAGTTACAGGGACTGGGTGGCGAAACGCACAGCGGGACGGCGCAGCCGTTCATGATTAATCAGACCTACATCAAGTTTTGGCCGGCCGAATATCACTCGCAGAGCGCCATTGATGCGGCCCTGCAACTGCGTGCGGAGATTGGCGATCCGAAAACGATTCAAACGCTCGACATCCACACGTTCAACGCCGCCGTGGACATCATCGGCAAAGACCCGGAGAAATGGCGGCCGCAGACGCGCGAGACGGCCGACCACAGTTTGCCGTACTGCACGGCCGTCGCCCTCATGGACGGTGTCGTCACCGATGCGCAGTTCGCACGCACTCGTTTCACCGAGCCGACCTTGCTCGACCTCGTCGCCAAGATCAAGATCCATCGCGACGCCGCTCTCAGCGAGCGTTATCCGCGCGGCATCCCCAATCGTCTGACGGTGACGCTGGCGGATGGCCGCCAGCTGGTGCGCGAGGTCGAGTTTCCACGCGGTCACGCGCACAACCCGATGACCGACGCCGAGGTCGAACACAAGTTCCGCAGCATGGTCGAGCCACGTTACGGCAAGGAACGTGCCGATCGCATTCTGTCGGTGTGCTGGGAGTTGGACAAACTCAAGGAAGCAGGGGAGTTGATCCGGTTGGTCGATTGAAATGCCGTTCACAAGCCCGGAGCGCCAGCGATGGGGAAGTCTCGTCGCTGGCGCTCCAGGCTTGTAGGGTAGCTACTAATTTTGTCCCACCAGCGCCGGCAGCGGCGTCCATCCATACGCTCCCGGCACTTGCCAGACCAGGATCTTGACCTTTTCTCTCCCTCGCTGCACCGCCTGTTCGTGTACCACAGTCGATCCCTTTTGTCGCAGAACGTGGATGAGTGCCCTTCTTAGTGAGACGAGGTGCGCATGTTCGTTTTTCGACTCTTCCAGCACCACGTAGAAACAGGTTGGGTCCGTCGTTGGTAGGCCCGTCTTCCCTTCCACGAAGACCCGTCCCGCCCAGTAATAGGTCCAACAATAAGGATCCTCGATGAAGTCGCCCGGCTTGGCATGCTCAGCCAACCACTGTCCCACTGGGCGAAAGCCCGCGCGTTCGGCGTGCAAACTCTGAAGCGTGCGCGGCAGAGGAGCCATCGTCAACAGCAAAAGCAAACCCATCGACCAGGCGTGCCCGCCCATCCAGCGGCGGCCAGCGAGAGCGGGCCGCAGACGAGCCGCTCCCAGCGCCAGCTTTTCGCCAAGGACGATGGTACCGGCCACGGCCCAATAGCAGCCGCACAGAATAATCACCAGCAAATGGCGATCGGACAGATAGCCCATCTTCTCGGCGACTCGGTAGAGCAAAGCGACGAGACCCAGGCAGACCAGCAGCACTACCCAGGCACCCGGCATGCGGAAGAATCGATCACGGAACCACCACAAACCGAACAGCGCCGGCATCCAGGCCACGAAGAAGAATCCCTTGCCTAACTCCACGCAGAGAGCCTTCAACGCCCAGAGATAACGCGACGATGGCTTGAGGTGCTGCATGTCGCTGGGCGTCCACCAGATGGCCAGCAACGGCGAGCCGGGCGTGGTGCCGCGCGATTGCCACTCGCCCTTCTTGGCCGGCTGAGGTCGGAGCCGGCCCTCCCAGTCGGCGTCCTTGCGTTCGCTGTGCATCATGATGTTGGGCGTGTTTTTTACGGTGACGCCGCCAATGAGGAACATGTAGGGCAGCATGACGGCCAAGGCCGCCAGCGAGAGGGCGCCACCGTGAACCAGAATGCTGCTCCACGAACGCCGCCAGCGCCGGCTCATTTGCGCCCCCAACAGAACCAGTCCGGTGACGCCCACGATCAGCGCCCCCTCGGGGCGGGTCAGATAGGCCAAGCCGCCGGCTAACCCTGTCAGGGCGAAGACGATCCACGATCCACGTCGCAAGGCGACGCATGCCAGCCACAGACCCGCGCAGGCAAACAGCAAAAAGAGTGTATCGGACAAGCCATCGCCCATGACCTTGCCGCTGGTCGGCAGACACTGAAACAGCACGCACGCCCAGAAGGCGACGCGGCGGTCGAACAGTTCGCGCCCAAGATAAAACATCGGCACGAGCAACAGCAGGCTAGCCACGGCGCTGGTCAACTGAGCGCTGAGTTGCCAGGCCCACGGCAGATCGTTGGGGATGAAATGACGCACCGGCAGGGACATGGCGAAGACGGCCAGCGGATAGCCCGGATGCTGCGGCGATTGGGGCATCACCTCGCGCCAGCTATCGTGTTCCAGATGCCAGGCGATGCGGATGTAACTGATGCTATCGCGTGAGGCGACCTCGGTGTGAGTAATCTGCCAGGCGCGCACCGCTACGACGAGCAGGGCGAGAATCGCCAGACAGCGCAGATCCGCCCACCAGCCGCCGGTCGATGGAGAGGAGGTGTTTTGCGTCGTTTGCGCCGATGCGCAGAGTGTTTGCTCATCCATGAGCGTCCCCGCTTCTCGATTGTGGATAGTGGTTCCGACCTCCTCGATGCGTCCGCGGCAGAGAGGCCCGACGATGGTAGTTGCTCTGTGTTGGGGCGTCAAGGCGGGCCGAGGGCGGACTCGGCTCGCGAATTCCTAAGAAATGCTCTTGACAGGGTTGGATCGATTGTTATATTCCGCCACCCTTCAATTCTTGTCGCGAGAGTCTGCCATCGTCCAACGGTGGGGACGCTCTGTTCGACAACGGGGCTGCGGCTGGGGGAACAGGCCGCAGGGGGACGGGCCATGCGCCTGCGTCACGGAGGAGATGGGGCTTATGCGAACCAAGTGCGTTTGGGGGGCAGGAGTGCTGGCCGCGCTGGCCGCGCTCATCGCGCTGACGCCCGGAAGAGGCTTCGCTCAGGGCGGGGCGGCGACGGCCTTCGCGCCTGGTCTGGCTGGCGATTACTCGCCTCCCGACCGGCCGCTGCCGTATCCGCTCTTCAGTACACGTCCGGATGTCGGCGGCCTATTCTTGGCCGGCTCGTATGTGATGTATCAGCAAAGCAATCCGCTGAAATCGCAGGAAGTGGCGGTGCGCGGCTTCTATGCCTCCGACGATACCGTTCTCCAAGCGGCCGGCTCGGCCGGAACCTTCGTCGGCACACGCAACAATGCGCTCGACGTGAATCAGGTCACCGGGCCGTTGAGTTACCAGCCCGGCTTCAAGGTCGAGGCCGGTTGGAAATTTGAAGACGGTGCCGCCCTCACCGTTGATTTTATGTGGCTCAGCGAGGCGCAATACACGGCCGTCGCGACCCTGGCCGCGCCCAACCAGCAGGTTCGTTCGGACTTCGCGGACTCCTTCTTGACCGCGAACGTCTTCAACTACCCCAGCGATTTCGCCGGGCCGACGCAGAAGGTTCTCCAGGGCGGCCCCAATGGCGTGTTCGGCATCTGGAACGGGGCCACCGCCATGACTCTTCTGTTCTTGCAGCGTGCCCAGCAACTCCAGGCCACCTATCGCAAGCCCTTCTACGAGACGGAATGTTACCGAGCATCCGCCCTCGTCGGTCCTCGCTACTTCTGGATCGAGGAAAAATTCCGCTGGACAACCACCGATGTGGACATCCTTGGCAACTCATCGCCGATCTTTGTGGGCATTTACAACAACCAGGTGGACAACCGGATGTATGGTGCCCACACCGGTTTGCAGCAGGAGTGGTATGTTGGGCGCGGCTTCGCGCTCATGCTCACCACCGAAGCCGCCATGTTCATGGACATCGTCAAGGAACGGGTCGATTACGAGCGCGGCGACCGGGGCGGCCCTCAGAACAAGCGAGGGCGCACGCAATGGCGAGCCGTGCCCGAATTGCAGGTCACGCCCAGCGTCATGTATTATCCTCTGGAGGGCATCCAACTTCAGGCCGGCTGGGACTTCTTCTGCTTCTTCAACACCATTTCGTCGCCTCGGCCCGTCGATTTCAACTACAGTGCGTTGACCCCCGGCTACGAGAGTACGTTCCGCTATTTCTCCGGCTTTCAGGCCAGCATGGCTATCGTTTTCTGAGCGGCCTTCGTTCCTCCAAGCCGGCTCTGTGCCACGGCTGGCGAAGTCGAACTCTCGACGCATCGAGAGTTCGACTTCGCCAGCCGATCCCCGTTTCCAAAGTCTCGCCAACCTCTTATAATCCCCCTACTTTGACAGCATGGTGAACGGCCGGTGTAAGCCGGCTGGTGCAGGGCCAAAAACCAGCCGGCTTACGCCGGCCGTTCACCATCCACGATGGGAACGGATTGGCACGAAGGAGCATTCATGGCCGAGGACAAAATCGATGGGCGCGATGTTACCTGGCGGCAGTTGCTGCCCTGGACGGAACTGTTCCGCGGCTTTCAGGTGGCGCTGGATCTGAACAAATTATTGCTCGCCGCCGCCGGCATCCTGGTGATGGCCTTCGGCTGGTGGTTGCTCGCCTGGATGTTCGGCGCCAGCTTCCCCAAGGTGCCGCGCACTTGGCCGGCGGACTACAAGAACGTAGCCGTCTCCGAGAATAAGGAACAGAACGAGCAGAAAGCCTGGCAACTGTTCAAGCACGATCGGGACGAGTGGAACCTCATGTACGAGGCGGCCGGTCCCAGTGTCGGCGATTTCGGTCAAAAATACGAAATCCTCGACCTGGCCAGCAGCCTCCAGGAGTACAACGACGTTACCGCCGCGATGGACGCCAGCAAGCAGGATGTCAAACAGGCTGTCGATGTCCTCATCCGCGACAAGAAGATTCCCGAGCAGAAAGCCCGTGTCTACCTGGCCCGCTTGGGCAAGTACAAGCGTTACGGCACATTGGCCACCTGGCCGTGGTTCGAGAATCGCGGACCCAATCCCTACATGCTCGTCACCGGACAGGCCGGCATTCCCTGGGAAGCGGGACACTTCTGGGACTGGTTCGTCCGCGATCAACTGCTGGTCATGATTGAGCCGCTCGTCAAGTTCGTGCAGCCGATGATCTATTTCTTCAGCCCGCGCACGACCGGCTACACATCGATCTACTTCCTGTGCGTGATGCTGTGGACACTGGCCACCTGGGCGTTGTTTGGCGGTGCCATCACGCGCATCGCCGCCGTGCAGGTTGCCCGCGGCGAGAAGATCGGACTGCGTGAGGCCGTGCGTTTCACCAGCAAGCGTATTCTCTCCTACTTGATGGCCCCGCTCTTCCCGTTGGCTTTCGTCTTCGTGCTGATGATCTTCATGGTGGTCTTCGGCGTCTTCCACATGATTCCCGTCTTCGGCGACATCGTCGTGGATGGTTTGCTCTGGTGGCTGATGCTCATCTGTGGCCTGGTGATGGCCGTCACTCTGGTTGGCCTGGTCGGTTGGCCGTTGATGTCCGCCACCATCAGCACCGAGGGCACCGATAGCTGGGAGGCCGTCAGCCGATCTTACAGCTACGTCTATCAAAAGCCGTGGCACTACATCTGGTACAGCCTCGTCGCCATCGCCTATGGTGCCGTGTTGGTGTTTTTCGTCGGCTTCATGGGATCGCTGACCGTGTACTTGGCCAAGTGGGGCGTATCGGAGACGCCGTTCGTTCACACCAGTAAGTACGATCGTTCGCCGACGTTCCTCTTCGCTTACGCCCCGACTTCGTTTGGCTGGCGTACCCTGCTGCTGGAAGACGCGACCGTTCATGGCCAAAAGGTCGTGGACAACGGCGAGATCAACCAATCGGCGTGGAACGATTATGTGGGCCGCAACCCGGACTATACGAAGGACGATCAACTGAGCGGCTGGAATCGAACCGGCGCTTTCTTGGTGGCCATCTGGCTATTTCTCGTCTTCCTGCTCATGTTGGGCTTCGGATACAGCTATTTCTGGAGCGCCAGCACGATCATCTATCTGCTGATGCGCCGCCACGTCGATGCGGCCGAACTGGATGAGGTTTATCTGGAGGAGGACGATCACGAAGGACCGTACAGCGGCCAATTCACTCCGCCGGCACCGCCCGTACCGTCGGCCATCAAGCCTTCGTCGTCGGTGACGATGGTCGAATCGCCGACCTTGCGGACTCCGGCCGCCACTCCGCCGCCGCCGCCGACTCCGCCGCCGACTCCGTTGGCGACAGCGCCGCCGCCTCCCGCGCCTGCTCCCGAACTACCCAAATCGCCGGAGCCGGCTCCGTTGCCGCCGCCATCGTTCCCCAGCGCGCCGCCGCCGCCGGAGAGTGAGTTCTAAATTCTGATGGGCCGCTTGCGGCTTAGCGTGAACCAGACGCTAAGCCGCAAGCGGCTGAAGCCGAGGTGTTGATGGCACGGCCGGTCATCCTGTTCAGTGGCTCCTGGGCCGACACGCCGCTGGAAGAATTGGCGACGCAAGCCGCTGAATGGGGCTATCAGGGACTTGATCTGTGCTGCTGGGGCGATCATTACGAAGTGCAGCGCGCCCTCAGCGCGGACGACTACGCGGCCCAAAAACTGGCGCTGTTGAACCGTCTCGAACTGGTGGCACCCGTTGTCAGCGTGCATCGCGTCAGTCAGGCGGTGTGCGATGTCATTGACAACCGCCATCGCGATTTGCTTCCCGATTACGTGTGGGGCGATGGCTCGCCGGAAGGCGTGCGCGAGCGCGCCGTGCAGGAGATGCTCGACACCGCCCGCGCCGCCCAGAAACTAGGTGTATCCCTCCTCAGCGGTTTCACCGGCTCCCCTATTTGGTCCTATGTCGTTGGCTACCCTGCTCCCAGTGTCGCCGTCGTCGAGGATGCCCTGCGTGATTTCGCCCATCAGTGGAACCCCATCCTGGACGTTTGCCAGGAGTGCGGGTTGAAGTATGCTTTCGAGGTCCATCCCGGTCAGATTGCTTTCGATCTCTACAGCGCCGAGCGCGTCCTTGATGCGATCCACGGACGGGAAGAGTTTGGTTTCACCTTCGACGCCAGCCATTTGCACTGGCAGGGCGTCGATCCGGTCGAGTTTATTCGCCGCTTCCCGGAGCGCATTTTTCAGGTGCATATTCAAGATCTGGCAATGACCTTGAATGGCCGGACGAGCCTGCTGGGTTCGTATCTACCTTATGGTGATCCGCGCCGCGGTTGGCAACCGCGTTCGCCCGGTCGCGGCGGCATCGACTGGGAATCGATCATCCGCGCGCTGAACGAGATTGGCTATGATGGCCCCTTGACCGTGGAGTGGAAAGATCCCGGCATGGATCGCGCATTCGGAGCGGAGGAAGCCTGCAAATTCGTCAAGCGGCTCGACTTCGAGGCGGCGCCGCGCGCCGACGAGCAGCCGTTCCATTAGCCTCTTGCGGCTTAGCGCTAAGCCGCAAGAGGCTCGCTTTTCGTATCGAAACTATTAGAACAACCAACGTCGCGGATCGGCGTATCTGATACTTTCGAGGAGACTGCACTGTGGACCCAGCTGAACTGCGTTGTGAAGCGTTGAAACGCGAATGGACAGACCAGTACGTCGAGGTCAACCCCGAGCGTCCGGAACTGAAACGATTCGTCGGCATCGTGGGCCGCGTCGTCACGGTCAATCAGAATAACAAGGCGCTGGTCGATTTCCAGGATGGCGGCTGGTACGACATCAACGCTTCCGAGGAGTGCCTGCGTAAACTCGATCCCACTGTGGCCAAGGCGAAGTACAAAGGCGATGTCAACAGCGCCCAGCCGTATCCTGATAAACAAGGGTGAAAAACAGTGTTCAGTGTTCAGTGTTCAGTGTTCAGCGGGATGCAAACACTGAACACTGAACACTGAACACTGAACACTGAGCGAATGATTCTCCTCATCGACAACTACGATTCGTTCACTTACAACCTGGTGCAGCGGTTGGGCGAACTCGATGACGGCATCGACGTGCGTGTGTTCCGCAACGATCAAATCACGGTCGAGCAGGTCGCGGAACTAAAGCCGTCGCACATCATCATCTCGCCGGGACCATGTACGCCGCGCGAGGCCGGTGTTTCCAATGAGGTATTGCGCCGCTTCGCTCCGGTAGTGCCGATCCTCGGTGTATGTTTAGGGCATCAGTGCATCGGCCACGTCTTCGGCGGCGAAGTGGTGCGCAACGAACGCATCATGCACGGCAAAACCTCACCCATTCATCACGATAACCAGGGCGTTTTCCGCGATTTGTCCAATCCGTTCGAGGCGACGCGCTATCACAGTCTCGTCATTCGCCGCGAGACGTTCCACAATCCCGATTTCATCATCAGCGCCTGGACCGATCAAGGCGAGATTATGGGCGTGCGTCATCGCGCCTGGCCGCTGCACGGCGTGCAGTTTCACCCGGAGAGTTTCCTTACGGTTGAGGGACCGCGTCTGCTCAAGAATTTTTTGGAGATGTGATTGCCAGCCCGCAGCGCAAGTAAGGGTATTTCGGTCCCTTGCTTGCACTGCGGGCTGGCTAAATCAGCGTCTTCTGGAACAGTACAAGATTCGCGCCGCGGTCGGGATCCCAGCGGATGCCGAGAATGTCATATCCCAGCGCGATGCCCAGATGCAGCATGGATCGATGCTGATTATGGCACTCGAAGCGGATGGCCTCGTACTCGTGCGTGCGCGCCCAGTCGTGGACGGCTTCCATGAGTTGCGAAGCGATCCCCTGACGGCGGAAGTCGGGCAGCACCCCGTAAAACCAGGCGAAGAAAACGCTGGGCTTCAACTCGAAACCGAGAAAGAAACCGACCGGCCGATCCTCGATGCGCGCCACCATTTGCAGCACATTATGACGGCCCAAGTAACGCCGTTGGAAAAACTCCAGATCCTTGGACGGACGGAAAATCTGATTGTAGAGATTAACGATCTCCGTTAGATCTTCCGGCCCGACAATATCAATGATCGCGTCAGCCATGAGCGTCACCTCCGCTCTCAACGCTCGGGACGATACAGCCCAGCGATAATCTCGGCCCAGGAAGGAACCGTCCAGGTCGAGAAATCCTCGGCTTCTTCCTCGGAGTCGTCCTCTTCCTCTTCGAGAATCGGTTCCTCCGGGACAACGGGTTCGGCGTCTTCTTCTTCCTCCGCCTCGGCGATCGGCTGGGCTTCGGTCTCCGTTTCCTCTTTCTTACCGCGTCGGCGGCGTCGGCGGCGCGGCCGCTTTTCACCGCCCTCCTCTTCCTCTTCGGGTTTGGAACGACTCGTCTCGGCCGTTGCCGCCTCCTCAACAGCAGCTTCCGTCTCGGCGGCCGCTGCCGGCTTGCTGCCCCGGCGGCGACGACGGCCGCGACGAGGCCGTTCTTCTCCCGCCGGAGTTTCGGCCGCTTCTCCGCTTTCTTCGCCGCTGGCAGCCGGTTCCACGGTTGGCTCTTCTGCCTTGATCTGAGGAGCAGCTGGCGGACTGCGTCGCCGCCGTCCGCGCGCGGGCGGCTCTTCCGCGCGCGCGGCAGGCGGCTCGGACGACTCCACCTCGGCGACGGATTCCATCGGTTGGTGCGCGGGAGGTTCTTTCGCACGCGCGGCCGGGGCCAGTATGGGCGCCTTCTCGGGTTCGGGCGGTAAACCGAGTTCCTCGGCTAGGCTGGCCCATCGATCTTTCGCTTCCGGTTCAGTCATGGTTTGGTATTCTCGTTGCTTTCCGGATCTCTCCAGGTTGAACCCTCGCTATTCTAGCAAAATCGTCGCTTGACAGCGTGGGAGAAGGCTTGTTACACCAACTCGGACAATCACGAAGGTGCGGATGGGGGAAACATGACGGACACACGGGACCAGGACCGACGGCGAAAACTCCTTGTGCGTGGCTTCGGCTGGTGCGTTTGTGTCGGGGTGTGGACCATCGCCCTGTTGACCACCACTCCCGTTGAAGTCGGCAATGCGATCATCCCCAAAGGCGAGTATTTCCCCGCCGCTAAGATTCTGCACGTTTGCGCCTACGCCTTCCTGACGGTCTATCTTTCCTGGCTGCCGCTGCAACGCTGGCGCTGGTTGTTGCTGGCGTTTCTCTCGCTGCACGCGGCCGGCACCGAGTACTTGCAGCAATTCGTTCCCGGGCGAACCGGAAAGGTAACCGATGTCTTCATTGATCACGCCGGCCTGTTGCTCGGCCTGGCCCTGACCTGGAAACACTGGCGACCGGCCTTCGGCAGCCGCTTGCGGCTTAGCGCGAGGCCGCCCCAACAACCCTAAGCCGCAAGCGGCATCACACCTTGATTTCCTTCGTCTCCGTGCGAGGCGTGGCCGGACGGCTCTGCAAGTATACCCACAACGCGATGCCGGCCACGACCAAGAAAACACTGGTGTAGCTCTCGAAGCCCTTCGGCCGCGGATCGTCGCGCAGCAGTTCATTCAAATAGCGATGAATGCCATAACCGACCATCAGCACGGCGATCACCTGCCCATCGTGACGGCGGAGGGGGTAATAAGCCATCAGCACCAAAAACAGCAGGCTCATGCTGACGACCTCATAGAGTTGCGTGGGGTGCAGGCCGAGCGTGCGCGGCGTGATCGGCGGCAACTCCTCTTCCTGTCCTGAATCCGCGTGCTTGACCGTCAAACGCAATTCCGTCTCGCCGCGCGGCCAGTATACCAAACATCGTGTGAGAGTCTCCACCGGGGTCAGATGCCGCTCTCGGCCGTTCTCCTCAATGCTCTTGTCCTCGATGATGCAATCGTTCACGCGGACGATCAAGTCGTGGGGGCGCAGGCCGGCCGCATAGGCGACGGAGCCTTGATCGACCTTGTCCACGCGAGCGCCGTAGGCGCGCGGCTGAGTTTCCTCTCGGTCCAGGGTGAAACCGGCCGCAGTCTGATAGCCCTGATCGACCAGTCCCTCGCGCGCGGGGGCGGACAACGGGAAATGCACGGCATATACCAGATC
>DATNCY010000150.1:0-2620 GCA_035553375.1 Gemmataceae bacterium
AGGCCAATACCTCGAGATTTCGCGCGGCGCTCAATGCCATGTGCAGCAGTCCGAGCAGCAGCACGATCCGAAGCGGCGGCAGCACGACGCCGCGCCACAGCGCGAGCCCCAGCAGCCCCAGCAGGCATATCTCGAAAGCGCCGAGGTGGCCGAAACTGACCGGATGCCATTCGGTGATGAGCGGCAGCGCCTCGCCGAGACTGAGAATCTTTGCCGAGGCCAGGAGCGTATTCCAGCCATAGGGCGTGATGCAACTCGCCGACAGCGCAGCACAAGCAAACGCCATCCAGCGCCACGCCAAGGATTTGCGCGCCGCGGGGGCGTTCCGCAGCACCGCCTCGAGCGCGATCGGCACAATCAACGCCAATCCGAATACGAACCCACCGTGCAGGTTGGCCCACAGCGTCATCAGCGGCAGTAACCAAGGCGACGGCGACTCGCCGCGATCCGCAGCAGCGATCAAGCCGCCGGCCCACGCCACCAGCACAGGCAGTGCCAGCACGTGCGGACGCGCCAACAGATGCGCCGCGGTCAATACCAGCGCGCCGGCCACGATCATCACGGTGGACGCCGGCGTCAGCCGGGCACTGAGAAATCTGGTTAGAAGCGCAAAGGCGACGGCGACGGCGGCTGCCGCCAGCACCACCGGCCCGGTCCATCCCGCGACGCTGTACGCCAGCGCGAAGCCGACCTGCGCCAACCACTGCGTCGAAATCCAGGGCTGGCCGGCCATGGTAAAGGAATAAAAGTCGGATTCCGGCACCATGCCGTTGGCAAGGATCCAGCGGCCGATCGTAATTTGCCACTGCGTGTCAGGATCGCCGAGCAGCTTATTGCCGGCGAACAGCAGCACAAAATAGACCCCCACGCCGACCGCGAGCGGCAACACGCGGCGGGCGGAAGCCGGCGTTTCGGCGGCCCCTGTGACCGTCATCGTCATCTGCCGCAGCGTCCCACGCGAGAAAGAGATATGGCAATGCAATTGGAATGGAATACAACTCTGGCAGGTATTAATCCCCGGTAAATAATCCACGGAATTTGGCTTCGTCGGATAAAGACGACCATGCCGGCCAGCCGGTTGTGATCTCCGGAGATATCCGCATCACTGAAAACCTCATCCGACACCTCCGGGCTCCTCGAGCCTACTACGGGTGTCCGTCAATTCGGAGGAGGTTCAGCCCGTGCTCATTCGATCACTTCGTCGGCGCCGACCAGTACTGTTTCCGGAATGGCAATACCGAGCGCATTCGCAGTCCTCAAATTCACTATGACATCGAAAATCGCCGGCTGTTCGACGGGCAAATCACCAGCGCGCTCGCCCTTGAGAAGCTTATCGACGAAGTGTGCCGCGCGTCGATAAACAATGTCCAGCTTCGGCCCGTAAGCGAGCAGGCCACCAGACTTTGCGAAATCTCTATAGATCGATACGACGGGAATCCGACGCATCGACGCAAGATGAAGGACTTCTTGCCGGTTCGCCGTGATCGCTCCGTCATCCATGACGAAAATCGCCTGTGACTTGGCACTGTCGGCGAGGTCGAAGGCTCTTGCGATGTCCTGCGAGGCGTTTAGCACCGGCGTACGCACGATCTTCAGGCCGAGTGGCTCGGCCTTTTGGATCACCTCATCCACGATCACAACTGCTCCCGGATTATCTCCCCGATACAGCGCAGCCATTCTTGTGATCTCGGGAAGTATCTGGTGGAGTAGTTCCACCGCTTTTGGTCCAAGAGCGTCCGGCATGAAGCTCAAGCCCGTCACGTTGCCGCCTGGCCGAGCAAGGCTGGCCACTAGTCCCGACTTCGCGGGATCGGCGACTCGCATCATGACGATGGGGACGGTCTGGGTGGCTTTTTTGGCGGTCTGCGCCGCAGGCGTATTGATGGCTACGATCACCTCGACCCTGAGCCTCAACAACTCCTCTGCGAGTGCTGCAAGCCGCTCATTTTGTCCTGCGGCATCTCGAAGTTCTATGCTGATGTTGGTTCCTTCTACATAGCCAAGCTTTTGAAGTTCGTTGCGAAAGGTCTCCATCAAGCCCGGCTGAAGTTCCTGAGCAAGTATGCCAATGCGGTGAAATGGCGTGGCCGGTTGTTGCGCGTTGACCGTTGCGAAAGGCAATACGGCCAGCGCTCCACTCAAAAACGCAAGAAGGTGCCGCCGTCGCAGGTTCATCGTCGCCGCCCCTACCCGGGAACCGCATCCTAGCGGCTCCGACCAGCGTTGCGGAAGGGCCAAGAGCAGGAAAAATGCCACCGGCTGAGTGGCCGCGGCGGTCCGTACCGCAGAAGGAACCTCAAGTCAGACCCCTGGGTCCGAGGAGTGCCAAATTCGGAGGCGAACGGGCTTATTCGAAAACAGCGTCAGCGCGAGCAAGAAGCGTAGCCGGCACATCCAGTCCCAGCCTTTTTGCGGTCCCCAGGTTGACCGCCAGTTCAAACTTGATAGGCGCTTGGACCGGCAATTCACTTGGTTTCGCACCCCGGAGAATGCGATCCACATAGGGCGCAACTTGATGAAACAACTCTTCAACACTGGGTCCATAGGAGAGCAAACCGCCCTCGGCAGGAGCCACATAGAATGGATAGATCGCAGGAACTCTATTGCTAGCCGCAAGCTC
>DATNCY010000151.1:0-4464 GCA_035553375.1 Gemmataceae bacterium
GATGACGGCCGTCCTGCGTCGCCTGCTGGCCAAAAAACCGGCGCAGCGCTACCAGACGCCGAGCGAACTGCTGAATGACCTGGAGAGCCTGGCACGAGGCGAGACGCTGCTCTCGACGCGCGAGTTGCTGGAGAGCCTGGCCGCCGAGGAAGGAGAGACGGTTGCAACGCCGTCGCCGAAAGTCAAAAAGGGGCCTCGCTCCAACGCGGGCCGGCGCACTCCCCGGCCGATGCGCAGCGCTTCCTCAGCCCGCCAGCCTACGGCGCCGGCAAGAGAGTCCCGCGCCGGCACCGCAACCCGGCAGGCTCGCCCGCATCTCTGGTACGGACTGATCGGCGTTGCCGCGATCCTTCTCATCGTGGGGCTGATCGTGGCCTTCTCCTTGCGCCGCGGCCACAAGGAGGAACCGATCACCCAGAACACGCCGATGATCCCCTCGCCGCCGGCCGTGCCTCCGCTCGTCCCGCCCACTCCGCCGCCCACGGCGAATCCGGACAAGAAGCCGGAGGATCGCACGCCGGTCGTGATGCCGCCGAAGAAACCGAACTGGCCCGCGCTCTATCGGCCGTCAACGGCGATCGATGGTGCCGCTCTGCGCAAGGAAATCGAAGCGCCTTGGGACATGTCTCCCGCGCTGGGGCAAACCGTCGAACTCGTTGTCGGCCGGCTGCCGCCCGACCAATCCGGTAAGACTTTTCGCTCGCTCGCCGCGGCCTGCAAGGCCATCCCGGCCGGCGCGACCGGCATCATTGAGTTGCGCGATAACGGTCCCTTCTTCGACATCCCGGCGATCGTTGCTGATCGCAGTCTGATCCTTCGCGCCGCCAAGGGCTATCGTCCGCTGCTGATCTGGGACGTGCAGCGAACGCTCGACGAGCGCCGCCGCCGTAAACAGCCGGCCGACGATGGCAATTCTCTCGTCTTCCTCGCGGTGAAGCACGGCAATCTGACGCTGCAAGATGTGCATGTAGCGCTCCGGTGGCCGGAAGCGCCGTCCGAGGGGGCCGCCTTGCTCCAGGTCGAAGACGGTGATTTGACCGCCACGAACTGCACCTTCTCGGTCGCCGGCAAGCCGCGCGACGGTGTGACGCTGGCACGCGCCACCACAACAGGGACGGGAACGAATCGGTGCCGCTTCACCCGCTGCCATGCGCGCGGAAGCCGCTTGTCAATGCTGGATCTCAACGCGCCCGGAGCGCAGGTGCTGTTCGACAATTGCTTGCTCGTCGGCGGCGAGGGGCCGCTTTTGCAAGTGCGGGCCGGCACGGATCGGCCCACGAATCTGCGCGTGGTGCGCTCGACGATGATCGGCGGTAAGAACCTGCTAACGCTGCGGCCGGTGAAGGCCACCGATCGCGATCCCGCCTTCCACTGGCTGAGTTGGGACGTGCTTCTGAGCCGTAAGACCCGCGAGGCGGGCGGCGAACTGGTGCGGCTGGCCGAGGGCGTCGGCACACGGCAGATGAGTTGGCGAGCGGTCAATTGCCTGTACGCCGGCTGGGAGACGTTGCTGGCCGGTCCCTCTTCCATCCCGGCGACGGACGCGGCCGCCTGGCGGCGTCTGTGGGGACTCCTCGAAGGTGACGTGGTGCAAGCGGACCCTTGGCCCACAACGGTCTTCCTGGAGCCGGCCGAGATGCCCGCGGACACGTATCGCACGGCGGACAGCGGCGTCGCCTTCGCCGCCAGCACGGGTGCCGATCAATTACTCGGCTGCGATTTGGCTGTCCTGCCCGCCGCGCGAGACAGCTGGTTGCCCCTGACGTTTGGCCGCTTCGCCATCGTGGCACCCGCCCTGCCCGAAGACGCCGGCCCGCCCGACATTCCCGAAGCCGCCGACAACCTCTATCACGGCGAACGACTGGATCTCAATCGCATCGATCTGGGGGTCTACCTGCAAACGGTACAGAAGACACGCCGGCTCGCGCCGCGCGTGGTGCTGCATCTGACCGGCAGCGGCGAGCGCTTCACGACGCCCATCCACATCAAGGGCAGCAGCCTGGTGCTGTACTTCGAGCCGCCGCCGGAGAAAACGGAAGGGAAAACCGAGAAAACGGAACCGCTCGCTCTCGTTCCCGTCGGCCAAGGAATGCAAGAGGCGCTCCTTGAAATCGAGCAAGGCAATCTCGACATCATCAACGGCACGCTGCGGCTTTCCGATGCGACGGAGACACGCGTAATGCCGTGGCTCATCAAGGTGCGCGGCGGCGACGTGCGTTTGTTCCGCTGTCATCTGGAAGTGCCGCCCAAAAACAGCGGGACCGCCTTTCGCGGCTTGATTTCCCTCGACGGCTCCGGCGACGCCGCCGCCGAGCGTGTTCGCTCGTGTGCGCTCAATGAAACCGTCCTTCTGTCCGCGCGTACCGGCATCCACATTCAAGGCATCGGCGCTCGCGTGCTGTTGACACAAACGCTGCTGATTGCCGGCGGCGACGCGCTGCGTCTGACGCTCGATCCGGGTTTCACCGGCAAGGCAAACATGCAATGTCTGTTCGATCATGCGACGGTGGCGGCGCGGGGTTCCGTGGTGCATCTGCCGGAGGTGAAGCAAACGGAGCCGCCGGCGGAGCCGGTGATTTTTCAGACGCACGACTGCGCCTTCCTCAATCTGTTCATGGGCCGCAAAGATCGAGCCGGCCTGGTGCTGTACGACGGTGAGGCGCTATCGCGCGGCCTGCTTATCTGGCAAAGCGACAACGATGCTTTCGATCGCCGCCTCTGGTTCGCCGCCGCTCCCGCCGCCGGGCCGCGACCGGACAAGGTGGAGGATCACGCTTCCTGGACGGCGCTGTGGGGAACACCGGGCCTGCGTCATGCCCGGCTCGATCTTCCGCTATCCCGCACCCTGGATGCGGATCGCTGGCCGCTCGAACGCCTTGCCAACCTGAAAATACCGGGGGCCGATCTGGAAAAACTCGGCGTGTCCCGCAACCTCAAGAAGAAGATTCCACGCTGACACGGACGGACATGAACGAACTCTCTTCTCCGGCCGACGACTCAACCGGCCGCGCTCTCCCTCGCAACGTCAAGGTGTTGGGCGCGGCCAGTTTGCTCAACGACATCGCCAGCGAGATGATTTTCCCGCTGTTGCCTTCTTTCCTCCTCACGGTCTTGCACGGCGGCCCCTTGTCTCTCGGCGTGATCGAGGGACTGGCGGATTCGACCGCCAGTTTGCTCAAACTGTTTGCGGGAGGCTGGTCGGATCGCGCCGGCCGGCGGCGCGGCTTCGTCCTCTTCGGCTACACCCTGGCCACGTTCGTGCGTCCGCTCATTGGTGTGATCGTCGCGCCTTGGCAATTGGCCGCCCTCCGCGTGACGGATCGCATCGGCAAGGGCGTCCGCACTTCGCCGCGCGACGCCCTCATTGCGGACTCGACGGCTCCGTCTTTACGCGGCCGCGCCTTTGGCTTCCATCAAGCGATGGATCATCTCGGCGCCGCCATCGGTCCGCTGCTCGCCGCCGCCTTTCTCTGGTTCTGGCCCGGCCAGTTGCGCACGCTGTTCCTGTTGACGATCGTGCCCGGCTTGCTGGTGCTTGGCCTGCTGGCGTTCGGTCTGCGTGAGACGTCTACCACCGCGCCGCCGGCGCAGCGATTGTCCCTGACCCTCGCGCCGTTCGATCGGCGCTTCCGTCTCTATCTGCTCGCGTTGGTTGTCTTCACCCTGGGCAATTCCAGCGATGCGTTCTTGCTGATGCGGGCAGGAGAACTCGGCGTCCCGACGGTGTTGCTGCCGATCCTCTGGTGCGTCTTCCACATCGCCAAAAGTTTGGGCAATCTGCTGATTGGCCGCGCCGTGGACCGCTTCGGTCCTCGTCCGTTTCTGTTCATGGGTTGGATGGCCTACGCCGCCGTCTACCTGGCCTTCGCTCTGGCGAACACCGCCTGGCAGGTCTGCATCTTCTTCCTCTGCTATGCCCTGTTCCACGCCTTGACGGAACCGGCCGAGAAGACGTTGGTGGTCCAGCTCGCGGGCAGCGAACGGAAAGGATTGGCCTATGGCTGGTATCATTGCGCCATCGGCATCGCCACCTTGCCGTCGAGTTTGATTTTCGGCTTCCTGTATCAGCGCTGGGGAGGCTTGACCGCGTTCGGCTTCGGGGCGGCACTGGCGTTCGTGGCCGCAGGCATACTCCTCATCGCGGTTCGTCCAGCGCCAGTTGCAAAAGAGTAACGGATAGTGGAGAACCCAACTCTCCCATCACACAATCTCGCACAACAGTACTTCACGCGGACAGTTGAAACGAAACGGAAACGTATCGGCCATCCCACGGCTGACCAGCAGGGTCGCATCCTCTTGACGGAAGCGCAGCCCATGCCAGCGATGGAACCAGGCGGCGGGATACTGTTTGCTGTAGCGCGTCGCCAATACGCACTGACCGCCGTGTAGGTGTCCGGCCAGAACCAGACGATAGCCCGCATGCACCGCAGCCGGGAAGAGGGCGGGAGCATGTGCGCACAAAAT
>DATNCY010000152.1:0-30880 GCA_035553375.1 Gemmataceae bacterium
CTAACGAATCGGTCATCATGTTCGTGGAACCCTCACCAGCTAGCCTTTTTGACACCCGGAATCAGGCCATCGCTGGCCATGTCGCGGAAACAGATTCGACAGATGCCAAACTTGCGATACACGGCGCGCGGCCGGCCGCACAGTTTGCAACGCAGCCGAATGCGGATGCGTTCGCGCGGCGGCATTTTGACCTTCGCATCCGGCTTACGGCTGGCGGCCAGCTTCGCCATCTGCTTCCTGAATTTGACGTTTTTCGCTTCGGTGGCCATATGCGTATTATCCTGATTTGCCAGCCCGCGGCGCCAGCAAGGGAATCCCTTGCTGGCGCCGCGGGCTGGCAACCCGTTATGCCTCGCGGAACGGCATGCCAAAGGCCCGCAGCAGTTCGCGCGCCTCGTCATCCTTCTTCGTGCTGGTGACAAACGTCACATCCATCCCTTGCACGAATGTCACTTTATCCGGATCGATTTCCGGGAACACCGACTGCTCGCTCAGGCCAAGGCTGTAATTGCCGTTGCCGTCGAAGCTCTTCGGGTTGATGCCGCGGAAATCGCGAATACGCGGCAGGGCGATGCTGATGAGACGATCGAGGAACTCATACATGCGTCGTCCCCGCAGCGTCACCCGACAGCCGATCTCGTTGTTTTCGCGAAGACGGAAGCCGCTGACCGCGACTTTCGCCTTGCGGATCTGCGACTTTTGGCCGGTAATCTGCGACAACTGATCGGCGGCCTGCTCCATGCGCCCCTTATCCTGAAGCGCTTTGCCAACGCCCATGTTGACGACAATCTTCTGCAAGCGCGGCAGGCTGAGAATATTCTTCCGTCCGAGCTTTTCGCTCAGTTGCGGAGTGATTTCTTTCTGATAGCGTTCAAACAACCGAGCCATGACTCTTCTCGTCTACCAATAGGACTTCTCGACCGATGAATCTCGACGCGGGAAGGCTCACGATTTTTTGGCGTACTTCGCGTTCGGCTTGCTGAGCGTACCAAGGCCGGCACCGCACTTCTTGCAGAAGCGTTCCTTGTGTCCGTCGGCCGCGTAGCGGCGACCGATGCGAACCCCGCGCCGGCAGGTCTGGCAAAACAGCAGAACATTGGAAGCCGCGATCGGCATTTCCTTGGACAACCGGCCACCCTGCGGATTACGGCGGTTCGGCTTCACATGCTTGTACACGCGATTGATGCCTTCGACGACGACTTTGTTTTCGTCCGCCACCACGCGCAGGACGCGATGAGCGCGGCCCTTCTCGGCGTCGTCTCCGGCAATCACTTCCACCAAGTCGTCTTTGCGAACGTGCATGATGCTAACCCTTTGTCTTCCCGCCTACTTCTCGTTTCAGACGACCTCGGCCGCCAGGTTGACGATGCGGACAAATCCACTCTCGCGCAATTCGCGAGCCACCGCGCCGAAAATGCGTGTGCCACGCGGATTCTGCTCGGCGTCGATGATGACCATCGCATTGCTGTCGAAGCGGACATAGCTGCCGTCGTCGCGGCGCGTCGATCTCTTGATCCGCACCACCACGCCGCGCACCACATCACCCGGCTTGACTTCGCCTCCCGGATTGGCCTTCTTGACGCTGGCGATAATCACATCACCGAGGCGGGCATAGCGCCGCCGGGTGCCGCCGAGAACCTTGATGCACATGCACTCTTTGGCACCTGTGTTGTCGGCGACATCCAGGTACGTATACATCTGAATCATGACGCGATCCGCCTGCTCATCTTGCTAAAAAATCGGTCTCACATCGATTAGCCCGGAGCGCCAGCGACGAATTCCTCGACCCGTCGCTGGCGCTCCGGGCTAGTCGAGAGAACAAATAGACAAAACTCACGAACCCGCTTTTTCTTCGGGCTTCGCGACGGGTTCGTGATGGTGCGTTGGCAGAGCGGGTGCCTTGATGACGACGCGCGTCAACCGCCAACTCTTGGTCTTGGACAGCGGCCGAGTCTCCATGATCTCGACCGTGTCGCCGAGACGTGACTCGTTGGCCTCGTCATGCACATGGCAGACGGTTCGGCGACGAATGTACTTGCCGTAGCGCGGATGCTTGACCAGGCGCGGAATCTCGACGCGGCGGGTCTTGTCCATCTTGTCGCTGGTGACCACGCCGACTTCAACGCGCCGGTTGCCTCGATCGATTGCCTCAGCCATTGGTCTTCGCTCCCTCGCCGCTCTTGTGCGCCAACTCTCGCTCTCGCTGTATCGTCTTGATGCGGGCCACATCGCGCTTGACCTTGCGAATCTCGCTCGGCGTTTCCAGACGCTCGGTGGCCGACTGAAACTGCAAGTGGAACAAGTTTTTGATGTTCTCCTTGAGCGTCAGCCCCAGGTGTTCATCGCTCATGGCCCGAAATTCGGCCGGCTTCATCGCTCACTCTCCCTCGCTTTATCGTCCCACGCTCGGCCGCCGCGACACGAACCGGCAGCGAAACGGCATCTTGTAGGCAACGCGAGCCAGGGCGTCGCGGGCCGCCGCTTCCGGCAGTCCACCGATTTCATACAGGATAATGCCCGGCTTGATGACGGCCGCCCAGTATTCCGGCTCGCCCTTGCCCTTACCCATGCGTGTCTCGGCGGGAATGGACGTTACCGACTTATGCGGAAAAACACGAATGTACAAGCGGCCTTCGCCACGAACCGAATGCGTGGCCGTGATACGACCCGCTTCGATTGCCTCGGCGCTGAGCCAACCGGACTCCAGAGCCTGAAGACCGAAATCGCCGTGGCTGACCGTGTTGCCGCGCAACGCATTGCCGCGCAATTTGCCGCGCTGGGTCTTGCGAAATTTCACGCGCTTCGGCATCAACGGCATGGTTATTCTCCTTGCACTATCTTTTTACTAGCCCGGAGCGCCAGCGACGGGTTTTCCCGTCGCTGGCGTTTCGGGCTAGTAGAATTTCCCAAATCATCCACGGCGAGGACCACGACCACGCCCCCGTGGCGGCGGCGGCGCTTCCGTGGGTTCGGGGGCCAAATAATCCCCGTTGTTGATCCACACCTTGATGCCAATGTGTCCTTGCGCGGTCTTGGCCTCGGCGAAACCATATTCGACCTTGGCCCGCAGCGTGGACAACGGAATGCTGCCCGCCATGTTGCTTTCGGTTCGGGCCATTTCCGCTCCGCCCAACCGCCCCGACATCTGAATGCGGATGCCCTTGGCACCCGATTCCATCGTTGTGTCGATCGAGCGCTTCATGGTCCGGCGGAAGCTGGCCCGTTTCTGCAACTGCTCGGCAATGTCCTCGGCCACCAACTGCGGATCGATCTCCGGCCGATTGACCTCCATCGTCTTGACTTCGATGTGCCGGCCGGTCAGATCCTCCAGATCCTTCGTCAGCTTATCGACTTCCTGGCCCTTCTTGCCGATAATCATGCCGACGCGGGCCGAGTGAATGAACACCGTCACCTTCTCGCGCGTCCGCTGAATGCGGATCTTCGAGATCCCCGAACCGCCGTAACGCTTCTTCACATACTTGCGGATCTTCACGTCCTCGACGAGAAGGTCCGAAAAGTCTTGCTTGCTGGCGTACCAGTGGCTCAGCCAATCGACCATGATGCCGGTGCGAAAGCCCGTCGGTCGAATCTTTTGTCCCATGCGATCCACCCGTTTCAATTCGCCCCAGCCATCCGGCCGGGGAAACCGCCTGACGATCCGCCTTACGCTCCGACTGGTTCTTCAAAATCCGATAGTGTCACGCGAATATGCGCGTAACGCCGTTTAATCTGGTAGGCTGTACCGCGCGCTCGCGGCATGATCCGCTTCATAGTCGGCCCACCATCCACGCACGACTCAACAACAACCAAGTCGTCGATATTGCGCGCCCCACGATCTTCGGCGTTGCCCAGGGCGCTCTTGAGTACCTGTTCGAGCAGCCGGGCGCTCTTGTTGGGCAGAAACCGCAACAACTCCAGCGCCTCGTCGGCCGGCCGACCGCGAATGAGGGAGGCAAACGGCCGAATCTTGCGCGGCGACATATCGGCGTGGTGATGACTGGCCTTGTATTCCATGACAAACCTCGCTGGCCGGAGCCGTTCGTTTACTTCTTGCCCTTGCCGCCGCTGTGCCCCTTGAAGATCCGCGTCGGCGCGAATTCACCCAACTTGTGGCCGACCATGTCTTCGGTCACATAGAGGCGAAGAAAATTCTTGCCATTGTGGATGAGGAAAGTCATCTGAACGAACTCAGGCACAATCGTGCAGTCGCGCGACCAGGTCTTGATCGGATCACGGTTGCTGGTGCGCTGATTGCGCTCGACCTTGGCGATCAAACGCTCGTCAACGTAAGGACCTTTTTTGAGAGACCGGCTCATCGCTCACTCCGGGCAGAAACCAGAATTATAGGGCTATTCCCCATCGTGTCCAGTATTCGACGACAATTCGACCGTCTTTGCCAGCCCGCAGCGCCAGTAAGGGAATGTCCCTTACTGGCGCTGCGGGCTGGCAGCAAAAATTAACTTCCCGCATAGTGTGAACCAGGCCGACGGCGGCGAATAATGGCCGAGTTCGATGGCTTGCGTTTGTTACGTGTCTTGCCACCCTTGGCGAGTACCCCGGTTGGGCTACACGGATGCCGACCGCCGGCCGTGCGTCCTTCACCACCACCCATCGGATGGCTGACCGGGTTCATCGATGTACCGCGGTTATGCGGCTTGCGTCCCATCCAGCGCTTGCGGCCGGCCTTGCCAAGACTCACGTTCATGTGTTCGGCGTTACCGACCATGCCGATCGTCGCCCGGCATTCCGAACTGAGGCGCCGCACTTCGCCGGACGGCATCGTGATCTGCGCCCAGCGGCCCTCGCGAGCTGTCAGCGTCGCGCTAGTGCCGGCGCTGCGGCACACCTGTCCGCCGTGACCGGGCTGCATCTCCAGGTTATGGATCGTCATGCCCAGCGGGATCTTTCGCAGCGGCATGCAATTACCGACGCGCGGCTCCACGCCCTCTTCGCCGCTCATGATGCGATCGTTCGCCTTCAGCCCGTCCGGGGCCAAAATGTAAGCCTTCTCGCCGTCTTCGTACTGGAGCAAGGCGATGCGCGCCGAACGGTTGGGATCGTATTCAATACCCACCACGGTGGCCCAAACGCCGTCCTTCTTGCGCTTGAAGTCGATGAGACGATAGCGCTGCTTGTGACCGCCGCCCCGAAAGCGTGTGGTGATGACGCCTTGATTGTTGCGTCCGCCCTTCTTGGGCTTGGGTCGCAACAGCGACTTTTCCGGCTTCTTCTTGCGATCCGTGATGTCCGCGAAATCGCTCACCGATCCCTGTCGGCGGCCCGGCGTCGTCGGTTTGTATTGACGGATTGCCATGTTTCACCCTCTGATCCACGCTTCCTTACGGTCGCGGCTCGGATCACCGTTATCTCAGAAGAACTCAATGACCGGACTGTCCGGTTGCAGCGTGACGATGGCCTTTTTCCAGTTGGACAAGCGGCCCATCTTGAAGCGATAGCGGCGTATTTTGCCCAGCCGATTCTGCGTACGAACCTTGGCGACGCGCACGTTAAACAGTTCTTCGACCGCCGCCTTGATCTCGATCTTGTTCGCCCAGGCATTGACCTCGAACGAGTAAGCCGGCGCCCAATGCTCGCGCTTCTCGCTCTTGTGCTGCGATTGATGCGTCCCCTTCTCGGTGACGAGCGGGCGCAAAATCACCTGATGCGCTTCCAACTTCGGCCCGCGCGTGCGTTCGGTGTTGTTGGCCATGTCCAATCTCCCTTACTTCGCTTCCGCTTTCTTTTTCGCGACCGCGCCTTGACGCAATTCCTCAAGCGCGGCGCGCGTCAAAAGCAGCCGTTTTTGCCGTAGCACGGTATAGGCGTTGAACTGCGAGGTCGGCATCACTTCCACTTCGGGGATGTTGCGCGACGACAGATAAACCTTCTTGTCGTATTCCTTCGTGCCCACCAAGCAAGTTGTGCCTTGCAGTTTCAGCGCCTTGAGCAGTCCGGCCATCTGCTTTGTCTTCACTTCCGTCAAGTTCAGGTCGTCGATAATGACGGCTTCGTTGTCCTGAAACTTGCTGAGGATGGCCATGCGGGTCGCGGCGCGTACGGCTTTCTTGGGCATATGATATTCGTAGTCGCGCGGCTTCGGCCCCTTAGCCGTGCCGCCGCCGCGCCGCTTGTTCGTGCGCCGCGGACCACTGCGGGCGTTACCGGTGCCCTTCTGACGAAATAGCTTTTTCGTGCTGCCGGCCACCTCGCCGCGCCGCAAGGTCGAATGCGTGCCGGCGCGCTGATTGGCCAGGTGCATGATGACGACATCGTGCAGCAACTGTTTGTTGATGGTGCCGCCGAACTCATCGGGGTCCACCTCGACGGTGCCGACTGAGTCGCCCTGCCGGTTGTAAACATTCAGCGTAAGCATAATTCCACCCGCCCCCAGATTGCTGGAGGAAATTCACAACATCAACAATATCGCCGGTATTACTCGGCTCGACGCATCCCCCTTCCGAGGGACCGTATCGAAGCACGCCAGTGGATCGTAAGGATGTCTTCGCGGTCAGGAAGCCGCCCCGGCCAGGACGCGAATCTTGATGTCCACGCCGGGAGGGAGACTGAGACCCTTGTTCAGAGCCTCGATGGTCTTGCCGGTCGGTTGCAGAATGTCGATCAAACGCTTGTGCGTCCGAATCTCGAACTGCTCGCGCGATTTCCGGTCAATGTGCGGACTGCGCAGAACGGTGTAGCGTTCGATGCGCGTCGGCAGCGGAATAGGACCATGCACCATAGCGCCGGTCTTGACCGCCGTGTCCACGATCTCCTGCGCGGTGCGGTCGAGTACTTCGTGATCGTAGGCTTCCATCCGAATACGGATGCGTTCGCTGGTAAAATTCTGACCCGCCACCGCTGACTCCTCGCGTCGTTACGCCTTCATCTCATCCATTTCGTGTCGAAGAGTGTTAAGGTAGTGGCCCTCTCCATCACTGTCAAGGGATGCTCTCGTATTCCAGCGACATTTCTCTCTTCGCTTGCCGAGGGACACCTTCTCCCCGATTCGCTCGCTGACTGTCTATCCGGCGTCCGTCCCGCCGTCGCGGACCAACATTCTGCGAGGTCGCGCATACCATTAGAATATCTAATGATCGCAACTTTCATGTCTCGCCGTGCTGGCAACAATCTTTAACTCGACTGATGCGAATTTTTGTAAATACTTCGAGAAATAAGGACTTGCGAAAATCCGTATCAGCCGGGCTGAGACTCGCAGAGATGCACAGTAGAACCGCCATCGGTGGATGGGCGTAGATTTCAATGAAGTAATGGCCGGAGAACGATGTGCCGCCACGGCCATCTCGGCGAGGCCGTTTTCCCCTTGCCATGCTCGCTATCTCGTTAATCTTCCGGCAACTTGTCATCGAACATTTTAGCAATGGGTTGGATCACCAAGTTACTGACCTTGTTGCCGCGGTGATAGCCCCACATACCCTGGACCAACTCGAAGCTCATCAAGCCAACGACAAACAAGATGATGGTACAGGGCAGCATAACGAGGGCCGGCATGACTCCCCACTCGGCCGGCGGCGCCGGCGCAGCGGAGACGGCGACGGGTTCGCTTACTTCCTCTTCTTCCAAGGACGGTTCCGCGTCCAGGTCGTCATCGAGCGCTTCGCCAATGTCCTCCAGATCTTCCTCGTCCTCAACCGCCGCGCCGGCGGCGCGACGCTGGACGGTGGCCGCCCCGTCATCAACATCCTCTTCGTCTTCCAGCGGTACAACCTGACTGCCGCTCTCTTCGTCCAACGATAGGTCAAATTCCGAACTCTCCAGATCGGTGTCGGCCTCGTCCAGGGCGACCGCCTCGGAGCCGGATTCCTCATCGAGAGCCGGCACCTCGAAGTCGGTCTCGAAGATGTCCCCGTCCTCGGAACCGGAATCCTCCTCAACGGACAGTTCGCCGCCCTCATCCAGTGTCAGTTCAAACTCGCTATCGCTATCGGAACCGGGCGTTTCCACGGCCAGGTCGGAGGAACCCTCGTCGATGGCCAGGTCCGAGCCTTCCGGATCGAGGCTCAACTCGAACTCGCTGCTGCTGCCGTCCGTGGGTGAGGCGTCGTCATCGGACAAGCTCAACTCGAATTCGCTGCTGGAATCAGGGCCGGAATCGCTGGCGGGCTTGGGCTTGGGCGTGTTGCCGGCATCGAGACTCAACTCGAACTCGATCTCGTCGCTGCCGCCCTGCTCCAGCGAAATGCCGCTGTCGGCGGGATCCTGCAAATTGATGCCGCTGCCGCCCTTGGCGCCGGTCAATTCACCCAGACCCACTTCATCGTCGCCCATCAGCACCGGCATTTCGTCGCTGCTCGGCAGCAGAGGCGAGGAATCACCTAATGGTTTCAGCTCGAAATCGCTGCTGCTGTCGGTCTCGCCCGGCGCTTCCTCGGGAGCGCGCCGCGATGGGGGCGGAATGGTTGGACCGTCCATGTCGATCTCGTTCTCGGACAGTTCAAACGGCGAGGAGGTGGGCAGCACGGGAGCGCCGCCTTGCGGTTTGGGCCGATGCCGCGTTCCCTTCTTGGACTTGGCCGCCGCCTCCGCCTTGCGTGCCTCGGCATCCAGGTCGATCTCTTCGGTCACCATCTGATCGCGCGATCGGCCCGACGTGACCTCCTCGATGCGAATGTCGCTGTCCGAGGGTCTCTTGGACGGCTGCTCGCCGATGGGAATGTCGCTGTCGTGCGGCGAAGAGGGGCGGATTTTGACATCGCTATCGCTGGGTTCGTCGAGCGGCACAATGCGGACGCCGCTGTCATCCTTGGCGACATTGCCCAGACGCGATTTGCTCGAACCCATCTTCGGTGCCGGCGAAATGGGCGCTCGAGACGCGGGAGCCTTGCTGTCGAGATCGATGGAGAAGTCCATATCGCTGCCGTCCATGACGAGGCGTACATCGCTGTCACTGGACTGCTTGGGCGGCGGCGACTTCGAGCCGAGCTTGGAACTGCCGGGCTTTTGCGAGCCACCGGGGGTACGCGACGGGTGTTTGCCGGAACCGGTCGGCTCCTTGCCGATGGGCACCTCCGCGCTATCGCCAACGTCGAGGCTGAAGTTGAAAACATCTTTGCCGCCGGAGTCACCAGCCTTGTTCGCCACGGCATCGCCCAGGGGCAACTCGGGATCGCTGCCGTAACCGCGCTCACGAGCTAACTCGTCGATTTCCTGAGCGCGGAAACGCCAGCCGCTGCGATCCTGGAAAGCGCGGACCTCTTTCTTGCGTGCCATCTCCTTGAGTTGATCGGGAGTGGTTCGGAGGATCTGCGCGGCCTGTTCCAGCGTGTAGTATTGCACCATGAGTTGAACCCTAAGCGGCCCGGGAACGAAGATAGGCTCGTCGTGAGCATGCGGCAGTTGCTCCCTCCACATCTCCTAATCGATTGTAAACGGTCCCGCCTTGAATGCAAGACCGCGGAAGACGGGGGCTGTGGCGGAACGCAGGCGATTATCCCGATAGCGTGCATTGTCCCGAAAATAAGGGCGACACGGCCTCGCCTCAAGTTACCCATCCTCCCACGTCGATAACCCTGATACACCGAGTCGATCCGCAGCTTTGGCGAGGGAGTAAAGCGATGTTGTTGCGTAGCAATCGAAGGGTTGATCTGGTTTCAGGGATCGCCCTGGCTTGGTGCTTGCTCGCGGTGACAACCGCGCCGGCGGGTCCAGGGGACGTTGTTCCGGAACAACCGGCACCCGCCGCATCTCTGGCCCTGTCGCTGGAGCAACTCGCGTGCATGAATTGGGGCGACCTGGAGCAACTCTATCGCCAAGCCGGTCCTGGACCGATCCCGACCGGCTACCTGCGCGGCCGAACCATTTACTGTCCCGACGCGCGCTTCAGTTCATCGCAATCAAAAATCAGCAAGGCTCTCTGGCACGGCAAGCATTTTTGTCCCGAAGCCACGCTCGTCAATCAATGGTGCCTCGGTATCCGAGCCGTGCGGGCGCGGATTTGTCTGGGCGAAAGTTGGTTGGATGGCCAACCGTCGATCCTCATGGATTATCGCGGCATGTCGCACGTCATCTGGAAAGATGTCCGAGATGAAATCCGTGAGATCGCGCCCGGCCTGTATTTGGGCATCATGTATCGCTGCAAGACGGGACAGCCGCGAATGAAGATGTTCTTCGCTCTGGAACTGGAGTCGTGCGATCCGTGATGGGTTTTTCAGCGCGGCACAGTCAGACGCGGCAGATATATTGTGCCATCAATGGGTCCGATTGGCTAGTAGGTCCGGCGAGCCGAGCCGGACTATGAGTGCCGCTCGGCTCGCGGCACCTACCTAATGCGTGCCGCTCGGCTCGCGGCACCTACTCGTAACACCCTACCAAATACGACCGGCACAACAACGAGAATGCACCCGACTTCATCTCCGAACTTGCGTACCGGACGCTCCACTTTATAATGAATCCCGCATTGAGGTGAGCAATCTCAAGCGGACGCCCTCGGCGTCCGGGTGTGAAAGGTTGGCCGTGTGATTCACTATCGTACATTCCGCAATGGCGATCCTCCCGGCTTGGCCGAGGTCTGGAACGCGGCCTTCACCGGACAGGGAGCCGTCCGTCAGCAAGGCGCTACCTGGTTGGAGTATTTCCTGTTCTCCAAACCCTATTTCGCTCCGGAAAGTCTGATGGTCGCCTGTGCCGATAGTCAGATCGTCGGCTTCGCCCTACCCGGCTGCGGACCCAACGAGACGGAAACCGCCCTGGATTGGCGCAGCGGCGTTCTTTGCTTGCTTGCGGTGGTCCCCTCGCATCAGGGCCAAGGTATTGGCTCGGAACTACTGCGCCGCGCTGAGGTTTACCTGCGCGACCGGGGCAGTCAGGAACTCTTTGCCGGCCCCATGACGCCCCTCAATCCGTACAACTTCGGTCTCTACGGCGGTAGTTCTTCGCCGGGATTCCTCGACAGCGATCCGAAAGCTATGCCCTTCCTCGAACACAAGGGTTATGCGATCGAAAACACTTGCCTGGTCTTCCAGCGATCCCTGAAGCAAGCGTTGGCCATCTCCGATGGTCGTTTCGCCGCGCACCGTCTGCGCTACGAGGTCCATGCCAGTCCTTTTCAGGGAACGACGTGGTGGCAGGAATGCGTCCTTGGTCCGGTGGAACTGCACGAGTATCGTTTGCAAGATAAGTTGACCAGCCGTACCGCCGCCCGCGCCCTCATGTGGGAGATGGAGACGTATACCACGCGCTGGGACGAACACGCCATCGGCATCACGGACATCGTCGTGCCCGATGAACTTCGCCGTCAGGGATTGGCCAAGTTTTTGATCGCCCAGATTTTGCGTTATCTCCAGGATCAATTTTTCAGCCTCGTCGAGATCCAGGCGCGCGCGGACAGTATCGCCGCTGTCAACATGCTGCGTAGCCTCGGCTTCAATCAGGTCGATACCGGACATCTCTATCGAAAAAGTCCGTAGTCTTCTTCATGCGGAGAAAAAGCGTCTGCCGATTCACCGCCGGAGCCTTCCATGACCGCGCTGTCTCTGGGACTGACTCTCTTGTTCGCCTACCTGGTGGGTGCCATACCGTTCGGCTATCTCGTCGCGCGCTGGCGCAGCGTGGACATCCTGAAACAAGGCAGCGGCAACATCGGTGCAACCAATGTCGGCCGCGTTCTCGGCCGGCCGTTCGGCGTCCTCGTCTTCCTGCTCGACTTCGCCAAGGGCGCGCTCCCCACAGGGGCCGCTACTTGGTGGGCTTCCTCGCATCCATTGGAATTGCCGCCCAACCTTCTGCCGGTCGCGGCGGCGGTGGCGGCGTTTCTGGGTCATCTGTTCCCGATTTACCTGCGTTTCCACGGCGGCAAAGGCGTGGCCACCGCCGCCGGCGCTGTCAGCGTGCTTCTCCCCGAACCAGCCCTGGCGGCATTCTTGGCGTGGTTCGTCGTCGTCGTGGCCAGCCGATATGTCTCGCTGGCGTCGCTGACCGCCGCCGTTGTGCTGTGCGTTGTCCGTCTGGTCTTCACTTCGCAACCAGGGAACGATGATCATCGAGTCGTGACATTGTTCTGCCTGATCGTGGCCACCTTCATCTTCGTCCGCCATCGCGCGAACATCGACCGGCTGCTGCGCGGCAACGAGAACCGCCTCAAGGAGACTCCCGCCATGTTGCACTTCAGCAAGATCCTCCATGTCCTCGCCCTCGGTCTGTGGTTCGGCACCGTCCTTTTCTTCAGTTTCGTCGTCGGCCTCAACCTGTTTGGGACGTTTGAAACCGTCGCCAGTCTCCCCGGTCCGGCCGGCACGGAACCGCGCCAGGAGCATCGCCCTATGTGGTTGCCCACCTGGGACGCCTACGATGGCTCCTCGCCCAATCCGGTTTTCCCGGAGCCGCTACGCAGAGAGCAGGGTACACGCGCCGGCGGGGTGGCGATCCGTCCCTTGTTTACGTGGTATTTCGGTATTCAAGCGGTATGCGCTCTGCTGGCAACGGCCACGGCGCTCTCCTGGCGCCGCGCGGGTGCGGCGAAAGTGCATCGGCTTCGCGCCGGCATTCTGGTTGCGGCGCTGGCGGCGGTGGCGTTGGGGTGGGGGCTGGAACAAAAGGTTGATGCTCTGCGCGAGCCGCGGAATCAAACCTTTGACGCGATGGTGAGCCATACCCCGCCGCGATCGGAAGACATCAGCGCCGCCGTCGAGGCGCGCAAAACATTCGTCCAGTGGCACCTTTACAGCCTTGGATTGAACATGGTGACGGTGTTGCTGGTGACGATTGGCATGGGCCAGGCCGCGTTTTTGCCTAGCGTGGCGCAGGAGGAAACAAAAATCGGTTAGACGCGCTCACGAAACCAGCCCGCAGCGCCAGCAAGGGAATCCCTTGCTGGCGCTGCGGGCTGGCAAAATTGGGTTTTAGCGCGCTCCGTTCACTTGGCAGCGGCGGGAATCTCCAGGTTGCCAACCAGCGCGAGATCGCGTGCGCCGAGTTTATCAACCTGCTTGGGTGTCATCGTGAAGACGAGAATCATCTGCTCGCCCTCAGCCGTGGCCACGAGATAGAAGTTCTGCACGGCGGCGACACCATCCATCTGGCCCAGCGCCGAGAAGCGATAGATCCAGCGACCGTTATCGGCGGGCACTTCGCTCGCTTGCAGTTCCTTCTCCGGCTCCCAACCTGCCGTATTGTTCATTGTCTGCTTGAATTCTTCGGCCGAGAGGTGCTTGCCCTTGTCGGTCTTCTTCCACGGCGTCATCGTCACCTGAGCCACGAAATCGCCGTGTTCCATGAAACGCATGACGAGATGATCCTTCGTCTGGGCGGTGATATGCCATTCGCGCGGATGAAGGAACGCGAAACGCCCCTGCGAATCCCGGTACTCTAATTGCGTCATCGGCGTCGGCGGCACCTCATCCGCAGGCACGGATACCAGCGACACATCCGAGAGCGCGGCCGGCTGTTCGATCGCCTGCCGCTTCAGCGTCGTCGTCGATTCCACCACCGTCACCGGGCTGACCGGTCCCTGGTCGCGCTCGTCCTTCTGCTTCCATTCCAGCGATACGAGCCGTTTCGCTTTCAGATCGAAGTGGCCGACCGCTTCGATTTTCACCTTGGCGATCGCGCCCAAATCGATGCCGGTGGCCGTTCCCGTCAGGCTGAAGGTCGCGGTTTCGGCCGTCACCGCGTCGAGTTTGCCAGTCAGCGTATGTTCGGTCAGTCCCTCGAAATTGCACAGTGCCTGCACGACACTGGCGGGTACCTTCCAGGTATCGCCGACGGCTACATCCTTGCCGGCCAACACGCCGCTGACGGCGGAGCTGTCGAACTGGCCGGCGGTCAGATCGAGTTCCTCGCGGCTGAGCGCGCCGGACGGAGAGTAGACCAATCCCTGGTCCTTGTAGCGCTGGGCCACGAATAAGCGACGTTCCGGGCGCAGGGTGCGTTCGACGCGCTCCGTGCCGACGGTGATCGTGGCCTTGGCCGTCTCGTAGATGCGCGCGGTCTTCTGTACGAGGCCGCCTGGCGCAACGGCCAGAATGCGTTCGGGATATTCGTGGTTGGCGACGGCTTCGAGTTTGAGGGGGATCGTTTTGTCATCCTTGCGGATGCGCATTTCGCCGGATAACTTCATCTCGAGCTGAATCTTGAAGCAATCGCTCGCTTGCATGGTCTCGGCGAGGGTGCATGTCTGCGCCCAGCCGGCCGGCGTCACCGCCACGAGCAGTCCCATTACTCCCAGGAAGCGTCCCGCGCCCATCGTCTCCCCTCCTGCTTATCCGAACCTCCGCCTTCCATCGGGCGGCGCGGAACCATACCGCAGAGCAGGTACGGGGTCAACGGCGGAAAAGCGAACGGCCGGCGTAAGCTCTCTCCCGTTTACGTTTCGCGGAGACGGAAGCCTCCGCGAAACGTAAACGGTGGGAGGCTTACACCAGCCGTTCGCTTTTCGGTTTTACATACTTAAGAGACGCTTTAACGTCGTATACAACACCAGCGGTTCCAGTTCCTCCCCCGTGGGGCGGAAATAGGCGCTGGCGTCATCCACGATGCGTAGCCGTCCCGCGCTGCGATCCGCCAGCGCGCGGATGCGCCGAGGATTGCGATAGCCGAGTACCACGTCGGTCGGTCCACTGCCGCCCTCAATGGGTTTTTCCAGGTGAATCGAGGCGATTTTCCAGTGTGCCGCCAGCAAGCGCAACTCCGCCAAGCGCAGCAGCCATTCGGCCGACTCCGGCAGCGCGCCGAAGCGATCGCGCAATTCCTGACGAAAATCGGCCAGGCGTTCCAGTCGGCGCACACGCGACAGCCGGCGATACACCTCGATACGCAAACGCTGTCCCTGCACGTAATCGCGCGGCAAGAACGCCGTCCACGGTAGATCGAGGTTCACCTCCAGCGGCGTGCGCAGTGGCTGTTTCTTGAAGGTGCGCACGGCGTTTTCCAGCAGTTGGCAATACATCTCATAACCAACGGCCGCGATATGGCCGCTCTGCTGGTTGCCGAGGATGTTGCCGGCCCCGCGAATCTCCAGATCGCGCAGGGCGATCTTGAAACCAGCGCCTAGCTCGGTGAACTCCTCGATCGCCTTGAGCCGCCGCGCCGCGTTCGGTGTCACCGTGCGTTCGCTGTCGAGCAACATATAGGCGTAGGCGCGATGCTTGTAACGACCGACCCGGCCGCGTAGCTGATGCAGGTCCGCCAAACCATAGTGATCGGCCTGGTTGATGAAAATGGTGTTGGCGTTGGGGATGTCCAGGCCGCTTTCGATGATCGTCGTGGCCACGAGAATATCCGCCTCGCGGCGGACGAAACGCAGCATCTCCTCCTCCAACTCGTCCGCGGCCATCTGACCGTGGACGATCGTCACCTTCGCATCGGGGACGATTTTCCGCAGACGCTCGGCAATTTCATGGATGTTCTGCACGCGGTTATGTACGAAATAAACCTGGCCGTCGCGGTTCATCTCACGCAGCACGGCATGGCGGATCAATTGCGCATCGAAGCGGACAATGCGCGTTTCAATGGCGAGACGATCGGGCGGCGGCGTTTCCAAATTAGATATATCACGGATGCCTAAAAGGGACAAATGCAGCGTGCGCGGGATCGGCGTGGCCGTCATTGTCAGGACATCGACCTTTTGACGCAGATGTTTCAAGCGCTCCTTGTGTTCAACGCCGAAACGCTGCTCCTCGTCGATGATGACCAGGCCGAGATCCTTGAAATGCACGTCGGCACTGACCAGCCGATGCGTGCCGATGACGATGTCCACGCCGCCTTTTTTCAGGCGTTCGACGATGCGCTTTTGTTCGCCGGACGAGCGAAAGCGGCTGAGGCATTCGACGGTGAACGGATACTCGGCGAGACGCTGGCTGAAGGTGCGGTAGTGCTGTTCGGCGAGTACCGTGGTTGGCACGAGGACCGCCACTTGCCGGCCGTTGTCGATGGTTTTGAAGGCGGCGCGGATGGCCAACTCCGTCTTGCCGTAGCCGACATCGCCGCAGATGAGGCGATCCATCGGCCGAGCGCGCTGCATGTCGCCCTTGATCTCGGCCATGCTCGTGAGTTGATCCGGCGTCTCCTGATAGGGAAACGATGCCTCGAACTCGGCTTGCCATTCGCTATCGGGTGGCGCGGCGACGCCCGGCTCGGCCTCACGCAACGCCTGCATTTGGATCATGTCGCTGGCTAGATCCATCACCGCCGTTTGCACACGAGCCTTGCGATTCTGCCAGCTGGTGCCGCCGAACTTCGATAGCTCCGGGTCGGTGCGCGCGCCGCCAACGTATTTCTGCACGAGGTCAATCTTCGATGCCGGTACGTAGACGCGCACGCCGCCGGCGAATTCCAAAATCAGATGTTCCTCGGCGTGACGCGACTTCGATTCCCCGCGCTGGCGCTCGCGATTCGCGTTCTTCTCCAGTAATTCCATGCCCCGGTAACGTGCGATGCCGTGGCTGACGTGAACGACGAGGTCGCCTTCGGTCAGATCGAGGAAACTATCGATGGCGCGCGATTCGAGTCGGCGGCGCGGTTGAACCTGCCGCACTTCCTCGCGATGGAATAACTCCTGCCCACCGAGAACAATCAAGCTCAATGCAGAATGCAGAGTGCAGAATGCAGAATGAGGAGATCCCTGTCTTTCATTCTGCATTCTGCATTCTGCATTCTGCATTGAGAGAAAGCGGAAGCCGGCGCGAACGCGGCCGGTGACAAGATGCAAGCGCTCTGACTGCGCCAGTTGCCCCGTGGCCAACACTTCGCCCAGACGCTTGCACTCGCCCTCATTGTGGCAGGCGATCAAGACAATATCGTGTGTGGCCACCGCATCCAACTCGTCGCGCACACGCCCCACCTCGCCGCTGAAACGCTCGACGGACTCAACGTGCAGATGACAACTTGCCTCGACGGAAGGCGATGGCAGAGCGGAGATCGTCACGCTGGGGAAACGCAGCAATTGCTGAAAGACGCCCGCGACGGAGAACAAGCCTGTTTCCTCGGCGACCCGTTCGAGATAATGCCGGCCTTGCTCGTGTAGTTCCTCCACTTCAACAAGGACGGTCCAGGCGTCTTCGGGGAGATAATCGCAGAAGTGACCGCGATTCCCCTCGCTGGCGCTCGGGGCTTGTACGGCCATGATTTCCACATCGAGGAGATTCCCCAGACTGCGCTGAGTTTGTGGCGAAAACTGGCGGATGGATTCAATGTCATCGCCAAAGAACTCGACGCGATGGGGCGATTCGGCGTCGGGCGAGAACACATCCAGGATGCCGCCGCGACGGCTGAACTCGCCCGGCAGTTCGACCGCCTCCGTGGGCCGATAGCCGTGTTCGACCAACCACGACGCCAGTTCTTCCAAATCGATGGTTTGGCCGGCGGACAATCGGCGCCGCGTGGCGGCAAGCTGGGCGCGATCGGGAACCGGCTGAATGAGCGCTTGCAGCGTCGTCAGCACCAGACGCGGAGGATTGGGGCTTTCCAGGTGTTTGAGCAAACGAAGACGCTGTCCGGCGACTTCATCAACGGGGCTACCTCCGCTCTCGTTTTGTTCGCGGAAATCGTCCCAGGCGGGGAAGAGAATCGGGCTGAGTCCGGTGAAACTGCCCAGATCGCCCGTCCATCCATCGATGTCGCGCGGATGCGCAATGACCACGAGCAAAGTCCGTGGCGTGTGTTGCGCGAGGGCGGCGGCCGCGAGAGCGGCTGAGGAACCCCAAGCACCGTCCACCGTGGCGCTGCGGCGCTGATGCAAGGCCGACAGCACGGCAGGAAAACCCTCCGTCCGCGTCAGCAACTCCGGCAGATCCTTCAGATTTTCAGGAACCGTGGATAATGCTTGTGGCACGTAATAACCCTCCCTTCCTTCATTCTATTCGCGGAGACATCAGAGGGATGAACGTCATGAGTAGGTGCCGCGAGCCGAGCGGCACTTTGTAAAAAGTCCGGCTCGGCTCGCCGGACCTACTGCCAGTAGGTGCCGCGAGCCGAGCGGCACTTTGTAAAAAGTCCGGCTCGGCTCGCCGGACCTACTGCCGAGCGGCACCTTAACCCGTCGCTGGCGCTTCGGGCTTGTCGGCAACCATCTCAAGTGTGCCGTGACGGTTTTCTCATTCATTCTCCTCTCATAATTGTTCGGGTACGCTTTATTTATGTAAAGACAGTGAAACCCTGCCGCCGATAGAGGAACTAACGGTTATTCCATATCCGCGGGCACGGGCACAGGTTCTTTATGTTGAACTCGAACCAACAGCGCGATGCGCGAAGGCTGGGTTGGGTGTTCCTCTTCAGTTTCTTGATGCTGGGCCTGCTCACCTCCTTGGGCGGTTGCACGCGGCGTTTCTTCCGCCGCCGGGCCGACGCCGAGGTGGACACCGTGTTGGCACAGAAAGACAAGTATCCCGGCTGGTGGAAGCTCCAAGATTACTTCATCTATCCGCATCCGCTCTCGCGTTTCGCCGACCCGACCGACCCGGATCGGCCACCCATGCCGCCCGACGATCCGGCCGCCTGGGATCTGTCGCCGCATCCGCAGAGGCCGTTGCTCAAGGGCTATAAATATTGGCAGGGCACCGGCTATCTGGAGTTGCTGCGCAAGTGGGATGCCGAGAATCGCACCAAGTTCGATGAGGAAGCCGCCGCTAAAAAGGGCAACGAAGAAGAGGAAGGGGCCGAACCGCTGTTGCCGGGCGAAAACAAGACGCTCGCCGAGCGCGCGGCCGAGGTCAACGATCAGATCGAGCGCGAACTCAATTCGGCTATCACGGCCACGTCGGCTTTGCCCGAAGCATCCAAGCCGGCCCAGTATCAGGAGGGCAAACCGTTCCTGCTGAACCTGGAGCAGATCGTTCAACTGGGTTTCCTCAATAGTCGAGAGTTTCAAACCGTCCGCGAGGAACTCTACCTGACGGCTTTGACCGTCACGGCCGAACGCTTCGCCTTCATCGCCCAGCCGTTCGCCACCGAACAGCTTGTCCGCGAAAGCAGCGGGGCACAATCGGCGGATGGCCGGACCAATCGCTGGCTGGCCAGCACCACAACGGGTTTCACCAAGTCGTTCTCCACCGGCGCGCTGCTGTTGCTGAACTTCGCCAATCAGACCGCGTATAACCTGGGCGGCGGCGCGGCCGGCACGACGAGCGTTTCCAACATTTCGTTGGACTTTGTCCAACCGTTCCTGGCCGGCGGCGGCCGCGCCGTCGCGCTGGAACCGCTGACGCAGGCAGAACGCAATCTGGTGTATGCCATCCGCGATTTCTATCGCAATCGCCAAGAATTCTTCGTGTTCTTCGCGGCCGGCCAATCCACCGGATTTATCCCCGGCGTCGGCGCGGGCGTGGTGGCCCTCAGCCCCGGCACGGTCCAAACACCCGGCGCATTCGTTCCCGGCGCCTTCACCTTGCCGCTGGTGGCCAATCCGGCGACCGTTCAGGTTGCTCCCGGTGCCGGCGGTCGCTTGGGAGCGATCTTGAATTCGGGCGTGGCCACCACTCCCCAGGGCTACCTTTCCGCCATCCTGGAGCGGGCCAACCTCGTCAACTTCTATAAGAACATCCAGGCTCTGCAACGCTTCCTGCGCCTCTTCGAGCAATATCTCGCCGGCGGCATCGTCAGCCAGGTGCAAAAGGGTCAGGTCGAGCAGCAACTGTTGGCCAGCGTCGAGAATGTACTCGGCCAGCACGCCAACTATCGCGTTTCGCTCGATCAACTCAAACAGCAGCTCGGCCTGCCCATGACCGTGGCTATCGATCTGACTCCCGCTCCCTTGCAGCCGATGGTTAAACTGATCGCGGAGTACGAACAACTATCGATCGATACCGAGCGTGTCTCGTTCAACGCTCTCAATTATGGGCGTTCGAGCGAGGCCAATCAGTTGCGTGCGCGCCTGCACCGCATGATCGAGCGAACGCCCTTGATGCGCAACACGCAGACGCGCGAACGTACCCTCCGTCGTTGGGCCTACTGGGAAAACGTGGGCAAGGACCAGAGCCCGAATGAGCGGCTCAAGATCCTTCAGGAGCGCTTGAATGGGCTGATCCAGGAACGCGAGGATCTGCGCGCCAAGCGTGCCAGCGCGCCGGGAGAACCGTTACCCGAAGCCGATATGCAACGTCTGAACGAGTTGTATTTCGATTTCGACTTGGGTTCGTTGGAACTGGCGCTGAGCATCTACGAGGCGGAACCATGGAAAACTACCGAAAATCCGGAGGCACGGTTGCGGACGGCGCAAGGACTCTTCCGCGGCGTCTATCGCTATCTGCTGTCCGTGGCCGATAAAGCCTTTGTCGAGCGTCAAGAGAACATCAAGAACCAGTGGCCCGCTTTGCCGGCCATGCATGCCGAGGGAGTGGATCTGCTCAGCGTGTCAGAACCGGAGGCGTTGCTGGCGGTGGAGCGGACCACCATGAACTACCGCGTGGATCTCATGAATGTCCGTGCCCAGTTGACCGATGCCTGGCGCAAGATCCGCGTATCCGCCAACGCCCTCATGGGCACCTTCAACGTGGACTATCACCTTGACGCCTCGACGCCGGCGGGCGGCGGCAATCCCTTCGCCCTGGGGGGTTCGCGAACTCGCCACGAGTTGATCTTTAACGCTCAGCTGCCGTTGGTCCGCATCCTGCAACGCAACAACTACCGCAGCACGCTCATTAACTATCAGCAAAATCGTCGCAGTCTGATGGCCTTCGAGGATCAACTGCTGTTCAACGTCCGTTTCGATTTGCGGCAGATTCGCGTGTTGGGCAATAACTATCAGCGCGTGCAGAAGCGGCAGATTGAACTGGCCTACATGCAGGTGGATCAAGCGTTGCAGCAGTTCAGTCAACCGCAGGCGCCGACCGGTGCGGACATGCCGGGATTGGTCGGTCCAACCGAGCGCCGACCGACGGTCGGCGACGCGGCCGCTCTCACGAATCAGCTTCTAAACACGCAAGCTTCTCTTCTACGGTCGCAAAATGACCTGTATAGTACATGGATCAATTATTTGATCTCACGCATGAATCTCTATCGCGATATGGGTATCCTGCCTCTTGACAACCGTGGAGTCTGGATCGATGACGACGAAACCTCCCTCGACGCCTCACACCACCGCCAACCCGCCGGAGAGCAACAGCCAGCCAGCCCCCCCGATGAACTCCCCGCCCCTCGTCCCGAACGGCGCCCGGAACGGCTCCCCGATCCCCGTCCCGAGCCGGCTGCCCAAGGCGCGGCACTGGAGCCGGGGGAGTAAATGGCTGATCGCCTTGCTCGTTCCGATCGTCGCTGCCGGCATCAGCTTCGGCGGATGGTATCTCTTTTCGCACAAGAATACCAACCGTCCCGACTTGATCCTGCACACGGTCAAGTTGGAGAAGATGCAGATTACCATCACGGAGCGCGGCAGCCTGGAGTCGTCCGACAACAATGAGTTGAGTTGCGCGGTCAAGGCCAAGTCTCCCAACGCCCCGGCCACGAGCATCCGTTGGGTCATCGACAACGGTACCATCGTCCGCAAGGGGGATCGGCTGATCGATCTGGACGACTCCACCTTGCAAGACCAACATAACGACCAGGAAATCAAGGTAGTGGGGGCGCTAGGCCTCTTGCGGCAAGCGGAGCAGCAGTACCTGATCGATGTGAGCGAGGCCGAAGGTGCCATCAAGAAGGCGCAAACGGACGTCGATGTCGCTACGATCACCCTGAAGGAATACCAGGATGGGCAGTTCCAGCAGTTGAGTATTGATGCGGAAAACAAGGTGACCATGGCCGCCTCGGACTTGGCTATGTGGGAAGAACGGGCCGCCTGGTCCGATCGCATGTCCCGGCCTGGGCGTCAATACGTCACCGCCTCGCAGGCGGAAGCTGACCAGGCCCGCTTACTCAGCGCCCGCCTCACTCTGAACAATCTTGAGAAACAGCTGGAGGTGCTGAGCAAATTGACCAAGGAGAAAATGCAAACGGATCTTCAGGGCAAGATTGACGAACCTCAACGGGTGCTGGATCGCGCTAAGCTCCAGTACAAGGCCAAGGAGATCAAGGCCGCTTCGGTTCTTGAAACCGCCAAGCTGACCTACGAAAAGGAACTGATGAAGTTGCGCGACATCGATAGGGAAATCGACAAGTGTTACCTCCGTGCCCCGCAGTCGGGCATGGTGGTCTACTACGTCGAGGAACGCGCCCGCTGGTCGGCGACGCCGACGATGATCGCCCAGGGTGAGTCGGTGAAAGAAGGGCAGAAACTGATAAGCATCCCCGATCTGAAGCATATGCAAGTTAACGCCCGCGTTCACGAGGCGATGGTCTCCCATGTGCGCGCCGATGTCACGATCGATACCGGCTATACCGAGGCCGTCAATACCGCTCTGCTATTCACGCCGAACCCGCTCATCGGCGTGACGACCTACGCCGCCTTCCAAACCGACCTCCACACGCCCTTCAGCTTGGAGAATCGACGTTACGAGAAAAAACGGATCTCGCGCGGTCTGGAGGCCACGGTGCGTCTCAACGCGTTCGCCGGTCGCCAACTCAAGGGGCACGTCAAGCATGTGGACACTGTCGCCTCGCAGGCTGACTTGTTTGGCTCCGACGTCAAGGTCTACAAGACGATTATCTCCATCGACGAATCCATGGAAGGGCTGCGGCCGGGCATGGACGCCTATATCACCATTCACGTCGATAGCCTGCCCGAGCCGGTCGTGGCCATCCCGCTGCAAGCAGTGATGGGAACCGTAGAGATGGGCAGCAAACGCAAGTGCTTCGTCATGACTCCCGACGGTCCCGAGATGCGCGAGATCACCCTCGGCATGACCAACGAGAAACTCGTCGAGGTCAAGGAAGGATTGCAGGAAGGCGACGTGGTCGTCCTTAATCCGGTTGTGCTGCTGTCCGAGAAGCAGAGAATGGAATACGGCACACTGCCCGCCCAAAGCGGCAAAGGCTACGGCGGAAAGGGCAAAGGTCGCGGGGGCGAGGGAGCAGGTCCGGGCGCGGCTGGTCCAGGCGCGGGAGCCCCAGGCACGCCAGGCGCGGGCAAACGTGGCGGCAAGCGTGGCGCACCGGGCGCTGGAATGCCTCCCGGCGGCGCGCCCAAAGGCGGCGCACCCAAAGCCGGTGGAGCGCCGGGCAGCTGATGAATTGCCAGTCCGCAGCGCCAGCAAGGGATTCCCTTGCCGGCGCTGCGGGCTGGCAAATACTCCCTTGCCAATCTTGAAAGAACTCATCCCATGGCCGATGTCGTTCGCATTCTCGATCTGGAAAAAACCTACTTCCTGGAATCCGTCACGGTGCGGGCGCTGCGCGGCGTCTCGCTGACGGTTGAGGAAGGCGATTTCGTCGCTCTCATGGGGCCGTCCGGTTCCGGCAAATCGACGCTGCTGAACCAACTCGGCTGTCTCGACCGTCCGACCAGCGGCCATTATTTCCTCGGCGAGGAAGATGTCTCGACGATGGACGACGATCAGCTGTCCGAGATTCGCAGTCGCTACCTCGGCTTCATCTTCCAGTCCTACAACCTGCTGCCGCAATACACGGTGGTGGAGAATATTGAGATTCCGCTGCTCTATCAGGGCGTCAAGCTGAACGAGGCGATGCGGCAATGGTGCATCCACCTGGCGACGCTGGTAGGTCTGGGCAATCGTCTCGATCATCGTCCCATGCAGTTGTCCGGCGGTCAGCAGCAGCGTGTGGCCATCGCCCGCGCCTTGGTCAACGATCCACAGGTGATCCTGGCCGACGAGCCGACCGGCAACCTCGACTCGCGGACCAGCGATGAGATTATGGAACGCTTGCAACAACTTAATAACAGCGGCAAGACCATCATCATGGTCACGCACGAAAATGACATCGCCGCCTGGGCCAAGCGTGTCATCCGCATGCGCGACGGCGTGATCGAGACGGACGAACGTAATCAGCATCGCACGCTGGGAAGCGGCCTTGTTCCCGTGGAGGGACTTGTTAGCAACGGCTTCTCAGCTCGGCCGGCCGGTCTATAGGTCCGGGATGCTAGCCGAATGAATTACCAGCCCGCAGCGCCAGCAAGGGAAACCTTGCTGGCGCTGCGGGCTGGCCGAAGACAACCGGAGAACGACCACCATGAACTGGGTCTACATGTCCGTGACGATCCTGGCCATCGTTTTGTTCTTCGGCCCGATGCTGTATTGGGACAAGGGACGGCGCAGCATGGTGCTGGCGCTGCGCGGCTTGTGGCTGCACAAATTGCGGGCCTTTCTGTCGGTGCTGGGCATCATCATCGGCACCGGCGCGGTCATCGCGCTGATGGCCTTCGGCGAAGGCAGCATCCAGGATGCCCTCAACGACATCCGCCGGCTGGGCGCGACGAACATCATCGTGCGCAGTGTCAAACCGCCGGAGAACTCCGGCACCCAGAGCCGTTCGCGCGTGGCGACATATGGCCTGACGCCAGCCGACTACGATCGTTTCAGCATCCTGCAAGACGGCGGAACCGTGACGCGCATGGTGCCCATGCGCACTTTCAAACAACAGATGCTCCGCCAGCATCGCGCGTTCACGGGACAGGCCGTCGGCACCACGCCGGCCTATGCCGAGGTGAACGAACTGCCGATCGCGATGGGGCGTTTTTTGCGCTCTGAGGACGAGGAGGACACGCGCAATGTTGCTGTCCTCGGTGCCAATGTCGCGCAAATACTCTTTCCCTTCGAGAACCCTTTGGGACAATCGTTGGTCGTTGGTTCGTATCCCTATGTCATCGTCGGCGTCCTGAAAAATCGCATGCCGCTGGGCGACTCCGGCGGGCAAGCCGTCGAGGACTATAACAACGATGTCTACATTCCGCTGACGACATGCAATAAACGCTTTGGCGAAACGATCACCTATCGTCAGGCCGGTTCGTTCCAGCGCGAGCAGGTCGCGCTCACCCAGGTGACGCTGACCGTGAGCGAGATCGACAAGGTTCGGCCGACTGGCGAGTTAATCAAGGCAATCCTGTCCGAACACGTCAAGCAGGATACGTTGGTGACGGTGCCGCTCGACAAGCTGGAAGCGGCCGAAAAGGAAAAAGTTCGCTCCACGCGCCTGATGGCGATCATCGCGGGCATCTCGCTGGTGGTCGGCGGCATTGGCATCATGAATATCATGTTGGCGACGGTGACGGAGCGCACGCGCGAGATTGGCATCCGCCGCGCGCTGGGGGCCAAGCGGCGGGACATTACCATGCAGTTCCTTATCGAGGCGGTGGTGCAAACGTCGCTCGGTGGTCTGCTCGGTGTCCTCAGCGGCCTGTCCGTCGTCTTCATCATCCCGCCGGTGTGGGAATGGCTGTGGAGTTCGCATGTGCCGGCCAGCGTCCATGTGCCGTCGATATTTCTGTCGCTGTTTGTGTCCGTCGCCGTCGGGGTGGGGTTCGGACTTTATCCCGCCTATCGCGCGGCCATGCTCGATCCCATCGAAGCACTGCGCCACGAGTAAGAAGCAATTAGAGTCGTCATGCCGCTGCGCAGCACAATGGGCTGCGGCGAACGGCCGGCGTCAGCCGGCTGACGCCGGCCGTTCGCCAAAATCCAGAGGCACACCCCGGCTCCAAGCTCGTCTTGCAACTTTCGTCGGTTCGCACTAGGTTAGGCGCGTTCGCGTCCGAGAGTTGCTCTGCCAGGAGGGTGGAGCATGGGAGGCGAGTTGACCCGCAACTGCCGCCTCTCACCGGCCGCGTACGCGTGAGCGCTTCGTCAGGTTTTCACCTCTCGATCCGACCCGCTCCCTGTGTTCTCGTCGCCCAGCGTCGGCCGCGCGGATGGACCCGCGCCGAGAGCGTTCGCGCGCACAATCCCTCCAGACCCCAAGCAAGGATGCTTTCATGGTCCGGAATGGCCTTTTGGTCCTCCTCGGCGTCAGTTCGTTGGTTGCGCTGACGCTGCCCGGCAGCTTGGCTCGCGGTGACGATTCAGAGAGTCGGCTGCGCACGCAGCTTGCCGTGCAGAGCGCGCTTCAACAGGGCCGCGACAATCTGCAACGCGGCAATTTTCAGGCGGCCGTCTACTGCCTCGAAAAAGAGATCGCGCGCGTGGACGGCAATCGCGATTACATGAATTCGCTGCGTGAAGCGTATCGTGGCTACGTCCGCGAATTGCAGCAGGCCAATCACTACGCTGAGGCGCGGACCTATCAGGAACGCCTCAGAATCCTCGATCCCGGCTATCAGATTGAACTGAGTGCCAGCCGTTCCGCCGCCCCGTCTGCCACGCCCACGATCGCGGCCCTGGCCTCGCAGACAACCCCGACGCCGCCCGCCCCGTCCAAACCCGTGGCAACCGTAGCCCCCAAACCGTCGGGGAAATATACGGCCCGCCCGCAGATGCCGGAGGAACACGATCCGTTCGCCGACGCCAACAGCGTGCAGCCGGCGCCGATCCGCGATTTGCTCGACCGTGCCAAACAAGCCTTCGACAAAAAAGACTACGCCGCCGCTAACCGTCTCTACGACGAGGCGAATCGCCTCGACAATCACGCGACCGCTCCTTTCCGCGAATTCTGGGCGTTCTGCAAACTTTCCAGCGTGACGGAGGATGTGAACAAAGCCGGCTGGACGCCGCCCGTCAATGCGGAAAAAGAAGTGTTGGGGGCATTGGCTTTGACCTCATCGCCGCAGCTGGAGCGCCACGGCAAGGAGATGCTGCGCCGCATTCAGGATCGCCGCATCGAGGTGCGCCACATTCCGGGGCAAGGCGCGAACTGGCCGGAGGCCGAGACGGAGAACTTCCGTGTCATTCACAATCAATCGCGTGAATTGGCCGAGCAAGTCGCCCGCATCGCCGAAATGACGCGGGCCTCCATGACGCGCAAATGGTTCGGCGAGGAGCCGAAGCCGTGGGGCAAGAAATGCCGAATCATCCTCTATGCCACGGCGGACCATTATGCGCGGCAAACCCATAAGGCGGCCACCTCGCCGGGCCATTCGACCTTGAAAACAGAAGGCGAACATGTAATCGATCGCCTGATCGAATTGCATTGCGACGTGGCCAATATGCTCACGGTCGTGTTGCCCCACGAGACGACGCATGCCGTGTTATCCGGTCGCTTCGGCCGGCATCTCGTGCCGCGCTGGGTTGATGAAGGCATTGCCATCCTCACCGAGCCGCGCGAGCGCGTCGAGCTCTATCTGAAGACTCTGCCCAAGCATCGCTCGGCTCATGAGTTGTTCACCGTGTCCAAGCTGATGAGCATGGAAGACTATCCTGAACGGCGTCTGGTTCGGCCGTTTTATGCCCAGAGCATCGGGCTGGTAGAGTTTCTGTCCTCACGGAAGGGCGGTCCGCAAGAGTTCACGCGCTTCGTCCGCGATGGACTCGACAACGGCTACGAAGCGGCCCTGCGGAAGCATTACGGTTTTCAGAGTTTCAGCGATCTCGAACAGCACTGGTCGCAGCACGCCCTCGATAACGCCTCAGCCAGCGCCGCGCTGTACGCGCCCTCGCGCTGATACACTCTCGGTAGCCAGTCGCGGCGTCAGCGACCGGCTAGCGTGTTCCAGGTGAGTAGACAGACCAGGAAGAATTTCTTCTCAATGGACGATTCCAGACTCAAGAACGTGTCTAGGGTCGTCTCTGCCTCGTCAAGAAGCGCCAACACATCGGAGCGGCGAAAGCGTTCTGTCCGGTCGTAGTCGGCCAGATGACGCCGTTCTTGAAGGTCGATAAGCTTGCCTGCCAAGTTTCTGATGTCGATTGGAATTGAAAAAGTCGCCGGAAGCCCCTTGGCCACGGTCGCCTTGAGGGTGCCGCCGGCAAAGGCCGTGCAGGCTTGCTTCATTGTCCCATGTGTGAACGCGCGCCCAAGTACGTGCCGGAAAGGAGCTTCGCGGTGTCGGGCACCGAGCATTAAGCGACACGTTTCGTCAATGAGGGCATGAAACAAGGCATAGTAGGCCGACGACACGGCACGGCGCAGGTTTACCTGGCGAGGTTTTCCAGGATCGCGCGTGGCCAGTTCACGCGCTTGAACGAGAAGTTCTCGATACAACCGTTACTCCTCCTCATCCGTGGCCACCTGTTCGCTTGGCTTGGTCAAGAAAATATACGGATAGAGCTTGACTCCTTTGTTTAACAGGCTGTCGTGAATTGTTCTTTTCAACTGAATGATGGCATTGCCGTTCTGGAGTTCCGCGTCCGTGGTGTCCTCGTCGATCACCACCCAGATGCGCAGCGCCTCATCGCCCGTCCAATCCACATAATCCTCGGCTTCGATCGATAGAACGCGCGGCTTGGGAGGCAAGTCCAGGTTTTTTCGTCGGAGAGCGGCACGAATTTTTGTGTCTACCGGCATGCGTCACCTCTCGATCCGCAGAGCGTTTCGGTTGCTTGATTGGGAAAGCTCAGCGCGGAGTTTGTCTTGCCATTGTACACGCTCGGACTCACTTCTCCCTCCGAATCAATGTACAATGCCCTTGCCCAGCGATGGGGCGGTATCGGAAGGGATGAGGAAAGTGCAAGATCATGGCGCTGCGTTATTCCACTCCACGAGATTTGGTCGAGGCGCTCCAGCAGCGCGGCGATGGTGCCCGAGCGCAGCTACAAGACATGCTCCGCGCTCCGTTGACACGCCTCATGGAGGAACTGCGCGGCCGCTATCGCTTGAGCCGTAAGGGAGAGTCGCTGACGCATCACGCCCTGCACGCGGTCGAAACTTATCTGCGCACGCGCTCCCCGGAGCCATTCACGTCGATGACCTGGCCGGCGTTTCGCGCCGCCGTGTTGCTGAATATCGCCAAGTTGGCCTCGCAGCCCTATGGGCAGCGCTCGGAGACGGCGATGCTGCCGGGCACGTTGCCGGCTTCGCTGTGCTATCACAGTGAAGCGTATTTTCTGCCGCACGAACGCATCGGCGATTATTGGTTTGGCGGCGATTGGTTCGGCGGCCTGGAAGCGGCCGACGGCTCGCTGTGGGTCTTGCTCGCGGACATCACGGGGCATGGCTATTACGCCTATCTGCTGGCCAGTACCCTGCCGGGCGTGTGGCGAGCGTGCTGGGAGTCGGCCCCGACTTCGCCCGCTGATCTGCTGGCGACAATGCACGATCTGTTAGCAGACTGCCTCCCCGAAGGCATCTACGTGGAATGCACGTTGGTGCGTCTGCACCCCGAGGGCGAAGTGGTGGCCGCGCCGGCCGGCGGTTCGCGTTTGCTCTGGCGTCGCCGCGGCCAAGATGCGCCCGTCCTCCTGAAATTGCGAGGCACCTGGCTGGGATTGGCTCGGCCCTCCGCCGGCGATCAGCACATCTGGACGCTCGAAGACGGCGATGAGTTGCTGCTGGCCACGGACGGCATGTTCGATCAATTGCACGATCCCTGCGCCGGCGATGTCGTGGCGTCGCTCGAACATGCCATCGGCGCGGGCGGTTTGTTCGAGCGTGTCCGCGCTTTGCTGCGGCAGGCGCTGGAGCAGACGCCGCAGAAAGATGACATCACGATGGTGTTGCTGCGCCGCCGCGATCGTGTCGCGGAGGCGTCCGCGCCGCGGTCGATTACGGACCTCTCCCTGAACGAGACCGGCGATGTTCCCGTGTAACTGTCCGCCGGATAATTGCGCCGAGAAGGTGCATCTCTACCTGGCCGGCGACCGGGAGGCGGGTGATGCGCTAGCGCGCAAGTTCACGCCGTTGGTGCGCGGCATCGTGCAGCGCGTACTGGGACCGGGACGACGCGAAGAATGGGACGATGCGTGCCAGGCCATTTTTCTGCGCGTCTTCGCCAATCTGAAAAAATGGGAGGAGCGTTGTCCGTTTTGCAAATGGTTGGCCGTCGTGGCCGCCCGCCGCGCCATCGACCTGAGCCGATTGCCCGATCCCATGCAGCGTCTGCCGCTCGACGATGTCGCCGACTGCCGCCCGCCATCACCCGACCGCGAGATGATCGAACGCATCGAGCAAGCCGTGGCGCGTTTTCCACCCGAATGGCGGTGTGTTTGGGACGGATGGGTTCAAGGTGTGCGGCGTGAGGAGATGGCTCGTCAGTGCGGCAAATCGCTGCGGACCATTCAGTATTGGCTGGCCGAGATGCTCGACCAACTTCGCGAGTACCTGTCCGAGTAAGCACCATGTCCAATCCGTGGCTGGATCGACTGACCCACGCCGCCCGCGACTTCCTGACCGGCGCCCAACACCTCATCTATCCGAGCTGCTGTTTGTTCTGTGGTCGTCCTCTGCCGCTGAATCAAGCGCATTTCTGCGCGGTCTGCCGGGAGGCCGTGTTCACCGATCCTTATCCCTCCTGTCCGCGCTGCGCCGGTTCGATTGGTCCCTTCGCCGTGGTCGAAGGACGTTGCCGAGCGTGTCGAAATGAGGCATTTCTCTTCGAGCGCGGCCTTCGTCTGGGGCCTTATGATGGGTTGCTCCGTGAAGTCATTTTGCGCCTGAAACATCAGACGGGAGAAGGGCTGGCCGAACTTCTCGGCGAATGCTGGGCGGAACACGCGGCGGCGTCATTCGCGGCGCTGCGGATCGAGGCCATCGTGCCGGTGCCCTTGCACTGGTTGCGCCGCTGGCGGCGCGGCTATAACCAAAGCGCCGCGCTTTGTCAGGGACTTTCGACGCGCTTGCGCGTGCCTTCTTACGCTTCGTGGCTGCGGCGCATCCGCAACACGCCGCAGCAGACAAGCCAAACTCCCGCCGGTAGGAAGGCCAATGTTCGCGGAGCGTTCGCCGTGCGTCGAGGCGTGTCCATCAAGGGGAAGGCGATTTTGCTCGTGGACGATGTCATGACGACCGGCGCGACGGTCGGCGAAGTTGCACGGACGCTCCTGGCAAGTGGAGCAAGCCGTGTCGCTGTCGCGGTGTTGGCTCGCGCCCAGGGATGATTGCCCCTCTTAGCAGTAACAGCAGGAGTAGTGCCGCGAGCCGAGCGGCACTTGTTCCCGTCCGGCTCGGCTCGCCGGACCTACCGCCAGTAGGTGCCGCGAGCCGAGCGGCACTTGTTCTTGTCCGGCTCGGCTCGCCGGACCTA
>DATNCY010000153.1:0-5848 GCA_035553375.1 Gemmataceae bacterium
GGGGGAGAGACTTCCCCCTCACACCCAACCCCTCTCCCCCGAGTAAAGGGGAGAGGGGGGCAAAACGGTGGCGCAGCAGACGCCGCACACCAAACACCATCCCCGCCAGCGCCAGCAAATAGATGGGCGTCAGCGAGAACCAACCGTGATGTCCCAACAACAGATTGAACGCATACGCGGCCTTGCCTTCTTTGTTCTTCGCCCAGTCGATGCCGCGCTGCTGCTGATCGGGTCGCGGCTTCCAGTGACTGCCCTCATATTCGTACCACGGGCCGCCGAATTTGCTGTAGGCGAAGCCAAATTCACCCAGTTCCGCGTAGTTGAGCGCCAGCAGCGCCGCCACGGGCAGCAGCGCCGCTGGCACGAACGCCAGCAGCGTGCGCTTCGGAAAACGCACAAGCAAGAGTAACCCCACACCAGCCGCGAAGGCAGCTGCCGGCAGTTCATTCGTCGCTGTGAAGCCGGCGAAGAACCCGGCGACAAGAAACCATCCCCAATGCGGGCCGGATGAAGACAGGATTCGCACCAGCGCATAGACGGCGATAATGACGCTGCATGTGGCAAGCGTATGATTGTTGAGCGTGATGAGGAACGGTGCCACCATTGTCCCAAAGCACGCCGCCGCCACGACGAGAATGCGTCCCCAATCCGTCGTCCCGAAGCGCTCCACCAGGCACGCCAGCAAGAACAAGCCAAGGACGAACGGTACCACGTTGAACGTCAGCAAAGAGACGCGGACCACGGAATACGTTTGATTCTCGTCGCCGAGAGACCAGCCAAACGTCGTTTTCAGCAGCCAATATTCGCAGGCAACAAGAAACGTCAGTAGCGGCGGTTTGGTCGAATAAAATTCGAGCGTGTCGGGATTGAGCATCTTGTCCACACTCTGCCAACCGTCCTCGAAGATGATGCCGGAATCGCTCTTGGTCTCCTTGTCGCGCCGGCCAATGACCCAGGTTCCATTATCGACCAGCGCGCGGACGGCGGCCCAGCGCGAACGATCGTTGGAACTGAACGTCGGCATAGCGCGCGGCGCGGTGGCCGGCCATTTGCGGCGCGGATGGTTGGGATCGTCTGGGAAACTCCGCGATAGACTCGGCTCGTAGACTAATTCCACGGAGAAAATGCGGCCAACGGCCATCGCCCCGGCAATGACGATTAGCAGCGTGTACATCAGGCGGCGCAGCGAAGCGTTCGGATCGGCGGGTGTATTCATGGCTTTTGCGGAGGGGTTTTCTCGGCGATGCTGTAACTATCCTCATCGCGGCCCATGTAGGCGGTGACCAATTCGGCCAGAAAGCCGATGGACATCATCTGAGCGCCGAGCAACAAAGCGGCCAGGGCGTAAATGAGCAACGGCCGTTCGTGCAGCGGCAAGAAGGCGTCGGGATACCACAAGCGGACGATCCAGGTGATGCCGAGGTAAAGCAACACGAGGTTGCCGAGGAGGAAACTGCACAGGCCAAGACTTCCGAGTAAATGTTGCGGTCGCTGCCCGAAGCCGGTCAGGAACTTCACCGTGAGCAGATCGAGGAAGCCTTTGATGAAGCGGCGCACGCCGTATTTGGAATGGCCAAACTTTCGCGGTCGATGATTGATTTCGATCTCGCCGACGCGAAAACCGCGCGCCGCCGCCAGCACCGGGATGAAGCGATGCAGTTCGCCATACAATCGCACTTCGCGGAAGATTTCAGCTCGGTAGCATTTCATACCGCAGTTGTGATCGTGCAAGGGAACGCCGGTCAACCAGCTGACCATGAAGTTGAACACACGGCTGGGCCAAACCTTGTGCCAGGGATCGTGGCGCACGCGCTTCCAACCGCTGACGACATCGAGGCGTTCTCCTGTCTTGGCACCTTCCAGCGCCGCGAGGAAACGCGGAATCTCGGCGGGGTCATCCTGCAAGTCCGCGTCGAGTGTCAGAATGATGTCGCCGCGTGCGGCACGAAAGCCGGCGGACAGCGCCGCCGCCTTGCCGAAATTGCGACGGAAGCGAATACCCTGCACCTGCTCCTGTTGGTGCGCCAATTCGGCGATGACCGGCCAGGAACCGTCTCGGCTGCCGTCGTCCACGAAGACGATTTCGAGATCGAGCTGCGCCGATTGCGCAATCTGAGCAATCTCCGCATGCAGCGCCATGAGACTGTCACGCTCGTTAAAGACGGGAATGACAACCGAAATCACGATACCCCCCACTGTCTTCCGCTTGCGGCTCAGCGAGCCGCCGACCGCCGATTCAGCCGCTCCAACGATGCCTTGGCCTCCCGCGTCCGTCGTGCGTCGGGAGTTCCTTCGCCTAAACGCCGTAATATCTGGCACGCTTCCGGTGTGCCTACAAGCTCCAAGACTTCCACGGCGCGTAACGCACGCAGATATTCGGCAGACAGGGGATGCGAATCGAGTATTTGCTCGATGCGCCGCCGAACCTCCAGAGTGGGTTTCTTGACCAGTGTTTTACGCAGTGCAGGCTCGGCCAATTCAAAGAATTCTTCGAGTCGCTTCGTGGCTTCTTCGCGCGTGGCAAACGTGTCGCTATCGAGATCGGCCAGTAACGCGGCGATCTTCGCTGGCTTTATGAATACAGGATTAAGGCGATCTTTTAAGAATGGAATGCTTTGTTGGGGATGCCGCGCTAGACTCCCGATGGCTCGGTACGCCGCGACCGCATCGCCGCCTCCGAGATCCGCCCAGCATCTTTCGAGTTCCTTGCGTGGCCACTCCTCCGCGTCGAAGTCGGCCAGTGATCGCGTGGTAATCGGTTTCTCCGTCCGATCCGTCCTCTTCGCCTGCGGTATCGAAGACAGATCCCAGAGCAAGATTTCTTTATCGGCCGTGGCCAGCAGCGAACCGTCTGGCGAAAAGGCGAGCGCGTTGATGCCAAGGCGTGCGCGGGAGGTAAACGCGGCTCGCTCTTCTCCCGTTGTACTATCCCGTAAGGAGGCTCGGTTGCCTATGGCAATGGCCACGAGTCTTCCGTTCGGGGAGATGGCCAAGCATTGCTTGTTCGGATCCTCTCCGGTCAAACGCAGCATCGGCTTGCCGCTGGCCACGTCCCAGGAACGTAGGGATTTGCCTAATTGTCCGTATTTGTCTCGATCTACGTAGCCAATGGCGAACAATTGGCCGCCATTCGGCGAAAAGGCCACCTTATTCACCGCACCATCAAAGGTCAGCGTGCGAACCATTCGTTCTTCGGCCAGATTCCAGAGATGAATGGCCCCCTCGTATGTCCCGATCGCCAGCAACCGCCCGCGAGGAGAGAAGGCAAATGAGGTGGTGAATTTCTCTCGATACGCCGGAGCAGTCCCAACGCGCTCTTCTCCCGTGAGGGTTTCACAAAGGTGAACGGTTGTCGTCCGATCGGAATAGAGATTGACGAAAGAACCCGCCGACCAGACCATCGTTTTACCGTCGGGTGAGAAAGTAACGTCGGTCGAGAAGGAGGATGTGGCCCGATACCTTTCCCCTTTCCAGCGTAGCGGTCTTCCGCTGACGACATTCCATAGCAGGAGGTCGCCACGGCTGGAGGTGGCCAGGCATTTACCATCGGGAGCGAAAGCGGGCCCCCAGATCCGTAGGGAGTCCGGTTTGCTATGGGTACGCATTTCCTTGGCCGTTTCCACATTCCACAGATGAATGTCATGCTCCCCATCGTCAGGCGAGGAAGAGGCGAGCAAGCGGCCATCAGGCGAGAACGCGATGCCCAGCACGCTGCTCTTGTCTTTGTTGACCAACCGAGCGATGGCCCCCGGCGGCAACGAATCGCCGTGGCGATCCCCGCGCGGCCTTTCCTTCTCGGCACCCCACAAGAAAGCCGACCCCAACAGCAGCGCCAGGACTAATATCCCCAAAGCTCTTTTGATCGCGGCGTGCAAACGAGGAGCCATGACCTATTCCTCTGCTGAGGGATCCACATTCTCCTGTTGTACTCGATGGCTGGTCCAATGATAACCGGGCGGTTCACGACAAGACACGTTTTGCCGAGCGAGCCGGCGCATCCGAACGAAGAAGAGATCACCGCCGAGCCAGACGATCAAGTGCCGCTTTCGCCTCACGGGTCAGGTGTGCCTCGACTGCTCCGCCAGCAAGTTTTCGGAGCATCTGCCGCGCTTCGGGGGAACCGATATGCACCAGCACTTCGACTGCACGCAACTGGCGCAGCGTTTCCGCATCCGGCAGTGTCAGTTTCTCCAACAGTTGATCGATGCGCCGCCGCGTTTCGAGCGTGGGCGTTTCTTGCAGCGTCCGGCGCAAAGCGGGTTCCGCTCTCTCACCCAGCTTTTGCAGTTCCTCCGTGGCTTGCTTGCGTATCCTGAGTTCCGACGAATCCAGTCGGTGGATCAGCTCGGCAACCTGTTTCGCATTCACCGGCTCGGCCGGCCGCAAGCGCTCTCCCAATAGCGCCAGCGCCACGGTGGGGTCGTTTCGGAGGGCGTGAATGGCTCGATACGCTTTCACGGCATCATCGGCGGCAAGGTCGTCGCAGGCGGTTCGTGCAGCCAGATGCGGAACGACCGGCAAGCCGCGCCGCACAATCTGGGCCACGTCCCAGACGAGAACACTGGTATCGTCGCCGCCGGAGTAGAGCAATTTCCCATCGGGAGAGAAGACAAGTGCGTTGATATTACCGCGATACCCGGATAACTGCCCCAGTTCGGCCCCGGTGACGAGATCCCACAGCCGCAGGGTGCTGTCCCTGGCGGATGAGGCGAGAAGTCGGCCGTCCGGCGCGAAAGCGACCGCAAGCGTCGGTTCGGTGTGTCCCTTCAATCGCAGACGCTCTTTGCCCGTGGCAGATTCCCAAACGGAAATAGTCTTCTCTCGGTTGAGCGCCATCATACGGCCATCCGGCGACAGCGTGAGGCGAGCGTGGTTGGAATAATTGAAGCGATCCGCGGCGATCTTCGCCATCTGGTCATTCATCGCGGCGGTCAGCGGCGATAGTTCATTCCCCCGGCTAATCTCCCAGGCGCGAACGTCCGTGCCCTCCCGCGTCCGGGCGGCCGCGAACATACGCCGGCTGTCGGCCGAGAAAGCGACCGATTCGATGTCCACCGGTCGCCGACTGAAACGGTGGACTTCCGCGCCGGTGAAGGCATCGAAGAGACAAACCGTTCCTTGCCGACTGCCCGTGACGAGCCGTTTGCCGTCAGAGGAGAAAGCGACGGCGGCGAGAGGCTCACCCTTCAAGTTGGGGAACCGTGGTTGACCCACGACAGGCACGCGGATGACGCGGACTTCCTTGCCGGTGGCCGCATCCCATAGGCGCAGTGTCCCCTCGAAACTCACCGTGGCCAGCGTTTTGCCATCGGGCGCGAACGAGCAGCCCGACAAGTGTTCGCCCTCAGGTGCCAGGCGGCGCAGCCGGTTGCCGGTTGTCGTGTCCCATAGCAGCACATCCACGCCAAGCATTGCCAACTGCCGGCCATCCGGCGCGAGAGCGATGGCGAAAATCCGAGAGGAATTGTCTTGGGGTGGTTGAATCTCCTTGCCGGTGGCCACGTCCCAGCGGTGAATTACATCCCCGCCGGCGAACAGAGTCTTGCCGTCGCGCGAAAAGGCGAGGCTCATGACAGCCGCCTCGAAGGAACGACGCGGCTTGCCCGTTGCCAGATCCCACAAGGTGATGATGGATTTATTCACTCCGCGCTCTCCTCCGGCGGATGCCAATAGCTTGCCGTCGGGAGAGAAGGCGACCGCGATAATGGCTTTTTGCTCGCTACGCAGCTCGCGGATCAACTCGCCCTTCGCTACGTCCCAGATGGGTATCAGGCCATCTCCGCTTCCTCGGCCATCGCAACCTCCCGTGGCCAAAAAAGCACCATCAGGCGACAGGGCGAGCGACCAG
>DATNCY010000154.1:0-11366 GCA_035553375.1 Gemmataceae bacterium
GCATGTTCAACCTCTACAATCGCGGAACCCAATTGTGCGACGGCCTGACGCGGCGGGAATGGCTGCGTGTCGGCGGTCTGGGCGCGTTCGGCCTGTCGCTGCCGGCCCTGCTGGGTGCGCGGAGTGAGGCCGCGCCCGCCGCAGGTTCATCGTTTGGCAAGGCCAAGGCGTGCATTCTTCTCTTCCATCTGGGTGGACCGCCACAGCACGAGACATGGGATCCCAAGGACGCCGCTCCGGTCGAGATACGTGGCGATCTGAAATCCATCGCCAGCAATGTTCCCGGCATCCGCGTTGGCGAACTGATGCCGCGCACCGCCCGGATGCTCGATCGTATCTGCGTGCTGCGTGCCATGTCCACCAGCGACAACGCCCATTCATCGAGCGGTTACTGGATGCTGACGGGCACGCCGCATCAGCCGATGAACTCGGAGAACGCCAAGCCGGGCGCTCCCAACGATTGGCCCAGTACGGCCGCCGTCGTCAATCGCCTGCGTCGCGGCAAGGGCGGTTTGCCGGCCGCCATCACGCTGCCGGATCACATCTGGAACACTGGTATGATCTCCTGGCCCGGTCAGGATGGCGGTTTCCTCGGTCGCACCGCCGACCCCTGGCTGATTCACTGCGATCCGTCCACGCCGGGCTTCCAAATCCCCGGCCTCAGCCTCGCCTCGGACGTGTCCGCCTCGCGTCTGAATGGGCGGTTGTCGTTGTTGGAGCAGGTCAATCACCGTCTCGACGCCGCCGCGAATAGCGACGCCATCACACGATTCGATCATCGCAGCCAGCAAGCGTTCGATCTGCTCCGCGCCGGCAAGGCGCGGCGAGCTTTCGATCTCCACCGCGAACCAGCGGCGCTGCGCGATCGCTATGGCCGCAATCGCTGGGGGCAGAGCGTGTTGCTCGCGCGCCGACTGGTCGAATCCGGCGTGTCGTTGGTGCAGGTCAACTGGACGCGCATGCCCGGCGACACCAACGACAGTCCCGCCTGGGATACGCACGCTGGCAACGCCAAACGGCTGAAGAATAATCTGATGCCGCCGATGGATTTGGCCTATTCCGCCCTGCTGGAAGACCTGGAGAGCCGGGGGTTGTTGCAGGAAACGCTTATCGTGTGGATGGGCGAGTTCGGTCGCTCGCCGAAAATCAATGGCGGCGGTGGGCGCGATCACTGGGGCCGTGTCTTTTCGGTGGCGCTGGCCGGCGGCGGCGTGCGCGGCGGACAGGTTCTCGGTTCCTCCGATAAGACCGGCGGTTTGCCGAGCGAGGGCCGGGTTCAACCGCAGGATCTGACGGCGACGGTTTTTCACTGTTTAGGCTATCCAGCGCACACCGAAATTCACGACACGCTCGGCCGGCCGCTGGCCATCAGCCGCGGCGAAGTCATCTCGCAAGTGATCTAAGATCCGCTATCCGCCGTCCGCTATCCGCTATCCGCTTTGACCGCTGGCGGATAGCGGTACGGCTAAACGAAGATAGCAACCCCCTAGATAAACTGCTGCCGGACAAATAAAACATCCGCTGGCCGCTATCCGCTATGACCGCTAGCGGATAGCGGATAGCGGATAGCGGATAGCGGTAAGGAGCAAAACGAGGATGACCGAAATCAAAGCGACGAATATCACCTGGCACGAGGGACACGTCGGCCGCGACGAACGAGGGCAGTTACTCAAGCAAAAGGGGGCAACGCTGTGGTTCACCGGCCTTTCGGGGTCGGGCAAGAGTACCATCGCCTACACGCTGGAGCATGCGTTGGTGCAGCGCGGCCGGCTTGCCTACGTGCTGGACGGCGATAACATCCGCCACGGCTTGAACAAGAACCTCGGCTTCTCTGCCGCCGACCGCGAAGAGAATATCCGTCGCATCGGCGAGGTAGCGAAACTGTTCGCCGACTGCGGCGTCCTGACCATGACCAGCTTCATCAGCCCCTATCGAGCCGACCGAGATAAGGTCCGCGCCCTGCATGTCGAAGGCAAATTGCCGTTCATCGAGGTCCACGTCAATACGCCCATCGAAACTTGCGAGCAGCGCGATCCCAAGGGTCTGTACAAGAAGGCACGCGCCGGCCAACTGAAGGGCTTCACTGGTATCGACGATCCCTACGAGGCACCGAACACGCCGGAATTGACCATCGACGCGACCAGCACGACACCTCAGCAAGCGGCGGTCCTGCTGATCGAATACCTCGAAAAGCAGGGGATTCTGTAACACAAGTCGGGAGCGCCAGCGACAGGGAGCTTCACCTGTCGCTGATGCTCTCGATTTGTCGTATTCGATGCGATCGTTTCTGTTGGTGTCATCTTCCTTATCTCCACCCTCCGCCCTACTTCTCCCAATCGTTGCATTCCGTAGCCGCTTGGGAAAAAAGCCTTGTTTTTTGAGGAGTTCGCTTCAGAGCCGCGTTGACACTCTCCGCGAGCAAACGTAGACTTGGCCCGGCGACGTGAGCGAAGACGACTTTTTTAGCCCAAGTCATTCGCTTGCAACGCCTTACAATCCCTACCATCGGCGGAATCGCTAGAATTGGAACAATCGGGTATCTCATGGCACATACTGACCTGCCCGCCTTTCTGTCCCGTCCAGCCGAGGGGTTTTACACCTCGGAAGTACCGGCCTCCCAGGAGCGTCGCGGCGACGGCTGGCCGTTGCGGACCTTCCTGCCGACCGGCTACGAACCCAACTATCCCTATCCGCTGCTGGTTTTCTTGCACGGTCATGGGGGTAGTGAGGAGCAAATCCTCCGTCTCGCTCCGCAATTGAGCCGGCGCAATTACATCTGCATCGGACTGCGTGGCCCTCGCGCCTTGGGTCTCCGCGACAACGGCTTGCCGGCATACAGTTGGGGAGCCGAAGAACCCGGCGACGCCCACATTGAGGAATACATTTTCCGGGCCATCGAGCAGACGCGGCGGCACTATCACGTTCATTCGGAGCGGATCTATCTGGCGGGTTTTCACGAGGGCGCGACTCTGGCTTATCGGCTGGGCATGACGTACCCGGAGCGCTTCGCCGGCATCATTTCGCTCAATGGTGCCATGCCCCGGCGCGGCGGTCCACTGCTGCGATTGCCGGAAGTGCGCCACCTCCGCATCCTCATTGGCCACGGCCTCGCCAACGAAGTCGTGCCGGTGGACTTGGCTCGCCAGGATTTCCGCTTGCTCTACACCGCTGGTCTGTCGATCCGCATGCACACCTACGCCGCCAACCACGGCATCCATCGCGACATGCTCCGCGACATCAACCGCTGGGTCATGCAGGCGATCCACGATGAAGAGTAGGAGTCAGGAGTCAGGAATCAGGAGTCAGGAGTCAGGAGTCAGGAGTCAGAAAAAATGAACCCCGTGAGCGGTTTTGAACCGCTCATGGGGTTTTGTTGCTGACTCCTGACTCCTGACTCCTGACTCCTGACTCCTGATTCCTGATTCCTACGACTGCTAGAGAATAAACCGCGTCAAATCTTCCTTCTGCAAAATATCCTTCAAACGCTGGTTGACATAGGGACCGTCGATATGGACGTGCTTGTCGGCGCGATCCGAGCCGTCGAAGCTGATGTCCTCGACGACGCGCTCCAGGATCGTGTGCAGCCGGCGTGCGCCGATGTTCTGCGTCGTGCTGTTGACCTCGCAGGCAATGTCGGCCAGCGCCTCAATGCCGTCCTTGGTGAACTCCAGCGTCACGCCTTCCGTGGACAGCAAGCCGACATATTGCTTCGTCAGCGAATGTTTCGGCTCGGTCAAAATACGCAGAAAGTCCTCGCGCTTCAGATCGGTCAACTCGACGCGAATGGGGAATCGGCCCTGCAACTCCGGCATCAGGTCCGATGGTTTCGAGGTGTGGAAGGCACCCGCCGCGATGAACAAAATATGATCGCTGCGAACCGGCCCATAACGGGTGTTGACGGTTGTGCCTTCGACCACGGGCAGCAGATCGCGCTGCACGCCCTGACGCGATACATCCGGGCCGTGCCCCGATTGGGGGCCGCAGATTTTGTCCAATTCGTCGAGGAAAACCATGCCCTGATTCTCGACCAACTCAACGGCTTTCTCGGCGACAACCTGGCGATCGATGAGTGCTTCCGTCTCCTGTTCGAGCAGCATGCGGCGAGCCTCGCGCAGCGAAATCTGTCGTTGCTGCTGCTGTCGCGGCATGATGCGTTCAAACATGTTTTGAAAATCAACGTCCATCTGTTCCATGCCGAGGTTGGAGAAGATTTGCACCGGCACAGCCTTTTGATCGATGTTCAACTCGACCATGCGGTCTTCCAGTTCGCCGGCCTCCAGCCGTGCCTTCAACTTGTCGCGGCTGCGTTCGTGCCGTTCGTTCTCCTCGGTGTTTTCCGGATCCCAGTTCGAGGAGCGCGGCAGCAGCAGATCGAGCAGCCGTTCGTTGACGCGTTCTTTCGCGCGCGTTTCGACGAGTTGACGCTGCTCTTGGCGGACCATGCCGATGGCAATCTCGGTTAGATCGCGGATCATGCTCTCGACATCGCGGCCGTGGTAGCCGACCTCGGTGTATTTCGTCGCCTCGATCTTGAGAAACGGCGCGCCAACGAGTTGAGCGAGCCGCCGGGCAATCTCGGTTTTGCCGACCCCGGTCGGCCCAATCATGATGATGTTCTTGGGCGTAACATCCTTGCGCAATTCTGCCGGCAATTGCTGGCGACGCCAACGATTGCGAATGGCGATGGCCACGGCGCGCTTGGCCGCGTCCTGGCCGACGATGTAGCGATCCAGTTCTTCCACGATCTGGCGAGGCGTCAAATCAGCCACGTTCAACCTCCAACGAAACCAACCACAGAGGCACAGAGACACAGAGAAAACAGGACAAGAATTTTTCTCTGTGTCTCTGTGCCTCTGTGGTTAGTTCTTTTATAGTTCTTCCACGTCGATGTTGCGATTGGTGTAGATGCACAGGTCGGCGGCGATTTCCAGCGCCGAACGAACGATCTGGGCGGCGCTGAGGTCGGTATGACTCAGCAGAGCGCGAGCGGCGGCGATGGCGTAGGGGCTGCCGGAGCCGACGCCCGCCACGCCGTCGGTCGGCTGGATCACGTCGCCGGTGCCGCTCACGACCAGCAAATGCTCGCGATCCGCCGCGATCAACATCGCCTCTAGACGGCGTAAACTGCGATCCATGCGCCAATCCTTGGCCAATTCCGTGGCGGCGCGCGGCACATTGCCTTGAAAGTCTTTCAGCTTCGCCTCGAAGCGCTCCAACAGGGCGAAAGCGTCGGCCGAAGCGCCGGCGAAGCCCGTCAGGACTCGGCCATTGTGCAGGCGACGGATTTTGTGGGCGTCGCTCTTGACGACGTATTGACCGAGCGTGACCTGGCCATCGCCGCCGACGGCCACGCCATCACGATGACGCACGGCCAAAATGGTGGTGGAGTGCATACGGGGCACCGAAAAATCTCCTTTATATCCCACCCCGCCAACCCGCGGCGCCAGCAAGGATATTTCGTTCCCTTGCTGGCGCTGCGGACTGGCGGAGCAAGCAAAAATCGCCGCCTGTATAAATGGACAGCGACCCGCCTCAATCTCAGGGACTGTTCTGAAAGGCCCATCCCCCTGATAATATAAGAGAACGGTCCCCAGTGTTCACGGCGACTGCTCGAACCTTTTACCGAGGAGACAGTGCCTTATGGTTTCCGCCTCCCGCTCTTTGCTGATCCCGGCCTTGCTGGCCGGCTGGCTCGGACTGATCGCTCCGGCCTCCGCCGCCGTGGCGCCCGTCATCAAGGATGGCGGCAAGTTCTTCTCCGCGGATGCCTTGACCAAGGCAAACGAGAAGATCAAAAAAATTGCCCAAACCTATGACAAGGATTTTCTTATCGAGACGTTCGCGGAGATTCCGGCGGATCTCAAAAAGGATTACGAACCGGAGAAGAAAAATGCGTTCTTTGAAAAATGGGCGCGCGGTCAGGCCCACGAGAACGCGGTCAACGGCGTGTACGTCCTCATCTGCAAGAAGCCGATGCACCTGCAAATCGAGGTCGGCAAGGAGACCCAGAAGAAAGCCTTCACGCTCAAAGATCGCAACCAGTTGAAGACAATTTTGCTCGATAGCTTCAACGCCAAGAAGTATGACGAGGGGCTGCAAGAAGCGGTCGATTTCTATGCAACGACACTCAAGGAGCATCTGAAGAAACCGGCGGCTGCCAACGCGCCCGCTCCGGCTGAGCGCGACCACCGCGGAAATAATCCGCTTCTATGGCTCTGCATCGGCGTTGTGGTGCTGCTGGCGTTGTGGCTGGTGTTCGGCTTGATACGGGCCTTCACCGGAGCTGGCCGTGGCGGTTATGGCGGGGGCGGCTATGGAGGTGGAGGTTACGGCGGGGGCGGCGGAGGAGGTGGCGGTTTCCTCAGTTCGTTGATGGGTGGAATGTTTGGTGCGGCGGCCGGCATGTGGATGTACAACCATTTCGCGGGTGGTTCGTCTGGCTGGGGCGCAGCTCAGGCTGGTACGCCTCCTGCGAGTGTGGATTCCGGTTCGGCTGTGGATACGGATTACTCCGGCACAGGCGGCGATTTCGGCAACGATGATGCCGGAGACGGCGGAGGCGATTTCGGCGGCGATGATGGCGGTGGAGGCGGCGACTTCGGTGGCGATGATGGGGGCGGGGGCGGTGACTTTGGCGGTGGTGGTGACTTCGGTGGCGGTGGCGACTTTGGTGGAGGCGGCGATTTCGGCGGTGGTGGCGATTTCGGTGGAGGTGGCGATTTTTAAGTGAATCTCCCCGCGCCAGCCCGCTGCGCGAGCAAGGGATTCCTTGCTCGCGTCGCGGGCTGGTGAAGGAAACTATCATGATCCCGGCTCTTCAACGTGTCCTGCTCGCGCTTTGCCTGGTGTGCATGGCGAGTGCCGCGCGAGCCGAGGAACGTACCTCGCCGATCCGCGATGAGGCCGAGCTGTTCCACGCCGATACTATCTTGCGCGCCGAACAGCAAATCGAGGACATTCGCCGGACCTACGACCGCAATCTGTTCGTGGATACGGTCAAGTCGGCGTCTCCGCGCGAGCGAAAACTGTTTCGATTCCTGTGGACGCGGCAGGTCAATCGCATCCTTGAAGAACACGCCCGCAAGCGCGCGAGCGAATCGAAAGTGGACGGCATTTATGTTGTAATCTGCAACGATCCCAAGGATGTCCACGTCATCGTCCGCCCCGCTGACGATGACATGTTCACCCAGCACGACAGCGAAGAATTGCGGCGATCGCTCGCGCGGCGCTTGCAGGACAGCGGCCCCGATCCGGCTCTGCTTGCCATGACCAATCAGGTTCGCGCCACGCTCCAGGCCCACGCGATGCGCGGACGGTCTACGTCCGTCGTCAACGAGTTCGTTCTCGCCGGCCTTCTCGGTGGAGGCGTTGCTCTCTGGTTGCTGCTATGCGGTGTTCGCTTCAAAATGCAGGGCAAACAGGCCCGGAGCCTGTTCGACGAAAGCGCCCCGCAGGGGAGCCGAAGAACGCCGGCCCTGCTCGGCGCGATGTTCGGTTTCCCGGCGGGGCAGTGGATTTACGACAAACTTTATCCGAATACCCCTCGAACGCCGGAGTTGACGATCGCGCTGGAAGATGATGCGGTGGAAAAGACAGAGGTTGAAAGTCCGCCCGTGGATGAGAGTCCCGAGGATGCGCCGGTCGCGCCCTGACGAACGCGCCATCCGCAAGTGACGGGGAGTTGTCTTGAAAACGCCTGATTGTCCGCTGTGCTGGAAAATCGAGACGATCGACGAATTCGGAGCCTCCGAAATCGTCTGGAGATTCCCGCATAGTGTCGCGCTGCTGGGAACCTGGCAGTTTTATCAGGGTTACTGCATCCTGATTGCACGCCGGCACGCCACCGAACTGTTTGACCTGCCCGCCGACGAGCGGCGTGCCTATCTCGACGAAATGTGCCTGCTGGCGCAGGCCATTCAGACGTGCTATCGGCCGCACAAGCTCAATTACGAACTGCTGGGCAATCAGGTGCCGCACTTGCACTGGCACCTGTTCCCTCGCTATCTCGATGATGCCGATCGTTTGCATGCGGTTTGGCTGGCCGTGGAGCAGGCGCTTGGCGATGAAGTTTGGCGTCGGCGCATGGAAACGGGCCGCGAAGAACGGGCGACAACGGTGGCGAACCTACGGCGAGCCTTGGAAGAAATGGGCGCACCTCAAGCATGAATTCTCCCTTGCGTATTGGCACGCGCGGCAGTCCGTTGGCGCTTTGGCAGGCTCGGCACGTCGCCGACCTGCTGCGTCCCCTGGCCGCGCCGCGCGCGGTTGAGTTGATCGAGATCGAAACGATCGGCGATCGCATTCGCGACGTGGCGCTGTCGCAAATTGGCGGCGACGGTGTATTCACCAAGGAAATCCAGCGTGCGTTGCTGGCCGGCGCGGTCGATGTGGCCGTGCATAGCCTGAAGGATCTGCCGACCACCTTCGTCGCCGGTCTGACACTCGCGGCCGTGCCGGCGCGCGGTCCTTCGGGTGATGTGTTCGTGTCGCGCAAGCACACGCATTTCGACGAATTGCCGCAGGGCGCGGTAATTGGCACGAGCAGTTTACGGCGTCGCTCGCAAGCGCTGCATCGCCGGCCGGATCTGAAACTGCTGAACGTGCGCGGCAACGTCGAGACGCGATTGCGCAAACTGGACGAACAAAACTTCGATGCCATCATTCTCGCCGAGGCAGGATTGCGGCGACTCGGTCTGGAATCAGCAATAACGGAAATACTCGATCCGCAATGGATGCTTCCAGCGATCGGGCAAGGGGCGTTGGGACTGGAGTGCCGGACGGACGATACGGTGACGCTTGGCTTGCTCGGTTCCCTGAACCATCTCCCGACGCGGCAAGCGGTGCTGGCCGAGCGTGCGCTGCTGCGTGGTCTCGGCGGCGGTTGCCTGGTGCCGATCGGTGCCAGCGCCCACATCGCGGGCGATCGCTTGATGCTGCGTGGGGTGGTGCTGTCGCCGGAGGGAACGCAACGCATCGCGGCCGAGATGAATGGAACAGCGTCCGAGGCAGAGGCCATCGGACAAGGTCTCGCCGAGATGTTGCTCGCTTCCGGCGCACGAGAGTTGCTGAACTCGCGGGACAGTGAAGAATAAGAAGCCCTAACACCATGAGGCAGGTCCCGCTTGCCGAGCGAGTACGCGAGAGAAAGCTCGATGGACAGACGTTCCTACTCCCGGTTCTCGTCCATCGTCTTTAAAGTCCTCTCCCCCTATCACCCGAATCTATCAGGTGCCTGGAGGCTGGCGCTTCGCCAAACTGCCGGCCCTTCCCGACTTGCCGGTTTTATCGGCAGTGACGATTGCTCGTCGAAGGTTCGCGCAACGGATGATGCCTACACCTGGAGTAACAGACAACGTGGTTGAGTCCGCGACAGTTGGCCCCTCGGCCGAGGTTCTCTCCTCGGACGAACCTGTGCCGGCCATCCAGATTGACCAGATTGATCTCTCGCTGTCCGTGGAAGCGCGGAGCATACCGCGTTTTGATCGGCCGCTGGAAGTCAGCGTGCGGCAGGCGTCGCTGTTGAACAATGCGCCGTGGGTGCGTTCGCTCGGCAAGCTCAACATGGACGTGACCACGCAAGGATGGCGCTTTCCAACGCCGCCGGATCAGACCGTCGTCACCAAGCCGCGCCTGGCTCAACTGGAACCGGAACCGCAAGCAACTCCTTCGGAAGAGCAAGTCCCGGCTCCCCTAGGCAAGGCGGGTCGGACTCGACTGCATCCCCCGCGCGACACGGTGCAGTTCAAGGATCGCCTACTCTATCTGCTGCAACCGCCGCTGGAGGACATCTTCGCCAACAAGCAGGTGTCGCTGCCGTTCAAGCCGTTTCCCTACCAGATCCGAGGCATCGCCTTTCTGATGCCGCGCGATGCCGCCCTCATCGCTGACGAAATGGGGCTCGGCAAAACAATGCAAACCATCGTCGCCCTGCGGTTACTGTTTCATAGTGGGCTGATCCGCAGCGCTCTCGTGGTCTGTCCCAAGCCGCTCGTCATCAACTGGACGCGCGAGTTGCGCACCTGGGCGCCGGATGTGCCGTTCGAGGTTGTCAGCGGCGATACCGAGACGCGGCGAGCTACCTGGCACGTCTCCAATTGTCCGCTGAAACTGATTAATTACGAACTGCTGACGCGCGATGCCGCCGAGGTGGCCGACGAGAAGGTGCGCTTCGACGTGGTGGTTCTCGACGAGGCGCAGCGGATCAAAAACAAGGAATCGAGGACCGCCGAGGTGGTGCGCCGGCTGCACCGCGATCGCAGCTGGGCGATGACGGGCACGCCCATCGAGAACCGTACCGAAGATCTCGTGAACATATTCGCCTTCGTCGATGCCGACCGCATCCCGCCCGATACGCCGGCGCGCCAGTTGCCGGCGTTGACCAGCGATTGCATTCTGCGGCGCACGAAGGAAGAAGTGGCGACCGATATGCCGCCGCGCATCATCCGCGATGCCGTGTTGGAACTGTCGCCGGCCCAGCGCGTGGCCTACGATCTGGCCGAGAAGGAAGGCGTCATCCATCTCAACGCCCTGGGCGATACCATCACGGTGCAGCACGTTTTCGAGTTGGTCATGCGGCTCAAGCAAATATGCAACTTCGACCCGCGCACAAAACAGAGCGCCAAACTCGAACAATTGATGGCCGACATCGCCGAGGTGGCGGCCAGCGATGGCAAGGCGATCATCTTTTCGCAATGGGTCGAGCCGCTGGAATATCTGGCCGAGGCGCTGCGTGAGTTTGGGCCGCTGCAATATCACGGCAAAATCGCGCACAAGGATCGGCAGAGCATTCTCGATCGCTTCAAGAGCGATCCGACGAAACACGTCATCCTGATGAGCTACGGCACCGGCAGCGTCGGACTCAACTTGCAGTTCACCAACTATGTGTTCCTGTTCGATCGCTGGTGGAACCCGGCCATTGAAGACCAGGCCATCAACCGCGCCCATCGGCTGGGTCAAAAGTCCACGGTGTTTGTCACGCGCTTCATCAGCCAAGGCACCATTGAGGGCCGCATCGCCGAGGTGCTGGAGAAGAAGCGTCAGCTTTTCAATGAATTGATCGAGGGGAATGGACTCCCGCCGTCGTTGGGTTTGACCGAGGACGACGTGTTCGGCCTATTCGATATTCAGACGCGTCCGCGCCGCGCTGCCTGACCGCTCTCCGCAATCCGCTTGCCGCTATCCGCCCAATGGCCGCGCTGACACCTGAGTTCGGACGATGTACAAAGATAGTTCTCGATAACGGTCTGTCGGTTTTGGCGGATTGCGGAGAGCGGATTGCGGAGAGCGGATATGCGTTTGGTCGTGCAAAAGTTCGGCGGCACCAGTGTGGCGAACGCTCAGCGCATCATGGCGGCGGCGCGGCGGGC
>DATNCY010000155.1:0-43124 GCA_035553375.1 Gemmataceae bacterium
AAGAAAGAGTTGGTGCATCATGAGGACTACCAAACTCGGCAGGAGGCGCGAGCGAGTGTGTTCGAGTACATCGAAGTGTTTTACAATCGTGTGCGGCGTCATTCGGCCTTAGGCTACCTGGCTCCGGTCGAGTATGAACAGTCCGCGTAATCCTTAACCCCGCGCTCATTTTTTGTGGGAACTCCATGGCCGACCTCACCCACTTCGACGAACACGGTGCCTCGCGCATGGTGGACACCAGCGCCAAGGCAGAGACGCTGCGCGAGGCCAAGGCGAGCGGCCTAGTACGCATGAACCCCGCCACGTTGTCACTCATCCGCGATCGAGGACTAGCCAAGGGCGACGTTCTCGAAGTCGCGCGCTTGGCCGGCATCATGGCCGCCAAACGCACCGGCGATCTTATCCCCCTTTGCCACCCTTTACCCATCACCAGTGCCACCGTCGATTTCACCTTTGCCGGCAACGATGTGCTGCGCATCGAGGCGACGGTGCGCGTCTTCGGCCGTACCGGCGTCGAAATGGAGGCACTGACCGCCGTGAGCGTCGCCGCCCTAACGGTGTACGACATGTGCAAGGCGGTCGATCGTGTTATGACCGTCGAGCGTATCCGGTTGGAAGAGAAGAGCGGCGGTCGCAGCGGCACATTCCGGCGCGATGATTGACGCTTCCGCCGTGGCTCCATAGTATTCAACGGGAATTGAAATTTCTGAAACCTCTTGCCGAGGCGATGGCGCCCATTTGCACCGCCTTGGTGGTGGATGTTCCATGAATCCTGTCACGCTGGCCGTACCGCCCTTGGTCGTTCCAGGACTGGACCCTTACGGTCCCATCACGGCGGACCTGGAAGAAGTCGAGCGCATCCTGGCCCGCGTTTTGAAGAACAAACATGCGCGTGTCGCCAAGGTCGTCGAGTACGTCCATCACTATCGCGGCAAACGGCTGCGGCCGATGCTGTTGTTGCTGACGGCTCGCGCTTGCGGCCGGGTCGCTCCGGCCCATCACGTCCTGGGTGCCGTGGTCGAGATGATCCACACGGCCACACTCGTTCACGACGATGTACTCGACGGCGCCGAGGTGCGCCGGCGTGTGGCAACGGTCAACGCGGTTTGGGGGGTGCAAACCAGCGTTTTGCTCGGCGATTACCTGTTTACCCATGCCTTTCACCTCGCCAGTACCCTCGACGATGTCCGCGCCTGCCGGCTCATCGGCGCGGCGACCGATCGTGTCTGCGAGGGCGAACTGTGTCAGGTGCTTCAGCGCGGCAATCTCGATTTGAGCGAGGCGGACTATTTCGACATTATCGATGGCAAAACGGCGGAATTGACCGCCTGCTGCTGCCACCTGGGAGCGCTGTACAGCGGTGCGGCCCCGGAAGTCGTGCAGGCGCTGGCTCGCTATGGCCGCTGTGTGGGGCTGGCGTTCCAGATTGCCGACGACTTGCTCGATCTGGTGGGTGAGGAGAAGACTACCGGCAAATCGTTGGGCACCGATCTGGAGCAGCGGAAACTGACGCTGCCGCTGATCTATCTGCTGGCTCAAGGCGATGAAGCCTTGGCCACGCGCGCTCGGCAGATTCTGAGCAGCCCGGACAACCACCGTCGCGAATCGCTACGCCCTTATCTCAGCGCGAGCGGCGGTCTGGAATACGCACGCCGCCGCGCCGAGGAGTTGGCCGCGCAGGCGCGTGGCGAGCTGGCGTGTCTGCCGCCCTCCTCCTGTCGTTCCATTCTGGAAGCGCTGACCGAGCGGGTCGTTCACCGCGAGGCTTAGGGTTATGAGACAAACCCCTTGATTGCCAGCCCGCGGCGCCAGCAAGGGTAAGTCCTTCCCTTGCTGGCGCTGCGGGCCGGTAGGGATGAACTTGCCGACAACTTCCATCTTCTTCACGGCCGCGTCTTCCTCCTCCGGAGGTGGGTTTTTCCGCGGATCGTCTCCGCCGCCGTTGTGAAGCATGCCGGAGAGAATGGCCGCCAACACGAAGTATTTGAAGATCGTGTTGAGACTCCAATTGATAGCCACGAGCGTCCGCGCTTCCACGAAATCGAGACCAAACAGACCCATCAGCCCTAGAAACCAGACGGGCAGAGCCAGAAACGGTCCGATCATCGGGATCATGGACAGAAGGTTAACCACGAAGAGCAGCGCGCCTGCCTTGGGGATGGCGATGTGAGCCTGTCCGAAGTCGATGCCGCCAAGCAGGGCGCTGGTGATGAACATACTGATGACGAGAATGACAATGCTGACCGGCAGGATGATGGCCATGCCAATGGCGAAGACGAAGAGTTGCAACCCATATCCGGCGTGAATGACCGCAATGCTCACGATTCCGGCGAGCAGCAAAAACGTACCGGCAAGGGCGCCCCAGACCCACAAGGGAACTTCGTGGGTCGGCTTCGGTTTACTTCGCCGCTTGCGCTTTTTCTTGCGCGGCCTGGGCTGGTCGTCGGTCGGCAAGTCCTGGGTGATTCCCTCCGGATCGGGGGCGGGGCGACGCTTCTCATCCTCTCGCGGACGGGGTATCGGAGGTGTCAAGGTGATGTCCGTCTTGGCCAGCGCGATGATCGAACCGCAGCCGGGACAGCGCGCCTTCGCGGCGGTTACGCCCTCCGGTATTCGTAGTCTCTTGCCGCACGATTTGCAAGCCGCCAGAGTGGGCACGGTAGCGTCTCCGCAGGGCGAGGAGGGAATATCTCGCCTATGTTACTTTTGAGCGTCGAACTTGGGAAGACGAACGGCCGGTGCCAGCCGGTTTGTGGACGTACTCTCTCGTTCCGCCGTTTGCTCCCGGTAGAACCGCGTCTCCATCTCTCGTGCCTTCTCGATTCGCCGATCCCGCGTGCGCGCAAGCGGGTCCGGTGACGCGCAGTGCGTCACCGGACCCGCCTCGTTCCGCATGTTGCCTGCATCCGCATTCAAATTAACGGAGATAACGGAGCGCTTGACGCGGTGTTACGCGCATCGCGGCGGCCAGGAACAAGGGTCCGCCCACTCCCAGCGGCACCTCCAGGCTCGCCACGGATACATCTAGCGCCACCGCCAGTTGCGAGAAGAAGTCCGTCGGCCAGCCCTCGGTGTGATACTGAGTCAGTTCACCGGGCGTGACGCAGTCGGGGCGGCTGAACAGGTGTAACGTCAGCCGACTTTCCGGCGTAAACACGCCCTCACACAACGGCAGGCGCAACAGGTACACCTTGTGGGGAAGGAGATGGTTGTCGCAGACGACACTGACCAGCCGAAGTTCACTGCCGGCCGAGCAACCCAGAACGTCGGCCGCGAGACTCCCTTCCCACAAGCCGCGAACCCTTCCCTGAGACACCTTGCGGAGTTGCCCGCATCGATCGACGACGAAATAGCGCAGCCTCATCTCAATCACCTCCTTGTGATGAAAGTAGCCCCACCAACGGCACGGCTACGGCGAATCGGTCACGTTCGCAAATGAGGTTTGATAGTCGCCCGACGATCAGGCCACGCTCACCAGTCCCTGGTGCGTGGGCAAAGGCAAATCGCCCTTGGCGATCCAGCGTCCCTGGTCGGCCGCTCCTTGCCAACACTCCAGGACGATGCGAAGAACGCGGGCGCGTTCTTCGGCGTCGAGCAGTTCAGCCCAAGCGGCCACATAGCCGGCGCGAACCTGCGTGGTTGAACGGCCGACGTACAGCAAGCATTCACTGCCATCCTCGCAGATGGCCAACGCCCGCCAACCCTGGAACTTGGTTTCGGTGTGGTAGAGCATGAGAAACCCCTCCGTGGTCTGTGCGAAAGATGGGCCACCCTTCCTGGGTCGCCCCTGGTGTAGCGGTGTAGTATATCCGCCAGCCGCGAATACGCCACCAGAAAAAACAAAAATCCGAAATCCGAAATCCGAAATCCGAAAGAAATCCAAAATCCGAAATTGCAAAAACGGCGACGATCCGTTTTGAGTTTTGGGAATTCGTGTTTGGGATTTCTTTCGGATTTCGGATTTCGGATTTCGGATTTCCCGCGCAGCGGGTGAGGATTTCGGATTTCCCGCGCAGCGGGTGAGGATTTCGGATTTTTATGTTGATTGGGCGGCCAGCGCTGCCAGTGTGGCCAAATCGGCGTGTTCAAACGTATCGACGAGGGCGCGGCGTTGTTGGAGCATCTCTTCGAGCGTAGGACGTAGTTTCAGGAAAGCGGCGGCGCAGCGGGGATCGAATTGGCGTCCCGATCCAGCAGCGATCTCGGCGAAGGCTCGTCCCAGCGGCATACTTTTGCGGTAAGGCCGATCGGAAGTCATAGCGTCGAAAGCGTCCGCGACCGCGACCATCCGGGCCAGCAGCGGAATGGCCTCGCCAGCTAGTCCATCGGGGTAGCCCTTGCCGTCCCAGCGTTCATGATGACTGCGAATAATGGGCAACACGGCGGCCAGTCCCGGGATGCCTTGAAGGATGGCGGCGCCCCGCACCGTATGCGAGCGCATGCTCTCGAACTCCACCGAATCGAGCGCACCTGCCTTACGCAGCACGGCGTCGTCCACGCCGATCTTGCCAATATCGTGCAGCGGCACGCCCACCTGAAGAAGAAGACGCTCCGTGGAGGGCAGACCCAGACACTCGGCCAACAGCAGCGTATAGTTGGTGACGCGCTGTGTGTGACCGCCGGTATAGCGATCGCGCAACTCGACCGCCTGCGCCAGGGCCGTCACCGTCTGGATTACCGCGTCCTGTCCTTCGGCGAGCGGCGGAGAAGCTTTCAGGGGCTGCAAACGCCGGGCTGAAGGAGCGATGACAGCCGCTGGAACACTGCCACTCGGAGGAGTTTGGAGCGACTTGCCCGAGAACGAGGCGGTCAAGACGATTCGGCCGAACTGGATAAGATCGCCCGAACGCAGTTCTCGGCCGGCCTGCCCAATGCGGACGCCGTTGAGGAGGGTGCCGTTGGTGCTGCCCAGATCGCGAACGCTCCAGACCTCCTCGCTGGGGGCGATCTCGGCGTGGTGGCGACTGACAGACGGATGATCCAGCGACAACTCCAGGTCGCCGACACGACCAACACGCATCGGCGCCAGGGATGTCCACGACTGGCCCGCGAATTCCGGGCTGACCGCCTCAAGATGGATGCGTCGCCCGTTCAACGGACACCTCATTACGCCGCCCAAGGGGGCGTCACCCTGGGAGGAGACGCTCGCCCGTTTCAATTCCGCCATAAAGTGGCGAGTCCACCGATGCACAACCATAGTGCGCCCGAAAGAGGCCGTCAAACCAAGGCAGCAGCGACACGGAGCAAGAGGGACTCACACCGCCTGTTTCCTATCCGGTCGCGGAGTGAAAAGTTTTGCGGTGGACGATTTGAATAATGAGCTTTTGCATGCTAGGTATTGGAGTAGGTCGGAGAAGAATCCGGCCCGCCGATCCGATATGCCTGCCCTCAACGACGAGGAGGCTTGGTACCCTCTCCCCGTCGTGTCCGTTCCGCGCGCGGCGACGAACGATCGCCGGCGCTTATCCCGCCTGAGGCAGCAGGGACAGTCGTATGACTCCTATACTTGCCATCGCCCCGTCACTTCGTGCCGGGATCATGGAGGAAAATCCGCCTCCCTCGTATCCTCTTCGTGCCATCCTGAAAGCGGAGGGCTTCGAGTACCTCATGAGGCAGGCCAGCGACGCCATCTTTATCTTAGACCCCCAGGGGCAGGTATTAGAGGCGAATCGCCGAGCCGAGGAGATGCTTGGCCGGCCATCCTCCGAAATCCATGGTCAATCCTGGCGATCCTTCGTATCCGCCGCCGAACTGGAAGCGGACGGAAATCTGTTCCGGAAACTTCGGACCGAAGGGGCGATCCGCGCGGACAACCTCCATCTGGTGCGAACTGATGGGCGGCCCGTGTGCGTCGATTTCTCCGCTTCGCTGGTCGAAGTCGGGGGAGAGCATGTCATCCTGGCCATCGCCCACGATGTCACCCAGCGCGTCCGTCTGGAACAGCAGCTGCGCCAGTCTCAGAAAATGGAGGCGATTGGCCGACTGGCGGGCGGCGTGGCTCACGACTTCAACAATTTGCTGACTATCATCAACGGCTATGGCGAGATTCTCTTGGGCGCTCTGCGCCCGGAGGATCCGATGTGGGAATTGGTCGCCGAGATCCGGCAAGCGGGAATGCGCGGTGCCTCGTTGACCCGTCAACTCCTGGCATTCAGCCGTCAGCAGGTCATCGCTCCGCAGGTACTCGACCTCAATAGCGTTGTCGCGGACGTGGACAAGATGCTCCGCCGTCTCATCGGGGAAGACATCGTCTTGACCACGCGGATGGACCCGGCTCTCGGAAGCGTGAAGGCCGATCCTGGACAAATCGAGCAAGTTCTGCTCAACCTGGCGGTCAACGCCCGCGATGCCATGCCCAAGGGCGGCCGACTGACCATCGAGACGGCCAACGTGGAATTGGATGCGAATTGCCCCGACGCGCGTCCCGAGGTTCGACCGGGGCGCTACATCCAGCTGGCGGTGAGCGATACCGGCTGCGGCATGGATGAGGCGACCAAGGCGCATCTCTTCGAGCCGTTCTTCACGACCAAGGGAGTGGGCAAGGGCACCGGCCTCGGCTTGGCCACCGTCTACGGCATCGTTAAGCAGGCGAGTGGTTGCATTTACATCTACAGCGAACCGGGACGCGGCGCGACATTCAAAATCTATTTGCCGCGTATCGAAGAGGCGGTGCCCGCCAAACACGCCCAGGCGGGGGTAACGCGCAGTTCGGTCGGCACGGAGACGATTTTGCTGGTCGAGGACGAGGACGCGGTTCGGGCGCTCACGCGCCACGTCCTGCAAAAGAGCGGCTACAAGGTGCTGGAAGCCCGTCACGGCGGCGAGGCGCTGCGCTTGTGCGGACGCCATCGCGAGCCGATCCACCTGCTGCTGACCGATGTGGTCATGCCGGAGATGGGCGGGCGAGAGTTGGCCGACTGTTTGATCTCGTTACGGCCGGAGATGAAGGTTCTCTATCTGTCGGGCTACACCGACGACGCGGTCGTTCGGCACGGTATTCTGACGGCGGAGTCCGCCTTTTTGCAAAAGCCTTTCAGCGTCGAGACCCTGACCCGCAAGGTCCGTGAGGTGCTGGATCAGGGAACGGTCAACCCGGTTTCCGTCTAACCGCAGTCCTTGGAATTCGTTCACGCCAACGTCATTTTTTCGACAGAGGAAGTCCATGATCGCGCAGCCACTTCTGGGCAAGACCATTCTGGTGATCGAGGACGACATCGCCACGCGCGAAGCCCTTGCTCTGTTTCTGGGCCAAGAGGGTTGTCAAGTTCTCTGCGCTGTGGACGGCCGGCAGGCTCTGCACCTTCTGCGGCATGGTCCTCGCCCGGATCTGATTCTCCTGGATTTGATGCTGCCGGGTATGGACGGCTGGCAGTTCCGCCGCCAACAACAGCGCGATCCGTACCTGGCCTCCATTCCCGTGGTCGTCGTCTCCGCCGCGGGCGACCTTAAAGGGCAAGCTCGCGCTCTCGGGGCCGTGAGCCTGATGTCCAAGCCCGTCGAACTCGACCATCTGTTGGCTGAGGTTCGGCGTTTCGCCACGCTGGAGCGGCCCGGCGTGTTAGTGGTGGAGGATGAATCGCAGGTGCGCGCCATGCTGGGCGTGGCCTTACATCAGCACGGTTTCACGACCTGGCTGGCAAGCAACGGCCGCGAGGCGGTCGAGCGCTACCAACAACACCACGAACAAATTGGTGTCGTGCTGCTGGATGTGCAGATGCCCGGTCTGGATGGTCCCTGGACGCTGGTGGCCCTGCATCGAATCAACCCACAAGTGCGCTGCTGTTTCATGAGCGGCAACACGGGCGAATACGACGCCGAGATGCTGCTTGGCATGGGTGCCACGGCCGTCTTCCAGAAACCCTTCGGGCTGAACGAGGTGACGCAGGCTCTGCAACAATTGCTCGGCTGATCGAAACCAATGAGCCGCTTGCGGCTTAGCGTCGGCACACGCTAAGCCGCAAGCGGCATTCGCTTCCCGCAAAAACCTTCTCGAAATCCATTCGATTCCTGTCACATTCCACGAAATCGCGGAACAAGAGGGTGAGGAGACAAGAGGAACGGAAGACTGCTCTTCCGGCACCTCTCTCTTCTTTCCCGAACGAGGAGTTCCGCGATGTTGCCGGCCATCGGCTATTCCCTGCGTGAAGAGAATCGTCCCTGGGTGGACGAGGCCGCCTGGGACGGTGTCGAGATCGATTTTCAACGTGCTAACAATCCTCTGCGTCTGACGCCGTACCTCGAAGGCTCGCCGTTCCGCTACGTCAGTCTTCACACGCTCGATCTCTCGGTCGCCAGCCCGGAACCGCCCGCTCGGAGCTACCTCGATGCTCTCCTGACCGTGGCGCGCGAAAACGACGCTGTTGCCATCACGGATCATCTGGGTTTCACGCATGGCAAGCCGGGAGGAGTAAGCATCGGCCATGTCACCGCGCCGCCGTATACGTCCGCCGCGCTGGACGCCGTTTGTCGCAACATCGACCACATTCAACGGCATTTCGGCGACGTGGCGTTTTACTTGGAGAACTTGGCTCATTTCTTCGTGTGGCGCGGCGAGAGGAGCGAGGCCGACTTTTTTGGCCAGGTGTTGGAGCGAACCGGCTGCGGGTTGCTGCTGGATGTCACCAACGCCTATGCCAACGACCTGAACTTCGGACACGACGCGCGGGCGTTCCTTGACAGTGTGATCCCCCGCGCTGGCCGTATGCAGATGCACCTGGCGGGTGGTTTCACCGATGCTCGAACGGGCCGCTACGTGGACAGCCATTCGCAGCCGATCCCGGAAGCCGTGTGGGAACTGTATCGCCACGCACTCACGCTGGGCCGAGGCAAGGTGGACGCGGTTTTTATCGAACGCGATTGGAACGCTCCCGACGAGGACGGCTGGCGTCACGAGGTGCGACAAGCTCGGCGAATCGCTCTGGAAGTGGAGGTCCAATGATGAAGCTTCAACAAACGAGCGATGGTTATCAGGAGCAGCTCCAACGCTGGGTCGGGGCGCTGACGACGGGCGACCTCCGCGAAATGTATGACGCCCTGAGCGAAGGAGAAGCCGGCGATGTGCGACGGTTTCTGGATAACGGCGTCGGCGAGCGGCGCAAGTTGCTGCGGCAAGAATTGGCATTCGTGGCTCTGGCATTTGATGACTTTGAGGATCTTGTTAGTGACTATGTACGATCGATGCCACAGACGGCTTACGATCCCGCTCGCAGCGATCGCGAACAGTTCTTGTGCTGGTTGCGACAGACCCGACTGTTGACGGCCATGCAAGGCGATTTTGTCGCCTACCAGGAAGCGGAGTACGCCGTCGCCGCACTGGCCCGCACGCGGCGCCCGCAACACCTGACCTTTCAGCGGATGGCAACGAGAGCCAGACAGCGGACGGCACGGCTCGATACCGATTCCGCCCTGCTGATCCATCTGAATCCCATTCGCATGTGGACGCGCCTGGCTCTGCCCGGCCGTGATCTCGGCGAGGTGCTGTTTTTCGCCGCTGGCGATCGCGTGGCAAGTGTCGGGTTGGATTCGCCGGCTCCGGAAATCGCCCACCTGCTCGCCACACGTCCTCGCACTCTGGAGGAATGCACGAGCCGACTGCGGCCCGTGAGTCGGGAGGAAATAGCGGTCGCCTGCCGCGACCTCGCCGACAAGGGACTTGTGGCTTTCGCGTGATTAACTCCGCCGGATGTTTTTCGCTCCTCGCGCATCCGCTGGATTTACCCAACAGAGGAGCATCTGTCAGACCCTTTTCGCACCGCAACCGATAAGCATACCCGCCAACGGTTGGCGTCGGCGTCGGCGAACGGTCGGAAACCAAGAAGGAGAATCTAGCATGTCCCGTATCGACATCATTCGCGCGTGGAAGGACGAGACCTATCGGCAGAGCCTGAGCGAAGCTCAACGGGCTGCTTTGCCGCCCAATCCGGCTGGCATGGTCGAACTGACCGAGGCCGAGGCCGCCACCGTGGAAGGCAAGCTGAGCTTCGCCTGTTGCAGCACCTGTCATTGCAGCGCTGCCATCGTGATGGCCCGCTAAGCGGCCATCCTTTGCGAGCCGACAAGAGAATGGTGGCTTTCGCGTGATCAACCCCAGCAGATGCTATTCGCTCCTCGCGCATCCGCTGGGTTTTCCCAAGAGAGGGGCACCTGTCAGATCCTTTTCGCACTGTAGCCGAGAAGTATGCACGCCAATGGTTGGCGTCGGCGTCGGCGAACGGTCGGAAACCAAGAAGGAGAACTTAGTATGTCCCGTATCGACATCATTCGCGCGTGGAAGGACGAGACGTATCGGCAGAGTCTGAGCGAAGCTCAGCGGGCCGCGTTGCCGCCCAATCCGGCTGGCATGGTCGAGTTGACCGAGGCCGAGGCCGCCACCGTGGAAGGCAAGATGAGCTACGCCTGTTGCAGCACTTGTCATTGCAGTGCCGCCGTCGTGAAAGCCTATTAATTGAATGGCGTTCTTCTGCGAGCGGGGAGTTGATGCTCCCCGCTCGTTCGTTTCTACCTTCTCTTCTCTGGCTCCCCGAAGTAGGACTTGATCGCCATGCACACTTCATCTTCTGAACGCGGCGCGTCTGGGTTCCTGGGAGCGATTGAGCCGTTGATTCGCCAAGGACGCAATCGTTTCCGCGACGAAGCCGAGGCGCTGCGCCGCCGCTATCCCGAGGTGCCCTTCGATGTTCCCACGCTTGAGAGGACATTGACGACATCGCTGGAGGAGCAACTCGTGGCGATGCTCGAGCGCACCATGGTCCTGGAACTGCAAGTGGCCCGTTTGCAAGGATTGCTGTCTGGCAAGACTCCTGAAGAGCGTTTCGACAATTTCCTCTGCCGCTTGCGTCAGCCGGAGGTTGCCGCCGCTCTGCTCGAAGAATATCCCGTTCTGGCAAGTCTGGTGACACAAGGTATCGACCGCTGGGCCGCCTTTTGCCTGGAGTTCCTCCAACATCTGTGCGAGGACTGGCAGGCTATCCGCTCGTTGTTTCAGCCGGAGACTGAGCCTGGTCCCGTGGTCGCCGTCGAGTTCGCCGGCGATCGGCACCGTGGCGGCCGATCCGTGTTGATTGTGTGCTTTCGCTCTGGCTGGCAGTTGGTGTACAAGCCGAAACCCTTGGCTGTCGAGGTGCATTTCCAACAACTGCTGGCCTGGCTCAATGAACGCGGCGCTCACCCCGCCTTTCAGACGACGCCCGTTCTTGACCGAGGCGCACACGGCTGGGCCGCCTTCGTCGCCGCACACGGCTGCACCAGCGAGGCGGAGATTCAGCGTTTCTACCAGCGGCAAGGCGCTTATCTGGCGCTTCTCTATGGACTGATGGCAACCGATTGTCACTTGGAAAATGTGATCGCCGCCGGCGAGCAGCCAGTGCCGGTGGACCTGGAAGCGCTTTTCCATCGTGGTCCGGCCGACGCGGCCGGCCAGCTACACGCGGATTCCGTCCGAGGTGTGCGTTTACTGCCGCAGCGCTATCTCATCGCCGATACAGGCGAGGTCGTCGATTTCAGCGCCCTGGGAGCAACGGCCGGCCAACTCTCGCCCTACGAGACGCCCTGCTGGGATGGGACGGGCACCGACGAGATGCGTGTGATCTCGCGACGGATGGAGTTGCCCGGCGCTCGCAATCGACCAACCCTCCTTGGCCAAGAGATCAACCTCCTCGATTATCAAGAAGAGTTGATCCGCGGCTTCAAAGCCATGTACCAGATGCTGCGCACCCATCGCGAGGAACTGCTCGGCGCGGGCGGCCCCCTCGACGCCTTCGCCCAGGATGAAGTGCGTTTCATCGCGCGAACGACGCAGACTTACGGCTTGCTGCTCCGTCAGAGCTACCATCCCGACTTGCTACGCGATGCTCCGGCACGCGGCCGTTTCCTCAAGCAACTCGACCAGCGTGTGGCGCAATCGCCCTGGTTGGCTCGCCTGCGCGACGCCGAGGATATCGCCCTCCTGCGGCAGGATATTCCGCTGTTCACCACTCGTCCCGCTTCACGCGATCTGTGGACCAGTTCGGGAGAGCGGATCGCCGCGTTCTTCGAGCAAACCGGCCTGGAGCTAGCGCGCCAGCGTCTGCGACAACTGGGACCAGCGGACCTGGAACAGCAACTCGCGATCATCCGCGAAAGTTTCGCGAATAAGTGAAAAACGGTTTTCCACAAGCCCGGAGCGCTAGCGACGGGTTCCCCCACCCGTCGCTAGCGCTCCGGCGCTCGTCGTGCTGCGTATCGTGTCGAATATCGAGGAATAACCATGTGGCGACGCTATGTATGGGTTCGGCAGAACGATCAGAGCGACTGCGGCGCGGCGGCGCTGGCGACGGTCGCTCTGCACTATCGCCGAAGCATTGGCCTGGAACAAGTGCGCGACTGGACCGGCACCGATCGTATCGGCGCGACGCTGCTCGGTCTGCTGCGCGGCGCTGAAAAACTCGGCTTCGCCAGCAAGGCCATCAAGGCACCGTATGAAGCGCTGGCCCGTCTGCCTCTGCCGGCCATTGCTCATCTGCGAACGGCCGATAGCAGCGGCCATTTCCTTGTTCTGCACAAAGTCAGCAAGGACGCCGTTGTGGTGGCCGATCCGGCCTGCGGCGTCGAGAAGCGCTCGCGGACGGATTTCTGCCGCGACTGGACCGGCCACTTGCTGATGCTCGTGCCGCAGACCGAATTGCACAGTCCGCGCGGTACGACCCCGCAGCCTCCGTGGCGGCGTTTCTTAGGATTGCTCCGCTCGCACACCGGCATTCTCACCGAGGCCATTTTCTGCGCCCTGCTTATGACGCTGCTGGGCGTGTCTACGTCCTACTTCGTTCAGCATTTGGTGGACTCCGTTCTCGTCCGTCAGGAGAGGCGATTGCTCAACGCGCTGGGCATCGGCATGGTGCTGATTGTGGTGTTCCGCACGCTGTTCGCCCTGTTGCGGCAATACCTGCTCGCTCACGTCGCTCGCAAAGTGGACCTCGCCGTCATCGCCGGTTACAGCCGGCACTTGCTCGGTCTGCCCATGCGTTTCTTCGAGTCGCGCCGCGTCGGCGAGATTCTGTCGCGGGCCATCGACACGGCGAAGGTGCGCGAAGCCATCAGCGGCACGACGACCAGCGCCGTGGTGGACGGTGTGCTTGTGGTGCTGCTGCTGGGTGTGCTGTGGATGTACGATTTTCGGCTGGCGCTGACGGCGACGGCGTTCGTGCCCGTGCTGCTCGTGGCCGCGTTCATGCTGCAACCGGCCACGCTGCGTCACTCGTGGCAAGCGATGGAAAACTGGTCGCAACTGTCGGCTCATCTGATCGAGAACGTCAGCGCCGTGCAAACCATCAAGGCGTTCGGCGCGGAACGAGCGCGAGCCGAGGAAGGCGAACGGCAGCTTGTCGGCTTCGTCCAGGCGAACTTCACTCTCCAGAAATTCGGCCTCAGCATGAACGGTTTGGGTCTGTTTCTGACGGCCCTGGCCGGCGTCATCATCCTGTGGTACGGCGGCAATCGCGTCATGGACGGTGCCCTGACCATCGGCCAATTGATGTTCTTTTATTCGCTGCTGGTTTACTTGCTGGAACCTCTGAACCGCTTGGCCGGCATCAACCTGAAATTGCAAGAAGCGCTCGTCGCCGTGGATCGGCTCTATCAAGTGCTGGACCTAGAACTAGAGCAACCCAACGGCGCGAGCAAGACGACCTTCCCCGGCCTACAAGATGGCATCGAACTGCGCGACGTAACCTTTCGTTATGGCAGTCGGGGGAGCGTGCTGGACAAAATCAATCTGCGCATCCCCGCCGGCAAGACCGTGGCCGTGGTCGGCGAAAGCGGCTCCGGTAAATCCACGCTTCTGAACTTGTTGATGGGCTTCCACGCCCCGACCGAAGGTGCGGTCCTCGTGGACGGAGTCGATCTGCGCGACTTCGATCTGGATTCGCTGCGTGGCCGGATTGGTTTGGTCTCGCAGGAGCCGTTTATCTTTAACGGTACTGTGCGCGACAACATCGTTCTGGGCCGGCCGGAGGCAACCTTGGATGAAGTGATTGAGGCAGCGCGGTCGGCGGGACTCAGCGAGTTCATCGCCAATCTGCCCCAGCGCTACGATACGCTCATCGGCGAGCGCGGCGCCAATCTATCCGGCGGACAACGGCAGCGTCTGGCCATCGCCCGCGCTCTGCTGCGTAAACCGGATGTCCTGTTGTTCGACGAGGCCACCAGCCATCTGGACACGGCTACCGAGCAGGCCATTCAGGAAAACCTGCATACGGTGCTGAGCGGCCGAACGGTGATTTTGGTGGCCCATCGTCTGAGTACCATTAAGGACGCCGACCTTATCTATGTGCTGCATCAAGGCCGCATCGCCGAGCAGGGCACGCATCGGCAACTGCTGGCCCAGCAAGGACTGTATAGCCTGCTGTGTCGCAAACAGACCGGCGCGGCGGATGAATCACCCCTTTCGGCGGCTCTGGGAAATACGAAAAACGGCAAGACCCCACGGGAGAGAATCAGCCATGCGTGAAGCAATCATGGTCGATCTGCGCGATTGTACGGAGTTTCGTCAGACGTTGCTGGCTCAGCCGCCGCGCTTTCTGCATGGCGTGGTTCTCCTGCTGGCCGGCCTGTTGGCCGCGGCGCTCGTGTGGGCGGCCGTAGTGCGAGCCAACCTCGTGGTGCGAGCGCAAGGCCGAGTACGGCCGCTAACCTCGCCCAAGAAGGTTTTCACCGCCAGGGGCGGCACGATGCAGCGCTCCGGCGGCGGCCGCGTCGTGGCCGTCTACTTCCACGAGGGCGACGAAGTGCATCAAGGCGACCTGCTCATCCAGCTGGATACGGAGTCGCTGAATAACGAAATCACCCGGCGCAAGCGCACGATTCAGGCGGGCGAGGAGGAGTTGGCCCGGCTCGCCAGCCTGAAGGATATGCTTGAGAAACAGAGTACGGCAACCCGGGCAAAGTGCGAATCCGAAGTAGCCCAGACGACGGCCGAGGTACGGCAGGCGAGCGAGCGGCGCGTCGTGGATGTCGAACTGGCTCGTGTGGAACTGGAGGCGGCGGAGGACGATCTGAGGCGCACAACGCGGCTGGCAGCGTCCAACGCCGCGACGGTCGTGGAACTGGTCAAGTCGAGGAATCACATGCGCGAGACGAAGGAGAAGCTCCGCAAGGCGCGGCTGTCCGTGGATGATAGCAAGATCGAGGTGATGAAACGCGCTCTGGTGCTGGGCGAGCGCGACGCGGCGCTCAAACGCGAAGAGTTGGAGCTGAAGCGAGTGACCAAGCGCGGCGAAGTCGAGGCCGCCCGCATGGAATTGGCCAACCTGGAACTGGAGCGCAAGCAAGCGGAACTACGTTCGCCGCTGACGGGCATTGTCACGAGCGGCGACGTGAAGATTGGCGATCTGCTCGAAGCGGGCAAGTCGGTGGTCGAGATCGCCGAACAGCACGGCTTCCACTTCGAGGCGGAAGTATCCAGCACCGAAGTCGCTCATCTGCGCGTGGGCATGCCGGCACGGATCAAGCTCGACGCCTACGATTATCAACAATACGGTACGCTGTCCGGGACGGTGTGCTTCATCTCGCCGGATTCCGGCGTGCGTCAGGGCCAGGGAAATGCCGTGTACGTGGTCAAGATCGTATGCGACGGCAGCGAGGTAGGCCGCGCGGGGGCGCGCGGCAAAGTTAAGCTGGGCATGGCAGGGCAAGTGGAGATCGTCACGGAACAGGAAAGCATTCTCTCCCTGTTGCTGCGACACATCCGCCAGAGCATTAGCTTGGGGTGACAAGAAATGAGGATTCCGCCCTTCCCTCCGTTGGCCAAGTTGATACACTTAATCACTTGTCAAGGGACCGCGCGAGGATCGCAAATCATGCCATGGATGGCAACTTTCTCAACCGCGGATCGCCGCCTGTTACTGCGCTTGCAGTCCCAAGCGATGCGATATTTCCTGGACAACCAAACGGCGTCGGGACTTATCCTCGATCGCCAACGCAATCACGGTTCGCTCCATACGCACGGGCTATGCAGCACTGCGGCCACCGGCATGGGCTGGATCGCCCTCGCCCTCGCCTCGGCCGATCCCCACCGTCTTCTGACACCACAAGAAGCGACATTGCGTATCTGCACGGGGCTGGAGACGGCCCTGCATGCGCTGCCACACGATCGCGGCATCGTGCCGCACTTCATCGATTCACGCAGCGGCAGCGTACAGGGCAGCGATTACCTCAGCACGATCGAGACGGCCTGGCTTGTGGCGGGGGCGCTGTGGGCGTCCGCCTTCCTCCGCGATGCCGATCTGGAACGGTTGGCCCATTCGCTGTGGCAGCGCATCGACTGGCATTACTGGACCGTTCCCGATGAGTCGCAAGCGTCGCTACTGCGGCACGGGCAATCGCGCGAGGGACGTTTTCTCCCTTGCTCGTGGGATCGTCTCAACGGCGAGACAGTGTTCATGTACGTGCTGGCGTCCGGGGCCGACGGCGCGCACGCCTTGCCGGTGTCGGCTTGGCGACATTTGCAGCCTTTCTACGGCAGTGTGGCTGGTCTGCGTTTCAACAGCAGCGATCTCGGTCTGTTCGTCTTTCAATATGGGCTGGACCTGCTCGACCTGGCTTCCTGGCTGGCACCCTCTGGGATTGATCTCGCGGCGGAAGCGGCCATCGCCACGGAGGCCAACTATCGGCGGTGTCGTGAGTTAGCCAGCACCTTCGATACTTACCGCAATTACTGGGGGCTATCCGCGGGCGATGGTCCCGCGTCATCCTCCGCGGGTTTCACCTACCAGTGTTACGCTCCTGGCGGTCCAATCGACGGCACCGCGCATGTGACTGCCACGCTCGCCTCGATCGCTCATCAGCCGGAACTCGTGCTTGAGAATCTTCGTTGCGCCTATCACGATCGTCGCTGGGCGCCGCTGGGCCGCTACGGTTTCAGCAACATCAACACGGATCGCGGTTGGGTCGGCTCGGAAATGGTCGGCATCGACGCCGGTGCCGCCGTGTTGGCGCTGGATAATTACCTCAACGGCAACCGCGTGCGCAACGTCTTTCACCTTCTCCCGTGCGTTCAACGCGGTCTCGAACGAGCGGGTTTCCATTCCCGCACCGTGCGTGTGGCTCGCGCGGCCTGATTATCGAGCCGCTTGCGGCTTAGCGCGTTCCAGCGCTAAGCCGCAAGCGGCTCGATAATTCACTCCTGGCATTCGGTTTGCTCTCACAACAACGCGAACGGTTGTGAGACTCAAACTATTTCAAGGAGTGGACCACATGATGCGCGACATCCGATCGACTCAGGAGCAGGCTTCCACGCGCCGTCTCACGGTTTTGCCGCACGAAATACTCGTCAATGACTCGCGAGCGGGCTTATCGCCGTCACAGATGGTCGAGCGCAAGCTGGCAACAATGCTGCGCAGCACCCTTCTCCCGGCGAGCCATCTACAAGCCACTAGGATGCGGCGTGCGCTTTCTTAGGAAGTAAAGTTCACAGGCGTGAACTAAACCCTCCAGGCAGGGATTCCGGGTGATTCATCCGGGAGGGAGGCTCGTTTTTTCATTTGCCGCCGAATCTCTCCTCGTTCCCCTTCTGGGCAACGGCGGATTGGCTCTCCGAGTTTCCCCTCCCATGCACTTTGAAAAGGGCGGCTGCCATGACCACACCCCCTGTCTCGAATGGAATCGCTGCTGAGCTGCGCCTCATTTTGAAGCGTGGCCGGCAAGTATGGCACTTGGTGCCGGTGCGTCACAAGTTGGGTCTGGCCGGCGCGGGCGGTATCATGGCCGCCGCCAGTTTATGCAACATCGCCCTGGCGCTGTTGCTGGGCAGGCTCGTCAACGCTGTCCTGCGCGGCAGCAACGAAGGATGGTCTCACGCGGCCTCCTACACCGTCGCCGCCGAGGTTCTGGGGTTGATCGGTCTCGCCTACCTCTTGCGTGAAGCCCTCAATATCGCACGACGCTACCTCGTCGAAAACAGTTGCACACGCATCCACCGCGATATGTGCGTTCGCGTGGTCAATCACTTGATGAAGATCAACTTGGCCAGCCTGTCCAAAGACAAGGTCGGCTCGCTACACGGCCGTATTTACCGCAGCGTGGAAGGCTTCGTCCGCTTCCTGCGTCTGAGTTTCCTCGATTTCGTGCCGGCCCTACTCACGGGATCGTTCGCCCTAATCGCGGCCGTCAGCAAGCAGCCCGTGCTGGGCCTCATTATGATTGGCGTCATCCCAACGGCCGTCTTTCTCACCATCCGCCAACTTATCTCACAGAGGGGCGTTCGCCTGCGCTTGCTGCGTAGTTGTGATGAGATCGATGGCGCTATCGTCGAGCAACTCGGCGGCATCGAGTACGTGCGCGCGGCCAACACCTATCAGCAGGAGATCAAGCGTCTGGCCCGCGCCGCCGAGAAACGCCGCGCGATGGAGATTCGCCATCAGTTCCAGATGTCGCTGTTTGGCTGCGCCAAGGCGCTCAACGAGGGGCTTTTCCACATCATCGTTCTCTCCGTGGCGATTTATTACGCCATCAACGGGCAGTTAAAGGCGGGGGATGTGTTGACCTTCTCGATCCTGTTCGTCAATGTGATGACGCCGCTCGCCGAGATCCACCGCGTCATTGACGAAGGCCACGAGAGCAGCCTGCGCGTCGGCGATTTGCTGGAGATGCTGGCCGAGCCGTTGGATGCATCGTTCACGCTGCCGCGGATAACCGAGCCGCGGCTGGTGCCGGGCGAACCCGCCATCGCCGCCCGAGACTTGGTGGTCGAATATCTGACTCCCCAGGGCAAGTGCGTGCATGCCGTGGATAATCTGTCCTTGACGATACGACACGGGGAAACCATCGGCATCGCCGGTCGATCGGGCTGCGGCAAATCCACCTTCCTGCGCGTGTTGATGCGTCTGCTTCATCCGCATAGTGGTTCGATGCTGCTGGGCGGTGTGCCGCTTGAGGAGGTGTCGCGCACGGACATCGGCCGGTTGCTCGGTTACGTCGGTCAATCGCCGTTCGTGTTTTCCGGCACCATCGCCGAGAACATTGCCTACGGCAACGAGCATGCGACCCCGGAAGACATCCAGCGCGCCGCCGAAATGGCGCACCTCCACGACGAAATCTTGCAGATGCCGGGCGGCTACAACGCGGTGCTGATGGAACGTGGTTCCAATCTCTCGGGTGGTCAGCGGCAACGCTTGGCCATCGCCCGCATTCTGCTGAAGCAACCGCCGATCTTGATCCTCGATGAGGCCACCTCGGCCTTGGACAATATCAGCGAGCGTGCCGTGCAGCAGGCGCTGGGCCTGACGAATACCGATCGCACGACGATCATTGTGGCCCATCGCCTGTCCACGCTGCGCGATGCCGATCGCATTCTCGTCTTTGATGAAGGGCGCATCGCCGAAGTGGGCGCATACACGGAGTTGGTTCAGCAAGGCGGTCTGTTCGGCGAATTGGTAATGTCCGCCGAAAACGGCCTGAGCGCTGCAATCGAAGGGGCAGCTACGCAACAGGAGCCAGTAGCACAAAGCGCGTAAACGATGTTGAAACGCTACGAGGGACGAACGCCATGAAGTAGGTGCCGCTCGGCTCGCGGCACTTGTCCGCGTCCGGCGCGGCTCGCCGGACCTATCCCATACGCCAGCCGTCCGGCTCGGCTCGCTGGACCTACCAGTAGGTGCCGCGAGCCGAGCGGCACGGCTTGAGTAGGTGCCGCGAGCCGAGCGGCACTTGTTTTTGTCCCCGGCTCGGCTCGCCGGACCTACCGCCAGTAGGTGCCGCGAGCCGAGCGGCACTTGTCCGCGTCCGGCTCGGCTCGCTGGACCTACCGCCAGTAGGTGCCGCGAGCCGAGCGGCACTTGTCCGCGTCCGGCTCGGCTCGCCGGACCTACTGCTTGTCTCGGGTGGACGCCATCGATTTGTTCTTGCGTTTCTTCTTGGGACTTTTCATCTTCCTCTCCTTCTCTTCATCCTCATCCTCCTTCCGCCTGGCGGCGAGGAGGAAGAACAAGCTGCTGCCGGCCAGGATCACGAAAAGCACCAGAGACAGGACAACCCATTTCTTATTACCGCCCTCGTTCTCGGATGCGCTATCTGATTCCGACATCGGGGGCGCTGTCGTACCGCTAAGTTCGCTGAGTGGTTTCGCGATGAGATGGTCCGGTTCCGCTGGTTTGGACGGTTCGACTGGCGGTATTGTCTTTTTGATTGGCTCCGTGGGTTCCTTGGGAGGCGGCGGAGCGAGTTTTTCCATCACGCTATTCTGTAGATCGGCTGGCTTGAAGGGCAGCTTGGCCGTCAGATCCTTCACCAAGTTGGCACGCTTGAGGAACAATAGAGCCAAGCAGGTGTCGATGGTCGGACTGTTGCCGGGATACTGACCATTCACCCAGTTGCCCCCACTGTCCTGGTTAGCGACAAGAATCTGGGCACCCCAGCGATACCAATCTTTGTCGCCGATCTTCGACAGATTGTAAAGCACGGCCGCGCGCTCGAGGGACCACATGAAATAGAGGTTTTGCATGGGCAGGTTCGCCATTCGGTCCGCCGGCTTGCCGACGCACTGAGAGAGAGCAATCAGGCCGTTAATAATGCGTGGGTCGCGCACCGGCTGACCGACATGCTCGTTGGGCTTGGCGAGACCATGACCAACGGCCAAGCCGATCAATCCGACGCAGGTCATGGGCGCGCTGGGACGCGCGCCGCCGCCGAAGCGATAACGATAGCTCCAGGTACCATCGGGCCTCTGACTCGTCGCATAGCGGCGAACGATCAGGTTCAGCGTGCGATTCATGGGCACATCGTAGCGCTGAGCCGTCCACAGGGCGAGGATGGCGAACTGCGTATTCGAGTTGTCGGTCGTGGCCAGGAAGGGTTGGCGGGGTCTGCGTAGGGGATCCACCATGACGTGCTGGGCAGGATTTTGAACGACCGGGAATATCTGGATACGTTCGGGGATGCTATATGGTTTCGCTGGTTTGACATCCGCTGGCTTGTGGTCGCCAGGCTTGGCATCCTTCGCGGGTTGCTCTTCGACATCTTTCTTGTTCGGCGCTTTATCCGAGGGATCGGGCGAGTCTGACTCAAGATCCTTGCCGATGGCAGACGAGAATCCAAGCCAATCGCGCCACCGGCTCGGACTACTATCGATCGATTTCTGGGGATAGCGCGAGGCACCAAGACTGCCGCCGGTCGTGGTTCCCGACAAGGAAGGAGGGGTCGGAGTCGTCGCCGTCCCTCCTTGCGGATTCGCATCGGGATCCTGCGTCAGAGGGATGAGATCGCCAGGCTTTTGAGCTGCTCCCCCGGCGATACCGGGCATGTTGCCGGGTACTCTGGCAATGCCGGGCATCCCCTTCAGTAAAGGCGGATCGAGATGACGCAGGGCCATCAACAACTCCATTTGCGGGTGAGCGCCGAGGACAGGACACTTGTAGCCCCAACCGCCGGTCGCGCTCTGGCCGGCGATCAACCGCAGAGCGAACGTCTGGATGATCTTTTTGTCCTTGGGATCGCCGAGGCGATCCAGGAAAAGGACGGCCAGAGATAGCTCATAGGTGGTGTCTAGTTTTGCCGCATGGGAGCGCAGATAGTGGGCGGTACGCTGGATGAGCGGATCCGTGGGCGTAATGCCACACTCCAGCAAGGTCAGGCCGGGCAGCGCCGCGTACCCAACAGGATGCGGCGTCTGGGGCTTGGCCCAGGTTCCTTTCTTGCCCTGGGATTTTTTCAGATAATCGACACCCTGGTTGATGGCCTGCTCGACCGCATCTTGCTCGCCCTCCGGCAAGGGTAATCGTTGTGCTTGCGCCGGCAAACCAAGCAGGGTCAGCAATGCCGTGGAAAGTAGAATCAACCCAAAGGGGGAGCCTCGTCTCCCGTCGGCACTGGAAGCCTGTCGAGCCTCGTTGGTTCCCCGGATCCCACTGTGACGAAGGGCGAGGTACTTCGTTTCCAGCATGGACGGCCTTCCTGTTTGGACGATGCGCGAATGCGGACGAAATGCTAACTTCATCCTACAAACCTGGGAGACAAAGATGAAGGACAAAGGGAAAAATATCGCGGCGATTCGGACAAACCGTGACAGATTCTCATAGGCGCGCCGGCTCGCCAGCGGCTAGGATGACCCGCACACCGGCACACGCCGCCGGTTTCGACATGCTTGCAAAGCCAGCCCGCAGCGCCAGCAAGGACATCCTGTGCTGGCGCTGCGGGCTGGCAAAATCGAATGCACGCCATGACCAAGAGTACACCACGCCTAGCCGCGCGATTTTTGGAGCAGGTTCTGCTCGTCAATCTCGGCGTTCACGTCATCGCCCTGATCTTCATGGCGTTGTTCTTGTTGCCCGGCTTGCCTGGAGGCAGTACCGCCGAGGACGCCGAGCGCATCGCCTACCTGGCGACTCACCCCTGGCTATGGCGCTTGGGCTGGCTACCGTGGCAGCTGACGGCGTTCATGGATTTGCTGGCGGGCCTGGCTTTGTGGCGTACCGCGTGGATACCGCGCCGGCCCGCCGCCCTCGTTCTGATATTCACGATATTGGCCATCCTCCCCGATCAGGGCGGTCAGGCATTGTGGGTGACGCGCGGCCTCGATCTTGCGGTCATGGCCGATCGTAGCGGCGATCTGACGCCCTATCTGGACTTCGAGAGACAGACATATCACGCGATCGTCGCCTGGGGTGCCACGCTCTATCTGTGCATGGCCATCGGCTGGAGTTGGTGCTTTGCCGTCGCGGGAACGTGGAACCGAACCTTGACCGTCCTGTCGAGCGTCGCCTGGAGCGTCTTGGCGGTCGGCAGTGCCGGACTGCTGCTGCCGGAGGAGTTCCAGCCTCCGCCGGAGTTGGTTGGCGCGTGCAACGGGATCGGCCTGACGCTGTTGCTGTGCTGGCTAGCACTTGTCACCGAACAGGTTTTGCGGCGTGCCCGCCCCGATGAATCGCACGGCCGGCTGGCACCGTGGCGTCATCCCTGGCGCGGCGCGGTCGGGCGGGCGCTCGATGTCCTGGCCAATAGCCGCTTGCTCCGCGCCTATTGCGAATGGCTGCCACCCGTGGCGTTTATGAGCGATATAACCGATGTTATTTATGTCAATTATCTTGTGGAGGCGGAACGATTGGAACCGTTCGTGCCGGCCGGACTGGAGCTACAACGGATCGGCCGTGGCAGTCGCTACGCTCTGTTCACCCACCTTACCTATCGCCACGGTCATTTTGGTCCAAGGCTCCTTGGCCCGCTGCGTCGTTTGCTGCCGTCACCGGTGCATACCAACTGGCGCATCTACGTTTATGATCCCCACACGGGATTACCGGGCGTCTCCTTCGTCACCAACGCCATCAACAGCACGCCGCACGCTCTGGCCGCGCGCTTGCTCTCCGAGGGCATGCCCATGCACGCGCTGAAGGACGCCATCATTCAAGTCAATGAACATCGAAATTATCGCATTTTACTTGATGCCGGCGCGGGCAGCGCTCCTGATATGGAGGCTGCATTGCGCTCCGGCGATGCCCTCCTGCCGGGAGCGCCGTGGAACGAATGTTTTGACAACTACCACGCGCTGCTGGCATACTGTGTGCCGCAGGATCGCGCGTTCTCGTCGCAACCGTGGTATGGCCGCATCACCCGGCAAGAAATTGCTCTGGGGATTCCACTCGATAGTTGCGAGCCGCTGGCCGGCGACGTGTATTCGCGGGCGGCGGTGGTGTTCATCGGTGAGGCGGTGCCGCTGTGCTTCCGCGTGGCCCGCGTTGCCTTCTGCTTCGAGCGCGAGGAATACGATCCCTGCGTCCGTGAGAGTGTCGCGCTTCGTCTGGGTGTCGCCCAGGCGTGCTTGTCCTTATCGCCCGCGCGGCGAGCGGGAAGCCCTGATGAGCCGTCCCGCCCGTCCGCTGTCCCTGGAGACGAACCATGAAGAAGCTGCCGATGCCCTGGCTGTTTGTGGGACTGATGGTTTGGACGTGTGCGCCGCTGTCTGCCGTGGCTCAGACGCCGACGGAACCCGTTTACGAAGGCAGGCCGCTCAGCGTCTGGCTGGAAGCGCTGAAATCCAAAGACCGGCCGGCGCGGTTGGAAGCCCTGGGTGCGCTTGAGGGAGCAGGCCCCGAAGCGAAGGCGGCGGTTGCCGTTCTTACCGATGCGTTGGCCGACAAGGATCGTGTCATCCGCGCGGGCGCGGCCCATGTGTTGGCTTCCATCGGTCCCAACGCCGTGATCGCCGTACCTTCCCTACAAAGATGCCTCAAGGACAAAGATACGCAGGTGCGCCTGCTGGCGGCCTATGCGCTGTGGAGGATTGATCGGCAGAGCAAAGTCGCCGTGCCGGTAATCATCGAAGCACTGGAACATGAAGACGAACGCCTCCGCGTGCAAGCGATTCAGGCATTAGGGGCGCTCGGTCCTCTGGCCGAACAAGCGATTCCCGAACTCATCAAGGCAATCAAGGATGATGACGAACAAGTGCGCGCTTATGCGGCGGCCGCACTCGGACGGATGGGAACGCATGGCCGGCCGGCGTTGCCCGCGTTGGACGCCGCCCTCAAGGACAAGAATGCCATCGTGCGTGCCTCCGCGCTTATCGGTATCGAGGGCATTCCGGGAGCCTTGCGCAAGCGCATTCCCGCTGTCCTCGCGGCGGCTCGCGATGAAGATCATCAGGTGCGCGATGAGGCGCTCCGCGCCATCGGTCAACTGGGGCCGCAAGCCCATGCTGCCGTCCCGTTGCTGCGCGATCTCTTGAAAGATAAACAAGCGCGGATAAGGTCGCAGGCGGTAGTGTGTCTCGGCAAGATGGGGCCACCGGCCGCGCCCGCCGTGGAATCGTTGTTGCCGTTGCTCAAAGACAGCGAGCGCACGATTCGTTGGTACACCGCGCACGCTCTGGGGAACATCGGTCCCTCCGCCCGCAGCGCCGTCAAGGCGTTGAGCGAGGCGACCAAGGGACGCGATCCCACGCTGCGCTGTATGGCCGCCGAGGCATTGTGGAAGATCGATCGACAGGCCGCGGCTCTGCCGGTGCTATTCAAGGGTTTGCAGCACGAGGATGAGCGCGTGCGTCAGTTGGCCGCTAGCTGTGTCCAGGATATCGGCGTAGCGGCTCGCCCCGCCGTGCCTACGTTGCGTGAGGGGTTGCAGGACGATGTCGAGACGGTGCGCATGAGCTTCGCCTTGGCCTTGGGAGAGATTAGCGGCGAGGCGGTGCCGGCCTTGCAGAAATTGCTCCACGATGAGAATGCCCGTATTCGCGTCAGCGCCGCAGTCGCTCTCCAGACCATTGGCCCCGACGCTCGCCCTGCGGTGGCGGACTTGCTGGACGCGCTCAAGGATGCGGATCCCGGCGTCCGCGATGCAGCGGTCAACGCCCTGGGGGGCATCGGTGGCGATGCGGCGGCGATCGTACCGGCGTTGCGAGCCTCGCTGAGCGGCGAGGATCGCGAGTTACGAATCCGCGCGATCGTGGCTCTGGGAGCGTTCGGATCGGCCGCGCGCGATGCCGTGCCGGTCTTATTGGAGATGCTGCGCGATGAGAACGAGAACACGCGACTGGCCGCTGTCTGGACCCTGGGCCGAATCGGACCGCCCGCCAAAGCGGCGCGGGAATCGCTGAGCAAATCGCTGAAGGATAAGAATCCTCGCTTGAGTATGGAAGCGGCCAACGCTCTCCGCCGCATGGAGGGACAACCGCGCCTTGCCGTGCCGATTCTCGTGCAAAGGTTGCAAGATGACGATGGGAAAATCCGCGCTGCCGCAGCTCGCTACCTGAGTGAAATCGGAGCGGAAGCGCGTGAGGCGGTGCCCTCGTTACGCGCCAACCTCAAGGATGACGACGTGGAGGCGCGAACGAGTGCGGCTCAGGCGCTGTGGCGAATTGAGCGCCAGACGAAAGAGACGACTCCGGTTCTCGTCGCCGTCTGGCGCGAACGTATCCACGACACCATCCCCTTGCATCATCGCCGACGACTCGTGGAGACGCTGGGAGAAATGGGACCGCACGACAAGAGCGTGGTGCCGGTCTTCGTTGAGATGGTTCGCTCGGAATCGTACCAGATCAGCCAGATCGCCGCGAAAATCCTCAAAAAGCTCGATCCCAAGGCGGCGGCGGACGCGGGCATTCGCTGACCGTCGCCGCTCCTCAATGCAGAATGCCTCCTCAATGCAGAATGCAGAATGCAGAATGCAGAACGAAAACAAGGTGTTTTTCATTCTGCATTCTGCATTCTGCATTGAGGAGGCATTCTGCATTGGCGAGGCATTCCGCCTAACTCTGCACCGATAGTTCTAGCTGCAACTGCGACAGACCGAAGCGGAAGCCGAGTTGGAATATGTAGTCGGCGTTGGTCGGTCCGAGGTTGTGCAACAGCTGGCTCGACGAGGAACACTGGGATAACGGATTCCCTTCCACCAGCCCATCGACGAACGTCAGCAACGACTGGACCGGCGGGAAGAAGGCGAACGGTGTGTAGAACCCCTCGACGGCACCGTCGAGGGCCAGCAGGATTACGTCGAGTAACGTGAAGGGTTGTGGCGGGCAGATCATGCCGCCGCCTCCACCGCCACCGCCGCCTCCACCGCCACCGGTGGACGGTTGCGTGAACTGGTAGGCACCGATGTCGATGGTGCCGTTGGCCTCGCGCGCGAAGCCCACGCCGCGTTGGTCGTATGGCCCGGTCACCGACAGAACATTGGGATCACCGGCGGCGAGGGCAGGGCTGCTGGCTTGCAGGGCGAGGGTTTGCGTTGGTCCGCCGTTATTGCCCAGCGCCGTTGCCAAGCCAGGGTTAAGCGGATGAGCCGTGTTGCCGAACAGGTCGCCGGTACTCGTGCTGAATCCGCTGCTGCCGTCGGCGTTGCCGATCAGGTTGTGATTGCTCTTGGCGACGGTGCCGCTGACGTCGGCACCAGTGACGGCAGTGTTGAGGGCTACCAGAGTATTGGTGAGTTTGACTATCGGCGTGCTATTACTTCCCGCGCCAATGCTGACGCCGCCGCCGCTCGCGGTGCCGGCCGTCCCCGCCGTCCCCGCCGTTGCCGAGGTGACACCCGTCCCCGCTGCGCCGCCAGCGCCGCCCTGACCGAGAGTGGTGCTGTTATAGGCCGCAGTGGCGTTGGTGAAAGCCAGGGTACCACTGCCGTTGATGGATACGCCGCCGCCGTTGGCACTGCCACCCGCGCCGCCGGTGCTGCCCGCGCCGGCTTTGCCGGTGGGCGCATTGCCGCCGCCGCCACCCATGCCGCCAGTGCCGGCTGCCGCCGCGTTGAAGGCAATCGTCGTGTTAATGATGTTGAAAACCGAGCCGGTGGCATTGGACGTATAGACGCCGCCGCCGTAGGCACTACCGCCCACGCCGCCGATGCCGCCCACGCCAGCCCCGACATCGGCCGCGCCGCCGGTGCCGCCCGTGTTGCCGTCACCGCCCGTGGCTTTGTTGCCCGAAATGGTGGAGGCCGTCACAGTGGCCTGAAGGTTGCCGGTGCTACTGGCGTACAAACCGCCGCCCGCCGCCTGACCGCCGCCGACGATGCCACCCAAACCGCCGCCACCGTTACCGCCAACCCCGCCCGTGACTCCGTCTCCGCCCATGCCGCCCTCGCCGGACATCCCGCCCACGGCCGAGTTGTTGGCCAGGGTGGAACTGGTGATGTTCAGCGACACAGGGGACGTGCTTTGATCGAGGAAATAGACGCCTCCGCCGTAGGCGATGCCGCCAGTCCCGCCGTTACCGCCCGCGCCGCCGGCCTGACCAAAGACGCCGGCATCGCCGCCCTCGCCGCCGGTGGCTCCGGCGCCACCCTGGACTTTGTTGCCGCTGATGTTGGAACTGACGATGGTGAGCGTGACGGCGTCGGCGAAGATGCCGCCACCGATGGCATTGCCGCCGAAGCCGGCACTGCTGCCTTGCCCGCCATTGCCGCCGCCGAAGCCGCCCTCGCCGTTGGTGCCGCCCTGACCGCCCGTGGCGTGATTGCCGGTCACTTGCAAGGAAGTAAGGCGGAGAGACAGGCCGCTATCGCCGGTGGCATAGACGGCACCGCCATCGGCATCGCCGCCGCTGCCGCCGGCACCGCCATGACCGCCTGTTCCGGTTCCCATGCCCGTACCGCCCAGGCCGCCCGCGCCGCCTTGACCGCCCGCCGCGTTGTTATTCGACAGCGTCGAGGAACTGATGTCCACGGTTCCGGTGCTGGAGAGGTCCAGGCCCGCGCCCTGCGCCTTACCGCCGTTGCCGCCGGAGCCGCCGTTGCCGCCAGCCTGATTGATGTTTGTGGCGTTGGGGCCCTGGAACCCTGTGCCGCCTTGGCCGCCCTGAGCGATGTTGCCCGTCACCGTCGCTCCACGGATGATCAACTGCACGTTGTTGGTCAGAGCGTACAAACCACCGCCATCGGCGTCGCCGCCATTGCCCCCGGAAACGGCCTTGGACGTGCCGTTGGCACCGTCGCCGCCGTGGACGCTGTTGCCGGAGAGGGTGCTGTTGATGATGGTGATCGGGCTGCCGCCCAAGACGTACACACCGCCGCCCTGAGCCGTCCCGCCGAGGTTGAAGCCAGCCGAACCATTGCCGCCGATGGCGTGGTTATTCTCGATGACACTGTTGTTCGTGATGATCAGCGAACCGTTCGATACGTAGATGCCGCCGCCCTGGGCCTTCTGAGTGTTCGCCCCCACGGCTTGGTTATTCTGGACCACCACATTGCTGAGCGTGACATTGCCGCCCTTGTCCAGGATGCCGCCGCCCTCCGCCGTCGTCCCACTTTTACCCGAACCGTCATCGATGGCCTTGCCGCCTTCAATGGTCAGGTTTTGGAAGGTGACGTTGGTTCCGCCGTTGTCGATCAGGAACACGCGGCTGCCGCCGTTGGCGTTGATGACGGTCCCGCCCGCCGTCGAGCCATTGCCTTGGATGGTCAGGCCGAACGTAGTGGTGATGTTTAGTTGCGCGGCCGGATTGTACGTGCCGCCGGCCTGGAGTACGATCGTGTCGGCGCTGGTGTCCTTGTTCGCCTGCGCGATCGCCGCCTCTAACTGGATTTCATTGCCGACATTGTAAGTCGCGGGAGCGATCCGGTCTTCCAAGGATTCTAGATGAGGCCGGATCGAGGGGCGCGATTTCATCGACCGTTTTCGTCCCACCGAGCGACGCCCCACGGGGGTCAGCAATTTGCTCAACCATAGAGTATGCATCATGCATTGTCTCCTGTTAGAAACGAGGAAAATATCTCTCTACGCGCGACAACGACCCCATGCGCGCAGATGCTTCCGGACAACCTCCTGGACTGCCAGCCCGAAGCGCAAGCAAGGGAAAAAACTTACCTTTGCTTGTGCTTTGGGTTGGCAGCGCTTTTGTCTCGTAGTCTTCAGTAGGCAATCTGTTCCGAATCCTTGACGGGCGGGTTGAGGCGGCTCAAGCGAAAAAATGGCCCACAATGTCCGAGGACGATTGCCGAGTGCATTGGTTTCCTTGACAGGGTCAGGAAAGCTAAGGTGAAAATATAGTCGCTACTATCATTCTAATCAACCCATCTCTCCAATGTTTCCGAATTGTTCACATGTTATAATCTATACTTCGCATCATTAAAGGCGCTCAATATCCAACCGCTGAGCCATCGCGCCGGCGATCGGCGATGCCTGATACAATCCGCTGCGCGGATCGACACGGAGGGAATGAGCCTCGCCTCGCCTCAGCCGCATCGACGGTGTTGCCGTCCTGTTTCAGACGGATTCATGGCATGGTTCTCAGCGGCCGGATTCGGTGAGCAGGGCATCGAGACGTTCCGCGAGGGGTTGCGACAAATCCTTCAAGAAATCGCGTGTCACCAGGCCCACGTCGATAAGATCGTGGAGATGAACGCGATCTTGGTCGTGGTTGGACAGGAGTTTCATAAAGGTGAGGGCGGGCAACGAAACGACCTGGGTGCCCGGCTCAATCGATTGCCGTTGGTCGATCGTCGGCGCCGGCAGCGAATACTCGGGGCGAATCTTTTCGCCGGCCCAGATGAGATGGACGGCTTGGCGCGGGTTGGGATCATCCTGTTCGAGAAACATGCCGACGCCCACGACCTCGAAGTAATCCATGCCAGCGGCTAGGGCGGCGGCGCGGGCGCGGGGCAGATCTTCGCGGCGTAGAAGAATGTCCACATCCTTGGTGGTGCGTACAGCGGCGGGATCGCGGGTGGCGACCCACAGCGCGACGGCTTGGCCGCCGACCAGGGCGTAGGCAACGCCAGCTTCTTCCAGCGCCGTCGTGATACGCCGCAAGCGTTCGGTGACACGATCGAGGGCCATGCGGTATCGCTCCCAAGGGCTGTCGAGATGTGGGACCGCTTTTGTAGACATGGCTGTCCTAAGTAGGTGCCGCGAGCCGAGCGGCACTGCTTCACGTCCGGCTCGGCTCGCCGGACCTACCGGTAGGTGCCGCGAGCCGAGCGGCACTTCGTAAAAGTCCGGCTCGGCTCGCCGGACCTACCGGTAGGTGCCGCAAGTCGAGCGGCACTGGCAGTCCGGCTCGGCTCGTCGGACCTACCGCATGCTGTTACAGCCTCGAATAACGGCATCGGGCGGTCAAGCCAGGATTTCCTTCATCACGTTGCCATGTACATCGGTCAGCCGATGATGACGGCCCTGGAACAGGAACGTCAGCCGGGTATGCTCGATGCCCAAACAATGCAGCATGGTGGCATGCAGATCGTGAACATGCACGGGATCACGAGTGATGTTGTAGCAGAAATCATCGGTTTCGCCATGCGTCAGGCCCGGCTTGATGCCGCCGCCCGCGAGGAAGACGGTGAAGCAGCGCGGATGATGATCGCGGCCATAATTCTCGGCCGTCAGCGTGCCCTGACAATAGACCGTGCGCCCGAACTCGCCGCCCCAGATGACGAGCGTGTCATCGAGCAAGCCACGCTGTTTCAGATCCACCAACAGGGCGGCGGAGGGTTGATCGGTGTCGCGGCACTGACCAACAATCTGCTTGGGCAAGTTCGTATGCTGGTCCCAGCCCTTATGAAACAGTTGGATGAAGCGAACGCCGCGCTCGGCGAGACGGCGGGCCAGCAAGCAATTCGCCGCGAAGGTGCCGGGTTTGCGCGCGTCGGGACCATACAGATCGAAGATCGATTTCGGTTCGCGCGCTAGATCGGTCAATTCCGGCACCGAGGTTTGCATGCGATAGGCCAATTCGTATTGCGCGATGCGCGTGGCGATTTCGGGATCACCCTGCTCGTCGAGTCGCAATTGATTGAGCTTGGCCAGGTCGTCGAGCATACGGCGTCGCCCAGCGTTATCCAGTCCGGGCGGATTGGAGAGATACAACACCGACTCGCCGCCGGAGCGCAGTTTGACGCCCTGGTAGCGCGTCGGCAAAAAGCCACTGCCCCACAAACGATCGTAGAGCGGCTGATCGGCGGGATTGCCGCTGCCCTGCGAAACCAACGCGACGAAAGCCGGCAAATCGCGGTTCTCGCTGCCCAGCCCATAGGACACCCATGCGCCCATGCTCGGCCGGCCAGCCAGTTGTGCGCCGGTCTGGAAAAACGTGATGGCGGGATCGTGGTTGATCGCCTCTGTGTACATCGACTTAATGAAACAAAGATTGTCCGCGACCTTGGCCAGATGCGGCATCAGCTCGCTAACCCAGGCTCCGCTCTTACCGTGCTGGGCGAAACGAAACTTGCTCGGTGCGACAGGAAAACTCGTTTGGCTGGCCGTCATGCCGGTAAGCCGTTGGCCCTTGCGGATAGAGTCGGGCAATTCCTTGCCGCGCAGATTTTTAAGATCCGGTTTGTAGTCAAACAAGTCCATCTGCGAAGGAGCGCCGGACTGGAACAGGTAGATGACGCGCTTGGCCTTCGCTTTGAAGTGCGGTAATCCTCCTTTTGTCGAGGCCGTCTTGTCCGCGGCGGCACAACGTCGTTCGTTGAGGAGCGACGCCAGAGCGACGATCCCCAGGCCGGTACTGGTGCGGCCGAAAAAGTGCCGGCGGGTTAGCAACGATGCGTGTTCAAGCAAGGGGTTCATGGCAAACTCGCTCACGCCGGGAACGTCCAAACCTGGATGCTGCCGGCCATGTCGGCGCCGGCGAGCCAGCGGCCATCGGCGGAAAAAGAGATGGCGTGAATCCAATCCTTGAATTGTCCGCCGCGCGCCTTGCCCAGTTCCTTGACCATTTTGCCACTCGCCACATCCCAAATACGGATTATCGTATCGCGCCCGCTGGAGGCGAGGTGCTTGCCGTCGGGATGGAAGGCCAAATCCGTTATGCCGTACTGATGGCCCGGTGTCAGTTCGCGTATCTTCTTGCCGGTCGCCGGATCGATCAGGAAAACCTTGCCATTGTTGCCATCTGCCTCCCCACCGCGACCGAGTGCCAGCACCTTGCCATCGGGTGAGTATGCCGCTGCCGCGAGATAGATTTTCGTGAATTCTTTGTCGAGTTCGCGCTGCGGCTGGCCGGTTGTCGCATCCCAGAGCCGGATACCGCAATGCCGGCCGGAGTCGAAGACCAAGGGGACACGTTCGGAAACCGCCGCCTGCTTGCCGTCGGGTGCCAGAGCCAAGGCGTAGGACCACCCCTTGACCTTCCAGCGGCGCAATTCCTTGGCGGCGGCGCGGTCCCAGAGAATCACCTGTCCAGCGTCGTCGCCGCTCAGGAGGAGTTTGCCGTCCCCGCTCAGGGACAGCCCACGAACCCATTCGCGATGGCCGTCGAGGACGCGGTCGGCAGCCTGAGTCTGTACCTTCGCTTCCATCGGCGGCGGGACTTTTTTGCCCGAGCGCTTGCCCCCTGGCGAACTCGCCTCGGCGATTTTGCGCGCGTTCAGCACAACGGTTGCGCTGCCCGTCGCGGACACTTGAGTATCCCAATAGCGAATCGAGTGATCGAAGCTGGCGGAAATAAGTCCCCGACCGTCCGCCGTGGCCAGCAGTCGGGTCACGACGTTCGTATGTCCTTCCAGCCGGCGAATCGGTATCGGCGGCGAACCGCCGGCTTTCTCCGGCAAATCCCACAACAAAATCTGGCCCAGGTTATTGCCTGCCGCCAATCGCCGCGTCGCGCCCAGAAAGCATACGGCCGTCACCCAGTCGGCATCCCAGGGCAGCGTCCAGGCCAGCGCCGCCTTGTCGAAGGAAATCGATTCCGGCATGGTAATCTCCTTAGCCAAGCAGCGCGCGCAACGGTTTGGACCCTTCGGGAGTGGCCCACACCGGCCGCTGTCCCACATAATGTTTGACGCGCGGATTGATGCCCAGGGCGGTGTAAATCGTGGCGAACAAATCGCCCTCGGAAACAGGGTTGTCCTTCACGTCCTTACCGTCAAGATCAGTGGCACCGTACACTTGCCCGCCTTTGATGCTGCCGCCGGCCAGTACCACCGTCCAGCCGCGAATGAAGTGATCGCGGCCGGCGCGGTTGTTGATATACGGCGTCCGGCCCACTTCACCCATCCACGCGACCAGCGTATCGTTCAGCAGGCCACGCTCCGCCAGGTCTTGCAGCAGTGCCGACCAGGCCGGATCGAGTATGCCCATGTTGGCCTTGTGGCAGACGAAGTTATCCGCATGGCTATCGTAATTTTCCTGGCCGACCTCGACGAACGGCACGCCGGCCTCAACCAGTTTTCGCGCCATGAAACAACCGCGCCCGAAATCCGTGTCGCCGTAGCGATCGCGATGGGCGGGCCAATCCTTGCTGATATTGAAAACGCTCTTGGCGCGGAGAAGACGCCAGGCTTTTTCTTTGGCGAAGCGATGGCTCTCGAAAGGAGTCGCCTGATGTTCGCGGGCGAAGTCCTGTTCCATGAAACGAAGCAAGTCGCCGCGTCGCTGTTCGGCTTCCGGCTTGAGATACGGTTCGGTGAAATAGGGCAGTCGGCCATCGCGCCCTAGACTGAACGGCTCGTATTGCGGTCCCAAATATCCCGCTCCGCCGTTGCCGGTCGAACCCATGCGAACGAAACTCGGCAGATCGTCGGCGGGGCGGCCGAGATAGCGGGCCACCATCGCGCCGATCTCCGGGTGCGGCGTCCGCTCCGACATCTTATAACAAGTGTGCATGTGATAGATGCCGTCGGGATGATCCGGCGACTGCGTGCGCATGCTGCGGATGATGGCGAGCTTGTCGATTTGCTCCGCCATTCGCGGCAGGTATTCACATATCTGAATGCCCGCTATCTTTGTCGCCGCGGGCCGGAACGGGCCTCCGGTGGGTCGGCCAGGCTTCATATCGAAAGTGTCAATCTGGCTGGCCCCGCCGTTCATCCACAGCAGAATGCAACGCTTGCCCCGTTGTTTCGTCTGAGCGGCAATCGACTGTGACTGAAACAGTCCGCCCCAATTAGCGACGGCGAAACCGCCGGCCGTGACGAGGTTCCCCTTGAGGAACGCGCGACGGCTGAGGTGTTCGTGAATCGGACAAGGTTGACGCATGACAGTCGTCTCCTCGAAATCGCGGCGTAATCGGAGTCAGTGATTGAAGCGAAACTCGGCGGTATTGAGCAACACCCAAATGGCCTCCTCGACTAGAACCTCCGGTTTCCCGTCCGTGGTAAGGTAGGCCACGAACTTCTTGCGTTCTTCGCCGCTGGGCGGCCGGCTCAACACGGACAAAAATAATTGCTCCACCCGCCGTTCCCACGGTTCCTTGGAAACGAGCAGGAGGTCGGCCAAATTGCCTTTGCGGCGTTGGATCATCCGGCGAATGTGGTCGCTGTTGTTAAGGAACAGATGCCCCGAGAGCCGGCCCTGAAACTCGCCGCGACCGTTGGTTGGCTCGCCGAAGTACATGAGGAAATACGGTCGGGCGTCGGTCACCATCTTCCGTCCGGCAGGATCGAAAGCCACAGCCCTTTGAATCGCCGCGGCTAATTCCTCCGCTGAGAGCGGTCGAACACGAGCGCGTTCATACCATGACGGCAGAGCATCCTTCACGGACCCCTCGGCTGCGAGTTGATACGTCTCGCTGTTGACCAACTCTCGAATCAACCATTTCAGATCGAATTGGTGCGATTTCAGTTGATCCGTCATGACCTTGAACAACTCGGCCTGACGGGGCGCGTTCGTCTCGCGCAGGTCGTCCACCGGATGAACCAGTCCCTTGCCGAGAAACTGTGCCCAAACCCGATTGACCACGGCACGCGCGAGATAGGGATTGTCCGGAGCTGTCACCCAGGCGGCTAGTTTTTCCTTGCGAGAAAACGACGGCCGAGGCATCTCCTTGCCGGGTTTCAGAGCAGGTTCCTTGAAGCCCTTCGGCGGCGGCTTCTCTTCCAGCGCCGGGCCGCCGAGAAACTTGGCCTTGATCGGCTCGCCCTTCTGACCGGGCTTCTGGTCCTTCACCGCGCCGGTGAAAAGAACCTCGCCGGTGCTTTTTTCACCGATGGCATAGCGGCGCTGACCGGCCGAGTTGCCCTTGTCGATGACCACGAGGCGGACGAAAAAGCCGGCCATGCCATAGAAATCGCGCTGCGTCCAGCTCTCGAACGGATGATCGTGGCAACGAGCGCACTGCAACTGCGTGCCCAGGAAAATCCGCGTGACGGCCACGGCGGCATCCGCCGGTTGGTTGCGGTATTGAACGTGGAACAATTCCGTTCCCGGTTGCTCGGCCAACAACAGATCGCGGACCCAGCGGTCATAGGGTTCATTGCGCGCGAACTTGTCGGCCAGCCATTTCGTAAAACCCTCGCGTTTGCGCGTCGCCTCACCATTGGACGGATGACGGCCAAACAGCACCAGATCCCACACATTGGCTTGATGGACCGAAAATCGCGCGTCGGCGAGCAATTTGTCAATCAACAGTTCGCGCTTGTTGGCGTGCGTGTCTTGGAGGAACTGTTGGGTTTCATCACGGCTGGGGATCGTGCCCGCGAGATCGAGATAGACGCGGCGCAGGAAGGCCGCATCGCTCGCTCGGCCGGCCGGTACAATCTTCTCGCGCTGCCAGGCCGCCCGCACCTCGGCGTCGATCAATCGGCGCAGAGATTTCTCTTCCGCGTGCAGCAGAGGCGACGCGATCAGCGCTCCGGCCAGCGTGAGAAGCGGCAGAAATCGCGTTTGCTGTTGAGGTCGAAGCATGCCGTTTCTCCTGACTACATCACGTCGAACGGGGTGTTCGACGGTTCGTTGGCGGGGGAACGAGCAAAAGGCTCTGGTTGGCGGGTGGCGATCGAATCACTCAATTGTACCATCACGACGACCGCGACAACAACGATTCATTCTTTGGTAAGCGTTTCGTCGAGATTGAGAATGAGATTCGCCGTCGCGGTGTACGCCGCCAACTCGGCGATATCCCATTTCTCGTCGCGCTTCGCCTCGCCGACGCTCACGAGTTTGACAGCCGCTCGCCGATCCTGACGATACCGCGTGAGGTGCTGGTCCAGGTCCGCACGCAGGATTTGCAGTTCGGGAGCGCGCGGCGGACGCGCGGTGAGCAAGCGAAACAGCCGCGTCAAGCGCTGTTCGGGTGTTGTGCCGCCCTCATTCAGCACGCGTTGAGCCAGGACGCGCGACGCCTCAACATAGGTGACATCGTTCATGAGCGTGAGTGCTTGCAGCGGCGTGTTGGTGCGCGTCTGGCGCACGATGCACGTTTCCCGACCGGCGGCGTCGAATGTCATCATGTCCGGCGGTGCCACCGTGCGCTTCCAGAACGTGTACATGCTACGGCGATAAAGATTGTCTCCCTTGTCCGCTTTATACTCTTTATCGGACAGTTCCTTCCACAAACTCGCGGGTTGATACGTCTTGACCGAGGGACCGCCCATTTTTTCGACGAGCAGACCACTGGCGAACAGCGCTTGATCGCGTACCATCTCGGCCGACAGCCGGAAACGCGGCCCTCGCGCCAGCAGACGATTCTCGGGATCGCGGTGCAGTAATTCGCGGCTCACCTTCGACGACTGGCGATAGGTCGCGCTCGTCACGATCGTCTTGAGGACGCGCTTGACATCCCAGCCCGAACGGACGAACTCGGTGGCCAGGAAGTCGAGCAATTCCGGGTGCGTCGGCCATTCGCCCTGCGAACCGAAATCCTCAACCGTCTTGACCAGACCGGTGCCAAATAGCATCTGCCAGTAGCGATTGACCGCGACGCGCGCTGTCAGGGGGTTTGTCGGATCGACCAGCCAGCGCGCGAAGCCGAGCCGATTATTCGGCACACCAGGCGGTAGGGCTGGCAAACTCCGCGGCACGCCGGGCGTCACTTTTTCGCCGTGTTTGTCATACTCGCCGCGAATCAGCACGAAGGTATCGCGCGGCGTCGGCATCTCGCGCATCACCATCGTCGTCGGAAAACGATCGATAAGCTGTTCTCTCTGCCGGCGCAGATGAAGGAACTGCTCGCGCGCTTGCCGAATGTCGGACGGTGCTTGTTTGTCGAGAAAATAGCGGCGCAGCTTCAGCGTTTGCAAATCCGTGCGTTTGTCGGTGGGCAAGGCGACGATGGCGCGAATAGCGTCGGTCGTGGCCAGAATGCCCGCGTCCTCCCGCGCGAGGACGCCCCGATAGATGCGCACATCGTCAATGCCACCGTGGAAGCGACCGGCCGGACCATTGCCGGCACCGATGCGCAACGGTTCCTTGGACTGAAAATTCTGATTGAGGTCATCGAGATCGACCACGAGTTTTTCGTCTCGACCATCGAGATACACTTTGACACCCTCGGCCACACGCGAACCATCGTAAGTGACAACGACATGACACCAACGATCGGCGGGCAGGCTGCGCCGCGTATGAACGCGAATGGCGTCGTCGAGCCAGCGCACGATGAGGTTGACGTGGATCTTGCCGTCTTCGAGTGTGATACTGTACCCGGCCGCTCGTGGAGCATCGGTCATGCGTGAGAGGATCGTCCCGTCCTGCGTTTCCTTCGGACGAATCCAGGCGGCGACGGAGAACTTGTCGTAATAGCCGAAGTGCGCGACATCGCCACCGTCAACGAAGCGCTGGCCATCGAAGTCGCCGGCCTTCTCAATACGCCCTGGCGCATAGGCCGAAGCGCCGTCCTTGAAACTCCCACACTGAGAAGGGACAACATGATCTTTCGTATCGCCATCGAGCGGGTAGTGGACGAGCAATCCTTCCGTGATGGAGTCATCGAGCGCCGGGCCGTGCTTCAGCGATTTCTCCCATTGCGTCTGTGCCAGCGCGATCCGAGGTTGCAGCGTCTGGAAACGCTTGTCCGCCGCGGTCAAGCGCGTTTCCAGATCCGCAAGTTGTTGCCGCTGTTCGCGTGTGGGTGCCTTGATGAACGGTGGTGAGTTACCAAATTTGATCGCCTTGCCGCGTTCGGGCACGTTGTTGAAGTACGCGAACAGCTGATAGAACTCCTTCTGCTTGATCGGATCAAACTTGTGATCGTGACAGCGTGCGCAGCCGACTGTCAGGCCGAGCCAGACCGTCGCGGTGGTATCGACGCGATCGACGACATACTCGGCGGCGTACTCGGCGGGGATGATGCCGCCCTCGGCGTTGCCGCGATGATTGCGGTTGAATCCGCTGGCAATCTGTTGATCGAGCGTGGCATGGGGCAGCATGTCGCCGGCGAGTTGTTCGATCGTGAATTGATCGAAGGCTCTATTGCGATTGAATGCCTCAATGACCCCATCGCGCCAGCGCCACATGTGCCGTTCCCCATCGCTCTGGTAGCCGTTCGTATCGGCGTAGCGCGCGCCGTTGAGCCAGGGCACGGCCATTCGCTCGCCGTAACGCGGCGACGCCAGAAGACGATCGACCACTTTTTCGTAGGCGCCGGGGGATGCGTCTTTCAGGAAGGCATCGACCTCCGCAGGCGTGGGCGGCAGGCCGGTCAGATCGAACGTCACTCGCCGCAAGAGCGTGATCCTGTTCGTCTCGGGAGAAGGCTGCAATCCCTCACGCTCCAGGCGATCGAGGATGAACGTATCGATCGCATTGCGCGGCCAGGCGGTGTTGCGTATGCGCGGCAGCGGCGGTGGTTTCGGTGGCAGAAACGACCAGTGCGTCTGCCATTTCGCTCCCTGCTCGATCCAGCGGCGCAGGAGTTGAATTTGCCGCTCGTTCAGCTTACGGCCGGACTTCGCCGGCGGCATGTGTTCCTGTTTATCCGTCGTGGTGATGCGGCGCAGCAACTCACTTTTGTCGGGTTCACCCGGCACGACGGCGCGGCCGTTGCCCAGATCGGCGAGCGCGCCGGACTCGGTATCCAGACGAAAATCGGCCTTGCGCTTGGCCTTGTCGGGTCCGTGGCATTGGAAGCAATTATCCGACAAAATGGGGCGAATATCCCGGTTGAACTCGATGATGGCCGGCAGCGGTTCGGCGGCGCAGAAAGGCGACGGAAGCGCGACGAGGGCGAGGAAAAGAGTACCCCTGGTTGCAGAATGTCCCATAATGGATCTCGCAAGTTGGCGAAAAACGATAGCGGGCGGTTTTCTTCTGGTGAGGAAAGGCTCATTCCAGCAGCTTACTCACCGCTGCGGGCACCTCAACTTTCGTCTTGCTCAGCCCGCTTAGCTGCACCGTCTTTGTCCGAGTACCATCAACTTCGGCGTTGCCCTGCCGCCCTTTCACTTGTAGGGTGAAACGATACTTCACGATGCCTCCGCCCTCTGTCCACAGTCGAGCCGTTCCCCCGCGTGTGATGTTCCGCACCTCCGAGGGTGCCAGCTTCCGTGCCGCTTCCTCTCCCAAGGTGCCCGTGTAGACGACGCGATCCTTCTCCTCGATTTTCTTGATCTCATCCAGACCCTTGACGAGTGCGGTCAGTTCCTCGTGTGGCGGCCGGAGACGACTCACTGCGGCGGAGGCGGCCAGAATGCGTAACGGATCGGACTCTCGGCCACGCCGGGTGCGCATCCACTGCTCCCCTTGGCAATAGACCAGTATGTCGCCCTTCTTGAAAAAGTCGATTCCGCCGGCCTGGGCGAACAGCGGCCGTCCCTTCTGGAACTTCCCCGCAACGATCTGGGCCGCTCCAGCGCCCGGTCCCTCCTCGACCCGAAAGGCGTAGCCCCGCAGGCCGCGCGCGGATTTATCCAGCGCGGCTTTCAAGTCATCACCATTCTCCTTCGCGGCCTCAAGGTGGGATGCCAAGATTAGTCCACTCATCGCGGCCAGAAACGTAAGTCGTGCCATTGGGTGTTCCTTGCTCCGCGCCGCTCTCGCGCGCCCGTTGCGTTACAACAACCGGCACCATTAAGTCCTAACCGTAGGATGCCAACGAATTCGGCATCTGTCCAGCGAAAAGGATGAAGGATCGCTGCATGGGTAGCCGGATTGTGGACTGCTGCATCATCGTGATCCGCCTTGGCCTCGCTCTTCGCTTTTTCGTTGCCTGCCATCCTATCTGTTGTCGGCGCTATTATGCCATCGTCCGGCGTGAACCTTGGTTCAGCCGCAGCCTTGTCTACGGCTTGCCCACTGATAGGATGACCCTAGTGTTCCCTCGAATCCGGCTCGCCCGGCGTTGGGGCGGAAGAATCGGGAATGGAGTAAACGTCAAGAAAAGCAGTAATGAGGATCGGGAAGGCGTAGCTCAGTCGGTAGAGCAACGGACTTTTAATCCGTAGGTCCTGGGTTCGAGCCCCAGCGCCTTCACTTAGTAGAAAGAATACCAAAAGGTTCGCCGAATATCATTCGCCGCTTTTTCGCAAGAACCGAAGAAAAACCTTTCCGCGAGCGCCGAGGTTACAACCGCCACTGCCAGCGGTTCATCTGTTCGAGCAAGACGGCGTGCGTCAGATTGAATTGCAGCGGTGTCACGGTGATCCAGCCGTCGGCAAGGCCGGTCACGTCCGAATCGGGATGGGGATCGGGGCAGCGAAAATCAGGGTTTGACCAGAAATACATGCGGCCGCGTGGGTCGATGCGGCGGTCGTAGGTTTCGACGTAGGGCGCGAGATTCTGCGGCACCGTGCGAATACCGCGCAGGGGACCACGTTCCGGACTGGGAATGTTGACGTTGAAGAGCGTGCCGGTGTCCGGTTCGTGAGCGAGGATTTGCTCGATGACGCGGCGCGCCAGATCGGCGCCCCGCGCGAAATCGAGCGGCTTCAGCTTTGTGTACTCCTGCGAGCAGGCGATGCTTGTACGGCGAAAAAAAGCGCCCTCGATCGCGGCGGCGACCGTGCCGGAATAGAGTACATTGATGCCGGCATTCGAGCCTGCGTTGAGGCCGCTGATAATCACATCCGGCGGTTCCGGGAGCAATTCACGCAGAGCCAACTTTACACAATCGGCAGGACGTCCTTCCACCGCCCAACCTATCAGTTGGCGATTCTCATCCAGCACTTCTTGAACTACTAAAGGGGTCGTCAATGTCACCGAATGACCGACGGCACTCTGCTCCGTCGCCGGCGCCACCACGATCACTTCGCCCAGCTTCCGCAGTTCCGGCAACAGGGCGCGTAAACCCGGCGCGTAAATGCCATCATCATTGGTCAACAGAATGCGCACGCATGCCTCCTTTCATTCTTCGAGTTTTTTCCGTCGCAAAATGTGGTGATAATGCTGAGCGAAGCGATGAGCCTCATCGCGGACGTATTGCAACAAGCGCAGGGCCGCCGCGTGCCGGCTCAAGCGCAGCGGCTCCGCCTCGCCGGGACGATAAATCTCCTCTTCACGCTTGGCCAGCGAGATCAGACACGGCGGCTCAACACCCAGCACGGCGAAGGCGTCCAGCGCCGCGCTGAGTTGGCCCTTGCCGCCGTCGATGAGCAAAATATCGGGGAAAACCTGCTCGGTGGGACAGGCGTCCCGCCTATCTTTCGTTTTGCCGGATCTCCCGACTGTCCCACTGCGGAAGCGGCGCGTCACCACCTCGCGGATCGAGGCGAAATCATCGATCCCTTGCACGGACTTGATGCGATAACGTCGATAGCCAGGCTTGAACGGTAGACCATCGATGAAGCTCACCAGGGATGCCACCGTGTCACTGCCGCCCAAATGCGCGATGTCCATACCTTCGATGGTGCGCGGCGTCTTGGATAGCCCAAGCACCTTACGCAGTCCGACAAGTCCTTTTTTCGGATCAATGGGAAAGACCTCCGGCTGAACGTCTTTCGCCACGTCGCCGCGTTGTCTCAGTCCTTGCAGCGCGGTGATGTCGTCGCGCAACCGGGCTGCCTTCTCGAAAAGCAGTGCTTTGCTCGCCTCTTCCATCTCTCGCTCCATCTCGCGAAGCAGACGATCCTTTTTTCCTTCGAGTACCATGCGCAGCGAACGAATCTGCTTGCGATACTCCTCCTTCGTCACGCGAAAATTACAGGGCGCCGTGCATTGGCGGATGCTGTGCAGCAGGCACGGCCGGAACCAGCGCCAGCGGCTGTCATCGGCCTTGATGTCCAGCGAGCAAGTGCGGAACTGAAAGATGCGCTGCAAGACGCGGATGGCATGGCGCAAGGTACGCGCGCTGGTGAATGGCCCATAGAGCCGCACGCCGCGACGGCGCGGTTGGCGCGTGAACTCGACGCGCGGGAAATCTTCACGAATGCGAATTTGTAAATAGGGGAATGTCTTGTCGTCTTTCAGTTCGACGTTGAAACGGGGCTGAATGTCCTTGACGAGTCGAGCTTCCATGAGCAACGCATCGACCTCACTCTCGGCGGAGAGGAAATCGATGTCCGCGATGAGGGGCACGAGGTCGGCGGTGCGCGGATCCTCGGCGGCCGCTTTGGTGAAGTAGTGCGAAGCGCGGTTACGCAGGTTCTTAGCCTTGCCGGCGTAGAGGACAACCCCTTGAGCGTCCTTCATCAGATACACGCCGGGCGTGGTGGGGAACTGTTTGACCTTCTCCGCGGGTGGCAAGGTAGGGTCAATCGGCGGCGGCGTAGTGGACATGAAACATTCTCCACGGCGCGGATGCTGTCCTGGCCTCGCGGCGAGCCGCAAGGCTCTCTCTTCATGATATACGATCGCCTGGGAATCGAGCGAGCCGACCCGGACGGGAAGAAGTGTCGCTCGGCTCGCGGCACCTACCTCAATGCGTGCCGCTCGGCTCGCGGCACCTACTGGCGGTAGGTCCGGCGAGCCGAGCCGGACTGCGAGTGCCGCTCGGCTCGCGGTACCTACTGGCGATTGCAGTAGGTCCGGCGAGCCGAGCCGGACTGCGAGTGCCGCTCGGCTCGCGGCACCTACCCATGCGTGCCGCTCGATTAGGGGCGAGGGCCGATGCGATCCTTGCCGACCCAGGGACGCAGCACTTCCG
>DATNCY010000156.1:0-3774 GCA_035553375.1 Gemmataceae bacterium
GCGATCGCGATGGGCTGGGAACCCGAGAAAGCGTCGGTATTTCTAGCGATCAGCTACATCGGCCTGATGGACGAATTCGCCCTCTTCGACCGGGCCCTGACTGCCCAGGACGTGGCGCTCTTGCACAAGAAGCCCGATCTCTTGACGGTGCTGAAGAAACGATGATCGACCATCCGTGCCGCGATCGTCAGGGAGCGAAATCACGCGATCGCTCCCTGACCGGTTGTTCACGAGCCGACGAGTTCGCGGATCGGTTCGCCTTCGCTCAAGATTGGCAGCGGCCGCTGGGCGTGATCGTAGAAGGCGTGCTTGTGGTCGATTCCCAGCGCGTGGTACATCGTGGCCAGCACGCAGCCCGGCGTGTACGGCTTGCTGGTCGGGTATTCCGCCAGCGCGTTGGTCGTGCCGATCATTTGGCCCATCTTGAGGCCGCCGCCGGCATAGAGCACGCTCATGGCGCCGGGCCAGTGATCGCGGCCTGCATCCTTGTTGATCTTCGGCGTGCGGCCGAACTCGCCCATCCCCATGACGAGCACGTCGTCGCTGAGGCCGCGATCGTGCAGATCGTCGACGAGGGCCGCCACGGCCAGGTCGAATTGCGGCAGCAGGCGGCGCTTCAGTTCCGTGAAGTTGTTGCCGTGGGTATCCCAGCCGCCGCCGGCTTGCAAGGTGACGAAGGTGACGCCGGCTTCAACCAACCGCCGGGCCAGCAGGCAACTTTGCCCGAGATCGTTGCGGCCATAGCGGTCGCGAAGCCGCACCGGTTCCTTGTTCACATCGAAGGCATTCTGGGCCTTGGCGTTCGTCACCATTTCCAGGCCGTCGCGATAAAACGTATCGAGGCCGTCGAGGTCGCCCTTGGTATCGATGTCGCGGCGAATCGTATCGAGGTCGTGGATGAGTTGTTTGCGGCGTTCGAGGCGGTCGGCATTCACCCGGCCCGGCAGCTTCAGGTTCCGCACCTGAAAGTTCGCATCGTTCGGGTTCGAGTCCGGCGAGAATGGGTTGTACGAGGCTCCGAGGTACGCCGCCTTGCCGAAACTGACTTGCCGGGGCAGGTTCACGTACGCCGGCAAACCGGGATCGTTCGGGCCGTTCATCTTGGCGACCACGGAACCGGTCGATGGATAAATGTTGTCGTTCACTTCGATGGTGGCCTGGTAGCCGGTTTGCATCCACTGCGAGCCCATGCCGTGGCCGGCATTGGTGTGGAAAGCGGAGCGGACCACGGAGAGTTTGTCGAACAGTTTGGCCTGGTTCGGCAGGTGTTCGCCGATTTGGATGCCGGGGACGTTCGTGCTGATCGGTTTGAATTCGCCGCGGACTTCGGCGGGGGCGTTCGGCTTCAGGTCGTACATGTCGATGTGGCTGGGGCCGCCGGCCTGCCAGATGAGGATGACGGATTTCTTCCGTTTGGCGGCAGCGGGTTGAGCGGCGCGAAGCCGCAGCAAGTTCGGCAAGGTGAGGCCGCCGACGGCGAGGGCGCCGACTTGCAAAAACGACCGCCGACTCTGAAACGCGAGCATGAAGTGTCTCCAAGCGGGAGCAAACTGGCGGGAGGTAGGCGGGCTACCATCAATTAGCATAGCGGATGGAGCATTGCAATGCATTCGCTTTTTTGGGGTGCAGACCCGTAGTTGTGAGCTGGCGATGACGGTACCATGAGCTGGAAACAGGGATCGGGCGGTCCCCGTCTCTGGAAGTCCCTCAGTTCTGAAGGAATCAGCCATGACCACCACCCACCCCACTCCGCCGAAAGCCCCGCCGAACCGCGACGTCATTCGCCGCGACTTGCACGAACACGTCGACGCCATCTTCAATCGCCTCTTTCCGGAAGATCCCTCGAAACCCCTTCCCGCCTTCGACCAGATCGAAGACCAGACCCGACAACTGACGCGCGACCTGGAATCCTGGCTCCTGGAGCAGCGAGTGCAGTCCGCCGCGGATGCCCGATCGGTCGAGGCTCCCGCCTGTCCTCACTGCCAACGACCCGCTCGCCGCGTGGGGAAGCCCGACGATCCGCTGTCGCGTCGGGTGCTGACCACCCGGGCCGGTCCGATCGAATTGGCCCGCGAAAAATGGCGCTGCACGGCCTGTCGGGTCGTGTTTTTCCCCCCTCGACCAACAGTTGCAATTGACGCAGGAGGGCTTTAGCCCGGCGCTCGTTCGGATGGCGGTTCGCCGCGGCGGCAAGGCCGCATCGTTTGCGGAAGCGAGCAACGATCTGAAGGAGTTGGCCGAGGTGTCGATCAGTCCGACGCACGTCCGGCGGCTGTGCGAACGCGTGGGTGCCGAGTGGGCCGCGGCGCGGGACGCCGAGGTGCAGGCCTTTCGCGAGCGGCGATTGCCGCCGACCGTCGAGGCGGTTCCGACCGTGGCGGCGGTCATGCTGGATGGCGGCCGGTTGCAGGCGCGCGCCGAAGGCGCGGGCCGCGGCGTGACGGATCGCCACTGGCGCGAGACCAAGGTGGCCTGCTGCCTGACGCTGTCTTCGACGGAAAAAGCGATCGATCCGCAACCCGAACCGCCGGCGAAGTTCCTGGAAACCGCGACCGTGGCCCGCCTGGCCGCCGAGATCAAGAGCCGCCGAAGTGCGGGTCATGGCCCGCGCCGCGCTGCGGCCGAGAAGTCCGAGAAGAAGCCGCGCCGCCAACGTTCGCGTCGTCGCCGCGGGCCGAAGAAGTTGGTTCGCACCGTGGTGGCGTCTTTGGAGAAGAGCGACGCGTTCGGCTATCACGTGGCGGCGGAGGTCCAGCGTCGGCGACTGGGTGAAGCCCGCCGCAAGGCGTGCGTGTGCGATGGATCGCACTGGAACTGGGCGATCTTCGCGATGCATCTGTTGCCGTGGGGCTTCGTCGGCATTTTGGACTTCATTCATTTGGTGAGTTACCTGTACGAAACGGCGCAGATCGGCGCGGACGCCGGGGAGAGCGCCTGGACGCTGTACGAGAAGTGGTTGCGTTGGGCGTGGGCGGGCGCGGTGGTACCGTTGCTGGCGGATTTGAAGCGGGTGTCCGCGCGATTGGGGGAACCGACACCCGATGCCAAGGAGACGGACCCGCGAAAAATCGCGGCCGAGACGGTGACTTATGTAACCAACGCGCAGGGGCGGATGAACTATGCGGAGTATCGTCGCCAGGGGTTGCCGATCAGCAGTGCGCCGGTGGAGAGCGTGATCAAGCAATTGAATCGGCGTGTGAAGGGAACGGAAAAGTTCTGGATCAGCGGCGGCGCCGAGTCGATGCTTCAGATTCGCGCAGCGATCCTGAGCGAGGATGGCCGTGCGGAGCGCTATGCCCATCGGCCCCGACCGCGAGGTCGCGCCGTGGGCGGCAACCGGCTTGGACGGCGACAGAAGTAAGGGCATCTACGGGATTACACCCGGATTACACCCGCAAATTGCCTTCGCGTCCCCCGTCGGTTAGGTTGTACCCTATCGTCGCGGAGCTCTACCGATGCCGATCAACTTTGCATGTCCCCGTTGCATGCGCCGCCTTTCAATCGCCACCCGTAAGGCGGGCAGCGAGGTCGGATGTCCCGCCTGTAAGCAGAAGATAATTGTCCCCGAACCGCCGCCGGAGGACAAACCGCTGCCAGGAATCCTCTTCGAATCGGGACCGCTGCCCGCCGAACCGACCGCGGCGTCGCCGGAATCCGATGCGCCCGCGTTGATCGACGACGAGCCCATGCGGGACGGGCGGTACGAGGACGAGCGGCGGCGGGAACCCCTGGACGACGACTACGACCCGTTTCCGATTCGGCGACGGAAAGCCC
>DATNCY010000157.1:0-6263 GCA_035553375.1 Gemmataceae bacterium
ACGCCCGCGAGCAGACAATCATCGCCTTGATGCGGGGAATGCGAGCGGAAGGATTGTCCTACCGGGGAATCGCTACCCGCCTGGACGCGGAAGAGATCGTCCCGAAGCGGGGCCGGCGGTGGATTCACACCACGGTCAAGAGCATTCTGACACGGGACGCCCCGTAGGGCGGTTGCTGACAGGGAGCATACCAACGACAGGTAAGCGTTTTCGGTAGCCACTGGCGGCAAACCTTACGCCGGTGGACGAGTGGGGCAACCCTGCCCGGCCCCGCAAGAGCCAGCCGGTCTACCACGAGTCGAAGTACCGCTCCCGAAAGGTCGCTCGTGATGGAAGGGTATGGTGCTCATCGCCCTGAAGCGCCCCCGCTGGCCGAACTGATCTGCGAAGGGTTATTCGTCTGCCTTCATTGCCTCGGGATCAGTAATCGGTATCTCAAACGTGGCAGGAGCGATCCGCCCCCCTTTCCAACCCTCGAAGGAGATCGTGACCTTGGTGTTGCCGTTACCAGCCTCATCAGGAACCCGCACCGGGCCGTGGAACAATGCCACTCAGCACCGTTGGGCGAGCGTTACCCGCTGGCGTATCTTCCCTCCTGTTGCGGCCTTGTTGGCATACTCCAAATCGAGAACCACACGGGCACTCTTGGGAATCCCGCTATGCGAATGAGCCACAAAACTTCCCCTGCCCAACCCTGGCGTTCCAATGCTGACATAAATCTCGCCGCCTTCTGGTCCTCGAATTAGCCGTGGCCCTGGCGGGTCAATATAATCGAGGTGCATTTTTCGAGGCCCAAAAAAATGAAGAATGGGGGCGTCTTCGGGGCGATTCGCAAATACGGTAGGCTCTAGTGAACCGCCGGCCTTCTGACATCGCCCCGGCACCTCGGTTTCGCCCTCCAGCCATACCGAGACCTTGTGGTTGTTTCGGATACGGTCCTCGGTTGTCTGCGTCACTTCGACGGTGATCTTCCCCTGGGGTGTCAAAATATGGCGTAGGAATAATGTGGTCTGCTGTTTTTTGTTCGATTCAGGGATAGGCAACCTTACAGCCTTCTTCTCTTTTCCTGTCAAGTCGCCGTTGGCATCGCGATCCACATACAGGTCATCTTCGTCCAGAACGAGCCAGATGGGTGTCTTGGCTTGTGGCCCGAACACGAGAAGACAATACTTCGGCTTCGACTTGTAAGCCGGCTCCTTCTTGATGGTGCGATCAATCCTGGAAAAGTCGGCCCTCACTTGACCACTTTCCTTTGCTCCGGCCTTCTCCTTAGCTGGGGCAGTGGGCTTATACCCTTTTTGCTCGATCCCTTGTCGGCCCTGCTGAGCATCCTTCTTTTCGCTTTCTTTCTCAGGGGGTGGTGGAATACGCCTGAAGGTCCACAGCAACCGCTCGCTACCACTTTTTGCCGAGAACTCTGTGGGCGCTTCCTTGTCCCCATCCTTTCGACTCAGGCATATCTTCAGGCTATTGCCGTCCACGGCATAGATGGCTTTCTGCCTAAAGTCCTTCTTGCTGTTCCAAGGGCATTTCTTCCATTTCAGCACGATCACATTGGGCGTCGGCCCAATGTCCAGTATGTAGTCAGCAACCGCTTTTTTGGTCGCTGACTCGGCAAGCATCGTCTCCGGGGTGTTAAACAGAGTGAGGGATTTCTGCTCAATCAGGAGGCGGGTATCTTTGAGTTCGGGCCGCCCCTCGCCCACTTTCAGCCCGTCCCATTCGAGGGAAACAAGTTGCCAGGCTCCTGGCAACTTGTCCTTTATTTTCGCCTCTCTGACTGGGGCCTTCTTCTTCTCCTGCTGCCGCTCTACAGCAGCCTTGAATTTGTCCCGCTGGAACGTTTCTTTGTTGAAGTAGTCATCGAGCAGGATGATGTTGACGGCGGCGTCGAGTTCTGTACCCCCGAACTTGTCCACCTTATCTTTCCAGCGTGCCACGTCGCTTCCGATCAATTGCTTCAGGCGAGCAAGATATTTCCCGGCAAATTCGACGCTGTACTTCTGCCCTTGGTGGAGAGCGTCAACCGGAATAAGTACGAGGGGAACAGCCCACGCCGGCCCTCCATCCAAGACTTCAGTATCCGTTTGTCCGATCTTCTTCTGCAGCACCGCTTCAAACGCTCCCTTCCAGGCTTTGGCCTCGGCGACTGGCATGGTTTGGGCACGTCGGAGGAGGTTGTCCGCAGCCTTGGAATTCCACTGGAGATCGTCGAAGGCCACGCTCATGTGGATCACGAAGTCGGTGCGGCATACCTGTCTTGCACTTGGAACCCCATCCTTGAGTTTCCTGTCCATGATCCGTTCCAGTTCGACGACCCACTTCTCGAAGTACTCTCTGGGTACGGCCTCCAGACGCTTTCGCACCTTGTTCAAACCGTCCACGGTATACTCGCCTTTAGGCCCCACCACAAGCAGCGGTACTCCACCTGGCGGCTTGATCTTGCTGAGATCTTTTGACGTAGAGTTGTCGCCTCCCTCCTCGGACTTCCTCTCGCTGCCCTTTTCCGACGGCGGGACGCGCTTCCAGGTTCCGAGGTTCCGCTTGCTACCGGCGTTCGCTGAGTACTCCGTGGGGACGAGGAGTCTCGTATCAGAGCCGGGGAAATAGAAGCACAGTTTCAGGTTGCCCCCATCGAGCGCATAGATGCCCCGTTGAACTAGGTCTTCTTTGGGAAGCCAGGGGCTCGCTTCCCAGGTGAACACGATTTGTTTGGGCTTTTTCTTGGTGTCCAGCGTGACGGTGCCGACCGCCTTCACGTCCTCCGGTGCCTTCTTGAGGCGGGGGTCATGAATCAGCTTGCCTGTCATCGTAACGGCAGTATTGTCGATCACCAGCCGGGTATCCTTGATCTCCGGCCTGCCCTCGCTGAACATCAGGCCGTCGCTTTCGGACCTGATCAGTCGCCAAGTCCCTTGCAGCTTGTCGAGGTCGTCTTTCGATGCTTTCTCCTTGTCAGTCACCTCGGTCCTCGGGGCGGACGGCTTCCCATTCGCCTCTTGTTCTTTCGGTGCCTCTGTCGCCCGAGTTTGAAGAACGACATGACCGATGCCGAGGCCCGTGATTGCGAGTACGACCGCAACGGCCACGGTGATCTTGAGTCTGGTCAGCAACATGCTTTTCAGCGCTCCGTCTGTCAGAGCGGCGACCTTGGCCGAAACCAGCGCCTTAGCCGCCGCTTGCCCCGCCGCAACCAGGGTTACGGCTTTGATCGTGGAAGACACTACCGAGGTCAGCACGCCCGCCGACGCCGCCTTCTGCGACAATACCGTCGCCAACGCCCCGCCCGACACCGCCAGAGCGTGCCGAGCAAGCCGCTTTGCCAGCATTGTCCTCGCCGTCGTCAGTCGGCTTGAGAGGGTGCCTTCGGGTATCTTGAGTTGTCGGGCCACTTCCTTGCGGGTCTTCCCCTTCAGGTCACACAGGACAATGGTGACACGGTACTTATCGGGCAAGCGGCTCAACTCTTGGTCGAGCAGGGGTTCCAGGTTGGCCCAGAGGTCCGGTTCGGGCATGATTGCCGCTTCGGGCATCTCCTTCACCTGCTTCTCCCTCCCCTGTCGTTTCGCCGCCGTCGCCCTCGCTTTCAATGCCGTCTGGTGAGCCACACCGTAAAGCCAATTGCCGATCATCTCCCTTGGCTTGATCCACGCCGCTTTTCGGACGAGAACGAGGAAGGTAGCTTGAAAAGCATCTTCGGCGTCATGGTGGTTGAGCAGGCGGCGGCAGACGCCCCAGACCATCGGGCCGTGACGCCGCACGAGGGCCGCAACCGCCGCCTCGTCACGGCGGCTGATGTATTCGTCCAGCAGTTGGCCATCCGTCAGGTCGGCATTACCCCCGGCCAGCACCGCCCTGCGAAGATGCTCAAGTAGATTGTCCATCTGATCCTTCGCCTCCCCCACCCCTATGTAGTTAGCATCGTCGGGCCTCTATCTACTATTACCGGGTCGAGGTCGTTTCATCGTTTTATTTCACCCCCGCTCATAACCCGATGTCTCTGCCGTCTTGCCCTCTTCTGCTTGGTGCAGATGCAGCCTCGACGAAGCCTGTGAGGCCGAGACTTCACGTCCTAGGCTCTGTTTTAAAAATAAGGTTTTTCCAAGTCTTACTCAAGCTGGAGGAGCTTTTCGATCATCGCAACCATCCAGAGGGCGACGTAGTCCACAGCCAACTTCTCGTAACGCGTGCCCAGCGCCCGGCACTCCTTGTAATGACCGATCACACGCTCGATTCGGTTGCGCTTACGATAGCTGGCCTTGTCGAAGGACTCTTGCCGCCGTTGGTTCTTGCGCGTGGGGATGACCATAAGATAACCCTCCAGCCAGTTCGTGTTGCGGGCGAAGTTCGCCACGGGCCGGCCAGAGCCACTCATCGACGGAGAAACACATGATGACACGACATGGTTTGGGAGTTGTCGTTCTAACGCTCGGACTCGTGGGCATGCTATCGCTGCGTCCGGTACGGGCGGCGGACGAGGACAAGGAGAACCCCATTGTCGCTTCGGTGAAATCGAAGCTGAAAAGTCCCGACAAGCCCTTCACGCTCCTCATTCACCTGAGCGTGAAAGAAGACAGGGGCGACAAGTTCGAGCTTGCCTTCGCCACGGCGCGACGCGAGACGCGCAAGGAGAAAGGTAACCTGGCCTACGATCTCTGCCGCGATACGGAGAACCCTTCGCGCTATCTGATTTACGAGCGCTGGAAGAACGTGGCGGCGCTGGAGGAGCATCTGAAAACGTCGTACATCAAGAGGCTACTGTCCGAGCTGCCGGATCTGACGATGGGCGCACCGGAATCACATGTTCTGACGCCGGTGGCCGAGTGAGGATGCGGCCGGAGCACTCAAGAGATTGCTTCCGCGGTGGCGGGTAGGGGTCGAACCCGATCCGCCGCGATCGGAAACTGCGGCAGCATGCGCGCCTCCAAGATGTCGAGCATCACTTCCTGATTCGACAGCCGGCCGCAAGCGTAGGCGAAGCAGACTTCGAGCATTGCGCTGCCGACGGCGAGAGCGCGAACGGCTACCAACGACGTAAGGATCCTGAGGCCCCGTGGCCGTCCAGAATGTGCAGCCAGACGAGCAGTCGTGCGAAGTGCCCCGCCATTCAACTAACGGTTCCGCTCCCTACCCAGGATCGCCCACGTTCGCCCACGTCACGTTCGATACACCCAGTTGGCTCCGTTCCCCAATGACACGAGGCCCCGCCATCGTGGGGCCTGGGGGGCGAAACGAGCTATGGCCCAAGCTAAGCCGCCCCGTTGCGGGCGAACTTGCCACGCTCGGCCTTCTGGAAGCGGCTGCTGGTTCCCTTGGTGGTGATCTCGCGCGCGATGGCGGAGTACAATGTCGCCGCTGGCGTCTTGCCACCGGGCGAGGTCCAGTACCCTTTCGTCGCCATCGCCTCGATCAACTCCTGGCAACTCATGGGCTGGCCGGTCTCGCCGAGTACCTTGGCGGCGGCGTCGAGAGCGCTGAGCTTCTTCGCCTGGCCGTCGTCTGCGGCCTTCTTCGGCTTCCGCATCCGTGGCGGTTTCGCCTCGACGGAGGGCGTCTGGGGTTGTTCGGCTGTCTGCTCAACCTGCTTTTGCGTTTCCTGGGCCGACTCCAACGGCGGGGGCTGCTCGGCCAGCCTGCCCGCAGCCGGGGGCTGTTCGAGCGTGACGGCCGCCGGCATTTCCATCGGTTCGGCGGGGACCGATTCCGTGATCGGATCGGCCGGGACCAGATCCGTGGTCGCGGATGCGACCGGCAGTTCTGGCGCGGGCGGCTCAGTAGGCAGGGACGATGGCTCGGTCATCGGCGCCACCTCCTGCTCCGCCTGGGGCGGCGGCGTCCCGTCGGTCTGCTCGGGGACGGCCGTCGCCGCGTGCTGGTCCTCGCCGCCGATTGCGTCGAGGATCTCGATGGGTCTGTCAGCCAGTGAATCGCGGCGCCAGGTGACTTGCTCGCCGTCGTCCCAACGGATCTTGACCGCGACGGCGTTGGCCCAGACGATGCGTCCCTCGACGCCGTCGTCGGTGCAGCGCACGCGACTGCCGATTTTCAGCGTCTGCGGGCTGGTGCTGAGGGTAGCGGGGGTCTTCTTCTTGCTGCTCATGGTCCTTCTCCTGGTAAGTGAAGTAACCGTTCACGGCCTGTATAGCCAGTATTCGGTTGCGGAATACAATTCTCCCCATCATGGACGTTCCCCCCGCTCTGCCACCGGATGTCTTGTCCTCACTGCCACCCGCTGTCATGGCCTTGATTCACTGGCAAGCGGA
>DATNCY010000158.1:0-24212 GCA_035553375.1 Gemmataceae bacterium
TCCGAAATCCGAAATCCGAAATCCGAAATCCGAAATCCGAAATCCGAAATCCGAAATCCGAAATCCGAAATCCGAAATCCGAAATCCGAAATCCGAAATCCGAAATCCGAAAGAAATCTCAAAACAGAATACTCAAACGCAAAACATCTCGCTGCTTTGTTTTTGATTTTGGTATTTGGATTTGAGGTTTCTTTCGGATTTCGGATTTCGGATTTCGGATTTTGCGTGCTATGGTTTCACACAGACTATCGGCTCGACGGCAGCGCATGCGCTGTTCGTCCGTCCCCTGGGCCAGCGGCGAGATGGATTCATGGCGGTCCGGATCGAAAATCAGGCCGAACCGATTCCCGGATACCGGCTCATTGAGCGCATCGGCGGCGGCGGCTTCGGCGATGTCTGGAAGTGCGAAGCGCCCGGCGGTCTGCTCAAAGCGATCAAGTTCGTTTTCGGCGATCTCGGCGCTGCCGGCGATGACGGTCATCGCGCCGAACAAGAATTGAAAGCCCTCAGCCGCGTCAAAACCGTCCGCCACCCGTACATCCTCTCGCTGGAACGCTACGACATCATCGACGGCCAACTCATGATTGTCATGGAGTTGGCCGACAAAAATCTGTGGGATCGCTTCAAGGAATGTCGCGCGCGCGGTCTGCCCGGCATTCCGCGCCAGGAGTTGCTCGGCTACATGGAAGAGTCGGCCGAGGCGCTCGACCTGATGAACAGCGAATATCAGCTGCAACATCTGGACATTAAACCGCAGAATATCTTTCTGGTCCATCAGCATATCAAGGTCGCCGACTTTGGCTTGGTTAAGGATCTGGAGGGCATGCAGGCGTCGGTGACCGGCGGTGTCACGCCGGTGTACGCCGCGCCCGAGACGTTCGACGGTTGGGTCAGCCGCTTCTGCGATCAATACAGTTTGGCCATCGTCTACCAAGAACTATTGGTGGGCCAACGACCTTTCGCCGGCACCAACGTCCGCCAGCTGATTTTGCAGCACTTGCAGGCGGTGCCCAACGTCAGCCCACTGCCGCCCGGCGATCAGCAACCCATCGCTCGCGCGCTGTCCAAGACGCCGGGTGATCGCTTTCCGACCTGCCGCGATCTGGTCGAGAGTCTCAAGGCCGGCGGCGGAGCGGGGGGCGTCAGCACCCTGAGCGGAACTCAGGGAGCTGATGCCCCCCGCTCGGAGAGTACATCGGAAGCGATCGCGCCCTCCCAGGTGAGTGGCTTGTCCACTCCTGCAGGAGGTCTCACGGATCGCAAGGACGACGCCGGTCCGCTCAGCGATCCCAACACCGCGACGGCCTCGCTCCGTCCGACTCGCCATCCCGACTCCAATCCGGGCACCACGCAGTTCATCCGCAGTCTGGAAGCCGCCACCCTTCAGCCGGGCGGTATCGGCGAGCCGCGCAAGGCACCGCCGGAGGTCAACGGTGAGGGCGTTCTTCTGCCCGCCCTCGTTATCGGCTTGGGGCAACTTGGCATGACCGTTGTGCAGCGCCTGCGACACCACCTGCACACGCGCTTCGGCGGCATGGATCGCTTGCCGCATCTGCATCTGATGGTCCTCGACACGGATCCCGAAGTGGTCCGCGCCGCCACGCGCGGCGCACACGGCGCGCGTCTGTCGGAAACCGACGTTGTGTTGGCCCCGCTGAATCGGCCCAGTCACTACTTGAAGCCGCGCGACGGCCGGCCTGATGTGGAGAGTTGGCTCAATCCGCGCATGCTCTATCGCATTCCGCGCTCGCAGATGACCACCGGCGTCCGCGCACTGGGCCGACTCGCCTTCTGCGACAATTATCGTCTCATCGTGCGCCGGCTGCAAACCGAGTTGAATGCCTGCCTCGATCCCGACGCCCTGGCGTCAGCCCTCCGCCAGACGGGGCTTGGATTGCGGACCAATCGTGTCCGCGTTTACGTCATCACCAGCTTGGCGGGCGGCACCGGCAGCGGCATGTTTGTCGATCTGGCCTACACCGTCCGCGCGCTGCTCAAGCAGGCCGGCTATTCGCAGCCCGACGTGGTCGGCTTGTTCCTTCTGCCCAGCGTCGATCGCAACCGCACGCGCACCCTGACGCTCGGCAACGCCTGCGCCGCCCTGCGCGAGCTGAGTCACTTCGCCCGGCCCGGTTCGACGTTCATGGCCAAATATCATCAGCGCGAGGCGGCCATCCAGGACAGCGATCCGCCGTTCAGCCGCTGTATCATGTTGCCGTTGCCCGAGGAGACCGACGAGGTATCCACGCGCGAGTTGGTCGAGTTGGCCGGCCTGTTCCTGTCGCGCGATCTGTGTTCGCCGCTGGGTCGCATCGCCGATCTGGGTCGCGGCGGATTGGCGGCCGCGCCGTGGGAGTCGCGCGGCCTGTACTATCAGACCTTCGGTTTGTATCCGCTGTCCTGGCCGCGCCGAACCGTACTGCGCAGCGTGGCGCGGCGAATGTGTCAGCGTCTGATCCAGCGGTGGATGAGCAAGGACAGCAAGCCCATCCGCGAGTCCGTGCGCACCTGGGTACAAGAGCAGTGGACCCAGCAGGAGCTTGGCTCCAGCGTGTTGATGGAGCGCCTCGGCGAGATGAGCCGGGAGACGCTCGGCCAAGATCCCGACGATGCTTTCCGCGCCCTCGTCGATCCCTTGTTGGAGCGTCACACCGTCCCTCACAAGGGCCGCAAGGGCACTGCGGTCGAGGTGGATCTGCCGCCCGAGGAACTCGCCGAGGTACTCGAACAGTTCGAGCAACTGCTGGGCAAACCGCAAGATGACGGTCTGACCGAAACGCCCGCGCGGTTGGCCGGCGCGCTCCGCGAGGCCGCCGACAAGCTCGTACAATCGTGGGGCCAAAAGCTGGCCGAGCTGCCGGTGCGTTTGATCGAGGAACCGCAGTTCCGCCTGGCCGGCGCCGAGGAAGTGATTCGACAAATGGTGGCGTCGATCGAGCAAGCGCTGCAACATCACGAACCGCTGTCGCGCGAGCTGACCACGCGCGCCGCCGAGGCGTACAGCCGGTTGCAAATGCTGATCGCCAACCCACAGCGTCCGCAAGGACGTTCCACGACGGTCCAGCGGGCCGGCAAGGAAACGGTGGAGTTGTTGCGCGGCTATCCCAAGACGCTTTACCAGAGTTTGCTGTTGCGTCAGGCCGGCAATGTTTTTCTGACGCTGCGCGGCCATCTCGCCGACGAGATGCGCGAGATCAACTTCTGCCGCGTCCGTCTCGGCGAACTGCTGCGCATGCTGGACGAACCCGCCGAGTCTGCCGAACCTTCACCGGCGAGCGGGACGCTTGGCAAGCACCTCTTCCCGGCCGGCTGCAAGGATCTCAAGGAAGCGATCGAGTTCATCGAAGGCCGTCTGGGTACGGAGGCGCTGAACGATCTGGATGCCCGCATGGAAGCGATGTTCAAGAAGCAGTTCACGGCGCTGGTCAACGTCTGTCTGACCAGCGCCAACGTGCTGAAGAATGTCGAATCGGCGATGCTGCACACGGCCGAGGAGTTCATCGCCGGGCACCTGGGCGATCTGAACGTGGCGGAGATGTTCCTGGAGAACCACCCCGACGCGCAGCAAGCCGCCGATGAGATTTCGAGCTTTTTCGACGAATCCGCTCCGGAATTGTCCTCTTCTTCCTTCCTCTCTCCGAACGGGGAAAAAGTGAGCGCGGAGCTATGTGTGCTGGCCACGCCGAGCGGTCCAGCCGGCGACCACTTTCACGATCTGGCCGTGCAAGCGCTGCCCGATGTCGAATGGCATTCGGCGCCCGGCGATGAAGACATTGTGCTATACCGCGAACTGGCCAATTTGCCACTGTCCGACCTGCCGCAAGTCGGCCCGCTCGGTCAGGACGCCTATCGGCAGATGAGCGCGGCCGAACATTTCACGCCTCACTGCCGCGGCGATGTCGATTTCAGCAAGTCGTAGAGGCATCATCCGGAATTCGCGGCCTACTTGCTTGCGTCCAACCTCTAGCGCGGATACAGTAATTGCTGGCCTGATGTCGTCCTCCCTCCACAGGCCCCCCGCCTTGTTCGGCCCGCCTCGGCTTTCCTCCGAATGCGGTCCACTGTTAACACTCCACCCGGCTAATCGTCTGTCCGGTGCGAGAACGTGATCGACCACCCGAACGAGCATCCAGCTATGAACACAACCGAATCCGTTTCCGCCGCCGACGTCCAAACCGTCGAGCAGCTACGAGACGCCCATCGCCAACTCCGCCAGGAGATCGGCAAAATCATCGTTGGTCAGGAGAACGTCCTCGATCAACTGCTCATGGCCATTTTTTGTCGCGGCCATGCCCTGCTGATGGGCGTGCCGGGATTGGCCAAGACCCTCATGGTCAGCACGCTCGCCCAAGCGCTCGACCTGAGTTTCAAGCGCATTCAGTTCACGCCGGACCTCATGCCCTCCGACATCACCGGCACCGAGGTCATTCAGGACGATCCGGTCAGCAAGCAACGTATGTTCAAGTTTTTACCCGGCCCCGTGTTCGCCAATATCCTGCTCGCCGACGAGATCAACCGCACGCCGCCGAAAACGCAGGCCGCCTTGCTCGAAGCCATGCAGGAACGCAAGGTGTCCATCGGCGGCGCGGACTACCCCATGAAGAATCCATTCTTCGTGCTGGCCACGCAGAACCCCATCGAGCAAGAAGGCACCTACCCGCTGCCCGAAGCCCAGCTCGATCGCTTCCTGTTCCTCATCAAGGTCGAATATCCCAGCGACGCGGAAGAGGAGCAGATTATGCGACAAGGCACGTCCGACGTGCAGGCCACGATCAGCAAGGTGCTGCACGGCGATGACATTGTGCGTTTGCAACATGTCGTCCGTCGCGTGCCGGTGGCCGACCATATTTTCAGCTACGCCAAACGCATCGCCCGCATGAGCCGGCCCAACACGCTGGAGGCGACCGACTTCGTCAACAAGTGGCTGACCTGGGGTGCTGGCCCGCGTGCCAGCATGAACTTGATTCTGGCGGCGAAAGCGCACGCGGTCTTGCACGGCAACTATCATGTGTCGGCCGACGATGTGGCCGCCGTGGCGACGCCGATCTTGCGGCATCGTCTCATCCCCAACTTCACGGCCCAGAGCGAAGGCATCACGGCGGATGATGTGATCCAACGCCTGTTACGCGCTATCCCCAAAAACCAGGCAGCGTGAAATCGCAGAGTATTAACCACAGAGACACAGAGGCACAGAGAAGAAAACAGAAAGAAAAAAGATTGTATTTGTATTTTTTTTCTCTGTGCCTCTGTGTCTCTGTGGTTAGAGATTGAGATCGCAACATGACACGCACTTTGCCGGCTGATGTTGTTGCTCGCGCGCAGGCTTTGGGATTAAAGGCCCGCGGCATCGTCGAGGGGCTGCGCATCGGCGACCATAAGAGTCCCTATCGCGGTTTCTCCGTCGAATTCGTGCAACACCGCGAATACGTGCCCGGCGACGACATTCGCCATATCGATTGGAAAAGCTACGGCCGTTCCGAACGCTACACGATCAAGCAGTACGAACAAGAGACAAATTTCATCGGCCATATCCTTCTTGATGCCAGCCGATCGATGCTCTACGGCGAGGGCGCGGCGAACAAGCTGGAATACGCCAAATTGTTGGCGGCGACACTGGCTTATGTGATTATCCATCAGCGCGACAGCGCCAGCCTCGGCATCTTCGATTCGGCGTGGCGTTTTCGTTTGCCGCCCAGCAGCCAGCCCGGACACATGCAGACGATTTTGCACCAACTGGAGAGTGCCGAACCGCGCGAGAAGACGGCCATTGCGCCTCTGTTGCACGATCTTGCTCAACAAGCCCGGCGGCGCGGTTTGGTCTTCCTGATTTCCGATTGTTTCGATGACGTGGGCAATTTGTTGAACGCCTTGCAGCACTTGCGATTTCAAGGCCATGAAGTGACGGTCTTTCACGTCCTGCATCCGGACGAGATTGGTTTTCCCTTCGAGGGCATGACGAAGTTCGACGCGATGGAAGAGCGTATGCAGTTGCTGACTCGGCCGCACCTGATTCGGCCCGCTTATCTGCGCGCGGTACAAGCGTACTTGAAAGAGCTGCAAGCGGGTTGTCAGGTGAACCATTGCGATTATGTGTTGATGGATACGTCGCGGCCGCTGGCACCGGCGCTGGTGGAGTATCTGGCGCGGCGGTTACAAGGACCGTAAAACAAAATCCGAAATGCGAAATCCGAAATCCGAAAGAAATCTCAAATGAAAAACTCAAAATCCCAAACAAAGCAGCAATCGGTTTTGAATTTATTGATTTGGTATTGAGATTTCTTTCGGATTTCGGATTTCGGATTTCGGATTTTTGGAGGCGGTATGTCGTTCCTCGCACCTTATATGCTCGGCGGTCTGCTGGCTTGTGGCATCCCGATTGCGCTGCATTTCTTTTATCGCAGTCGCTATCGCACCGTGCCGTGGGCGGCGATGAAGTTCCTGCTGACCAGCATCGAGCAAACCAGCCGGCGGCTGCGCTTTCAGGAATTGTTACTCCTCGCTCTGCGCGTCACGGTCCTTGCTCTGCTGGCGTTGGCGTTGGCGCGTCCCTCGACGATGGCGGCGCGCGGCGGCGAACAGGGCGATGCGGTCGATGCCGTGTTGATCCTCGATACCTCATTGAGCATGGCGGCGCGCGATGGCGTGGCTCCGCCCAATCCTGGCGGCGATCCCTACCTGACGGCGCTGAAGCAATTCGCGGCCGCCGATGGCTCGATCACGCGCTTGGGGCGAGCGAAGGCGGCGGCCCTGGCCGTCCTCGGCAGTCTGCCGGCGCATTCGACCGTTCAGGTGATCGCCGCATCCGATCGCGCGACGCTGCTGGGGCCGCAAACGCCGTCGCATCTCGATCAGGCTCGCCAGATCATTAGCGATCTCGAAGCGACGGACCTGGGCAGCGATTTGTTGCCCGGCGTCAGCGAGGCCGCCGCCGTACTTCAGCGTGGCCAATCGCCGAACAAGGAATTGTATCTGTTCAGCGATATGCAGAAACGCGGCTGGGATGCTCAGGCAACATCGCTCGCCGCCAAGCTCCAGGACATTCACGCACTGGCGCGCGTCCAACTCGTCCACTGCGCCAGCCGCAGCCCGGCCAATGCTGCCATTGTCGGCATCACGCCGCAGAGTAGCTTGCGCACCGGCGAACGCGCCGACTTCGCCGTGTTGGTGCGCAATACCAGCGCCGGCACGCTGCGCAATCTCAGTGTCAGCCTGGAAGTGGATGGTAAATCCGCCGAGCGCGACACCCGGCCGCTGGACAAACTGGAGCCTGGCGAGACGCGCGCCGTGTTGCTCACCGGCTTGCTCGATCGCTCCGGCCGGCGCATCTTGACGGCGCGCGTCCGGCCTGACGATCTCGACGCGGACAATCGTTTCGATCAGGTGATTGTGGTCCACGATCAGGTTGGTATCTTGCTCGTCGATGGCGCACCGGATGCACGCGAGCCGCGTAACGCCGGCAGTTATTACTTGCAACACGCCCTCAACGTGCCCGCGCAAATCACGACCGCCGAACGCGCCTCGCCACGACAACTCGCCAATAAGGATTTGTGCATTCTCGTTAATGCACGGCTGGAACCGAATGGCAAGAACGTGGGTGGCAACCTATCGCCGGAGTTCCTCAAGAACCTCGCTTCGTTCGTGCGCGATGGTCACGGTCTGCTGATATTCGCCGGCGATCATGTCGATCCCGAATCGTACAACCGCTTGCTTCACGAGCAATATCGCCTGTTGCCGCGAAAAATCGCACGCATTGCGGACGCCCTCGCTGACAAGCCGTGGACACTGGATCGCCAGAGTGCCGAAGCGCATCCGTTCGCCAAGTTCCGCGAGGAGGAAGGCTACGCCGGCATCGACCGTGTCGAAGTGCGACGTGCGTTGGAACTGGAAAAACAGCCCGAAACGGCGAATACGCTCGATGCGACGCGGGTATTGCTGCGCTACAGCAATAGTGGAGTAGCCATCGCCAGCCGCAAGCGGCCAGGCGAAGGCGAGGTGCTGCTCTTCACGACCTCCGTGAATAATCCGCGCTGGACGGACTGGTTCATCACGCCGACGTTCGTACCGTTCGTGCAGGTGTCGCTCAATTACCTGTTGCAAGGACAACCGCAGACGCACAACCGCATCGCCGGCGAACCGCTGCACTGGCAGGCACCGAAGGCCGGCACCGCCATCGCCTACGATGTCGTCCATCCTGATGGCGAGCATATTCGCCTCGGCTATCCCGAAACCGTGGCGGGTCGGCCGTTGGTGACAGCGGAGGATACGCCGCACGCCGGGCTGTATCGCATCGTTCGCGCGGATCGCAAATCGCAACCGGAGGATGATCCCAAGGCGGACGCCGAGCCGGAAGGCGTGCCGTTCGCCGTCACGCCCGACGTGCGCGACAGCGAGCAGATGGAGCCGATGAGCGCCGAAGAGATTGATAAACAGCTTGGTTTCAAGCCGTTTCATCTGACGGCGAGCGACGAGAGCGGCATGTTCGGCAGCGCCGAGCGGATGAAGAACGAATGGACGATGTGGTTACTGGCGGGACTGTTGGTTTTGGTTTTGGGCGAAACGGCGCTGGCGTGGTTCTGCGGGCGCGCATGGTGAGAGGCTGATTCCCAAGCCGCTTGCGGCTTAGCGGGGCGGTGGTAAACGCGAAGCCGCAAGCGGCTTGGGAACCAGATTCTGAGGGGCGTTCATGCACTGGTTACAACGATTCCATCTGATTGATGCTCCCGAGAACACCGCGCTTCATTCTGCGGAAGTGAGTTGGCGCGGACTATTCCCCGTGTGGCTGGCAGCGCTGCTGCTCGTCATCGCGGCGGCGGGTATCGTCTTTCTGTATCTGCGCGAGAACGCCCATTTGAGCGTGTTGCGGCGCTCCCTCCTGGCTGGCTTGCGCATCACGATTGTCGCGCTTGTTCTCGTGTTGCTCATTCGTCCGGTGTTGATCGCGGAGTTTCACGGCGAGCGGCCGCGCGGCGTCGTGATGCTCATCGACGATACCGAGAGCATGAAACAGCGCGATCGTCGCATTGGCGACGAGGATCGGTTGCGCGCGGCCATCGCGCAAGGCTTACTCCCGGCGACAACACCGCTTACCGATGTCACGCGATTGTCAACGCTGCCGCCGGATAAATTGGCGAATCCGGCGCGCGAGGAATTGGTTCGGGCCGTGCTTGCCAATACGGACTTGAAACTTCGTGAGTCGCTGGCGACGAAGGGACCGCTGCAAGAATTCGCCTTCGACCGCAAGCTGCGCAGTCCGGACGATTCGGCGCGTGAGCCGGCGCACACAGCGTTAGCGGATTCGCTGCGGGAAGTGCTGGTCCGCAGCGGCGGCGAGTTGCCGGCGGGCATTGTCGTTATGACCGATGGCCGCGATAACGCCAGCAAGCTCACGCTCGCGGAAGCCGCCGAAGCGTGCCGCGATAAGGGCGTACCGCTGTACATCTACGGTGTCGGCTCGTCGAACGGCGGACTGCTGCAAATCAAGGATGTCTCGCTGCCGAACACCATCTTTGTCGATGAAAAGTCAGATACGAAGGATGACCCCATCGAGATCGGCGTGCGCTGGCGCTGCCGTGGATTCAAGCAAGGAACCGTCCTTCTGAAGATGACGCTGGGCAGTCAGATTATTCGCCGCGAGATTCCAGTTCGGGAAGGCGAGGAGCTTCGCACCTTGGTGACGTTCGTGCCGGAAAAGGGCAAGGAGGGCAAGCGCGACTTCACCGCCACGCTGGAAATGAAGGGCGATGAGACGACGCGCGATCAATGGCAGCGGAGCGTGCAGGTCAAGAACAATCGCGTCAAGGTGCTGTATGTCGAGAATGTGCCGCGCCGCGAATACAAGTTTCTGCAACCGCTGCTCGACCGCGATCGCCGTGTGCTGCCGCGTTTCTTCCTCATTGAGGGCGATCCACGCCTGGCCGAGAGCAAACCCTCGGCGGTATCCGGCTCGATGTTCCTCGATAAATTCCCGGAGAACTTCCCCGATCCGGCGCAGCGCGATCCCGATGCCAAGCCCTACGATCTGCTGATTCTCGGCGATGTGGCACCGGCGGCCTTGGGTAAATCGGGGATTAAAGCGATCCAAAAATTCGTCAAAGAAGGCGGCGGCCTGGTCGTGATTTCGGGACGGCAGCACATGCCGGCCGATTATGTCGATTCGCCGCTGGCGGAGGTGTTGCCGGTCGAGTTCACGCGGCAAGCGTTTCCGATTCAGACGGAGGTGCGCACGCAACCGTTTCGGCCGCTGTTGACCTACGACGGCGAGCAGAGCGGTATGCTCGCGTTGGCCGACGGGCAAGAGGATAATCTGCGGCTGTGGAAAGAAGAATTGTGGAAGGATGGCCGGGGATTTTACTGGTTCTATCCCGTGAACGGACTGCGGCCGGCAGCGACGGCGCTGCTGGTGCATCCTGAATTGAAGACGGGACAGAAGCCGGCCGAGAAGCCGATGCCGCTCGTCGCCGCGCAGTATTACGGCAAGGGCGAAGTGCTGTTTCTCGGCATCGACGAAACCTGGCGCTGGCGCGATAGCACCGGCGATCGGTTGACCTCGCGCTTTTGGGGCCAGATTGTGACGCAGCTTGGTTTGCCGCATTTGCTCGGCCATTCGCGGCGTGTGCAACTGGAATTGGAACGCGGCGAGGCCATGCTCGGCCGGCCCGGCACCGTAAAAGCACGATTGCTCGATAAGGATTACGAACCGTTGACCCGGCAGACCGTGCGGGCGACGCTCGTGCATCATGATGTTGGCGCGGGACAAAAACGCGAGCAGTCCATCGAACTGAAACGCATCAAGAGCATGCCGGGCGAGTATCGCGCCGCGCTGCCCAACGATACGCCCGGCCGCTTCGAGTTGAAGGTGGACGAGACGGAAGGGCTGGAGCCGGCGTCGCTGTCGTATCGTGTGGAGCAACCGCCGGGCCATGAGACGGAGATTGCGGGCATGGCCGAGGAAAGCCTGCGCTCGATGGCCCAGACGAGCGGCGGGCGTTTCTACCGCGAGGAAGACCTGCATCACCTAGCGGCGGATGTCGAGCCGCGAGCGTTGCCGTTTGTGCAACGGCAGGAGATTCTGCTGTGGAGTTCGCTGAGTATGTTGGTGTTTGTGGGTCTGATAAGTGCGGAATGGGTAGTGCGCAAGTTCTCGAACCTGAGTTGATAATATGGTGCCACGTTCTCTATTGCGACAACTGAACCGACTGCGCCGGCGCGAGCGCCTGCTGCGGCTGACCTGGGCCGTGGCGCGTTGTCTCGCCGTGTTCAGCCTCGTTTTGGCCGTCGCTTGTTCGATCGATTTCGTCGTGGACCTGTACCGCGATACGCCGCGTTGGTTGCATACGGCCCTTCTCGGTGTGCAGGCGGCGCTGTGGTTGACTGGTGCGGCGTATGTGGTGCGTGTGCTGGCGCGCCGGCTTCCCGATACACAGGTGGCGCTGTGGATCGAGGAGAAAATGCCGAAGCTGGGGCATCGGTTAATCTCGGCCGTGCAGCTGAATCGACTGGGAGCCGAGACGCAAGGCATGTCGCCGGCGATGATCGCCGCCGTTACGCAGCAGGCTGAAGAACAAGCCGCCGCTACCGACTTCGCACGCATCGCCGATGCGCGGCGTCTGAAATGGACGGCGCAATTGCTCGCCCCCTTGGGATTGGCCATTGCGCTGCTGCTTGTTCTGTGTCCCGATATGGTGCGTGCCTTGCTCGCCCGGCAGATGCTGGACGATCAGCCCATTCCGCGCTCGCTGGCCATTGAAAGTGCCAACGTCCATCAAGTTTGGCCGGTTGGCGAGGAGGGCGTTTTGCGCTTCCGCGTCACGGGTGCGTTCGCCGAGCATTTGCGTGGCGAAGTGCGCATCGATACGGCGGACGGCGAAAATGAGCGACATGAGCTAGTCTTTGAGTCGCAAGAAGAGCGCGGCGCGGCAACGTACATTGCCCGTATGCCGCCGGGTGCGCGGGATTTCAGCTATCGCGCCTGGCTCAAGGATGGCCGGACGCATCAGCCGGCCGATGTGCATTTCGAGCCGCGTACGGTCGTGCAGCGACAACAAGCCTGGGTGCAACTGCCCGGCTATGTCGGCCTGAAACCGAATGGCCAGCCCTTCGAGGAAGCGCAGAAGGGTGCCGACATTCTTTATCGTCTGGCGGGTTCGTCGGCGCGCGTTCTCATTGAGACGCAGAAACCGATCACCAAGGCGACGATTGAAGTTCTGGGTCCGCCGCATGCCTTCGCCGAACCGATCAAGACCGGGACGCGCGCGGAAACCGTACGGCGTTCGGTCGATCTCGCGGTCGGCGAGGATGGCCGCAAGGCCGAGGGGAGTTTTTCGTTTCAACCAGGGATACGGCCGGAATTGCTGATGACGCTGGCTGTCGGCGTCGGTGCCGGCTGTCCGGTGAGTTTGCCGTGGGCGGGATTTGTATTGGTCACGCGCGAGGATTCGCTGCAAACGGAGACGGCCTATCGTATCGTGGTGCGCGACGAGTTTGGTCTGGAAAATAGCGACCGCCCGCGCCGAGGTATACGCACCGGTCCCGTCGAAGCGCCGGAAGTCGCGCTCCAACCGGAGACGCTATCGCAGGAAGCGAGCGGCGAATTGACAGAAGAGAATGAAATTGAGGGCATTCCTCTTTATTTAGGCCAGCGCGTACGGCTGGACTACAAATGCAGCGCTGTTTATGGACTTAGCCGCGCCCGCTTGCGCTATCGCGTTATCCCCCGTACGGCCAGCCGCGAGGACGATGCCAACGAACCGCCGGAACGTGAGTTCCTGCCATTACCTCTCGGTGCGCCGCATGGACAGACAAAGACCGTGAACCGCAAAGCAAGTGAGGAGTTTTCTACCTGGCCGGTAGACGATCCCGATAGGCTAGGCGGCACGGAAGGCAAGGGGCGCTATGACTTCGATTCGGCCGGCATTCCCGATGGCAAGGGCGGCTTGTTGAAGCTGCAAGAAGGCGATCGCATTCAATTCTATGTGGAAGTGTTTGGTCGTGCCGATCCCGATGGCGTTCCGGGGCGTTCGATGGTACGCGAGAAGGAAGTCGTCAACCTGAAGGATTTTCTCGCCTGGCTCAACAAGAAGGAAGATCAACAAGAACGCATCCGCCAACTGGAAGAGAGACAGCGCGGCATCGCCGGCACCGTCTCGCTGCTGCCGGAGGAAAGGCCGCACGTCATCCCGCAACCGCCGCCGCCGCGAGAACGCCCTGTTGCCGGGGGCGAGGGGGATGCAATCCTGGGACGTAGCTGGCAACTCATCGGCCCGTTTCCCAATGACAAGGACACCGGCCATGCGAAAGCCTATCCGCCCGAAACGGACACCCTCGATCTCGGCAAGGAATACGACGGACTCAAGGGAAAGATGCGCTGGCAGTCGCACAATAGTTCAACGGACAAAATCGATCTTCAAAAGGTCTTCGATCACGGCGAGGCCGGCGTTGCCTATGCCGTTTGCTGGGTGAAACCCGGCTGGCGCATGCGGCCCACTCTCGTCACCGGCAGCGACGACGGCATCAAGGTTTGGATCAACCGCAAACTCGTTCTCGATAAGGCCGTTCACCGCGAGGCCATTCCGAGCGACGACAAGACGCCGGTCATGCTCGAAGAGGGTTGGCAGGAAGTTCTCGTCAAGGTGGATAATCGCTTCGGCACCTGGGCGTTCTATCTCGATTTTCTGGACCCATCCGGCAAACCGCTGCGCGGCCAGCCGCTGCAAGTTCGCACCACGCCGCCGCTGAAACCGGAAGCTGCCTTCGTCAAGGATTGGCTGATGCTCGGTCCCTTCGTGGACAAGCCCGAGAAAAATCACGCCAAGGAGTTTCCACCGGAGAAGGACGCCGTGGATCTCAAGCGTGAGTATGATGGCCGAAAGGGCAAGATACGCTGGAAAGAATATCACAGCAAACAGGACCGCATCGACTTGTTGGATGCCTGCTCGCTACGCAGCGAGGACGCTGGTGGGGCGGTCGCTTATACCGTCTGCTGGATCAAGAGCGACAAGGAACGGCTGGCGATCCTGGCCACCGGCAGCGATGACGGCATCAAGGTTTGGCTCAATCGCAAGATCGTTCACGACAAGGGGGGGTATCGCCCGGCGGCCCCCAACAGCGAGCGAACGCCGATTCGTCTGAAGGCGGGTTGGAACGAACTGCTGGTCAAGATCGACAATTACTCTGGGCCTTGGGTGTTGTATTTGCAGCTACTCGATCCAGCCACGGGCAGCACCTTGTCAGGGGTCGAATATCGGATCAAGCCGCCGGAGAAAAAGCGATAAGAATCAATTTCAAAACCAGCCCGAAGCGCAAGCGACGGGTTCTTCGGCCCGTCGCTTGCGCTTCGGGCTGGTTTTGAACGGACAGATGGGGCGCGATAGCATTGAGGTTACGAACTTCCTTTGAGGACGTTTCCATGTTTCGCACAACGATCGGCATGGTGAGCGGAGTTTTGCTGGCACTTCTGGGTTTGTCGCTGTTCGGCCCCGCGCTGCGCGCGGCGGAGGCAGTGCCCGACCTGACGACGCAGGAGGAGCGGCAGAAGCAAATTCAGGCGGAGACCGATCGCCTGGTGCGGCGCATGGAGACGATGATTCGCGTGCTGCAATACAACCGCCTCGATAAGTTGGCGGAGAAACAATTGATCGATCAGGTGGCCAGCACGCTGAACGGTCTGAGCCGCGAACAGATGACGCACCTCATCGCCGCCCTGGAGAAAGCCGGCAAGGCCAAGGGCGAGGCACGCTCGCAAGGACTGAAGGAAGCACAGGATCGCCACGAACAGATTGTCCTCGGTCTGAAGGGACTGCTCGCCCGCTTCGACGCGGTCAAAAGTCTCGATCAAGCGGCCGAACGGTTGGACAAGATGGCGCGCGATGAGTTGGATCAGCATCTTCAGAATGTTCAGCTGGCCTGGGAAGACAAGAATCGGCCCAGTCCGCAAAGGGACCGGGAATCGCGGCAGCGAGCCGACCATCTGGCCGGCGAACAGAGTTTCATTCATCGCGACCTGAGTATCCTGCTCGATCAAATGGCCGGACTGCGAAAGCTGTTGCCGCCCGAACAGCAAGAATCGTTACGGAAGATGGAAGGCGCGGCGAAGTCGGCGCAACTGCTCGATAACCTCGTGACGGCCAGCCGTCATTTGCGTACCGTTGGCGCGCCGGCGGAGCGTCACGCACGTTGGCGGAACGCGGCCGACCTGCAATGGCAGGCAGCAGGCGATATTCAGGAATTGGCTCGCGTGCTGCGCGGCTCAACGAAAAAACTGGAAGCCCTGCGCGAGGCACGGCAAAAAGTCGAACGCGCCATTGAAGATCAAGACATCGTGCGGCAAAGCACGCTGACGCCGCCGGAGAAGGAGAAGCCGGATGTCAGGCCGGAGGACATGCCGGAATTGAATCTGCAATGGGCGCGCGGTCTGAGCAGCCGAGAAGCGGCGCTGGAATTTGATACGCGCGGCCTCCGCGCGCTGTTGCAACCGCATGTGAAGGAACTCGCCGACAAGCTCAATCCCATTGAGAAGACCATGCGCGAGGCGCAGAATGCGCTGCGCGATCAGGCGACGCGCCGGCCGCCGATCACCGAAGCCACCAAGCCGCAAGAGACGGCCGCCGCTCGGTTGCGCGAGGTGAAGACGGAACTCGATCGTCTCATCACGGAGACGGAGACGGCGCAGGCCGATCCGCTGGCGAATCTCAAGGATACGCTGGCCAAGGTCGAGCAGATTATCAAGGAACAGAAGGACGTCCGCGATAAGACGGATGAAGCCGAGAAGACCGCGCAGACGCAACGATTGCCCTTCATGGCTCCCAAGCAGGAAGATCTGGCCAAACGCACCGAAGAGATTCAGCAGCAGCCGACCGCCGCCAAGACGGAGACGAAAAAAGCCCTCGACAACGCGACCAAGGCGATGGAGGAAGCGACGAAGACTTTGAAGGATAAACAGGCTCCGGAAACAGTGAAGAAGCAGGATAAGGCACTCGACAAACTCGAAGAGGCGAAGAAGGCGCTGACCGAGCAGGTGGCCGAGATTGAGAAGCGCCGCGATGACATTGCCAAGTTGGAGGAGGCCGACCGCAAGCTGGAGGAGATGATTAAGCAGGAAAACAAGGTCGCCGAAGAGACGCACGACAAGGCGAAGAAGCCGGATGCGGCCGACGCGAAAGACCTGGCGAAGAAGCAGGGCGAACTGACGCCGCAAGCGAAAGAGTTGGGCAAGGAACTCGAAAAGTCGGTTCCCGACGCGGCGAAGCACGTCGATGAGGGAGCCAAGAAAATGGATGCCGCCAAGAACGATCTCGATAAGAAGCAGCTGCCGCCGGCCGCCAAGAATGCGGAGAAAGCGGTCGAGAAGTTGAAGGATGCGCAAAAGGCGGTGGCCAAGGCACTCGATGAGAAGAAGGGCATGGAAGCGGCCGAGCAAGCGGCCATGCAGCCGGAAGTCGATCCGATGAACGCGGCGCAGCAAATCGCCAAGGCGCTCGAACAGACCGAGCAAGCCGCCAAGGATTCCGAGAAGGCGACCGAGCAACTTGGCAAGAAGCCGCAAGAGGCGAACCCAGATTTGGCGAAGTTGCAAAAGGAAGTCGCCAAGCAAGCCGAGAAGGTGGACGCACCGGCCGCCAAGGAGCCGGCCCGCGATGCGGCCGAGGCACTCAAGAAGGGCGATCTGAAGGAAGCGCTGGCCCAACAGAAAAAGGCGTTGGCTCAGTTGCAAGACGCGGCGCAGAAGAAGGGCGAGCAGGGTGAAGCAACGCCGAATGGTGCGCCGATGCCGGCCGAGGCCAAGAACGCCGGGGAACTGGCGCAGGCACAGAAGGCGCTCATGGAAGCAACGAAGGCGCTGGCCAAATCGCAGGCCGCTAACCAAGCGGCAATGGCGGCGCTGGCGCAGGCGCAGGCACAAGCGCCGGGCGTCGTGAAACCGCAGTTGCAGAAGGCCGGCGAACAACTGGCGAAAGCCGGAGAGAAACTCCAGCAGGGCGAGGCCAAGCCCGCCAATCAGTCGCAGGAGCAAGCCGCGGCGCAACTCAAGAAGGCACTGGATACGCTAAACTCCGCGACGGCGCAGGCCGGCGAGAAAGGCGAGGGCGAAGGCCAGAAACCAGGAGAGGGCGAGGGCAAAGGCGAAGAAGGCCAGGGCCAGGGCAAAGAAGGCCAGGGAAAGGGCAAAGAAGGGCAGGGAAAAGGAAAGGGTGAAGGCCAGGGGCAAAAGCCGGGCGAAGGACAAGGACAAGGCAAGGGGAAGGGTAAGGGCAAGGAGAAAAATGAGGGTCGCGGCAACGGCGATCGCATCGCCAACGGCCAGGCGAATAACGGTCCCTCGCAACTCGGCGACCTGCGCGGCGACGGCCTCTTCATCCACCTGCCGCCGCGTCAGCGCGAGTTAATCAAGCAAGCGCTCAGCGACAAATTGCCGCCGGAGTATGCGGCGTTGATTCAACAGTATTACATCAACATCGCGCGCGGCAAACCGGCCATGACGCCGGCGAAACCGAAACCGTGAGGCGTCTCGCGTTGGACCCGGTTCGTCATCCGAGCGAGCCGGGGTTTGTCGCGGAGCGACCGGCCGAGGTAAAATGGCTTTGGACGCACAATCTCGGAGGACTGCCATGCGAACCGAAGACATTCGCGAGTACGTAACGCGACAACCATTCCAGCCGTTCCGTCTGACCTTAACCGACGGGCGAACCTATGAGGTCCGCCACCCGGAATTGGCGATGGTGGGTCGCAGTGTGGTAGCCATCGGCTTGCCGCATCCGGGCGATCCCGAGCCTGTGTTCGATCGTCTGGTGACGGTTTCGTTGCTACACGTTATGCAGGTGGAGGCGCTGGAGTCTGCCGCACCGCCCACGGGCGGCTCATGATCGCGGAGAAGAATCATGGCTATCCAACAACCGCACTACGGCAAAGAGGAACACTTCCGAGGCGGCGCGCAACGCGACTAACGGGAGGTTCGCCGGCACAGGGCAAGACGGCGGGGGTAAAACGTGCGTAGCGAACGAGATGACATAGTGTTGAGCCGAATTCGCGCCCTGCTCGACGCCTCACGAGGCCAGGAGTGGGCCTACAGAACCCGCCCCCGCCTCGTCGAGTCGGACCTGCTGGCGTGGGAAGCATTGCACGGATTAGCGTTGCCCGAAGGATACCGAGTGTTCCTCCATGAGGTCAGCAATGGCGGGATGATGCCGGGGTCGTATTGCGACTTCATCGTCAAGCCCCTCACCGAAGTGCGGGGCGGGGTTAGTGCGGCAAAGCCGTTCCCGGTGACGGCCGACCGCTTGCGGCAGCGGTTCCGACAACTGAAGACCGAGGGCCGGCCAGCGGATGGCGTGCTGTTTCCCGAATTGGAGGCATTTTGGAAGGAGTTCGATCAACCTCTAGGGTGTCTGGTGTTTGGGCAGTACCCGAGTGGCGATGCGCTGTTCCTCGTTACGGCCGGTGATCTGCGGGGCTCAGTGTGGTGTGGGGTCTGCTGTGGAATACCCGAGATGGACCCGTCAGGCGAACCGGTCGAGTTTCTCGACTGGTTTGCGGATGTTCTTGCCGAGTTCGAGGGTGGAGCGTGATGGGCGGCAGTCTTGCGACGGACCTTGGTGATAGCGCCGACGGAACTCCCTGATGAAGCGCTAATCATGGCAGCGGAGGAATTGTTTCTCGAACTCGATGCGTGCGAGGCTGCCAATGCTCGATCCTAACCATAGCGAAACGTGGTATGAACGAACAAACTGTCAGCTTTATCGACCAGGATCGAACAGTGGTGGCGGTGGCTCATGTCACGGAACAGGGTGGCCATTATGAGGGTGCCATCGATCTCACGCAGACACCTCCCCGCGTACGGGCGCTGTTTGAAGAGTTTGAAGAAATTGTTAACGGTCAGATGTTTAGTTTTCTCGATGAAATTGAAGACAAAATCGCTGTACTCTCTCTTAAAGCTGTACTCGACAATAATGGTTCTGAGGTGTTGGTCAAAGAATTGCAGGTCTACCCCGGCACGGGTGATGTGTCCTTCAAACTCGCGGAAGTTCCCGCCACGAGTGCGAAGTTAGCCTAATCCAACGATGAGACTGGAATCACCGCAGGAGTTCTCACATGCGTTCATCTCGTTTGACATTCGCGGCCTTCATCGTCGCGTCCGTGTTCGCCATCGCGCCCGCATCGGCAGCGGATAAAAAAGACAAAGCCGATCCCGATGAGGTCAAAATGAATGAGCGCGCGCGCAAGGCCACGGCCAAGGCGCTCGAATGGCTGGCGCGAAAGCAAAACTCGGATGGCTCCTGGAGCGACGGCAGCTATCCGCACAACACGGCCATTACTTCATTCGCGCTGTTGGCGTTTCTGTCGCAGGGCCATTTGCCCAACCAAGGGCTATATGGCCCGGAGGTCGCCAAGGGATGCCGCTTCCTGCTTGCCTCGGCGCGCGCGGATGGCTATCTCGTGGGCACGCGCGGCGGCAATATGTATAGTCATGCCATGGCCACGCTGGCCTTGGCCGAAATGTGGGGCATGACCGGCGATAAGGACATCAAGCCGGTGTTGACCAAAGCGGTCAATCTCATCGTCGGCAGCCAAAACCGCGAGGGTGGCTGGCGCTATGAACCGAAGCCGACCGGCGCGGATATTTCCGTCACCATCATGGAAGTCATGGCCCTGCGCGCCGCCAAAAACAGCGGATTGCACGTTAAGGATGACACGATGCGCCACGCCATCGACTACATCAAACGCTGCTACAACAAACGCATCGGTGGATTTTCTTATCAGCCTGGCCAGCAACCCGGCTTCGCGCGCACGGCTGCCGGCGTCTGTGTCTTGCAGTTGACCGGCGAATACAAGGCGGCGGAGATTCCCGATGCCGTCGCCTACATGAAAAAGCATGCCTTCGGCCCCCAAGGGCGCTCCCACTTTTGGTATGGCCAATATTATGCCTCGCACGCCATGCACCAGGTCGGCGGCAAAGAGTGGGAGGAATGGTACAATCGCGTCTGCGATACTTTCTTGCCGAAGCAGTCCGCCGACGGCAGCTGGTCCGGCCGCGATCGCTTCGAGGTCGGGCCTGTTTATCAGACATCCATCGCCGTTATCATTCTGTCGGTGCCGATGAACTATATGCCGATCTTCCAGCGTTGAACGCAAGTTGCCACACTCTTGCCAGCCCGCAGCGCCAGCAAGGGATTTTGTTTCCCTTGCTGGCGCTGCGGGCTGGCAATCAAGGCTTTTGTAACCGGCGCTCATTTCAGCAGCGCGCCCACGGTCTGACACAATTCGGTCGCCTCGGTTTGTTTCGGTGCCTCGGCGATGACGCGCACAATTGGCTCGGTGTTGCTCGGACGAACGTGCAGCCAACGATTCGCCCAATCCAAACGCAAACCATCGACACGATTGACCGCCGCCTCCGGCCAGCGTTTCGTCAGCGCGTCGAACAACGCCGGCAGCCGTTCGCGCGGCACCGTGTACTTGTCCTTGACGATGTGATACACCGGCAGTTCCGCCACCAGCTCGCTCAGCTTGCGGCCCGTCTCGGCCATGAGATTGAGAATCAGCCCCATGCCGATGAACGGATCGCGCACCAGGCCGACGCGCGGATCAATGACGCCGCCGTTGCCCTCGCCGCCCAGAAGTGCGCCAACTTCAAGCATCTTGTCCGCGACGTTCGCTTCACCGACTGCCGAGCGATGACAGACGCAGCCCTGTTGCGCTGCGATGTCCTCCGTCACGCGCGAAGTGGACATGTTGATGACCACCGGGCCGCGTTCGTGCCGCAGGCGGAACAGCACGGCCAGGGCCAGCGTCAATTCCTCGCCGATGTAGCGGCCCGTTTCGTCGATCAACGCTAGGCGATCCGAGTCGGGATCGAGTGCGAAACCAATGTCGGCGCGCTGCTCGACCACGAGAGGGCAAATGTCGCGGAGATTCTCGGCAGTCGGTTCCGGCTCGTGCAAAAATCGGCCGTCCGCATCGCAACCGCGACAAATTGTTTCGACCGCGAACGCCTTGAGCAAACGCCGGCCGAGTGGCCCACCAGCGCCGCCGTTGGCGTCGAGGAACGCGCGCAGACCGGCGGCGCGGATGCGCGATCCATCGACCAATTGAAGAATGCGTTCGCCGTGCAGTTCCTCGGCTTTGTTGTACTCATGCAATGTGCCCAGCGCATTCCAGGGCACCCGGCGAGCGCTGCCGCTCTCGAACAGCGTTTGCACTTTGCGTCCCTCGGCGGCGCTGAGAACGCGGCCATCGGGACCAAACAGTTTGAGTCCGTTCCACGGTGCCGGATTGTGGCTGGCGGTGATCTGAATGCCGCCGGCCGCTTGCAGTTGCCGCACCGCCAGGCCGACGGTCGGCGTCGGCGCGACGCCGATATCGTGAACCTCGCAACCGGCCGCCGTCAGGCCGGCAAGAATGGCGTGACGCAGCATGGTGCCGCTAGGCCGGCCATCCCGACTGACGACCATGCGCCCACCATCGGCATGCGCGCCGAGAGCGGAGGCGAAGGCCAGCGTCATCGCAGGCGTCAGCGATTGCCCCACGATGCCGCGTATGCCGGACACACTGACAATCAATTCCTGCTCCGCACTCATCCTGACCTATCCTTTCTTCTAAGGTTCCGGCCAAAACTCATATATCGTCTGAAGGAAGATCGCCCCGGCTACCGAAATTGCCTCTGTTGCCTCAATGATCGGGAGGTTTCATGAAACGCACGCCGCCGAGGATTCGCCTTAATCTGGAGCCGCTCGAGGATCGTATCGTCCCCTCGGCGATGGCCGATATTCAGATGACCGGCGCTACCACGACCGACGCGCGAACCGTCAGCGTCAATTACAATATCACCGATGCGAGTCTCGCCGGCCAGACGGTCAACTTCAATATCTATCGCTCCGTCGGCTACGAGTCGGTCAGCGGCGCGCAACTCATCGGCACCGCGTCGATTCCCGGCTCCGACAGCGCTGACCTGAGCGTGGGGCAACATCAGGGTGTTAAACTAGCGCTGATGGGCACGAACGGCCAACCCCTGACGGCCCTCACGCCGAACACGGCCTTACCGTTCATTGTGGTAGTCGCCAACCCGAACGGCACCATCGCGGAAAGCAATTCCACCAACAACACCGCGTCGTTTGAGACGCACGTTCTCGGCGTGGTCGTCCACGGTTTGGCGTTCAATCTGCTGCGGCCGACGACGCCTGCCTGGGAAACGCAGATGGCCGCCGGCTTGCGGCAGGATGGCTATGAAGCGGTCATCGCTTTCAACTGGGTGCGGCTGAGCATTTCGTTCTCTCCTTCCGCCACCGGCATCGCCGCCGGCCAGTTGCTTGGGCAGATTCAAACACAAGCCGATCAGCTCGCCGCCCAGCATCCCGGCGATGTGGTGGACATTAACTTCATCGGCCACAGTCGCGGCAACGTGGTCATCAGTGAAACGCTGCAAGACCTGCTGGGCACGTCCGATCCGGCTCTGCGCGGCGGCTACATGCAAATGACCATGTTGGACCCGCACCCGGCCAACAATCTTTCTTTCCAATTCAACTGGCTACTGGGCAATGATCTGGCGGATACGCTCGCCGAGGTGGTGTTGATCTTCCAGTTCCTGGCGCACGATCCGCAAGTGATCGTGCCGCCCAATGTGTCCCATGCGGAAGTGTTCGACCAACAGACGTTGGCCGGGGCGTTGTTCAATTATCGACTGGAAATCCTGCTCAATTTGTGGGGCGAAACGGCGGCGAGCATCCCCAATCAATCCGCCCAGCCAATCGCGGAGCGCAATTTGACGAACGTGATCGATCCCGCTCTCGGTCGCATTGGTCATTCCGAAGTACATGATTGGTACATGGCGCACGTCGTCGATACGAATGAGACATTCACGTATTTCGGATAAAAAGAACCGATTTGGGGTCATTAGGGTTTGTGAAAGGAGCGAATCCATGCGACGAACGGCCGTGTTTCTGGGCGTGGTCGGCGTCCTATTGGGGGGGCTGTGTATGGCCTTCTCCGCGGAGGATGCCAAAAAGAAACGACAAGGAAAGGAGAAAGCGAGTGTGAAGAAGGAAGCATTCGGCAAGACGCCCGAGGGCGTCGAAGTGGAATTGTACACGCTGATCAATACCTCCGGTATGACGGCCAAGATTATGACCTATGGAGCCATTCTCACGGAGTTGGACGTACCGGATCGTGACGGAAAAATGGGCGATGTCGTCCTGGGTTTCGACGATTTGAAGGGCTATCTCGCGGGCCATCCGTACTTCGGAGCGACAGTTGGCCGGGTGGCCAATCGCATCGCCAAGGGCAGGTTCACGCTCGACGGCAAGGAATACAAGCTGGCCGTCAACAACAAGCCCAATACCCTGCATGGCGGACTAAAAGGATTCGATAAGGTCGTTTGGCAAGCCGAGCCGGTGAAGACGGCGGACGGAGCGGCGATGAAATTCACTTACGTCAGCAAGGACGGCGAAGAGGGCTATCCCGGCAATCTCACGGCCACGGTGGTTTACACGCTGACGAACGAGAACGCCCTGCGGCTCGACTACACGGCCAAGACGGACAAGGCGACGCCGGTGAATCTGACCAATCACAGCTATTTCAACTTGGCCGGCGCGAAATCCGGCGACATCCTCAATCACGAGTTGACGCTGAACGCCGACAAGTACACGCCGGCGGATGATACGTTCATTCCGACCGGCGAAATCAAGCCGGTCAAGGACACGCCGCTCGACTTCATCAAGCCCAAGCGCATCGGCGAGCGCATCGAGCAACTTAAGGGCGAGCCAGGCGGCTACGATCACAATTTCGTCCTCAACAGCGCGGGCAAGGAGCTGGCGTTGGCGGCGACTGTGCGCGAGCCGAAGACCGGGCGCATCATGGAAATGTTCACGACCGAGCCGGGCGTGCAGTTTTACACCGGCAATTTCCTCGACGGGAAGCAGACCGGCAGAGGCGGTGTCGTGTACAAGAAACATGGCGGCTTCTGTCTGGAAGCGCAGCACTTCCCCGATTCGGTCAATCACGCCAACTTCCCGTCGATGGTCTTGAAACCCGGCGAGACTTATCGGCAGGTGACGATTTATAAGTTCTCGGCGAAGTAAGTTGCCAGTCCGCAGCGCCAGCAAGGGATTCCCGTAGATCCAAGTTGCAGCTGATGAGACAAGACAAACGCATGTTCCCTCCAGAGAATAACTTCTGTCACGATTTCATTCCTGGAGGGAAGCATGCGCAACCACCACTATACCATCACC
>DATNCY010000159.1:0-66721 GCA_035553375.1 Gemmataceae bacterium
TGGCGTCGGCGAAGCGGGGCGCGGAGCCGACGCCACCGCCGCATCGGGAAATCTAATTGTCGCTGACGACACAGAAGGAGGTCGTCCCATCGGGAAATCCAGTTGTCGCTGAAAGGGAAAAACAATCGTCGCTTGACAGTCGCTGCTGGCATCGGTGCGACGACGGCTTCCGGCTCTGGTGGCGTGCAGGTTTTTGGGCGTGGCGGATTGAGGCGCAGGTCGGCGTCGCCGGCCAGTTCTTGGGCACGTCGGCGGGCGCGTCCGGAAAGATCGCCTTCAGCCAGCGCTTGCAGACGCCAGGCGAGGCGCTTGACCAGCCAGATGCGGTTGCTCGCAGCGGTGGCTTCGCCGAAGACTTCCGCGAAGCGTTGCCGCAGTTGGCCGATAGTCAGGCATTGCAAGGCAGCGACCTCATGCAGGATGTTCAACTCCATACGCTGTTCCTGTCTCCGAGTCTGGAAACGGTAAACCCCTGTGGACACTGAGCCTCGTTTTGCCCCGAAGCTCAAGGCCATTAGAGATAAAATGGAGAGATATTTCGGAGCCATGCCATGGGGCGAAGTCAAGAACGGATGGCCGACGTCCTTCCGTGCCGGGAACGCTCAAGAACGCTTCATCCGCCCCTGCATCAAGCCACGTCAGATACCACCCCATCCCAATCCAAATGGAAAGCCAGGACAGGCACAGAATATGCGCAAACCTGGATGATGCGTCCCTTGGGAACAGAGTCTGCCTGTGTTTTCTGGAAGTCAAAAGGGAGGATCCCTGATGATTGCCGTCATTTCCTTGCTCGTCGTGCTGGCCATCTCCATGCTCATCACCCGGATAGCCACGGCGGCCTTGGCCTTGACCGGCCTCTCACGCGAATCGGCTAGTTTTCAGGCTCGCTCAGCTCTCACCGGCGTCGGCTTTACCACCGGCGAGTCGGAGAGCATCGCCCGCCATCCGGTGCGTCGCCGCATCATCATGACATTGATGCTGGTTAGTAACTTGGGCATCGCAACGGTCGCAGCTTCTCTCATCATGACCTTCGTCAACGCCAGCCAGTCTGATCGTTGGTGGCTACACTTGTTGGTCTTGGCTGCTGGTTTGGGATTGCTGGGGTTGGCCACCAGTAGCAACTGGGCCGACCGGCACCTGTCCCGCCTCATCAACTGGGCTTTACGGCGGTACACGCGACTAGAGGTACGGGATTACGCCGCTCTCTTGCAATTGAGCGAAGGCTTCGGCGTTCTGGAGTTGCATGTCCAAGCGGGTGACTGGTTAGCCGAACGGACCTTGTCTTCGCTGAGCCTGACAGAAGAAGGCGTGCTGGTGCTGGGCGTACATCGTGCTGATGGGCGGTATGTTGGTGTGCCTACGGGCGATACCGTCATTCACGCCAGCGACACGCTCGTTATCTACGGTCCCAAGGAGCGTGTCATCGAGTTGGACACACGCCGCCATGGCATTACCGGAGGATTGGCTCATCTGACGGCGGCGAGCGAGAAGTTGCGCCTGGTCAAAGGGCAGAAGTAAGCTCTCCTCGCCGTTCATTGGGGTTTGCCCGATGTCGCCGCTCCGTGCTTGCAGTGGCTTCGGTTACTGCTGGTCGTTCTTCTTCTACGGGTATTCCAGAGCTTTGTTGGTTTATTCTCTCGCCAACTGAGCCAGCATTGTCCGTAATAAGAACCTGTTCCGTGCGTCATAAGGGTTTTGGCGTATTACGACATGGATTCGTGAATGAGAGTCAAGTCTCGGTTCGAGACGCTCGCTCCGGGAACATTCGGGCACCCAGACGCCACTTTCCTCACCTTGCCCACGCCTTCAGCCAACCGACAAGATTGCCTATTGGGCCGGTCGGGAATCATGCCGACGATGTCGGAGAATGGCCTGTTCCAACTGGTTGAGCAGAAGCCGAACGGAAGGCAGTTCGATGACAAAGATCAGTCGGGCGAGCCGCTGATGTACATCTGCTAACGACTCGATATGCCCGCGGCTGTTGTCACTGGTGAAGGCGCATATCGAGAAGTTCCAGACCGATACGTTCTGCACGCTGGAGGAAACGATTGACGTGGGAACGCAGACGTGGCATGCTTATGCTTTCTCTCTGCGCGTCGTGGCGGTCTGGGCATGATGGTATGCTACAAAGACGAGAGCCACGACGGCGAACAGCCAGCGTTGATCGTCAATGCCGACACCGACAGCATCGGCATTCGGCCCGGTGGGGCGGCTGCGGCAGGGGTGGCTAGTCTGGCCGGTACGCACCGTCACCTTGGCGGTCGTCACTTGAACACACGCTGGGCCGACGTCGAGGTGGTCTCCTCGCCGTCGATGGTCAGCTTGGCGTCTTCGGGCAGGCTGACGGCCAGGGTGGCCTCGCTGGGGCCAAGCCCCCAAGAGCGACCGTCTCGCCCGACCGGACAGGGAACACGAAATCGCTTCAGTCATGTTCCAGCACCCACTGCGTGGCGTAGTGGACCAGTTCCGTGCCATCGCACAGGCCCAGCTTCTGGCGAATGCGGTCGCGGTAGGTCTCGACCGTCTTGATGCTCAGGTGCAAGCGTTCGGCAATGTCCGCCGTCTTCACCCCCCGGCCGATCAGAAGGAAGACCTCCAGCTCGCGATCGGCCAAGCCATTGACCAGCGTGGGCGTGACGGCGTGGTGCCTCACGCCGACAGCTCGGTGCAGCAGCTGCTCGGCCATCGCCTCACTCAGCCAAACCTTGCCGTCCAGGACGCGGCGGATCGCTTCGACGATCTGGTCGGTGGCTTGGTCCTTGCTGATGTAACCCAGCGCCCCAGCCCGCAGGGCCCGCTCGGCGTAGAGCGATTCGCTGTGCATCGACCAGACCAGGATGGCAACGCGATCGTTGCGGTCCTTGATGCGCTTGATGAGGTCCAGGCCATTGCCGCTCTTGAGGGAAATATCAATGACGGCGGCGTCCGGCTGGGTGTCGGCGAGCAGGGGCAGGGCGTCTCTCATGCCGGCGGCCTCGCCGCACACTTCCAGATCGCGTTGCCGGCCGATGCGAAAGGCCAACGCCTCGCGCACCGCAGGATGATCGTCAACGATCAGCACGCGGGCTCGCTTCTTGGTGTCCTTGCGGCTCATGGCTGTTCCTCGCCAACACACACGTCACCAGGGTGCCGTTCGGCTGGGCCGGCTCGATGGTCAGCCGCGCGCCGATGATAGCGGCTCGGTTCTGCATGATGCGCAAGCCCAGCCCTTGTTCCTCCGCCGAGCGGGCGGGCATCCCTCTACCGTCGCATTGTATGCGTAGAACCAGGAGGTGATCCGATTCCAGGCTGATGCGGATGTTGCGGGGCCGGCCGTGCTTGACGGCATTATGGACCGCCTCCTGGGCGATGAGATAAAGATGGGTCGCGGTCAGGTTGTCGGCGATGGAAACAGGCCGGGGACAGTCAAACACACAGGCCACCTTGCCCTCGCGCTCGGTGTGGTGGACCAGATCGGATAGCGCGGCCATCAGCCCTTCGCTGTCGATGGTAACGGGAAGCAGCCCGCGCAGGATGGCGCGAAGCGCTTGCTGGCAACGCTGCAAGCCCTGGATCATATGCTCCAGCAGCGGCGGGGCGTTGGCGGGATCGCTCTGGAGCGTCTCCGCCAGGTCCTTGCCCAGCAGACTGAGAGCGGTCAGTTCTTGGCCGACGCTATCGTGCAGATCCTGACCGATGCGCCGCTGTTGCAGCGAGGCGATCTCCACCACCTCGCGCTCCAGCTCCTTGCGCCGGGTATTGTCGCGGATGATGCCGGTGAAGAGCTGTAGATGCTCGATCTCGCTGACCGCCAGCTCCACCGGAAAGACGCTGCCGTCCTTGCGCCGGGCTTCGAATTCCCGGCCGATGCCGATAATGCGTTTTTCCCCCGTCCGCAGGTAACGGGCCAGATAGCCGTCATGCTCGTCCCGATAAGGCGAAGGCATGAGTATCGTCACATTCTGGCCGATCATCTCGGCGGCGGTGTAGCCGAACATCCGCTCGGCGGTGGGATTGACCGACTGGATGATGCCGCGCTGGTCGATGGTGAGGATGGCGTCGGCGGCGGTGTTGAGGATGGCGCGGAGACGTTCTTCGCGATCGCGCAGCGCCTGCTCGGCGCGCTTGGACTCGCTGATGTCGCGCCCGATCATCGAGCCGCCCACGACGTTGCCGCTACCGTCGCGGAGGGGTGAGATGCTCAGCCTCACCAGGACACGCTGGCCGTCCTTGCGAACCCGTTCCGTCTCCAGCCCGGCGACACTTTCGCCGCGCCGCAGCCGGGCCATGCTCGCGTTCCATTCCTCGGCGCAGTCTTCGGGAACGATCAGCTGAACGGATCGCCCCACGGCCTCTTCGGCAGTGTAGCCGTATAGGCGTTCGGCACCCTGGTTCCAGGTTTGAATGATACCGTCGGGGTTTTTGCTGACGATGGCATCGATGGAGCTTTCGACGATGGCGGCGAGACGGTGAGCAACGGCGTCGGCGGATTTCAGCTTCTCGTGGAGAAGGTGCATCTCATCCTTGGCGGTTTTCAGCTCTTCAGTCATTGAGAGGATTTCTTGGTTGGATGCCTTCAGCTTCTCCTGCGAGCTTTTCAGCTCCTCAAGGGTTGTGTGCAGGTTTTCGCGGGTGCTTTGCAGCTCGCGCTGGAGCTGCTGTACACGCTCCGTCTCCGCTGGCTCCTCGCTTGGTTTCTCGGTCGTCATCGCCGGCCTCCCTTCATTTCCCCTTGGCAGGCCCCTCATTGTACCTCAAGCTGGGGGAAGTTGAATCCGGGCGAAGTCCGACATCGCCTGTCAGGGTTTCCCCTACAATTTCTTTCCGCTTTTCCCTGACTGTCATTTCTTTGTCAGCATGTTACCCTCTCTCGTGCGTCATGGAATCGGCTCGGCACGCTCGCCCACGCGCCGGCCGAGCTTCCGAGCATTCCCCAGGACAAAGGAGTCTCCATGAAACCGAGGCTGCTGATTGCCGAAGACGATGCTGAGCTATGTGAGCTCTACCAGAAATTCCTCAACGCGCGCGACTTCGAGGTGGAGACCGCGCGCGACGGCCTGACCTGCCTGGCCAAGCTACGCCAGGCGATGCCGGCGGTGCTGGTGCTTGGTCAGGAGATTCGCTGGGGTGGAGGCGACGGTATCCTCGCCTGGCTGCGCGAACAGAGCGTCCCGTCCTCGGTTTCCGTGGTGCTGACGACGACAGAAGGCTATGCCACGGATGCCGGCGCCGACATCAAACCGCCTGTCGTCCAGCTCTTGCCTAAGCCCTTCACCCTGACCGATCTGCTGGAGAGTGCGCGTATCGCCCTCGCCAAAAAGAAAGGCGCGGAGCCGTTCTACCTGGAGCCTGTTGCTCCTGCTGGGTCAGCCCGCGCAACCTGCCATTTCCCCGCGTGCGACATGGATGAATGAAAGACCACACGAACCTGCGAGGAGGGAACCAGTCATGTTGGTCCTCACACGACGAATTGGTGAAGAAATCATCATCGCGGACTCTATCCGTGTGACGGTCGTGGACGTAAAAGGAGAACGCGTCCGCCTGGGCATCACGGCGGCGCCCTCCGTCCCTGTGATGCGGCAGGAACTGCTTGGGCGAGAGTCGCAGCGTCGCCAGCAACCGAAAGATACCGGCGAGAAAGCTTCAGTTTGACACCAGCCCGCCGCGCCAGCAAGGGCTGCCCTTCCTGGCTGTCAGGCGACATTAGAAATGTCCGCTGTCGGGACGTTGTCACTTCTTCCGCTGGAACGGTTTACGCCACGGATGGTTCTCGGCTGGACGATACTTTTCCTTCGCGGTATCCTCCGCCGCGTCGTCGGGAGGAGAGAGCTCTGCAGGAGTGCGACCCCAGCGCCCGCCGACCGGCTGTACGCCACCGGGCCGGGCCTCTGACGACGAAGCCCGGCCCTTTTTCTCCTCCCTGGCGTCAGCCGTCGATGCGCTAACCTCCGGGGGTCTGGGGGCAGAGCCATCCAGATCGGCCTCGCGGGATTGGAGTTGCGGCGTAAAGAGCTTCTCTTCAGGCGAAAATGCGCTGAAAGTAGGGGTTCAATGAAGCTGTTTAGCTGGCTTCTCACGCCTCGCAGAGGCGGGTACATTCGTAGCGGCCTTACTCTCGGAGGGTGTGCAGTTCGAGAACCACGCTCGGCAGCCCGGGTGATCATGCCGCGAACGTTCTCGCCACGGCGGTTGACTCGTCAGACAGTGAGGGATCTGCTCCGCAGAGTTGGACGGAGACCCGCGCCGTCCGCGGGCAACTCATGACGGGAAAGGGAAAAGAGACAACACATCCGACTGCGGGGAGGTAAGAATGCAAGGCCGAAAGCGACGTTCGGCGCGAAGCCCACTCCAGTCTTGCCATGCCGGGAGCGCCTGAACGCGATTCAGGGTGGCGAATCGAAAAAGGACCCATTTTCCCCAGCATTTTCGAGGATCGGCGATTCCATGCTCTTCACATTTTACATGCTTGGGCAGGGTTTTCCACAGACCGGCATCCCAGCTCGCACAACCGACTATCGATCCGGGAGTGATGGTGGGAAAGGGCGGACTCGAACCGCCGACCGTGGCCTTAGTTAGTCGCTTTGTTTTGGCAGCGTTTGCGCCAGTCCGATTGTCGCCCACGCGCTGCCCCAGTAGACCGCGATCGGGTTAACCTTATTGCCCGGCTTCTTCGACGGCGCGTACCACGAACCGTCCGCGCGCTGCGTGTCGATCAAGTACTGCACCGCCTTCTGAATCCCCGGATCGTCGAGGACAACGCCGGCCCTCACCAGGGCATACAGGCTCTGACCGGTAGCAAACGAGTCGCTCTTAAAATCCTTCGACCAGTTCCAGCCGCCATCGGCTTTCTGCCGGGCGGCGAGTTGCTTCGTCAACTCCTTCACCTTGGCCGCGTCGCCGAATTGGACCTCGATCAGCAGACGCAGCACCGCAGCCTCATTGCCTTGCCCTGTCGTGTTCTTCTGCGTCCACGCAAGCGCTTTCGTGCGCGCCTTGGCATAGGCGGCGTCTTTCGGGTCGAGCGACGCCAACGCCAGCAAGGCCCACATCGTCGTCGTCTCGTTGGCTTCGGCGGCGGCCCGTTGTTGCCCCTGTCCCTCGTAATTCCAGTGTCCGTCGTCGCGTTGGGCGTTCAGCAGCAGACCGGCCAGCGTCTTGCGCGTCGCGGCCGTTTTCTCATCGGCCGCCGGAGAAACGACGTGACCGAGTAGCAGATTCATCGCCTCGACGGCGCCGCTCTTGTTTTTCTCATTAGTCTGCTGATTCGTCAGATACAACTTCACCGCCTGGTCGCTCCAGGCATCGAATTTCTTCGCGTCTACCGCGAGGCCGCGCGCACGGGCTTCGTGATGGCTCCAGAGCAGGAATGCACCATGATGGCAAGCGATGCACTTCTTGTCGTTCATCCACGCCAGCCCTTCCTTTTCCAGAAAGGGTAGGCTCTTTTCGAGCGTCTGGCGAGCGTCGCGTTTGGTCGCCGGTGGTTCGGCCCGGACGGGAACTACCGGCGCTAACGAGGCCGCACAGACGACGAGGAGGAGAGAGGTTCGTGACACGGCCGCGTCTCCGGAGGGCTGAGGAACGGTGGAAAAAACAGGTGGGATTGAGGCGAGAACAATATCAATGGTACGCGACGAGAGCGGTGATCACAAGAAAAATCACTCCCAGACATGCAGTCATGCAGTCGGTCAAGTGGTGACATCAGTGGCCCGATGAACTTGCTGCCCTTGATCTGCTGCTCTCGATGGCCTTGCGGGTGACTGCTGCTGCCCAGTCGTTCATGGCGGCACCGTCGTTAAAGTACGCCAACCGGAACTCCAAGTCGGAAAGATGCTCCGGTCGGGTCAGGGCTTCCCAGGCAGCGGCAACGCGTGGGTGCTTGGACAACCACGGCCATTGCCCAACTGGATCGAGCATCTGGAACGTGACGATCATTGCTTCATCCAGTTCGCACCACTCCTCCTGCATTCGTTGAAGCCGATCCGCGCTGGCATCCATCGCATGCTCTCCGCAGTAAAAGTCGAAACCACCTGACCGACCCTGCCGCATCCTCCCGCGGCGTGCCTTGCTGGTCAAGTATCGACCAGGGGTTCCCGGAGTAACGGTCGGGTGGTCGAGACGACTGGAGGGGCGGCATCAGGCATGGTCGATTCGTGCCTGTGGGACACCCAACCTGGCCAAAAATCGTGTCAAAAGTTTCGCGCCTTCTTCAGCCGGGCCGCGGAGAGCTTCCTGCCGGACCCACCACAGGTCTGGCCCCTCATCCCAGTTCTCCAGCCAAGCGACCTCGATGATCTTTCGGCCCGTCAAAGAACACCTCGATTTGAAGGCGCGGAGATCGACTGGGCTCCGTGAAGATGTAGAGACAGCCGAGGCCGATGCCGAAACTGAACAGCTGGCCTGCCAACAGCGGCTCGCATTCATCGATAAGGGCGAGCATGAGAGGGGCGAAATCGAGGGAACAGTAACCGCCAGGGCCGTATGCAGTGCGGACTTCTGCGAGGGTCATGAGAGCATCCTAAAGCATCCGTAGCAATGAGTGTCTTGTTCCTCTGTCCCAGCAACGACTACCGTAGCCGGAAAGCGATTCATGAAGCCGGCCATGCGGCCATCTGCTTGCAACGATGCAGGATGAACAAGTGTGGAACGGAGTTCAGCGCATTGCTGAGGCGTTGACCCGAACCGGTCTACGAAGACCCTCTGCTTCACCTTCCGGTTCGCCGAAGCCCGGATCATCTCCGCTTCCATCTCGAAGGCGTCGAGGCGGGGCGGCGTGTCTGAGTCATCAAGATCGACCGCGGCAGCGACAATCGCCTGGGCCTGCCGGCAACCGCCTGCCGAGCAGCACAGCGAATTATTCCGGTTGGGGGCGCAGCCGGAAACCGAGGTCGATAAGGCGGGCTGACTGCTGCTGGGTTTCGGCCTCCCTTCGGCAGCGGTCACAGATGATCCGCCCCTCGACCTCCGCGGAGTGTTTCTCACAGGCGGGTTTGAAACACACGTCGCACTCCCGGTAGACCCAGGTATCCCTGTCCCTGGGGTCTACCTTCAAGATCGGCTGGAGTTTTCGGTTACAGCCATCGACGCTGCACTTCACGAAGGGCATAGCGATTCCTCTTTATTCCGATGCGGGTGCGTCTTTTTGGATTCGGCAGCGAGGGCAATACCAAGGAGCCGGCGTCTGGATAGGCTTCGGGCTGCGCTTGCGGCATTTGGCGCAGCGGTAGCGTTTGCCCTTCACGGCGGTTTTCGGGCGTGTCTGTTTTCCGGTCCTGAGAATGTTCCTCGCCATTATCCAGCCCTCATCGTCTCGACCAAGCGCAGGATTTGCGCCCGCATCTCGTCCGCAGGCAAATGCACCTTCTGGCCGTGGCCAGGCAAGACCCACTCGAAACGGTAGTCCGTCAGCCGCCGCATCGACTCGGCTTGCTGCGGCCACGAGTACCAACAGTAATCCTCGGAGGCCGCAAGGTGCTGCCTGTCTCGGTCCCAATCCAGGTGATCGCCGGTGAAGAGGAAACGGTCCTGGAACAGCAGGACACAGTGCCCCTTGGTGTGGCCTGGCGTCGGGATGGCAAGAAAGCCTGGAGCCAACTCCCACGGCCCAGCGTCATCAAGGACGACTTCCGCACCCGGTTGCGAGGACAACTCATCCCGATGAATGATGCGCCGGCTCTGAAAATGTTCGGCGTAGCGCTCGGCGTCGGCCACATCGTCTCGATGGGTCAGGAAGATGTGGGCGATGCCGCCCAGCGCCTCCAGCCGCCGCACCAGCGGCGTGATGAACTTCGGCGAGTCGATCAGCCAGTTGCCATCCGGGTGTCGGATGAAGTAGCTGTTGCCGCCATATGATTTGGGGGAGTTGTAGCCGCAGTAGAAGACCGGCCCCTCGATGACCAGCGGGAAGTCCTTCATCACCGCCTTCACGTCATCGTCACCGAGACAGCCGATGGACCCCGTGGGACAGGCCAGCAGCGCTTGCAACGCCTGTCGGCGGTCGGTGCTGGACACCGGCTGGGCCTTGACGAAGGACGTTTCAGCGGCCTCACCGAAGACCGCAGGAGCGATCTGGCGACAGGCATCGCAGTTGATGCAGGTCGAGTCCACGAAGAAAACGCCAGGGACGTTTTCGGGTACGCGTTTTCGTGGGTTTGCCATGACCGCAGCCCTCCTCTGCTTCATTATACCGTCACGGACTCGGCGCTGATGCCCTCGGCCCTCCCAGCCGGTCGATGCCGTCTCGTGTGGATAAACTGACTGCAAGGAGGGCGGGGAACATGATGAACTACATCTGCACGGCTTGCGGGACACAATACGCCGAGAGCGACCAGCCGCGTTCAGCTCCTTGCCGAAGAATCGAGCCAGATCCGTCGTCTTCACCCACATCAGGCCGGCCATGCTGACCCCGACGCCGCCAAGCACGAGGCCAATTTTGATCCACGCTCCTTCCGGCATAGGGATGACATTGCAAGTTTTGAAAAGACAAGTAGTTACGGCTTGTTGCCGACCGACTAACCTTAAGGAGTCGTTTCACGCTTGGGTGGTTCTTTGCGACCGGAACCGCCATGTAAGTTCGCAGCCCTGAGAACATTTGCAACGCCAGACCCCCGCTTTCGGCCTGCGTATTCGGAGATGTACAGTTGCGCAACCTGCACACATCGCTTCCCAATTTGCCGACTCTTGAACGGTCATCGGCACGACAGGCCTGAGCGCCGGGTCGCCCATGAACTCGAAAATCAGCGGCGAGCGGGCTTTACACCTGCATCGGTAGCCGCTCAAACTCATCGGTCGCTTGTAGCGATGAACGATCTTCTTACAGGCTGGACACGTCGCCTGCCAATCGCCGGGCTGTATAGCAATGTCGTCCGAATTGTCGCAGGCACGAGGCGTTGCACCAAGGCGTACCGCAACCGCTTTCCATGCCGGGCCGTGACCTGCCTTGGGACCGGCGAGGGCGTGGGCAATCTCGTGCAGGAGGGTATCGAGAACCGATTCCCGCGGACTGTTTAAGGCGTAATACTCGGCGATCTCGATGCGTTTCTTCCGGTACTTGCACACGCCCAACTGACGTTTCGTTTGCGCAAAACTAAATGACCAACCGTGCAAGCCATGCTTCGTCATTTCCCGACTGGCGATGACTTGCAATTCCTCCAAGTCCATGACTCACTCTCCGATGCGTTGAATCAGCCAGCGTATACGTCCAGATCGGCTCATTCGCAAACCTTCTCGCCCAGGCCAGCGTTTAGGTTACACTTCAAAAGCCCAAGTCTTCCCGTTCGTGGATAGCGAGGCCGATTTGCTTCACGCCACCCCTGCGTCCGTTGTAGCACAGGAGCCACTTCTTTCCATCGTAGATCGCATACGGCTTGTAAACGGCGTCGTGGTCCCCCTGGTCCTTACCGGGGCGAATGATGAGGTTGGCACGATGACGTTTCCAGTCGGTGGTGGCATTATGCGGAGAAGCGCCCGGAACTATACCGCACCGATGGGCAACATCTGGCGTGAGATGACGAAGGACGATTTCGGGCTGGACGGTGAGATCGAAGTCGCCACGCCGATGGCGAAGGGTGAAGGGTTCGAGAAAGTGCGGCAAAGGTGCATCGAAACTGAAAAAAGCCTGGTTTCCTTGGGGAAAATCGACGAGTTGATGTCGTCATGGGAGAGATAGATAGGTAAGCCTGATTGCCGCCTTGCGGCGCACGCTGGAACGACAAACGAACGAATCACGGAAAACACCGTAAACCGTATTTACCAGCCCGCGGCGCCAGCAAGGGGCATTTCCTTGCTGGCGCCGCAGGCTGGTAGCCAGCGTTATACCAGACTTTCCAGCAAATACTTCAGTTTTCGTGCCTCCGGCGGCATGGCGAACGGCGCGTCGGGGATGTCGTGAATATCCACGCTGAGAATGCGATTGTACTGGTAGCGCGCCAGTTGCGCGATGATGCGGCCGTACTCGATTTCACCCTGACCGACGCGGACCTGAAACTGATTAGGACCGCGTCCCGTGTCGCGCAGATGCACATGCTTGACGTGCGGATACAGCGCATCGTGACACTTATCCGAATGTGGGCCGGCGAGGTAATGGCTGGGATCGAGCGTCAGGCCCAATCCCTTGACGCGCTGGCACAGAGTCAAGGCGACATCCGGATCTTCGGTCAGCGTGCCGATAAGCGTGGATACCGTCACCTGGATACCGTCAGCGGCACCTAGGCGGACGAGACGCTGGAGACGTTCGACCTCGTCGTCGAGGCTGGTGTTGACGGCGGCAGGTTTGAGGGTAATCAGCGGCACGGCGGAGATGCGCGCCAGCCGGCAGACGGCCTTGAGCTGGCGATCGTAGTCCTCGGCATCGCCGGCCTCGATCTCGACCGAGAAGGCGACCGGCGTCAGGCCGGGGCCGTAGCGGAGGCGGGCGGCCGCCTGAGCGACATCGGCGACGACCTCGGAGGGACGCAATTGGCGTCCCTGCTCGTGGATAGCTGCCTCGAACTTGCTGAACTCCAGTTCGCCGATGATGCGCAGGGCGTCCTCCAGCGAACACCGGCCAAAGCACAAGGTGGAACAAGCGACGAACACGACGGCTCCTCCGCTTTCGCTTTGCTCAACGCCTCACGGCGTCACGAATGGTCTGGTTGCCGCAGAATCAAGTGAAGTGAATTGGTGGGCCATACTCTGGCCCCGGCGTGCGGACTATAATCTTTCCCTTCCTCCACGACAAGACCAGTGTGCGACTCATTCGCGCGAAAAATTGGCCGTGCCCGATGCGTCCGAAGCGGGTAAGATGCCGCCCGCGCCCACTGGAGGAAACGCCTTATGTCCACCGATACTCCCAAAGCTCGCGCCCTCATCGGCTGGTCGGAAACCTTCGCCACCTTTGAGCGCAACCTCAACGAGTGGTTGGCTCGCGCCGTCGAAGTGTCGTCCGAGCCGGCTCCCCCATCCGCGCCGATGCCGTCGCAGCTGTTCGAGGAGCGTCTGAAACGCTTGCAGGCGTATCTCGATCAGGCCGAGCGAAACGCCGAGCAGGCGCTGGCTCCTCTCACGTCCGAAATCCAGGCGCTGCGGCAATGGCTGGAAGCATTGAACATGGCCCGCGCTAAACTGGTGGAACGCACCGTTCGCGCGGTATAATCGCACACCATGTATACCCACCTGGATCGACGTGATTTCCTTCGTTTCGGCACGGTGGCGCTGGGCGGTCTCGCTTGGCCCGACTGTCTCGGAGCGGCTCCGTCCGCGGGTCGCGGCCGCGCTCGTGCCTGCATTCTGCTGTACATGGATGGCGGTCCCAGTCACCTCGATTTGTGGGATCTCAAGCCTGACGCCCCCGCTGAGATTCGCGGTCCCTTTCGATCCATTGCCACCTCGCTGCCCGGCGTGCGTGTGTGCGAGCATCTGCCGCACACGGCTCGGCAGATGCACCGCCTCACGCAAGTTCGCTCCGTGCGCCACACCGAGACGGTTCACGATCCGGCCGTCTACCAGATGCTGACCGGCCGCAAACACCTCAGTTCCGCCGGCAACCTGACCGTGCAGCCGAACGATTTTCCGCAAATGGGTGCCGCTTTCGGTTGCGTCGATCGCCGCCCGGCGGTCATGCCCAAAGTGATTGAAGTGCCGGAGACGATGCGTATGGCGGCGCGCATCCTGCCCGGACAAAACGCCGGTTTCCTCGGCAGCACACACGATCCGTTCCGCATCGAAGTAACGCGCGAGGGGCAAGTTATCCCGCCGGAGTTCGATCTGCGCAAGGATGTGCCACCGGCGCGGTTGGCGAATCGCGCCTCGCTGTTACAGCGCGTGAACGATCGTCTCTGCGAACTGGATCGCCGGGCGGAGACGGTGGAGTTCGATCGCTTTCAGCAGCAGGCGTTGGAACTGCTCGCCCGTCCGCAAATCCGTCGCGCATTCGATCTGGAACGCGAGCCGGCACCGTTGCGCGACCATTACGGACGTAACCGGCACGGCCAATCCGTGCTGCTGGCGCGGCGGTTGGTCGAGGCGGGGGCGCGCTTCGTGACGGTCTATTGGGGCAAGGAAATGCAAGACTGGGCCGACGGTCGTGGGCCGCGTTTGGCCAACAACCCGTGGGACACGCATCGCAATCATTTCCCCTTGGTGAAAGACGAACTGCTGCCGCGTGCCGACCGCGCCCTGGCCGCGCTCGTGGACGATCTGCACGAACGCGGCTTGCTGTCCTCAACGCTGCTGGTGTGGATGGGCGATTTCGGCCGCACGCCGCGCATCGATCGCAAGTACGCCAGTCGCGACCATTGGCCGCACGCCAACACGGTGCTATTCGCCGGCGCGGGCGTGCCAGCCGGTCTCGTTCATGGCCGCACGGATCGCCACGCGGCAGAAGTCACGGAACATCCCGTCAGCCCAGCGGACCTGACCGCGAGCATCTTTCACCTGCTCGGCGTCGATCCACGGAGCATCGTTCACGATGCGCAGGGCCGGCCGTTCGTTCTCTCCGAAGGGCGGCCGATTGCGGCGCTGTTGTCGAATCCTGTTCGGAGGCGATAAAGGATGTGGAAGAAGGTGCGCTATGGCGCAGTGGCTCGGACAGTTCAGCGGAAACACCCATGCGACCAAGGTTCAGGATGCGGAAGCCGCCCTTCGGCATGCCGTGACCGTGTTTCACGCGACAGATTCTAGCGAGGCACGCGCGAATAAGGCCAAGGCCGTTCGTGGGCTTGCGACGCGATTGCTCTCTGCGCGACTGCGGCTTCTCAAAGCACGCATCAGCGCCGCGGAAGATCATCAGCTGAGACATGCAGGTTCGCCGAATGGAGGCATCGAATCTTTACGGCTGCGGGAAGCGAAAATGCGAGTCGAAGGCTTGAACGCAGTTCTTGTCGAATTCGGGGTTTCCGATTTAATCGCTTAACTGGACTTCCCAAGCTCTTTCGGAAACGAGTGGAAGGGCGGTTGATTCAAGGTTCGTCATTCGCCGGCAGGGGAAAATGTCCCTGGAACGCCAGTAGACGCACATCATGTTCCAGCGATTCCAGCCCATCGTGGCCGGACTGATAATCGAGCAAGCGATGTAGTTTGATAGCGGCGGTCGCCTCACCTGTCGTTTCTTGTCCCGGAGCATGGCCCCAGACGACGCGAACGCCCGGCTTGCGGAATACGACTTCGCCTTGGACCATTTCGAGATCGCAGTCGGCAAGGCGCAGTCGGCGAAGATGCGGCTTGAGGAATGTCACCGTAGCGGCGGCGGCGGCAACGCGAGGATCGCCCCAATAAGTACCAGCCGATCCAGCGGGCGCCGCGACATCGGTGATAAGTACCGGCAGATGCGAATGCACCGCCGCGACCGGGAGCAAGACGCCCTGGCGATCAACCGCTCGCGCCGGCATCAGGGCATTGCGACCCACACCCGTCCACGTCTCAATGAGCGCGCTCCCATCGCGCGGAATCTTCTCACCCGAAAGACACACCGCCAGAACCGCTTGTCGAGGAATCAACTCGACGCGGACTTGCGAACCTGTTCCGCGCAACTCAACTCGCCGCACCGATTCGACCCACGGATGAATGGCGAACGCCTGAGCCAACCGCGCGGGCAGATCTTCATCCAAAAGGTGCAGTCGATCGGGCACATGGGCGAGGGATCGCACTTCGCCGAGGAATTCCTCGCGCGATAGTCCTTCCGGCGCTTCGCAGTCAATATCGGTCAAGGCGAGGGTGTAGGCGGCGCGGTCGTGCAGGGCGGCGCGCGTTCCACGCCCCAGCGCAACCACGCCGAGCAAAAGAGCCAGTGCAACCAGGATCGGCGTTAAAGCCTGCACGATCCACTTTCGCATCGACCTCTCCTCCCAAAGTCCGCCTTCACCAGACGGTAATCTCCTGCTCCAGCGTCATGTTGAATCGCTCCTGGACGCGGCTGCGCACCAGATCAATCAAGCGTAGCACGTCGCGGCTACTGGCGCCGGGATGGACGATGAAGTAATTCGCATCGCGGTCGCTAACTTCGGCACCGCCGACTCGCGTGCGTGCCAGACCCGTTTGCTCGATCAGCGCCGCCGCGCTGAGGCCGCGCGGATTCTTGAAGATGCGGGCAGCCGCCTGGAAACTGAGCGGCTGCGCAGCCTTGCGGGCGATCCACGCCTTGCGCATGCGCTTGACGATGGCATCCGCGCTGTCGGATTCCAGCTTGAACTCCGCCGAAAGGATGACGGGATCATCGAGGTTGCTGGCGTGATCGCTGAAACGCAACTCATCGCGGTCGCGCACCTGGATTGCGCCGCTACTATCCATGACCTCGACCTGACGAACGAACTGGCCGATGTCGCCGTAGCGGTCGCCGGCGTTGCAGCGCAGCGCGCCGCCGACCGAGCCGGGAATGCCTACAAGCGTCTCGAAGCCGGCGAGACCGTGCCGGGCCGCCTGCGAGATCAGCGCCGACACCGCCGTTCCGGTACCCGCGCGCACGCGATTGCCTTCCACGATAATCTGCGTGAACGCGGGTTCGCTCAGGCGGAGAACCACGCCCTGAACGCCCTCATCGCGCACCACCATGTTGCACCCGCTGCCGAGTACCCGCAGCGGAATCCGTCCCTGATAGCAAGCACGCACGAAGCGCGATAGCTCCTCACGCGAGCGCGGTTGGGCCAGCATCTCGGCCGGCCCACCTAGTTTCAGATACAGGTACGGGGCCAGCGGCTCGTTCCGCTTGAGAATGTCGGCAAATTCATCGAGGCCGGCCATGACGCATCTCCTTCCTGACAGGGAATCGCCTCCATCATAGGGCCGACCGACGCACACGGTCAACGCGCGAATCGCTCGAACGGCTCGCTCGCCGAAAGGATGGCGAAGAGAATGACGAATGAGACGTTTGCGCCAGAGCGATTTCGCACTCAATGGACTAACCACAGAGACACAGAGAAAACAACAGAAGTTGACAAGAATGGATCGAAATGAGTTTTGTCGCTTCTCATCATCGCACCTGTTTTTTTGTCTTCTCCGTGCCTCTGTGCCTCTGTGGTTCGCTCCTCTTCTCCTACAATGAGCCTGATGATAGGCCATCCTCCTCCTGCCGCCGATGCTTCGCGCCCGCTCGCTGTCCTGGTCAGCGGCGGTCTCGATAGCGCCATCCTTCTCGCCGAGTCGTTGGCACACCATCCCATCGTCTGGCCGTTATACGTGCGTTTCGGACTTTTCTGGGAGAAGGACGAATTGCATCATCTCCGCCATTTTCTCGACGCCATCCGCACGGCCGCGCTGATGCCGTTGACCATTTTGGAGATGCCGGTGGCGGATCTGTACGGCGAACATTGGAGTTTGACGGGCGTGGGCGTGCCGGCGGCGGGAACGTCCGATGACGCCGTGTTCCTGCCCGGACGCAATGTGTTGTTTCTCGCCAAGGCCATGCTCTGGTGTCAGCTGCGCGATGTTCCCACCCTGGCCCTCGCTCCTCTGGAGAGCAATCCGTTTCCGGATGCCACGCCCGCGTTCTTCGCCGCTTATGAAGACATCGTCAATCAGGCCATCGGCGGAAAAGTGCGGGTCACGCAACCGTATCGGGGATTGCACAAGGAGGCCGTGCTGCAACGCGGTCGCCATCTCCCTTTGCAGTGGACTTTCTCGTGCATGCGGCCCATCAATGGCCGGCATTGCGGCGCTTGCAACAAATGCGCGGAACGCCAGGACGCCTTCGCCCGTGCCGGCTGCCCGGACCCGACCGTTTACCATCGGGAGTGACCATGTTTAGCGTGACGCGGGAGATTACCTTCTGTTACGGCCACCGTTTGCTGAACTACAACGGCAAGTGCCGGCATCTACACGGACACAACGGCCGAGCCGTCATCACCCTCTCGACGGCCTCCCTCGACGAACTCGGCATGGTCATGGACTTCAGCCGGCTCAAGCGCGTCGTCGGTGCCTGGATCGACGATCATCTCGATCACAAAATGCTGTTGCACAAGGACGATCCAGTATTGCCTTTCCTACGTCAGCAAGGCGAGCCGGTCTACGTGCTGGATGTGAACCCAACGGCGGAGAACATCGCCCGTTTGATCTTCGACTTCACAGCCGAACAGGGCTTTCCCATCGTCGAGGTCAAACTATGGGAGACGGAAAGCTGTTTCGCGACTTACAGCGTTCCAACGGCGGGCGCGAAGGAATCGTGAGCGGCGGCAATCTCGCCCTTGCTTGCCGAATTTCGCTGGATTCGCGCTTGACATTGCCTTTCGGCGCTTCGTATGATTACCCTCGTTCGTACTCCACTTCCAGAAATGGCAGTGAAGGAAAACATGTCCCGTCTGAATTGATGCACCATTTTACAACGTCTCAATAATAGATGGGCGATTGCTGTTACACCGTTCGCTCCAATTGAACTCTCTTCCTTTTGTGAGGGATGCGATATTCCATTCGCGGCGATTCCGTGAGGGATCGCGCGCAAGCAACTTCCGGAAGTGGGCTGCGGTCCCGAGCCCCCCTGGGATCCGCCCGCTTCCGGAATCTTTTTTCTCCTCAGTCCTTTTTGCCAGCCCGCAGCGCCAGCAAGAGACATTCATTCCCTTGCTGGCGCTGCGGGCTGGCAGTGTTCGCTAGCCCGCAGCGCCAGCAAGGGAAACCCTTGCTGGCGCTGCGGGCTGGCAAAACTGTTAGTACCCCTTACGGATAATACCGGGCGAATCGGCGAGCCTGCGCTTCCTTCCCGCGAAAAACCGCAAGTCCGTGGTCCCTTCTTGCCGATGAATGGGGAGAGAGGATTGAAGCCTGCTCTGCGGGATGCTCGGCGATGAAGAGCCGGAGTAGGCCGTTTGCGGATGAATGCCTTGTGGCCTGGAGGATCAGCTATGGCCGCGCATCTTCGTGTGTATCCGTTGCCGAAGGACGCCCTCGACGCTGAGGAGCAGGAGCCTACCACCCGAGTTAGCCTGGGCGACCTATTGCCCCTGGTCGCCCTGGCGCATCGGCACAATTATCTTTGGCTCCAGGATTTCCTTGAGGACGAGGTTACCATCACCTCCGACTTGTACGAGGTTCTGCGCGCCTTCCGCTGTTATCGTCCCTCCGCATGAAAAAACGCCCGACGTAAGCCGGCTGGGTAAGCTAATCCATCCGGCTTACGTCTACTACCGTTTACATTTCACCGTTCGCGTGCCGGAAATCCTTTCTGCCGGCCCGCCGTAATTTCCGGATTACTGTAATTGACCAACCGCGCGGGGTGACATTGCCTAAAACCCGCCGTTAATGGTATCATCCTTCCACGGTTCTCCATTATGAAGGCTCAGGCCAGGATCGGCCCTCCTGGTTGAGGCAAGGCTTTCCCCCGCGAAGAAGCAGGGGAGGGTGGATACATTTGGAACGACTGGACGATTACCTGCGCGAGAAGCGCGCCGAGGTCGAGAAGCATCTGGAGGCGGCACTGCGTCCGGAGCCAGGTTTGCCCGCGTCGCTGCTGGAAGCGATGCGCTACAGCCTGCTGACCGCCGGCAAACGATTGCGGCCGATCCTCGTGGTGATGGCGGCGGAAGCGTCTGTCATCGACCGGCGAGACACCGGTCCCACCAACAATCCTTGGCCGGCAGCCTGCGCCGTCGAGATGATCCATACGTATTCGCTCATCCATGACGATCTGCCGGCGATGGATGACGATGATTTGCGTCGTGGTCAGCCGACCTGCCACAAAAAATTCGGCGAGGCGCTAGCCATCCTCGCCGGCGATGCGCTCTTGACGAAGGCGTTTCAGGTGTTGGCCGAGGGGTATCCCGCGATCGCCGCATCGTCATGCTGTCGGGAACTGGCGCGAGCGGCGGGGGCGGCGGGCATGGTCGGCGGACAGGTCGATGACCTGGCATGGGAACAGGCGAGCGAACGGAACGTCGAGGGGCTGGAATATCTCCATCTGCGCAAGACCGGAGCGCTCATTCAGGCCAGTCTGCGCCTGGGAGCATTGGCGGCTTACGCTCACCAAAACAGCCCTCCACCGCCGCAACTGCTGGAACGATTGGATGGCTACGGACGATGTCTCGGCTTGGCGTTCCAGATTGTTGATGATTTGCTCGATGTCGAAGGCCACGCCGAAAAGACAGGCAAGCGCGTCGGCAAGGACGCCGTTCGCGGCAAGTTGACTTACCCCGGCTTTCTCGGTGTCGCCGAGAGCCGGCGACGCGCCGAACGGCTCGGACGCGAAGCGCGTGAACACATACAACCTTTGGGAGATGCCGCCAGCCGGTTGCTGGCACTGGTCTCTCGCGTCCTCGATCGCGATCGGTGAAGGATGCTGATCTCAAGTTTTCAGTGTTCAGTTTTCAGTGTTCAGTACCTCAGATACCGAACACTGAAAACTGAAAACTGAAAACTGAAAACTTAAGGACAAACGCCATGACTCCTCTGCTTCCGCAAATAACCTCGCCGGCGGACCTGCACAAACTCACGGATGCGCAGCTGAACGATCTTGCCCAGGAAATGCGCGACGAGTTGGTGCGTGTCTTGAGCATTCGCCCGGCTCATTTCGCCAGCAATCTCGGCGTCATCGAGCTGTGCCTTGCCCTGCACCTGTCCTTCGACTTCAGCCGCGACCGCTTGATTTGGGACACGGGACACCAGATTTATCCGCACAAGCTCATCACCGGACGTTACAAGCAGTTCGACACCATCCGCACGCGCGGCGGACTCATGGGCTATCCCAATCCGTATGAAAGTCCGTATGACCTATTCATGACCGGCCACGCCGGTTGCAGCGTGTCGAGCGCCCTGGGCCTCAAAGTGGGCGACGATTTGCTCGGCCAGGACGATCGCCATAGTGTCGCCGTCATCGGCGATGGGGCGCTGCCGTCGGGCATCGTCTTCGAGGCGCTCAATAATGCCGGCGGATTGCGCAAGAACTTGCTGGTCATCCTCAACGACAATGAGATGTCGATCTGCCCGCGCGTCGGCGCGCTGGCTCATTGTCTCGATCAAGCCCGGTTGACCAATTTTTATCAGGGTTCCAAGCGGCACATCCGCGACCTGCTCAAGCATGTGCCGCTGCTGGGCGGCGTCGCCACGCAAGCTCTCGAACAGGTCAAGGACGGTCTGAAAGCGTTCCTGACCGGCGGCATGTTGTTCGAGGAGTTGGGTTTCCGCTACTTCGGTCCCATCGATGGCCACGATCTGCCGACCCTGCGCCGCTGGATTCGCGATGTGAAGGACCAGCAAGGTCCGGTGTTGCTGCATGTTCTGACGACCAAGGGCCACGGCGTAGCGCAGGCGAGCGCCGATCCCGTGACGTATCACACGCCGCCGGTCTTCGAGAAGGTGGGGCCGGAGCGGACCATCCTGTCGCTGAAACGCGGCGGCTCGCGCGGTTACACCGATGCCGTCAGCGGCGGCATTTACCACGTCATGCAGGACGATCCGCATGTGACGGTCATCACGGCCGCCATGTGCCAGGGCAACAAGCTGGAGAAAGTGCGTTCCGATTTTCCGACGCGCTTTTTCGATACCGGCATCTGCGAATCGCACGCGGTCGCCTTCGCGGCCGGACTTGCCAAGGCGGGCATGCGACCCATCGTCGATATTTACTCCACGTTCCTGCAACGCTCGTTCGATCAGATTTTCCAAGAAGTGGCCCTGCAAAATCTGCCGGTCGTCTTCACGCTCGATCGCGCCGGCTTGACCGGGCCGGACGGCCCGACGCATCATGGCGTCTTCGATATTCCCTATATGCGGCTCTTCCCGAACTTCGTCGTGATGGCACCCGGCGACGAACTTGATGTAGCTCCCATGCTGCGTTTCGCCCTGTCGCATTCCGGCCCGGTTTCGCTGCGCTATCCCAAGGCGAACCTGGAGCGCGTCGATCGGCCGGCCGCTCCGGTTGAGTTGGGACAGGCTGAGGTTTACGAATGGGGCGAGGATGGCGTGCTAATCGTTCTGGGCACGCTATTCCCTCTGTGCGTCAAGGCGGCGGCGGCGCTGCGCGAAGAGGGGATCAACATCGGCGTCATCAATGCGCGTTTCGCCAAGCCGCTCGATCGGGCCACGCTGCTGCGCGCCGTCGAGGAATTGCCGTTGGTTGTCACCGTCGAGGAAGGCACGCTCGAAGGCGGTTTCGGCAGCGCGCTCCTTGAGGCGGCCAACGGTGCCGGACTCGATACGAGCCATATCATTCGCCTGGGGCTGCCGGATCGCTTCATCGAACACGGCGAACGCGGCGAATTGCTGGCGGACCTCGGTTTGGATGTCACCGGCATCTGCGCGACCGTGCGGCGGGCGCTGTCGCGTAAAGTCGAGAAGGATTGTCCTGTGTAGATCAATTAACCACAGAGACACAGAGAAGAAGAGGAAAGACAAATTCCAAGAATTAGTCTTTCCCTTCTTCTTTTTTTCTCTGTGTCTCTATGGTTAATTGGTTTGGGAGGTTGGCCATGCGCATCATGGTCCTGGGCAACGCCAACCGTCCGGGAGTGCGCGAAGAGGCCGCGCGCCTGCTGCCCTTTCTCCGCGAACACTGCGATGTTGTCCTGGTCGATCTCGATCAACAGAAGGATCTTGCAACCTGGGAGGCCGATCTGACACTCGTGTTGGGCGGCGATGGCGCCATCCTGCACGCCGCTCGGCAGATGGGCTACCGCCAAACGCCGGTCCTTGGTGTCAATCTTGGCCGGCTCGGTTTCCTCGCCGATCTCAGCCCCGATGAATTGTGCAGCGTCTTTCCGCGCGTGGTGCGCGGCGAATATCGTGTCACCGAACACCTGATGTTCGAGTGCATCGTCGAGTCGCTCGGCGATAAGCGAACCATTCTCGGCCTCAACGAGATTGCCCTGCAATCCGGACCGCCCTTCCGCATGATCCAACTCGACCTCATTCTCGATGGCGAAGTGGTATCCGGTTACAGCGGCGATGGGCTTATCATCAGTACACCGATTGGTTCGACCGCGCACAGCCTGTCGGCAGGCGGTCCCATTCTCGGCCAGGAATTAGCCGCTTTCGTCATCACGCCGATCTGTCCGCATTCGCTAACCAGCCGTCCCGTAGTCGAGAGCGCCGACAAAGTTTACACCATCGCGGTTCGCCGTCTCTCGCCCGATGCCAGTCTCGTGTTGGTCATCGACGGACAGGAGCAAGGCCAGCTGACGAGCGAGCATCGGGTGACGGTGCGTAAGGCTCCGGTGTCGTTCCGCTTGGTGAAGGTTCCTGGACGCAGTTATTACCAGACGCTGCGCGACAAATTGCACTGGGGAGCGCCGCTGAATTATCGCCGTGAACCATCGGCGGAAGACAAACGTAGAGAGTAGCGTTAAACTCGCGGGCTTTCCACATAGCCCCCGGCTTGCCGGGGGAATAAAACACTCCCGACAAGCCGGGAGGCACTAGGGAAAGAACCGCGATGGCCATCGTATGCAAGCGTGTGATTTATGCGGGGCACGTCCAGGGCGTGGGCTTTCGCTACTCGACGCAGAGTCTCGCGGCCGGTCATGCCATCGCCGGGTACGTCCGCAATTTGCCCTCCGGCGAAGTCGAGTTGGTCGCCGAGGGCGAGACGAATTCCGTTGAGGCATTCCTCGCCGCCGTGGCGCGGCGCATGGCGAGTTACATCACGCATACGACGGTTCAAGATAGTGCGCCGTCGGGACAAAGCGGTTTCCAGATCCGGCATTGAGAGAAGGCAATCCATGACGTTCTCCACGAGTACATTCCTTGTCTGCGTGCTTCTGCTGTTGATCCAGGTACTCGCGGCGCTGCCCTGGGTCTTGCTGGCGTTTGTCAACCGCGAGGACATGCTCCTCAAACTGGGGAAACTAAAAAATTCAACATCCTCCGCCAACCCTCTCTCGCTTTGGTTGCTAAGGCGGATTGCTGTCGCCCTCGTTGGGGTACTCGTCTCGTCCCTGGTATTCGCCTCGACCGTTAGCGCGAGCGGAACCTTGGAAGGGATCGGCTACCTGTACGGCGTGATTTTGCAGCTTCAACTCCTGGCCGACGCCTTTATCGTTCTTTTCACGCTGCTGTTGTGGATTTGGCCCAAGGGCGCAGCGATCGCCCTGGCGGCGTTCCGCGAGGGGATTCGTCAGCCGATGTTTTGGTTGTTGTTCGGGGCGGCCTTCCTGGCCATGACCATCTCGCCGCTCATCCCGTACTTCACCTTCGGCGAAGACCATCTCGTCGTCAAGGACATCGGCTATGACACCATCATGCTAGTCGCGGTCGTCTTCGGGGCGCTGGCGGCGAGCATGTCCATCAGCGAGGAGATCGAAGGACGAACCGCCGTCACGCTGATGAGCAAGCCGGTATCGCGGCGGCAGTTCCTGCTCGGCAAGTTCCTTGGCATCGTCCTGGCTTCCAGTGTGCTGTTCGCCCTGCTCGGCACCTATTTCGAGGGCGTGAACCTGTTCACGCACTGGTGGGACAAGATGGACCCAGAACCGGTGCCGTTGTGGGTGATGGCCACCCTTGAAAAGTGGGCGCTGCCCGGCGAGGCGACCGATCTGCTGCGCGGCCTGGGGTTGTGGACCCATCTGACGCTTGATACGGTGCCGGGACTCATCCTCGGTTTCTCGCAGGTGATGGTCCTCGTCGCCATCGCTGTCTCCCTGGCCACCCGTGTTCCCATGGTGGTCAATCTCATCGTCGTGCTGGTGGTCTTCTTCCTGGCGCACTTGACGCCCGTCCTGGTATCGATCGGCTATCAAGCGCAAGCGACTAATCCGGGCGCGGCGGTATCGCAAATCCTCTACTTCATGGCTCAGCTCTTCGATTTGTTCCTGCCCAACCTCGAATCGTTCCGTCTGGAACCCGCCCTCCTCAACGATACCCCTATCGGCCCCGGCGACTTCGCCAAGTATTTGGGGTCGGTGAGTTTGTACGGCGTCCTCTACACTTCCATTGTGCTGCTGTTCGGCCTGATCCTGTTTGAGGATCGAGATCTTGCGTGAGAGACCAAGGGCAGCCAGCCCGCAGCGCCAGCAAGGGAGCCGTTCCCTTGCTGGCGCTGCGGGCTGGTAATCCGAGATGATTCGCTCGTGCAAAGCCCGTAGACTTTGCTAGAATCATGTTCGGCGTCGGAACCATCCGTCGAGGCGCGTACCCGCCGTCTCATCGCGAGCGGCCTGCCGCGGACGGCGGACCTCGCACTACGGATCGATACTCATGGACCGCGAAGCCGATCGTTCAGCCTTTGCCAAGGCATGTGCCTATCTGAATTACAATCAAGGCGCCAAATGGTCCGCGCACGCGGCGGCGGCCGGCACCGGAATAGTCTACGTCGCCCTCCTGGCGGTACTGTGGCTATTCACCGACCTCATGGTCTATCGCGGCCGCCTGCCGACCTATCACAGCCTGACTCCCTTGCAGCGCGATCGCTTTTTCGCCGAGTGGAACAAGCTGGATGCGGACGAACGCAAGGACCGATTGAAAGACGCGGGCATCACGGAGGAAATGAAGAAGCTCGGCTTCACGCCGGAAAAGCTTCAACAACTTGGCGACGAGGCCAACATTTCCACCTTGCCGCGGCACGACCTGCGCGTGGTGTGGCGTGCCCAACTCTATCACATCCTCGACGAACGCCTGCGGTTGGGTTCCTCGACTCCCGAAGGAGCGCCCCTGGTCGATTACAACGCCGACATGGGCATCAACAGCCTTCTCGTTCGTTCGGCAGCCGAAGGGCGGCACATCACGCCGATCCTGACCTGGATGGCACGCCTCGCCCCGTGGATGCGCAACGCCGGCATGAACCCCAACGCTCGCGTCTCACCGTATCTCGTCGGCCTGTTGCTCATCGGCATCGTTCTGGGTCTACTCGGAGCGGTGTTGACGCTGCTGATGCGTGAAATGGCTGCACGGGCCACCATTGAGGCATCCACACGTCTGCGCCGCGCCGTCTATCACCACACGTTCCGGCTGGGCACGTTGGCCTTCCGTGCCCTGGGACCGACGGAGGCGGTCAGCATCTTCGCCCGGCACATCGAAGCCGTCCACGACGCGCTGGCCACTCGTTTGACCGTCTATTATCGCGCACCGATCAAGTTTGCTCTGCTGGTGGCCTTCGCGCTATTCGTATCGTTTTGGCTGGCCCTGGCCTTTTTGATGTTCGCCTTCCTGGTGTGGCTGATCGGCGGTCAAGTGGCGGCTTACTTCCGTCGCCGGGGCCGACTGGCCACGAATCAGGCGTCCGAGCATCTGACCATCATGCGCGAAAGCCTCATGCTCATGCGGTTGGTCAAGTGCTATCTCATGGAGCAGTTCAATCAAAACCGCGTCGAACGCCAGTTGGCGCGCTATTCCAAGGTGCAACTGGAACGAGTCCGCGGCGAGGCTATCTATCAACCGCTGTTGGTTTTTCTCGGCTTCCTGGCCGCGATCGTGTTGCTGTTCGTGGCCGGCATTCTCGTACTGTATGGCCAGCTGACGGTGGCCGGTCTGGTGGCGCTCTGCACGGCGTTGGTGAGTCTGTATCAGCCGCTGGAGAAATGGCTGGAAGCGCGGCGGCTCGTTCGCCGCGGCCGGGATGCGGCGGAACATGTCTTCAAATTCCTGGAGCGACGCGGCGAGGTCGGGCAAGTCGTCGGTGCCGAGTTTTTGCCGCCGCTGGCCAAGCAGATTGAGTTCGACAACGTGAGTTTGCGCGAGCCGGGCAGCGGGCGGATGCTGCTGGAGGAAGTGACGTTGGGCATCCCCGCCGGCAAGCGCATCGGCCTGATTGGGGCCGACGACCTGGAGAAGCACGCCCTCGTCTATCTGATTCCGCGTTTGCTCGATCCGACCAGCGGCGAGATTCGCATCGATCAGCACAACTTGCGTTGGGTGACACTGGATTCCTTGCGGGCGCAGACGGCCACGGTGCTGATGCACAACCTCGTTTTCCACGACACGGTCGCCAACAACATCGGTTGCGGCGACAACGCCTACACGCTGGGTCAGATCATCGAAGCCGCCAAGGTCGCGCATGCCCATCACTTCATTCAGAAATTGCCGCAAGGTTACGAGACGCCCATCGGCGAGTTGGGCCATTCGCTGTCGATCAGCGAGCAGTTCCGCGTCGCCCTGGCGCGGGCGATTCTACGCGACCCCGCCTTGCTCATCATCGAAGAACCGGATGCGGCTCTCGATGAGGACACCAAATCGCTGCTCGATGATACGTGGTCGCGCATTCTGCCTGGCCGCACGGCCATTTTCATTCCGCATCGGATCTCCACGATCCGTTCCTGCGATACGCTGTTTTTGCTGCACAAGGGCCGCGTCGTCGCCTCCGGCGTCCACAAGGAACTGCTCACGCAGAATCCTCTGTACCGCCATCTGCACTACCTGGAGTTCAACGAAATCGCGGAACAAGTGTAACCACCCGCTGCGCGGGAAATCCGAAATCCGAAATCCGAAATCCGAAATCGAAAACAAGTCAGGGAGCGGTTTTGAATTTGAATATTTGGATTTGAGATTTCTTTCGGATTTCGGATTTCGGATTTCGGATTTCGGATTTCGGATTTCCCACGCAGCGGGGAGGATTTGAAAGGGAGTTATGCCATACGAACAAGAATTGCAGGCTGCCACGGATGCCGCCCGGAAAGCCGGGCGCGTTATTCTTACCGCCTACACGCAATTCAAAGCCATTCCCGATGCCCCCATCGACATTAGCACCGAGGCGGATCGGCAGGCTCAGGAAACCATCTTGAGCCATCTCAAAAATCTGTTTCCCGGCGACGCCCTGTGCGCCGAGGAGCGGACGCCGGCGTTGGAGGGCGTTGCCGCCGTGGGGCCGCGTCTGTGGATCATCGATCCGATCGACGGCACGCGCGGCTTCGCCCGGAAGAACGGCGAGTTCTCGGTTATGATCGCTTTCGCCGAAAACGGCCGGATTGTCGTCGGCGTCGTGCTGGAACCGGCCAAGGAACGCTGCACCTATGCGGCGATTGGACAGGGATGCTGGCGATACGATGGCGATGGTGAGCCGATCGCCTGCCGCGTGTCGTCCACGGCGGATCCGTCGGCCGCCGTCATGGTGCAGAGTCATTCGCGCAATCCGGGCACGCCCTCACGCATGGCCCAGGCTGTTCGTCCGGCGCGCGTCGTCGAGACGTATTCGGCGGGGGTCAAACTGGCGATGGTGGCGCGCGGTGAGGTCGATCTGTACGTGAATGATTACACGCAGTTTCACGATTGGGACATCGCGGCCGGCCATATTCTCGTGGCGGAGGCCGGCGGTACCGTGACGGGATTGCACGGTCAGGAGTTGCGCTATGGCCTACCGGAAGCGTGGCAGCGTTTCGGTTTGCTGGGCAGCAATGGACACGTCCACGCCGCCGCGCTGAAGCGACTGGAAGCGATCCAGCTATGATCCGCCAGAGGGCGGATGAGGCGACAAGCGGCATTGCGTAAAAAACGGCGGACAGGCTATACTCCGCCGACTTGCACCAGGACCCGGCGATCAATCGTCGTTCCAGGGAAGGAACCCGATGGACTCCACCGCAACCTCCAGCCTCTCCGTAATGCCTCCGGCGCCGCGCCGCCGCCCGAGGCTGCGGCCCCGGCTTGTTCCCGCCGTACCGCGTTTGTCGGTCGTGGTGGTTAACTACCTGCAATGGCAGGACACGGCATCCCTCGTGCGGCAACTGCGAGCCGCGCCGGCCTTGCGGCACGGTGCCGCCGAAGTGGTCATCGTGGACAACGATTCACCGTGGAACGCCCTCATCCCTCAGTTGCGGCAACTGCCGGGCGTATCGCTGCGGCGCTGGCGTAACAATCGCGGTTTCGCGCGGGCCGTCAACGAAGGCGTTCGCCTCAGTCGCGGCGATTGGGTTCTTCTGCTCAACCCTGATATGTCCCTGGAACCGGGTTTTCTCGACAAAGCTCTGGCGCGGGCCGAGGAACTGGCCCGCACCGATGCGCATACCGGCATCATCGGCTTCGGCTTGCGCGACGCGGATGGCGGTCGCCAGCGCTCGGCGGGACCATTTCCAACGCTGGCATCCTCGCTCGCTCGCTTGCTGTTGCCGCGCCGCTGGCGCAAGTATTATCTGCGCTCCACGGAGCAATGTCGGCCGGTGGACTGGGTGACGGGCTGTTGCCTCATGGTACGGCGGACGTGCTGGGAAAATCTCGGTGGCCTCGACGGCGATTTCTTCCTCTACTACGAGGATGTCGATCTCTGCCGCCGGGCGCGCGAGCGCGGCTGGACGGTGTGGCACGATCCGGAATTGTCGGCCACGCACCACCATCCGCTGCACGCTCGAACCTTGCCGGTCCATCTACGGCTCATCACCCGCCACGCGCTGTTGACCTACGCGGCCAAGCATTGGCCGGTAGCGCAGGTGCGCATCCTGGCCGGCATCATTCGCGTCGAGGCGTGGCTGCGGCAGCGGCAAGCCTGGCGACATGGCAATGAAGTGCATGCCGGGCTGTTCGACAATCTCGGCCGGATGGTCAGCGATTTCGCGCGTGGTCGAGCCAGCGCCGCTGGCCGCCGGTTGCTGCGTGTGGTGCGACGCCGGGAGGAATGGCGTGCGGCCCTGTCTGTCCATCGTGATACCTAGCCATAATCGGGCCGATTTATTGCGCCTCTGTCTGGCCAGCGTGCATCGCCATGCGCCGGCGGGTACGGAAATCATCGTGGTCGATGACGCCTCGCCGGACCATGCCGTCAGCCGAACGGCCGGCGATTTCGCCGGCGTGCGTGTGCTGCGTCTGCCGCGACGCCGTGGCTTCTGCGCCGCCGTCAACGCCGGCATCCGCGCCACCCGCCATCCCATCGTCGAATTGCTCAACGATGACACCGAAGTGTCAGCAGGTTGGGCGGAAGCCGCCCTCGATCACTTCCTTCATCCTCAGATAGCCGCCGTCGCCCCGCTGGTTCTACGCGGTCCTCCCAATGAGGGAGCGCGGCGGATCGATAGCGCCGGGGATCGTTACTTCGCCGGCGGCGTGGCCGGCAAACGCGGTCACGGACAACCGCTCACCGCGATTTATCTGCAAGGCGGCGACGTGTTCGGCGCCAGCGCTTCCAGCGCGTTCTATCGGCGGGATGCGCTGCTTGAGGTGGGAATGTTCCCCGAAGAGTTCGGCGCCTACTTCGAGGATGTCGATCTCGCCTTTCGTCTCCACTGGACGGGTTACCGCATTATTTACGAACCGGCGTCGCGCGTTTGGCATCGCGTATCGGCCTCGCATGGCCGACTATCGCGGCGATTGCTCGAACAGCAATCGCGCAACGAAGAGCGTGTGTTTTGGCGCAACCTGCCGAACCGCGATTTGCTCCGCGCCGTGCCGTGGCATATGGCCGTCCTCATCGCCAAGGCGTGCCGGCGATGGCAGGAAGGAGAATGGCTACCCTTCGTTCTGGGGCGATTGCGAGCGCTGGGTGAAATGCCGAGCATGCTTCGCCACCGCCGCGAATTGAGTGAGTTGGCAGCGCCTTCTCCGAGCGCGGCCACCTGGGGCGTCGAGCCGCGTTTTTGGGGATGACAACACATTTCTCGTGTAGTGGCGACGGGCAGCGGAGCGCGATAGCCCGCGCTCCGCTGCCCGTCGCCGCTACACGGAAAGTTGGCGGCCTAATCGTAGGGCGGTAGCGATTGCCCGTCGGAAATGTTTGTTAACAGCCCCAGAATGGCCGGAGATGTCGCCACGTAGAGGCTGTGGACGCTGCCATCCACGAACACGAAATTGCAGGACGAAGGATGGGCGCTGCCGAATTTCCAGCCCATATCCCGTAGCGATTGGGCCAGGGGATGGCCCGGCCCTCCTGCTCGACCGGAACAACCGGGACTATCACCGTCGTAAATGGAGCAATCCCAGCCGCCCTGACCCCAGTAATCTATCGGGACGTGTTTTTCTCCAATGAGGATTGTGTTGCTGGTGCCGTCCGTGATCTTGCTTAGGCGGACGCCCTTGTCATAGGGGTTGTTGAGGCGAAAGGCTCCCTTCGTAGACAAAGAGGAAGACCCCATGTTGCAGGCGTAATCCCCCAAGGCTCCGGGAATTTGCTCCCAATGCCCATCGCCATCGTCATCGCCGCTTCCGCCCGGAAACGCCAAAGGGTCGCCGCTCACGCTGTAGAGCGTGTCGGAATTGGCGCTTCGTCGGGAAGGGCAAAAGAATCCCGGCACGTTGAACTGCCGTACCAGCGGGTTTTGATAGTGATACCAGCGGTTAAAGTTCCACGATTGGAAGGCGTTTTCCTGCTCCAAATAGGGCAGAAGGTAAACCGCCCAGGTAGCTCCGCCACGAGATTTGAAGTCGTCGTCATCGTTGTCCTTGTTCACCCGCATGATGCGGGCCGGCGGCAGACACCTCGCCCCGGATTCAAAGTTAAGGACGGCCAAGCCGAGCTGCTTGAGATTATTGGCGCAGGAGGTCCGGTTGGCGGCCTCCCGCGCCTTTTGTACGGCCGGCAGCAGTAGGCTAATCAGGATCGAGATGATGGCCATTACCACCAGCAACTCGATGAGCGTGAACCCGGAGAGCGAACGAAAGCGAGACAATGGCGATCTCATGACTCACCTCACTTGCTTCGTTTCTTGTGTACAATAGCGGTCTGAGGAATAATGAATTTGCAGACGCCTGTCCTTCCCCACGCCGCCGCAGGCAAATCCACTTCCACATGGGCCGTGCCCGACCAGGGAGGCTCGAACACCAGCAAATCCTTGACTTCATGAGTGGGCAGAACGGAAACCGTGCTGAGTTGACCGGCCTTTTTGGCTTGCTCTCCTAGTTCTCGTCGTTGCAGTTCCTTCCCTCGGCTGTCCCGCGCGACGGCGAGATGTTCGCCGCTGGCCTGGCCGTGATAGGTGACAGCGTGGAGTTGGCCCACGTTGGCGAGATGGAGGGTGATAAGCAATACCGGCTGGCCTTTGTCCAGCACGCGATCCACCACGGCGCTTTCCACACGGATGAGAAAATCTCCTTGGCGGATAGCATTTATCTCCGCATCAACTCGGTCGCCGCCCGCCAGTTCCTTCACATCGGAAGTATTGTCCCGAGAGACCATCATTTGCACGTTCAAATCGGCTTCCGGCACGACGAAATCCCGGCCCCAGCGGTTGTTGAGCCAACTTGGTCCGAATAGCGCCAACAGCAGAAGTACGCCGTTGCCTCCCCCGCCCAGAGCCAGCCAGATTCCATCCTTGATTTGCCAGTTGTCCCACGTCGCCACGACGCCGGCCAGACCAACCACGAGACCAAGGCTGGCGAGCGAGATGGTCAAAAATCGCGGCAGCGCGAAGGCGGCCAAGAGCAAGCCAAGAGCGGTAAGAGAAAAGGCGGCCACGCCCCAAGCATTTATCCATCCTGGTAGGGCGGATTGCGCGGGAGCGGACGGTTCGGGGAAATCCATCGCGGAAACGATGGGGGAGTGCGCGAGCGGTTCGGAATGAACCGGCGCGGGGGCCGGAGGGGGAGCAGGCGGTTCCGAGGGAGCAGGATTGGAAGCCCCAGCGGGAGGTGTGGCGACCCACCACGGCAAATCGGCAGGAGGAGGCGGAGGCGCTTTCACCGGCGCGGCCGTTGGTCTCGGAGCCGCAACCGGACGGCGCAGGTTCTTCGCCGGCTCCGGCGGAGCGGGTGCGACCGTGAAATAATTGCCGCAGGTCGGACAACGCAAACTCGCGCCGAGCGATTGGTCGGGCACTTTTATCTTGTTCGGACAGAACGAACATGCCGTAACGAAAGGCATCGCTCACCCACTGAAGGGGCTTCCAGGCGACAGAATAGACTCCTCTATTGTTATGCCACGATGCTGGTTGTTCAAGAATAATCTGAGCCATCGGCCCCTTGAAGGCTTATCCTCAAAGCCGCGCTCGGCGTTCGGCGATACAAAGAACAGAGACGGATTTCGCGGAGGACACAACGCATGCAACCGCTGGTCGGCGTCATCATGGGATCGCGCTCGGACTGGGACACGCTCGTCCACACGGCCAATACCCTCGATTCCTTGCAGGTGCCCTACGAGGTGCGTGTGGTGTCGGCCCACCGCACACCGGACTTGCTGTTCGAGTACGCTTCCACAGCGGAGGCGCGGGGCCTCGAAGTGCTTATCGCCGGAGCCGGCGGCGCGGCCCATCTGCCCGGCATGGCGGCGGCGAAGACAGCGCTGCCCGTCCTCGGTGTGCCGGTCGAATCCAAGGCGCTGCACGGCGTCGATTCGCTGCTATCTATCGTGCAAATGCCGGCCGGCATCCCGGTGGCGACGCTGGCCATCGGCCGAGCCGGCGCGATCAACGCTGCCTTGCTGGCGACGGCCATCCTCGGCGGCAAACATCCGCCACTCCGTGCCGCGCTGCACGTCTGGCGCGCGGCGCAGACGAAGAGCGTTCTCGACCATCCGGATCCGCGGGAGAGTGCGGGATGATTGGCGTATTGGGCGCGGGGCAATTGGGACGCATGTTGGCACTGGCGGGCTATCCTCTCGGCCAGCGTTTCCGCTTTCTCGATCCCGCTCATGAAGCGCCCGTCAAGGATCTCGCCGAGTTCCTCCGCGCCGACTTCACCGACGCGGACGCGCTAGCGCGTTTCGCGTCCGGGTTGGAGGTCGTCACTTACGAATTCGAGAACGTGCCGGTCGAAGTGGTGCGCAAACTGGCTCGTCATGTGCCCGTCTATCCGCCGCCCGCCGCGCTCGAAGTCAGTCAAGACCGCCTGGCCGAGAAGACGTTCTTTCAGCAACTCGGCATTCCGACGGCTCCGTTCGTGCCGGTGCGGACGCGGGCGGATCTCGATCGCGCGCTGGCCGAGGCCGGCTGCCCCGCCATCCTCAAGACGCGGCGAATGGGCTACGACGGCAAAGGGCAATGTCTGATCCGCGAATGCGCCGGTGCCGAGCAAGCCTGGCAGGCGTTGACGAAGTCGCGCAAGGACAGCGCAGCCGATGCGGGGTTGTTGCTGGAAGGCTTCGTTCGTTTCGACCGCGAACTGTCTCAGCTCGCCGTGCGCGGCGCGGATGGATCGATGGTCTTCTATCCATTGGTGGAGAATCATCACGCCGAAGGGCTATTGCGTCTCTCGTTGGCCCCCGCGCCGGACCTGCCGCCGACACTCGAAAACCTGGCTCGCGATCACATGACGCGCGTCCTGGAAGCGCTGGCGTATGTGGGCGTATTGGCGATCGAGTTCTTCCAGCAAGGCGAGCAACTGATTGCTAACGAGATGGCACCGCGCGTCCACAACTCCGGCCACTGGACCCTTGAGGGAGCCGAGACAAGCCAATTCGAGAATCACCTGCGCGCAATCCTCCGTCTGCCGCTGGGTGCGGCCGAGGTTCGCGGACCGTGCGCCATGTTGAATATCATCGGCGAACCGCCTCCGCCATCGAAGGTGTTGGCCGTGCCGGGGACGCATCTGCATGTGTACGGCAAGAAGCCGCGCCCCGGTCGCAAGATCGGTCATATCACCGTGTGCGCGGCCACGATGAACGAAGTGCGCGAACGGGTGGCGCTGCTGCGTGGCAAGCAAGGTGTATGAATTGCCAGCCCGCAGCGCCAGCAAGGGAAGGATTTACCCTTGCTGGCGCTGCGGGCTGGCAAACCCCTTGATTGCCAGCCCGCAGCGCCAGCAAGGGTAAATCCTTTGCTGGCGCTGCGGGCTGGTCAAAAAGTTCGTTAGGGTTGTAACCGCATGCAGTAGGTCCCGCTTGCCGAGCGGGACCTGTTCGGGCAAGGTCCCGCCCGGCAAGCGGGACCTACCTCATGGCGTTCGAGCTTCTTATTCCTCCACCCCAATCTTTTTATCCTTGTATTTTTTCCGTGTTTTCCGTGGTGATCTCTTCGCTTCTTTCAGTCTTTGGCATGTTTCCGCAACAGGCGCGCGAGGGAGGATCCTCCCGGCAAGCCTCTCTTGCCGTGGCGGAGGGCTGCGTCCGCGGCCAGCCACGTCTCTCCTGGGGCGTCTTCAATCGGGCCTGAAGTCGCTAGAGGCCATCGGCCGGTTCGCCGGTGGTAGGCGTCGGCCCAGGCCAAGATTCGCTCCACGCTCAGCGCGGGAAGGTTGTGGATGTTGCGCACGCCCCGCCTGGTTTCCAGCAAATCCGCCAGGGAACTTCCCCCTGAGAAGCCACGGAGACCATCCCGTAAGGCGGTCTCGACAGCCAACCACGTCTCGCCCGGCGCGTCGGGAATAGACCCGGCGTGTCGGTTGGGCCACGAGCCGCTGCGCTGATGATAGGCATCAGCCCAGGACAAGATTTGCGCGACCTCAAAAGCAGGGAGCGCTTTGAAGTTGCGGACGCCGCGATGTTCGGCCAAGAGCCGCGCTAAAGAGGAGCCGGATTGCAGGCCGCGTCTACCGTGGAACAAGGCCGCGCTCACGTTGTACCACGTCTCGTCCAGGGGGCCGTCGATTGGTCCCGAGTTGCGCGTGGGCCATGCACCTGTTCGCCGGTGATACTCGTCGGCCCAAGCCAGGATTTGCGAGATGAACAGGGGAGGACGCGGAAGACGAGAGCTTCTGCGCTTTTTCAGAGACATCGATTCTCTCTCGTGCAATTAGTCTGTCCGGATAGTAGGCTCCGACCAGCAGGCCGGGGCTAGGGAAAATTATTTATCCTCCGTAGCGTCGAAGGTGATTTCCGCGATGGCACTGGACGGAAACAATTTGTAACCGACCGGCACACGGCCAACGAAACCGAGCAGACGCGCCTGTTTGCCCTCGAAGGGAATCGTTTCCAGCAATGTCAGCGTCTCATCGCCGCCGTCCTTGAGCGTGACCTGCCAGGCCCCCTCCTCCGCGCCGGCGGTGACGATTTTCTTGATTTTACCCACATCCAGTTTCAGCGTCTTCTTGAACATGAGCGTTGGCAGCAATTTCTCGCCGCCGTCGGGCAGTCGATACAGCGGCAGCAAATCGACGACCTTGTGCGTCGTTTTGCTGCTCTTGCTATCGGCGGAGACGACGAGGACGCGGCGACCGTCCGGCGGCGGCGGAGCCGCCTTCGGCGCGGGGAAGCGCACGCCGCGGATGCCGTGCGGATAGCCGCCCAGATACTTGATCTCGGCAATGCCCAACTCGCCCTTGTCCACTTCCGCCTCAATCACCAACTTGTTGATTTGTTTATACTTCGTGGTGCCAATGAGTTTTTCGCCCGCATCCACCGTGACCGTGTTCTCCTCATTATCGTAATCGAGCGCGCGCAGTCGATCGAGAGGGATGAGCGTCAGAACGCCCTCGGCGAACAGGCCATCGCCCGTTTCGGCGCGCAGGCTCAGCGCTTCGGGACCAACCGGAGCGATGACTGTGCGTTTGCCCTTGGGGGCGGGCTTCTTGTCTTTATCGGCGGCATCCTTCGTTTCGGCGGCCTTGGCGGGAGCGAGCCAGGTCAGGCGGCGAACGCCTCCGGTGAACTTCCATGCTTTGAGTTTTTGCTCTTTGCCGGCCGCGTCGAGGACGAGGAGTGTGCCCGGTTCGGCCGGCTTCGGCGTCGTGTCGGCGGCCACGGCCCATGCGGTCAGGCTGGTGGCGAACAGAACGGAAAGGGTTCGATGAGTGTTCATGGATGGATTCCTGGCGGGTGGATCAAAGACCTCGTCTGTGCATGGTGCGGCTTGTGGACGGGAAGATCAAGCGGAAAACACCCAATTTCCCCAGGAGAGGAGTTTACCCTTGCTGGCGCTGCGGGCTGGCAAGATGGGATTGCCAGCCCGCAGCGCCAGCAAGGGAATCCCTTGTTGGCGTTGCGGGCTGGCCAAAAGGTTCGTGTTTCTCAGCCCCTTGTGACAAGCTGAGAGAAAAATGTAGCGAATCCACTGGCTCCGTGGCTGTGGGCCTGCTGGCGAGCCTTGTCGATCCACCGGACGGCGGCCGGTGGACTGGCCACCGCTGCCAGCGCCGCCGCGGCGAAGCACACGCTCGGCGGTAAGTCCGCGAGCCGGCCCAGGACATCAAACAGATTGGCGATCGATCCAGTGCGCTGAAGCCGATCCGCCCGCGTCTCCGGACATGCCGCCTCATGCAATTCGAGGCGAGTGAAAACGAGCGCCCACAGAACGGGCGCGGCAAGCAACTTCAAATAAGGCGGTCCCCACATTCCGCGGCGTGGAGGGCGTCTACTCTCGGATGCCGAGGCCAGCAGGCGCAGAAAGTCCGTGGCTTCGTCGGCGGCCAAATCCCAGAACCCGGTGAAACCGGCGGCCGGGATAAAAATGAGACCGAGCAACGCGGCCAGGTCAAATCCATCTTTCTCCGCGCCCTCGCGAGCTTGTTGGTCTGAAGTTCCTAGAGCGTGCGATAAGCCGCGTTTGTGACACTCCAACCGCTCAAGCCACTTTTGCAACATCGCTGCTTGCCAACTGAATCGCGTATGGCCACAATGGGGAGACGTTTTAATCTCCTTTCCTCGTTCACCAGGATCGTCTGGATACCTGGCTCTTCCGCCCTGGGCGAAGGTTCCGGGTTCCAGGGTCCGCAAACAGGACACCAGACAGCGATGCGCCGCTCGCCGCAGAATGTGGCACTGCTCTGGAGTGAGCAACGTAAAACGTCTGGCATTTTGCATGTTCTTTCCTCTCGGCCCCCGCTGATCGGGAGGCCGCGTCCAAGGATAGGGGGTGGACAAAGCTCCCGTTCGGTCACAACGACAGGGTTTGGCCCCTCTAAAGAGAGGAGTTGCAAAGAGTTTCTGTGACAAACGCACGGCCGGCCAAGGCCAGGGGAAGAAGCGGAGGAAGTATGGATCGGGAACAACCGATGGGGGACCAAACACGCCACTTCCTGGAGCAACATTTTCCCGGCGCGTATCTCGACGAGTTGAAGGCGTTAGCTCACGCCTTGGCCGGCAGGAAAGCCGGCCAGGTCGATCCTTCCGGGCTGGTTGTGAATGCGATGCTCCGGGCCGCCCGCAAGCATCGCCAGCTCGAAGAACTGGGCAATCTGAAGGCGTGGTTCAAAACCATCCTGGTCCGCGAAGTGATGGCCAAGCTGAAACTGGAATGCTATCGGCGGACGCAAGAACTGGGCGAGGACCATTTACGCCAGCTGCCCCAGATACGCGAGCAAGATAACGCGGTGGAACGCGAAGATGAAAAATCCTGGGCCAAGGCGTATCTGGGACAATTGCTGTCGCGAATGACCGAACAAGACCAGGAGGTAATCTGTCTGAGCCGGCTCAACGAGTTGCCCGACGCCGACGTGGCGGAGTTGCTTGGCATCAGTACGGAAGCGCTCCGCCAACGACGCAGCCGAGCTTTGCGACGACTGCAAACACTCGCGGAGCAATTCCCCACCGGCTGAGTAAACGCGCCTCCGGCCTTGCCCGGCGATGCTGGCAAAGCTGCTCTCCTTAGAGGCACTAACACCATGAATTGCCAGCCCGCAGCGCCAACGAGAGAATCCCTTGCTGGCGCGGCGGGCTGGCCAAAATGTTCGTGCCCCTTAATCCTCAGCGGAGATTTACCGGCCATGAATGATCCGACGAAGCGCGATCCGGAACCGCCCACGGTCCCTCATCCGCCGCCACTACCGAATTCACCTGCAATCGAACCGCCCACGGCTCCGCGTCGATCCAGCGAGGCCGAGGCCAACGGAGTTATGCCCTCGTCGGGCGAGCTTGCCAAGGATCTCGTCCGTCAGATCGCGAACTCGGAGTCGCTCGCCGGGCGAATGGCGGAGGACGAAGAGGACCAGATTCTTCTCGATTGGCTCAAGCTGCGACCGGGAGGGATACTGGGGAAGGATGATCGCTGTTTCGAGATCGGCAAACAGATTGGCCGGGGTGGGATGGCCGTCGTCTACGAAGCACGCTGGCAGGGTACCGATCGACGCGCCGCCATCAAAGTTGTTTTCCGCGTCAAAGTGCGCGAAGCGGGATTGATCCAACTTCTGGAAGAAGTGGCGACCATCGAGAATCTCGATTCCGAGTATGTTCCACGTATCCACGCCCACGGTCTGGAACCGGACTTCGCCTGGTTCGCCATGGACTATCTCGAAGGCGGCACCCTGCACCAAAAAATTCAAAATGACGCACCGCTGTCGTGGGAACAAACCAAAACGATTTGCAAAGACATCCTCAAGGGATTGCGTGATCCCCACGCCAAGGGGTTGGTTCACGACGACCTCAAACCGGGCAATATCATGGCCATCAAGGATGGCAGCAAGTGGAAGGTTCTGGATTGGGGCTTGTCTCGGGCTGTTTGTCCCTGGAGCGGTTCGGCCGTCACCGATGGTCTCTCTGGAACCTTGCCCTATCTCGCCCCGGAATGCTGGAAGAATCGATCCGAGCATAGCGCGCAGTCCGATTTCTACGCGGTCGGAGTCATGATGGTCGAAATGCTCACCCGCAAGAACCCATTCGCGGGCCTTTCCATCGGGCAATTAGCGGCCGCTCATCAGAGCGCGAAGTTGGCCGAGGTTCCGGGACTACCGGATGAAGCACGTCGAATCGTGGCCAGGGCGACGGCCAAGGAACCAGGCGAGCGCTATCGCAACGCGAACGAATTTCTGGACGATCTCGATGCCAAGGAAGATGGACCTCGCCGCAAGCCTCGAAGGTGGCCGTGGCTGGCACTCGCCGGGGTCGTAGCGCTGGCCCTGGCCCTGTGGTTCAGCTTCTTTCGTTCAACGCCCCCGCCTCAATTTCAGGGCGCATTTACCTTGTGGTTGGCCGGGAGAAACGAACAACCATTCCCCAAGGCCCGCGCGGTCGGCGGCCCGAATACCCTGCCCCTCCAGGCGGGCGACCGTATCGTCTTGCAAGCCAAGCTACGGCAAGGACCGGCGGCGTACTTCTACGTGATCTGGATCGATAGCGAAGGGAAAGCCAAACGGCTCCATCCTTCCGGATGGAGCGCGGATGCGCTGCCTTCGGTTGATGCGAAACAACAGGACATGCGTTGGCCAACGGAGGGCGGTTCGGCGGCGTTGGCCAAATCGACCGATGGATTCGAGTCGGTCTTGTGGTTGGTGCGTGAAAAGCCATTGAGCAAGGTGGAGAATACGCGGATACAAAACTTGCTCGGCGACCTATCGTGGCGACAACCGCCGGAGTGGAAGGGTAAGGAAATCGCCGTCTGGTGGGAGAATGGGTTACGCACGGAGGACCGCGGCGCTCCCGATCCGAAAACGATCCGCATCGCCGATGACCCCATCACGCAGACGGAAAAACTCTTGCGCACCCTGAAGGAACGCGGCCTGGTTCAACATTCGTATGCCGTGTGTTACTCGTTTGTCGGCCAATAGTCCTACATCGCGTCGTAAGAGACACTAATTTTTTGACCTGCTCGCAGCGCCAGCAAGGGAGTGTCCCTTGCTGGTGCTGCGGGCAGGCAATTCATGGTGTTCGTGCCTCGAAGGAAACAGCCCATGAAACGGCATGTCGTGTTGATCGCTTTGATCCTGGTTCTCGCGCGAACGGCGATCACGCCGGCCCAGCAGGAAATTAAAGACTTCTTTCAAGGGTTAGAGGACAAGGCTGACAGGATACGCAAGTGGGAGAGGGAGGAGCAACAGAAGATCGCCCAGGAAATGCGCGCGGAGAGCGAACGTCTGCGTCCTTTCTGGCTCATGCTGGAAGCCGAGCAACTGCAAGGAGAGAACCAGTTCCTGCCCGCGATCGAGCGGACGAAAGAGGCGGCTCGCAAGTACGAAGGCAAACGGGCCGAACAACTCACCTTCGCCGGAGCCGCTGCCTACCGCGAGATTTTGCTGCAACTCGGCCGGTTGTACGCCCTCATCGGAGAACAGGAGCAAGCACGCCAGGCGGCCTTGCAAGCCTGGAAAATCCACGAAGTGGTGATGGCTTCTTCGCGGCGTGGCCGCCGCGCGGATCAGCAAGACCGGATGCGAACCGCCCTTGCCGTGGCCCTGGTATTGGTTGCCGCCGACCAGCCCGACGAGGCCGCCGTGTTCGTCCATCGGGCTTTCGATGTGGGGCGACAAATGCCCGAACCGTTCAATCGGCCCGAACAAAATCCCTTCCTGGTGGAAGCGCTCCTTCTGAAAAGCATGTTGGCCAACAACGCCGGCAACTATCCCGCGGCGCTGGTCGCCGGCAAGGAATTGGAGAGGTTGCTCCGCAGACAATATCCGTGCACAACGCATCCCGACGGCGATCCGAAATTGGCGGCGGGCCTGGCGAATCTGGCGTCGGCCCATGTTGCTTTGGGAGAATTTTTACCGGCCTTGTCCCTGTTAGACGAAGCCGACCGCATTCTCGGCCAACATGATCCCAAGGGCAAGCCGATTCGAGCCGAAGTGAAACGCATTCTGGGACATTTGTACTTACATCGGGGCGAAGACAAGCAAGCCCAGGACAATATCACGAAAGCGCGGTTGATGTATGAGGAGCTTTTTCCGGAAAAGTCTTATCCGCGCAGCCACCCTGCGCTGATTCAAGCACTCGCATCCCTGGCGGACTTGCTGAATCACTACCATCATCGGGAAACTCTCGACTACGCGAAACTCGCCTGGCAACATTGCCAACGGCGTTATGCCCAACAATCGCACTCTCAAAAGGTCTCCGTTCTGCTCACCTACGGCCGCTGCCTGCGCGATGCCGGCCAGCTGGAATCCGCCCGCCGGCGGTTCGCCGAAGCGGTGGACATGGCCAGCGTGCTTGGTGCCGCCAAACCCACGGCCGGCGGCGATTCGCTGACAGCCTTGTGTCAGCTTCATCTTGGTAGTTTGCTGGGGCGTCAGGGGCGCTACGACGAGGCTCGCAAACTCTTTCAAAGCGCTCAGGCGACGTATCAAAAGTTTTTCCCCGATGGACATCCGCATTTGTTCGCGATCGCGGGGTATCAGGGGGTTCTTGCATCACGCCAAGGAGATCGAGCGGGAGCGCGCGCGGCTTTCGCCCGCGCGCTCCAGTTGGATCAGAAACAACTCCGGCATTTCGCGCGCACCGTCGCCGAAGTGGAGGTGTTGAGTTTCACGCAGCCTCGACAACTTGTTTTGCACGGCTATCTGTCCGCCAGTCGCGGCGAGCCGGAACTTGACGAGCAGGCGTTTCGCTGGGTTTGGGCATCCAAGAACGCCGTGACACGGCTGGCGCAAGCCCGTCGGGCCGCCGTCCGTCTCGCCGGCGATAGGGGAAACCCCGAGGCCAAACGAATCCTGGCGGAGTTGGTCGATACATGTGCCCGTTTGCGTCAGGGACAAACCACGGTCCACGCCGGCACTTCGCTCCCGACTCTTGTGAAGGAGATGAATCGGCTAGAGTTGGAATTAAGTCAATTCTGGCCGGAGGCCGAACGGCTCCTCCATGAAGCGGAAAACGATCCCGGCGATCTGGCGGCGCATCTGCCTTCGGGTTCGGCATTCATCGATTTTGTCCGCTATACCGACCTCGCCGAAGGCCAAGCGTTTCAGCCGCGCTATGTGGCGTTCGTCGCGCTGCCCGGACGGAAGCCGCGCCGAATCGAATTGGAGTTAGCGCAGCCTATCGACGAGACGGTCAACGCCTGGCGCAAGTCCGTGGATGGGTGGAATCCCCGGATGCCCGACGCGGCGCGGCGGGACTACGAGCAGGAAAGCGAGACGCTGGCCGCGAAGTTGAGGCGGATTGTTTGGGAACGGATCGCCCCGGTGTTGCCGGCCGAAACGCGATTGCTTATTCTGGCGCCCGACGGCGATTTGGCCCGCTTCCCTTTCGCCGCGCTGCCGGGAGATCAGGCCCGGACGATTCTGCTTCAAAAATTCTCGATCGCCTACGTTCCGCACGGCCAATTCTTGTTGGCGCATCTGCATCAGGATAAAGCCCGCCCTCGCCAGTCCGATAGTTTCTTGGCCGTGGGAGGAGTGGCTTATGGCACACCGGGAGCCTTGCCGGATCGCGCCTTCAAGGATCTCCCCGGTTCCTTGGGCGTGATCGAACTGGCCAAGCGGTGGCCCACGACGCAAACGACGCATATCCTGCGAGACCGGGAAGCTACGGTGAATAGGCTTCTTGGCAAGCTGCCGGAAGTCTCGGAAGCCCACCTCTCGACCCACGGTTTTTTTGACGAAAAAGCACTGAACGAGGAACGTGAACAACAGACACGGATGATCCGCGATTGGACGCCGCGTTTGGAAACTCCGGTGGGATACATCGGTCTGGGGCACCGATTCCCGCTCAGCTTCGTCGGGCTTGTCCTCGCCGGAGCGAATGAGCCTAACACGGCCGACGGCGGCATCTTGACCGGAGAAACGCTTTCCCATCTCTCCTTGCCCCGATCTCGGTTGATAGTCCTTGACGCCTGCGAAACGGGACTGGGCAAATATACCGCCGGAGAAGGGGTGCAAGGACTGCAACGCGCCGTCCATCTGGTGGGTTGTCCGAACGTCATCGCTACCTTGTGGCGCGTCAACGACGCCGCTTCGCAAGCTCTGGCGGAGGAATTTTATCGGCAACTATGGCAGAACAAGCTGCCGACGCTGGAAGCCTTGCGGCAAGCCCAACTCGCTCTCTACCGCGACCCCGGCCGCGTGTCGCAGAGCGGACAACGACGCGGCATACCACAACGGGAGCCGTTCCCAGACCCGGAAATTCGCCTGCCGAGCAGCATCCATCCGAACGATAGGAGCCATACGCAGATGTGGGGGGCCGCTTATGTCCACTCCGGTATGGGTGATCCGCTACTGGATCCGGCTGAACTGTCCGCGTTGGTTGGCCGTCTGGAAGAACAGGAAACGCCTGAGACCGCAACAGCTTCCTCGTTCGGAGTTCTGCCGGCATTGGCACTGGGCGGACTGTTGACGTTGGCCGTCTTCGTTGTCATGCTCATTTGGCGGTTGTGGTGTAAACCGGCGGTAGTGGTTGCCGCGCCGAAGGAGCCTGAAGCGATTTCCGACTCCGGTTCGGAACAATGAACTCGCTTACTCCTCCGTTCGAGGAATCTTCCAATGCCCATCTCCATCCGTTGTCCGAAATGCTCCATTATTCTCCGGGTGGCCGACACTTCGGTTGGCCAGAATGTGCGTTGTCCAAAGTGTCAGGCGGTGATCCATGTCGCCGCGCCCGCATCGCCGGTTCCGCCGGTCGCCATCCCGGTACGTCCGGCCACGCCTTCCATCCGGGCATCGCAGTCGGCACCTGCTCTATCTCGCCGACCTGCTCCCACTACCGTAGCCAGCGAATCCATCGTGAAGCCAGCCCGCGGTCGAGGACGACTCATCGGCCTGCTTTCCGCCGGCCTTGGCCTCATCGTGCTGCTTGGGGTTATGGTTTTGTGGTGGGCTGTCTCTCGGCGTCAGCCGCACGATGTTCGCGGCAATACCGAGAACCCGCAGGCAGCCGTTTCGCGCTCGGGAACGATACCGGAGACCATTCCGAGAGAGAACGCGAGGCCGACCGAAAAACCGAAGTTTGAACAGGAGCCGAAGTCGGCGGAGAAGACGTCTGATCCGTCCGGCGGAGAATCGACCTCAACGATGCTGGAGCCGTTGCTGCCGGTGGAAGCGGCGGCCGACGATCCGCCCGGCGTCAGCGTCCCCCTGTTCTTCGCCCAGTTCCGTTCGCTGAGCAAGCTGCTTGGGGATGCCCAACTACTTGCCGTCGCTCTGGGCAAGAAACAGGAGCTTGACGACGGTTTGCTGAAAATGAAAAAATCCATCAGCACGGAAGGCATGCAGGGATTCGACGCAGGCAAACCGTGGGGCGTCTATGCGCGTGTCCGCGATAAGGGCGACATCGGGACCGTCGTGCTTTTGCTGCCCGTCCGAAAAGAAAATTCGTTCCGCCGTCTGTTACAAGATCTTGGTTTCCAGGAACAGGCTTCTCGCGGAGACTTAATCTCGTACAAGTTCCCCGATCAGCCCTTGCTGCCGGTGATATTCCCGGTGAAACTCCCCGAACAATTTTACCTGCGCTTCGCCGGCGATTACGCGCACATTTGCCTCATGGGAGATCCGAATCTGCTGGTAGGCGATAAAATGCTACCGGCCGCATCCTTATTTGCTCCCGGCCGCGATAAGCTTCTATCCGCAACGCTGCGGATCGATCGGCTGCCCAAACCGTGGTGCGAAGCGTGGATGGCCAAGGCGAAGGAGGGGAAGGGATTGCTTCCCCAGGCCGATTCGGAGATCGTCCGCACCTATGGCGTCGCATTTGCTGAGAAATTGACTGAGTATGCGACCGACCTCGTGAAAGAAGGGAGAAACCTCACCTTCGAGATGGAATTGAACCGCAAGAGCGAGAGCATCGCGGTCGATCTGTATTTACAGGGTCAAAAAGGCTCTCGATTATCGGCAAACCTCGCTGCTCTGAGTAAAACCCCCAGCCTGTTTGGTTCCCTGGCGCAACCGGATGCCGCCTTCCGTTTTCTGGTCAATGTCCGTTTGCCGTGGGAATTGCGGCAAATGTTGCCGGCTCTCGTCAACGAGGCGACCCGGCAAACGCTCCGCGATGCGACCGCTGAAGATCGCCGGAAACACGAACCCCTTTTCCGTACCCTGGGAGAAACCTTCGCGGCCGGCGAACTCGATGGCGTGGTGGTCGTGCGGAGTCGCGGCGAAGGGAAACCGGCATCAGTCGAGGGCGGTTTGAAAGTGCCCAATGGGGCAGCCCTCGATAAACTCTTCCGCGATCTGGTTGCCGAGCTTCCGGACAAGGCCGTTCGCGATCTGTTTGAGATGGAGGCCGAGGATTTCGGCGGCGTCAAAGCGCATCGCTTCCGTGCGCAACAGTATTTTACGGACACGCCGCGCAAAGTATTCGGAGACAACCCGTTCTACTACGCCTTTCGCTCGGACGCGCTTTTCTATGCGGCGGGAGACAGGAGCAAGCAGACTCTTGCGGATGCTCTGCCGTCGCGGCCCAAGGAATCGCCTCTTGCTCTGCTGACGGTGAATCTTCGGCAACTCAACCAGTTGCTTCCCCTTCAGAGCGAGGATGCGCCGCTGCCACGCGAGCAGTTCACCAGGGCGCATCCGGGCCGCATCCGTTTGGAACTTGCCGGCGGTGATTCCTTGCGGTTCCATGTGGGCATCGAACTGGCCGTCCTGCGGTTTCTCATCACTCGATTGGATCAACTTCCTTTCCGGATCGAGACGAAGCCGCGCTAGAGGACAAAACCCTGCCAGCCCGCAGCACCAGCAAGGGAATGAATCACCCTTGCTGGCGCTGCGGGCTGGCCATCATGGTTTTTTCAGCACCGCTTGTAGGGCGGTTGTCATGGCCTTTTCCGCACCGGGCGCCACCCAACACCAATCGTTCAAATTCGTGTCGCCCTCCTCGAACGCCTTCTCGGTGGGAATGTAGCCGGGGGCGCATTCGCCGTAACCGGCGACAACGACAAAAGAGTCTGGCCGTAATCGCTGCGCGAGCAACTGATACTCGACGTAGGATTCTGCCGGCAACAGCAACAACTGCGCAATGCCGAAGTCGAGCAGCGGTACATCGATCTTGTGTCCCGCATCGGCGCGCTTGCGCCAACTCAATCCCAGCGCGGCCAGGCATTGACCGAACGGTTTCGGATCGTTCGTCAAACGCCGCGTCAGGTCGTCCTTGGTGAAACCACGACTGTTACGCGGTTCGAGGCGCAGCGGCACACTGCGGAACGCGATCTGTTTCAGCGGATGGCGTTTGGTCGCTTTCCAGGCGGCAACCATGCCCTGATACATCCGCTCGGCGAGGATGGGGCGGTTCTCGGGCGCGCCGTCGTTGTACTTGCCGGCGGTGACGTTGCCGCTACATCCGGACAGGTAAATCTGCGCGACCCTGGGTTCGTCCGCGCCCCGACGCTTGCGCGCGAGGCCCATGAAATCGCTGGAAACCTCGCCCCGACCGTAGTAGCTCATGGGGTGGGTTGCATAGCAAGAGATGGCGAGCAGCGGACGGTCGCCGTCCCAGAAGCTGAGCGTTTTCAGCCAGGGATCAATGAGACCTTCCGGCTGTTTGCGAACCTCGGCGTCGCGCGTGGCGCTGGTACGGCCGAAGTGTGGCTTGCCATCCACGCCGAGGTAGCGACGATTCGAGGCGACTTTCTCGACTCGAGCTTGGCCGATGCCGAGATGAGTGAAACGCTGCGGCGTCTTCCGGGCCGCGCGGACGGCGCGGGCCACGGCTTGCACCGCGCGCTCGTGGAACGCCGGATCGCAAATGCTGGCCTTGGCCTTGTGAGCGCGCAAGATGCGCTCCGCCTCCAGGTCGGCCACCGGGGCATCGTGCTGATGAACACTGCTGACGAGGACGCGCTCCGGCACGGTATCGGCCGCTTCGGCGAGAACCGTGCGCCAGCGGTCGTAAGCGTCGTTGCGGATCTCGCACCAATCGACGGCGGCGAGTACGATAGGACGGCCCGCGCCCGCCAATACGAAACCGTGAACAAACAGCGGATCGTTGATTTTTCGCGCCGGCGCGATGCCGCCGCCCATGAGCGCGTGTCCGAGGGGAACCGTCACCTCGGCCGTGAAGGAGACGAGGTGGAATCCGGCGGGTGGGGCCGACCGTCCCTCAACGGCGAAACTGCCAAGACAGGCGGCCATGCCACCCAGGGCCGACCGGCGGCTGAGATGTTCGCTCATGGTGGAAGTCCTCACGCAACGACAGCAATCGTAATGCGGCACGACACCGGGCAACTTACCGAAAGAGAGACCGGCAAGCAAAGGGATTCTTGGAGACACTCGTGAGGCCGTGGGTGGCTGCGCTCGCTTTCTCACCGGGACGGCGGTAGGCTAAATATCTTCCTCCCCTATCACCGCCGCAGTGAGGAACGCCTTGAAAGGTCATTTATTCATCACACCGGGCGACCTTACGCAATTGAGCGCCCATGCCATCGCTTATTCGGCCAGCAACGCGCTGGGCCGCGACGGTAATCTGTATTCCGCTTTCGCGGCCAATGTGCCGGGTTTCGCCGAGTGGTACAACCAGCTACGTCCCGGCCAAGGGCAACTCCGCGAGGTCGGCGATGCTTTCTGGATGCCCTTGAAAACAGGCCAGATGCCGCGAGGCGTGGTCGCCGTCGTCTCGACGGGTGGGCCGGCCACCACCGAGGACAAGGCCGCCATCGCCGTGCGCGCGGCCCTCACTACGGCCGTCCGCGAACTGCGGAACACACACGAAAAGCAGAAACATCTGCTCATTGCTTTACCCGCGTTCCGGTTGGGCAAAGGAGGCGATCGCCGACAGCGCTTGCGTTCGGCCCGCGCGCAGATCAGCGCCGCCCGCGATTTCCTCGCTCACAACGAGGGCGTCGATGTCGCCTTCATTCCGTACACGATCTCGCTCTACCAGATTTTTCTCGAAGCACGCCGCGAAGTACGCGACAAGCTTTCGTCCGATCCGCCGCGCTATTCCACCTTGGAACAGGCGTTGCTCGCGCGCGAATGCGTCCTGTTCGTCGGCGCCGGCCTCTCGTCTGGTGCTGGTTTGCCTGACTGGAACAGCCTGGTACAGCGATTAAGCGGCGATCTGGGCATCGAGTGGCAGGATCGACACAATTATCTCGATCTCGCCCAGTGGTATCGCGAACGCTTCGGTTCGGAGCGACTCGCCGCGGTCATCCGCGACACCTACACGACGACGGCGTATCCGACCCTCGCGCACTACCTGCTGATGTCGCTGCCGGTTCGCCATGTCATCACGACCAATTACGACGACCTGCTTGAACGCGCTCTGATCGGTCTCAAACGGCATCCCGTCAAGGTTCTGCATCAGCAGGATGTGGCCCGCACCGGACAGGATGACGTTTTCGTCGTCAAACTGCACGGCGACGCGGCCCATCCCGATGAGGTCATCCTGACGCGCGACGATTACGACGAGTTCTTTCATCGCCGACCGGCGATGGCGCTGCTGCTGGAGGGGTTGCTGCTCAATCAGACGTTCTTTTTCGTCGGCTACGGGCTGCGCGATCCGAACTTCCGGCAGATTCAAAGCCGCATCGTGCGCATGCTGCGCGAGGCACAGCGGCCAGCCTTCGCCACGACCTTCGAGGCGTCCGGCGACAACGGTCCTTATCTCATCGAGCAATGGCGCAACAAGCAGCTGGCTCTTATCAATATCCCCGGCGCGACGCTGGCCGAGCAGCAACACGCATTTCTGCAATTCCTCGACAATCTGGCCGATCTGGTAGCGCTCCAGATGCCGCAATTATTTCTCACGCCGGAATTGCAAGTCTCGCCCGAACTGAGGCATCTGCGCAAGCTGCTCCTTGAGGAAGTCGGAGCCGAGATGGAGACGTTCGCCGAGCGCGACCTATCCGGTTCGACGGCCTGGCAGGATGTACGCTATCTGGCTGAGGTGCTAGAGTTTTTGACCGCGCACGGTTGGCGACCGGGAACACGCAAGAGCCTTGACTTGTGCCGCTTGTGGGAGCAACTGGCGGCGCACGCGGCGGGGCCGGCCGAGCAGCGCCGATTGCTCATCGCCGCGCTCGGTGCCGCCGAGGCGTTTGCCGATGTTCAGCGCATTCGGAATAAACTCGCGGAATTGGAACGCCCGATGGAAGGACAGGCAAATCCTTGACTTGCCAGCCGGCAGCGCCAGCAAGGGAAATCCCTTGCTGGCGCTGCCGGCTGGCAAGACCGCCCGCGAGACGCCGATCCACGCCCTTGTTGCGCGAGGGGGTGGCTGTTAGACTCAAGCTTCATCCACACCCTCGCCTTATCTATGCCCAGTAGAGGATCCTCCCATCATGGCATGGCCGCTCTCGCAGGATTACAACGAAGCGCTGCAAAACCCCCAAACCAGTTTTAGCGACCCCGAGTTGCGCCAGGGCCAAGTTGTTACCAACGTCCTCGGTATTCCGCAACCCTGCTCCGGCAACTTCGCCGATGTCTATGCCGTCGAGTGTGAGGCCAGCAAAACCAAGTGGGCCGTCAAGTGTTTCACTCGGGAGGTCCACGGCCTGCGCGAACGCTACAGCGAAATCAGCAAGTATTTGCAGCAGGTTCGCTTGCCGTTCACCGTCGATTTTCAGTACCTCGAACAGGGCATTCGCATCGCCGGCCGTTGGTATCCCATCCTCAAAATGCACTGGGTCGAGGGCTTCACCCTCAATGCCTTCGTTCGCGACATGCTCGACAAGCCGGCCATGCTCGATGCGCTAGGGCAAATCTGGCTGCGCATGGGCCGGCGTTTGCGTGAGGCGAATCTAGGCCATTGCGATTTGCAACATGGCAATGTTTTGCTGGTGCCCGGCAGCACGGCGCAATCGCTGGCCGTCAAGCTGATCGATTACGATGGCATGTGGGTTCCCGCGTTGGCCAAGACGCCATCGGGCGAAGTCGGCCACCCCGCCTATCAGCACCCTCAACGCTTGCGCGACGGTACTTACAACGCCGAGGTGGATCGCTTTCCTCTGCTGGTCATCGCCACGGCGCTACGCTGTCTGCGCGTCGGCGGCCGGGCGCTGTGGGAGCGCTACGATACCGGCGATAATATGCTGTTTCGTGAGGTGGACCTACGTGCGCCGGCGGAATCGGCGCTGTTTGCCGAACTACGGCAGATCAACGATCCGCTTGCCCGTTCGCTGGTGGAGCAGCTAGTGCAGGCCAGCCAAAAGCCACTCGACCAAACGCCGCTTTTACAAGAGTTGTTCCCCGACGAGAAGCCGGCCGTGTCCGCGGGGACGCGCGGCAAACCGCAGGCGGCGCGGACCACTGCGGCGGTGACAACCGAGCCGAACGCCTTCCAAGATATTGAAACGACAAGCACGGGGAAGCGTTCACGCCGCAAAACGAATAGCGCCAAAAGAACCTCTGTCGTCCCGTGGATCGTGGGCGGCGTCGTGGCGGCCTGCATCCTTATCGGAAGCGGATTGTTCTGGGTGCTGCACTCCAAGAGTGCGCGCGACAAGACTCTTCCCACACCAGACCTCCGGCAAGCGCAAGCGCTCCGCGGCGAACTGGTGAAAAAGCCCGAAGACAACCTCCCACCGCAACCTGTCGAGAGACCGACGGACAAGAATCCCGAGAACAAGCGTCCCAAGCCGGCGATGGTTCAACTCCTTGATGGTCCTCCCGGCGAAGTGCGGCGTTTCGAGGGACACGCGGGCGATGTGATCGACGTTGCCTTCTCGGGTGACGGTAAACGCGCTCTCACGGCCAGCGCGGACAAGTCGGTGCGCTTGTGGGATGTCGCCAGCGGCGAGACGATCCACATCCTGAATGGCCATACGCAAATGGTCTGGAGCGTCGCCTTTTCTCCCGACGGCAAACGCGCCGTCTCGGCCGGCTATGACAGCACGGTTCGCGTGTGGGATCTGGACAAAGGCGAGCAACTCCGCGCCATCACCGGCTATCCGGGGGCTGTTCGCCGAGCCGTGTTCACAGCGGATGGCCGGCAGGTCATCGCGGCGGGGATGGGCAAAAGCGTCCGCCGGTGCGACGCCATGACGGGGGCGGAAGTCAGCCAGTATGCGGGGAGCCAGGCCGATAACTATTGCTTGGCGTTGGCTCCCAAAGGCGATGTCGTTTTGGCCGGCGAAGGCGATAACATCGTTCATTGCTGGAACGTCGCCGATGGACGTGAACTGGATCCCTACAAGGGCAGTATCAGCCATGTGTATGCCCTCGACTGCTCGCATGACGGCCAATTGATCGCGGCGGCTGGCGGCGATCCGGTTGTACGCATCTGGCGTGCCTCGGATCGCACGTTGCTGCACAGTCTGGCGGGACATAGTGCGCAGGTGAACGCGGTTCGTTTCACGCCGGATGGCCGGTTGCTGTCGGCCAGCCACGATCAGACGGTTCGCCTGTGGGACATGGCGACGGGACGCGAATTGGCGCGTTTTTACGGACCTGAAGGGTGCAAAATGCTGAGCGTGGCCGTTTCGCCGGACGGCCGCCATTTCCTATCGGGCGGCTCGGATAAGATGATGCGACTGTGGCGTTTGCCACCTGCGGATGTTTTGGCGAGCAAACCCGATGATCCTGCCAAGCAGATTCAACCATTCGAGGGACACACGGCCGAGATCAACGGCGTGACCTTCGCGCCCGATGGCCGGCTCGCCCTGTCCGGCAGTAGCGACGGGATCGTGCGCCTGTGGGATCTGCCGGCCGGCAAAGAAGTGAGACAGTTGACCGGCCACCAGGACAAGGTTCAGAGCGTGGCCTTCTCGCCGGATGGCCGTTTGGCCCTCACCGGGGCCTTGGATAAGACGGCTCGCATTTGGGATGTGGGCGAGGGGCGAGAATTGTTTTGCTTCCGCGGGCATAACGACTGGGTCCGCAGCGTCGCCTTTTCGCCGGACGGCAAGCGAGCGCTGACGGCCAGCGGTGGTCCAGGCAACGTGGACTGCACCGTTCGATTGTGGGATGTTGCCGATGGGAAAGAAATCCAGACCTTGCGCGGCCACAACAAGCCGGTCACGGCCGCCGTCTTTTCTCCGGACGGCCGCCGGGCCATCTCCGGCAGCGATGATGGAACCGTCCGGCTATGGGATCTGGCCGACGGTCGCGAAGTGCGGAAATACACGGGGCATCTAGGGTTCGTCTATGGTATCGCTGTATCCGGCGATGGCCGGCTCGCCGCCTCGGTGGGCGATGACAAGACGGTGCGACTCTGGGATCTGCAAGGCGAGAAGGAACTACTTCGCCTGGATGGACACACCGATCTGACCATGTGCGCCGCCTTCTCTCCTGACAGTCGCCGCATCCTCTCCGGCAGTCTGGACAAGACGTTGCGACTCTGGGATACGGCGACCGGGCGCGAATTGGCGTCTTTCAAGGAAAGTCAGGCGGGCGTGAAATGCGTGGCCTTTTCTCCAGACGGTCGCCATGCCTTGTCGGGAGGGCTGGACAAATTAATGCGACTGTGGCGATTGCCCTTCGCTCCGCTGATGTTCGGCCGACCAGTCGAAATCAAGACGGAGCCGGCTCCGCCCCCGCCTCCAGTTGCGGCGAAGCTGCCCGTGCCGGACAAGGATGCTCAGAAGAAGTGGACCGATGACATCCGCGAGAAATATAAGCTCTCCTACGCCTCCAAGGATTCGGCCGACCTCGCCGCCCTTGCCGATAAGCTGTTTGCCCACGGAATGAAAAAGACTGAGCAATCGGAGGGGCGTTACATTTATCTTGTCGAAGCCTCCGACGTGGCGGCCAAGGCCGCCGATCCGGTTCTGAGTCTGCGTGCCGTGGATGAGTTGGGCAAACTCTTCGTCATTGCGGAACTGCCGATGAAGGCCGTCGCGCTCCAGACGGCGGTAAAGGCGGCGAAGACGCTCAGCGCGAACAAGGCCATTCTCGAATCGGCCCTCCCCCTGCTCGCCGAGGCGATTGAGACAGACGATTACGACGCCGGCGAACGTCTTGCCAAGACAGCCGAAGCGGCAGGTTATCAGACCCGCGACTCCACCAGGAGAATTCTCTTTCTCGCCAACGAGGTGAAGCGCTTGAAGCGCTTGAAGCCGAAATACCCGGCCGTCAAACTGGCTCTCGAAACGCTCGTGAAGGAGCCGAACGATCCCAGGGCGAACGGCATCGTGGGAAGTTTTCGCTGCTTCGACAAAGGCGACTGGGCGCGAGGATTGCCCCTACTCGCTCTGGGCGATGACGCCAAAATCAAAACCCTTGCCGAGCAAGACTTGGCCGCGCCGCAGACAGCCGACGCGCGGGCGGCTGTGGGCGATGGCTGGTGGAACCTCGCTCAACCAAGGGCGAAGGGAGCGGTGAAAGCGAACATCCAGCAGCGAGCCTGTTACTGGTATGTGCTTGCGCTGGCGGATGCAGCGGAGAAAAACCGCGTCCGCTTGGAGAAACGCATTCGGGGATATAATAATGATTATCCAACCGCGGCGTGGGAACACCTGGACATCTCTCAGGCGACCGTGACGCTCGGAGCCTTGCGGCTGGACAAGAAGGCCAAGCAAATCATCACGCGCGAGTCCTATTCGGGGCCGATCGAAGTCACGGTACTCACCAGCACCGAGAAGAATAATATCCGTCTTTATGGCGGCAAAGGGGCTTATGTAATCTTCAACCACGAAAGCGAGCCGGGAGGGTTGGAGTTGGGGCGGCCCGATGGCGAGCAGCCATATACAGGCAGCAAGGTCCGCAGCCGATTGCAACCGCCCCTTCGCCCGAAAACCTGGTATCTCTTGAGTTGGCGTATCTCCGAGGAAGGCATGAGCGCCGGAGTCAATGGGCGCGTGGCCTACTCCGAGGACCACAAGAATAACTTGTCAGGGAAATATCCAATTCACCTCCAGACGTTTGACTCCGATATTGAAATACTGTCCTTCACGGTTCGGCCCCTCAAGAAGAAATCGAACTGAGGACAACCGCTGATGCGGCGGGACGCCGGGCGGTGTGGAAGGAAGCCTTGAAGGAGTGGAACATGAAAGAATCCCAACAAGTCTTGGAATGGATCAATATGGGACGAGCCGAAGGGCGGGCTGAAGGACGGACTGAAGGACGGACCGAGGGACGAGCCGAGGGGCGAACCGAGGGGCGAGCCGAGGGCGAAGCGAGTGCCTTGCTGCGCTTGTTGGCCAAGCGGTTCCCGCCGGGAGCGCCGGTGGATTTGGCCGCGAAGATTCAGCAGACTACGGAACTGGAACATCTGCAAAATTGGTTCGATCTGGCATGGGCAGTCGATTCGCTCGACGCTTTCCGCCAGGCGGCCTCGCTGTGAGTGGATGAGCTACAATTCGAGATGCTTTCGCGCATACACCAGGCTCTTGCGCACGTTCTCTTCCTCCATGGCGAGTTGTTCCTTCTGGCTGCGACCGCTGATATGCGGCAGCGCTTGCTTGTGCTTGCGAACCAGCGCCAGCGTGCGGGCGAGAGTGCGGCCGGATACATTCGCGGCAGTCGCCCAGTATTTGTCGCTCAAACAAGGCACACGCAGCGGATCGCGGGTGATCATCTCCAGGTTGAAGCGGATGTCCGGCCGCGCTTCGCGGAGGAGGCGAACCATCTTCGGCAGATCGAGGAAGCCCTCGCCTAGCGGCACTTCCGCCAGCAGGAACCCATCCTCATATTCGGCGACGGCCATATCTTTCAGATGCACCGTGAAGGCGCGCGGAGCAAGTTGCCGTACCACTTCCAGTGGGTCTTCCAGCAGCGCGATGCTGTTGCCGGTATCGACGCATACACCGACATTCCGGCTGTCCAGACGCTTGAGCAGAGCGAGCAGTTCGCCGGTGCGATAATCCTTGTGATTTTCGATCGCCAACAGCATGTCGTGCTTGGCGACAACCGGCTCGGCCAGCTTCACCGACTTTTCGGCGCGATCCGCCGCAGCACGAAAATCTTCAATACTGGTGAATTGCTCGTAGCGGCGTCCGCCCATCAGCACGGTGCGCAGAACCTTTGCCCCGGCATCGCGGGCAGCTCGCGTCTCCGCCGTGAAGCGATCGAGGTCCATGCGATCCTTCGGCAGACGGATCGTGCCTTCCAGGTCCATGCCATTGTCTTCGACCTTCTTGCGGAGCTTAGCGAGGTAGTCCTTGTCGCGCAGGCCGATGGCGGTTTGTACGCCGCCAGCCCCTAGCTCGCGACAATGTTCGACGAACGCCAGGGGATCGTTGAAGCCGGTTTTGCCGGCGGCGCGGTCGGCCGCTAACCGCAGGGCATAGGAATACTGCACCACGCCCAGACGCTTGCGCTTGTCCTCGTCGGCCGCGCCGGCCAAGGCTTGCGCGAATGGCAGCGCCGCGGCGGCCGCGAGAAATTGTCGTCGATTACCGATCATAACTTTATCCCACACCCAGCGCTTTCAACTCCGCGTCCCAGGGAGCGCGGTAGGGTCTCACAAGCAACTTTGCCGCCTCTGCGTCGTCAAGAATAGCTTCTTTATCGGCATCCCAACGAATGCGCCGACCCAGACGAAGAGATAGGTTCGCCAAATGACACGCCGTTGCCACGCGATGGCCACTTTCGAGATCGGAAATAGGTTCCTTGCGCGACTTGATGCAATCGAGAAAGTCGCGCACATGCTGTTTGAACTGCCCTCGGCCATCGCCGCTTTTATCGACGAGAGGCTTCGTCCACAACTGCGGCGGCCTCGTATCCTTGACGCCGACCGGCCCGCCAACGGGGTGCGCTCCGGTGAACTGCGGCACCGTGTTCTCCGGCGGAATCTTGCGATCCGCCGTCACCGTGAAGCCGCTGCGCGAAATGGCCAGGCTGCCCCGCGAACCGAAAAACTCCAGCGGAGCCGCACCAGCCAAACCCTTGCATGCTTCGCGATGCGACCACACCGCCGTCCAGCTGGGGTACTCGAACAGGGTATCTTGCGTGTCCGGTGTCTCGCCGTTGTCTTGCAGGCAGAAGCGCCCGCCGATGCTCGTCACCGACTTTGGCCCCTTCACGCCAAGATACCAGTGAACAATGTCCAGCGCGTGCTGGCCGAGGTTGGTCATCTGCCCGCCGGAATAATCCCAGAACCAGCGAAAATGATAGATGGCACGATTCGGGTTGTACTTCCGCAGCGGTGCGGGACCAAGCCACAGATTCCAGTCGAGTTCACGCGGCGGATCGCCATCGGCGGGCCGGCCGTAACCGGGCATGATGTTGCGATACGCTTGCATGCGCACGGAGCAAACCTTGCCGATATGCCCGCCGCGAATCAATTCCCTCGCCTTCTGGTAGTGTGTGCCGGAACGCTGCTGCGTGCCCACCTGCACCACGCGGCGATGACGTTTGGCCACGCCCACCATCCAACGGCCCTCGCGGACAAACAATGTCAGCGGCTTCTCGACATACACGTCCTTGCCAGCGGCGCAAGCGATCATCGTCATCAGCGCGTGCCAGTGGTCCGGCGTCGAAATCACCACGGCATCGATATGCCGATCTTCCAGCAGTTTGCGGAAATCGCCGTGCCCACGTACCGAACCACCGATCAACGTCTTCGCTTCATCGAGCCGGCCGCGATGGACCTCGGCGACGCCAAGGATCTCAACGTCGGACTGTTCCTTGAAATCGAGAACGTGCCGCTTGCCGATCAACCCATAGCCAATGAAGCCGACGCCGATGCGCTCGTTGGCACCGTAGACGCGCTCATAGCTGGCGGCGGTGAGAAGCGCGGCCGCCGTGCCCTGCATGAACGTGCGACGACGGAGAGACAATCCCGATGATCCATCCACGAAGTAGGCTCCTGAATGTCGAGGAGGACGAAGGATGACTTCATTATGCCAGCGCGGGGAGCGCGGGCCAACGAAAACCTTTTACATGCCTCCGTTCGGGATGCGTGAATGGTTTCTGATAGTTCGCCCTTTTTCGTAAGATGCGAGGCAAAGAAGTAGGTCCAGCTTGCCGAGCTGGACCTGTTGTATCCGCGACCTACTCCGGTGATCCGTGACCGTACAGGTCCAGCTCGGCAAGCTGGACCTACTACCAAGCCCGAGCGCTCTACCATCAACAGACTGGCAGAATTCGCGTATGCCTCCCGCCGTCGTCGGCATCGCTTCACGGCAAGGCGTGAAGCCGTATCGCCGCGCTCGCCTCAACGGAATACCTTGATCTTGTAGGATAAGGACAGGATGCCGCGACGGAATCGCCCGTGAAACATCGGAGGTTGACGCCATGACTCCTCGCACCATCCGCACCTTCGCCGACGCCGAATCGCTGGGCGAGGCGGCCGCACACGAGTTCGTTCGCTGCGCCTGTGAAGCCGTCGCCGCGCGCGGTCGCTTCGCCGTGGCACTGTCGGGCGGTTCGACGCCGCGCCGTCTCTATCAGCTGTTGGCCGCTGAGCCGTTACGCGCTCAGGTGGATTGGAGCCGCGTTGAAATCTTCTGGGGCGATGAACGCTGTGTGCCGCCTGAGGATCCCGAATCGAATTATCGCATGGCAAGCGAGGCCATGCTGGCGCAGCTGCCCATTCCGGCGGAACACATTCATCGCCTGGAGGCAGAGCGCGCGGCGCGCGATTACGAAGCCACCATCGCCCGCGTGTTCGGCGAGACGGTTGGTGGCGAGCCGCCGGCCTTCGATCTGATTCTGCTGGGCATGGGGCCGGACGGTCACACGGCCTCGCTCTTTCCGCATACGGATGCGTTGCGCGAGACGACGCGCTGGGTGGTCGCCAACCACGTTCCGCAGCTAAACACCAATCGCCTGACGTTGACACGGCCGATTCTCAACCGTGCCCGCGAAGTGCTGTTTCTCGTGGCCGGTGCCGACAAGGCCGAGCGATTGGTCGAGGTGCTTCTCGGTCCTGCCGATCCGCTGCGCCTGCCCTCGCAGTCGATCCAACCGGCCGGGCAACTCGTCTGGTTCATCGATCGCGCCGCGGCCGACCGCCTGCCGCCGTCCCTCCTCCGAGAAAATATGCAAGGATAAACGTATGAACGCTCCCGCGATCAAACTGGCTCCGTCCATCCTCGCCGCCGACTTCACCCGGCTGGGCGAGCAGGTTCGTGAGGCCGACCAAGCCGGTGCCGACCGTATCCACGTCGATGTCATGGATGGCCATTTCGTGCCGAATATCAGCATGGGGCCGTTTATTGTCAAGGCGATACGGCCGGTGACACGCCTGCCATTGGAAGTCCATCTGATGATCGAAGAGCCGATGCGCTATCTCGATGCCTTCGCCGAAGCCGGTGCCGATTCGTTGCTGGTGCATGTCGAGAACGCGGCCAATTTGCATCGCACCGTGCAGCACATCAAGGCGCTGGGGAAGAAAGCCGGCGTCGTACTCAACCCCGCCACCTCGCCGGTCGCCATCGCCGAGATTCTGCCCGATGTCGATCTCATCCTGGTGATGACGGTCAACCCCGGCTTCGGCGGGCAAAAATTCATTCACAACACGCTCGGCAAGATTCGCCGTTTGCGTCAGATGATCGACCATGCCAAGCTGGATATTGAGTTGGAAGTGGATGGCGGCATCGACGCGGCGACAACGCCGTTGGTAGCGGAGGCGGGGGCGCGTGTGTTGGTGGCCGGCTCGGCGATCTTCGGCGCGGCGGAGGGGGTGGAGGCTGCCATGAACAAAATGCGTGCCGTCCTACCAACATGACAAGCAAAGAACATGAACGTCTGAACGAAATCCGCGACGATCACAGCGGTTGGCGTCGCTGGGGGCCCTACGTCAGCGAGCGTGCCTGGGCCACCGTCCGCGAGGACTACAGCGCCGATGGCGACGCCTGGGACTATCTGCCGCACGACCTCGCCCGCAGCAAGACCTATCGTTGGGGCGAGGACGGTATAGCCGCTATTTGCGATCGCTATCAGCTTCTTTGCTTCGCTCCCGCCTTTTGGAACGAACGCGATCCCATCCTCAAGGAGCGACTGTTTGGCCTGACCGCCCACGAAGGCAATCACGGCGAAGACGTGAAGGAGTATTACTTCCACGTCGATAACACGCCGACGCACTCATACATGAAGTACCTCTACAAGTATCCGCAAGCTGAGTTTCCCTACGATCAACTGGTTGAGGAGAACCGCCAGCGTAACGGCGAAGGATTCGAGTTTGAACTCCTCGACACCGGCATCTTCGACCAAGATCGCTATTTCGACATCGTCATCGAATACGCCAAGGCGACGCCGGAAGATTACTGCATCCGCATTGAGGCATTCAATCGCGGTCCCGAGGCGGCTCCCTTGCACCTGCTGCCGCATCTATGGTTTCGCAATATCTGGGCGCGCGGCCCCAATGCCTGGACATTGCACCTCACGCCGGAACCGTGCATTCGCCCCGGACCCAGTGGCCCCGGCTTTCTCAGCCTCGTCAGCGATGATTCGGCCGTCGAGACACTGACGAATATCCCCGTGTCTTACCGGCTCGGACCGCGCATCCTCTACGCTCCACCGGAAGGCCGGCTCCTGTTCACCTTCAACGAAACGAATGGCCCTCGCGTCTACGGTCCCGGCCATAAAAGTCGCCGTCCCTACGTCAAGGACGCCTTCCATCGCCATATCCTCCAAGGCGAGGATAGCATCAATCCGGATCGAGAAGGAACCAAAGCCGCTCTTCATTATCGCTTTTCCTCCGTTCCGGCTGGCGGTTCCGTCGTGCTGCGCTTGCGGCTGACGGACAACCAAGCTCTGAATGCGCCACTGGATGAAGTCGATGCCGTGGTTGCCCAGCGCAAAGCGGAGGCGGACGAGTTTTATGCCGCGATCCATCCGCCCAACGCCAGCGCCGACGAACGCGACATCCAGCGCCGCGCGCTCGCCGGGTTGTTGTGGAGTAAGCAAAGTTACCTCTTCGACGTGAATGTCTGGCTCAATGGCGATCCCGGTTTGCCGCCTCCGCCGGCGTCGCGCTTGGACATTCGCAATGAACACTGGCGGCACCTCAACTCGCTGCGCGTCCTGGTCGTCCCGGACAAGTGGGAATATCCCTGGTTCGCCGCCTGGGACTTGGCCTTTCAATGCGTTCCGCTGGCCCTGATCGATGCTGGGTATGCGAAGGAACAACTCTACTGGCTGCTGTTCGAGCAGTTCCAGCATCCCAATGGCCAGTTACCCGCCTATGAATGGGAATTTTCCGACCTTAATCCTCCCGTACATGCCTGGGCGGTTTGGCGCGTCTACAACATGGACAAGATTCGCGGCGGCAAGGGCGACCGCGTCTTCCTCGAACGCTGTTTCCACAAACTGCTCATCAACTTCGCCTGGTGGGTCAATAAGGTCGATCGCGAGGGCAACAACATCTTCGAGGGCGGTTTTCTCGGTCTGGACAACATCTCGGTGGTCGATCGCAGCATGCGCTGTGACGATGGTAGCGTGCTGGAGCAGTCCGACGCGACCGGCTACATGGGCATGTTCTGCTTGAACCTCATGCGTATTGCCCTGGAGTTGGCCCGCGAAAACTCCGTCTATGAGGCGATGGCCGTCAAGTTTTTCGAGCATTATGCCTACGTCGCCGCCGCCATGAAGAACATGGGCAAACGCGGCTACCAACTGTGGGACGAAACGGACGGCTTCTTTTATGACGTGCTGCGTTACCCGGATGGCCGTTTTCGCAAGTTCCGCCTGCGTTCGCTGGTCGGCCTCATTCCCCTGTTCGCCGTCGAGCGTCTTGAAATGCCGTGGATCAAACCGTTTACGGAGTTCAGCGGTGCCTTTCACTGGTTCCTGCGCAATCGCCCGGAACTGGTGCGCAACGTCGTCCACACGGTCGGCGAGGGCGACCAAACAACCTACGTCCTGACCATCCTTGATGCCAACCAGTTGACGCGCATCATGGAACGAGTATTCGATGAAAGCGAGTTCTTATCTCCGTATGGCATCCGCAGTTTGTCGCGGACGCACCTTGAGCATCCGTTTGAGTTCGATGGTGATGTGGTGGGTTACGAGCCGGCTGAAAGCACGTCGAAGCTCAAGGGCGGCAACTCGAATTGGCGCGGCCCACTATGGTTTCCGACGACGTTCCTGCTGATTGAATCGCTGCGTAAATTGGGAGCGGCGTTTGGCCCGACTTTTGGCGTGGTCGTGCCGGCGTCGAACGGCGAGCCGATCACCTTCCCGCAAATGGCCCGCGAGATCGCCGATCGACTCATCCGCATTTTCACTCGTGATGAGCATGGCCATCGCGCCGTCTACGGTGGATCGCTCAAGTTTCAGGACGATCCGCACTGGCGCGATTTGCTGCTGTTTTACGAATACTTCCACGGCGACAATGGCGCTGGCCTGGGTGCCAGTCATCAAACGGGCTGGACGGCGTTGGTCGCGTCGTTGATTGACGAATGGCGGAGTTGATCGTTCACTTCAGCAACCCAAGTACGATGTAATCCGTCACCAGGATTTGGCTCGGCAATCCCACGACGGCGATGGCCGTCCACAGGTTGATCCCGCCACGGAGTTTGCCAATCAGCAAGTCGTCGATGCGGTCGCCGAGATTAGTTTGCACCTTGGCGAGATCGACGCCGCCATGCTGGGCATGTTCCTCGCGGAAGCGCGCCAGCGTGAATTTGCCGACGGTATTGGTCAGCCGAATTTGCACGCGACAGCGAAGCCAGCCGGTCAAACCGCTGCCTGCCGGCGGAGCTTGAACGAGGTGGTGAATGGCGTCGTCGAGACGTTGTTCCGCCTGGGCCAACGGCAAGCGCTCGGCCGTTCGCGTTGCCCAACCACCGCGCTCGCCATGTGCTTGTTCCGCCGAGACGCCCAACAGTCGGCCAAAGATCAACCGTACCGCCGCACTCCCAAGCTGGTACTTATGCAGACCGTGAAGCATGGCCACGACTACGGCACGCTTGGCCCCCAACACGATACCGACAACCACGCATTCGATCAGTGCAATCAGTGCAGCTATTACTCCGTAGACGCCGTTTTGAGCAGACAGCATATAGTACGACGCGAACGCCAGCACCACGCCCAAAAGCAAGAAGAGGAGAAAGGTGAGCAGGAACGAGCGTATCGCCACCAGCATCAATCCGGCAACATCACCCAGGATTCCTCGCACGTCAACCATTGGTATTGATCCGCCGATTGGGAGCGAATAACGATCGTGCTACTGAAGAGTATTTCGGTGGAGGAGGACAATTATTTGCGCGGATGTTTGCCAGCGACTTTCGCGTGCATATTAAACGGTCCAATCCTCGGTAATCAACCCCGGCACGCGGCCAAAATCGCGCACGTTGCGCGTCAATACTACCAAGCCGCGCGACAACGCGATGGCGGCGATGCGCAGATCCATTGTTGTTAGGCGCACGCGCTGGGCGAGCAAGCCACTGAACACCGCCGAGGCCGCCACGTCGAAGGGAAGCACTTGGGCCCCTGCAAAGGCGTTCAACATTCGTCCAAGCATGCCGTAGCCCCGAACAACCTCGGCGGCGGTTCGGGCGCGAGCCAGGAAGGAATGGCAGCCCAGCGCTTGCTCGTGCAGACTCACCAGGCAAAACGCCAGGTCCGAGGGTTGCTGCTGCTGGATCCGTGCCGATAGAGCGGCAAACTCCGGTCCTGACTGCCATTGCAGGATACTGATGTGATCCGTGTCCAGGAGATATTTCACGAATCGGCATCCTCGGGAGGGTAGTCGGCCTGCCGGTAGGCTCGTCCATATTCCAGCATCTCCAAGAAGGCCGGCTCATCTTTCATCGAACCGATAACCTTATCCAGCCAGTTGGGAGCCGGGGGTGGCGGGCCTAATCGATTCTGGATTTCTTTCACGGCTGCTTCGAGTGCCGCCAGTCGCTGCTCAATCGTTGGTTCCGTGGACATAAGACTGCCTCCTCATTCGTTTGGCCATGAAGACCATCTCACGTCATGCTAACGAGTGCCGGCAAACGCGGCAATCTTGCCCATCGAGCCACAGTTATTTGCGCGGCGCGGGCGTGTTGGGTGGCAGAGGCACTTGCCCGTTCCCAGACACATAGCCAATCAAATCGCGTACTTCGGCCGGACGCAACGGCGTCAGCAAGCCATCGGGCATCATCGATTGCGGCGAACGCTGGCGTTCCTCAATGTCGGATTTCGGCAGACGCACTACCTCGTTCTGTGTCTGCATTGTCAGCGTCTTGTCCGACTCCTCCTTAACCAGTCCGCTAATTGTGCGCCCTGACTTCATGGTGAGGACGGTCATTTGATAATCGCGCGCCACGACGGCGCTGGGATCGAGCAACTTGGACAGCAGATATTCGGGATTGGCGCGCTGCGAGCCGGTCAAATCGGGGCCGATTTTGCCACCTTCGCCGAACAGCGTGTGGCAGTTAGCGCAGGTGCGTGCGAACAAGGATCGACCGTGCTTGCGGTCGGCTTTCTTGAGGGCGTCGGCCGGCACCATGGCCTTGTACTTGACCAGCAATGTCGCCTTTTCCGCCGACGGCGGACGGATCGATCCCCAAACCTTGGTGAGCCGGTCGCTCAGTTTCTTGTCCTTGAAGGCGAGAAGTTGACGAACGGTAAAGGCGGACAGATCGCGTCGCCGCACGCGGCCTTTCTCCATCGCATCGAGCAGAGCGAGCGCGTAAGCAGGCCGCGAGGCGAGCGTAGCGATGGCGTCTGATTTCTCAGCTTCCGTGAATCCGGCGTAGTGTTCGAGAATGAGGGCCGGCGTTGCCGCATCGCTGTAGGACGCCAGACCGCGCAGGGCCGAACCGCGCAGCGCGCGATCGGTAACGAGTTGCCGCAACAGCGGCAGCAGGTCGGGCGGTCGTTTCTCGATCAGCGTTTGTAGGGCGTTACGCCGGGCTGTCGTATCGGCTTTCGGATCGGCCGCAGTCTTGCGCAGCGCGGCCAGCGCTTGCGGATCGCCGAATAGCACGGACAATTGCAGGACTTTCTCACGAATCTCGGCATTTTTGCTCTCTGCCAACTTGCGATACACGGCCGACCAGCCTTCCGGTGCAGCGACGTTTCGGCGTCCCTGTAAGGCTTCGTGCATGCCGCGCAGCACATCGAGTTGCACGGCGGCATCGTTGGAATCGGCAAGGATGCGCGCCAGGGACACGAGAGGGCGGGAGATTGTCTTCGGCGGGGCGGCCGCCTCTGCGGACACAAGCCCGGATAGGAGCAAACCAGCGAGCGCCAAGTTTCGGCGAAACATGCGTTGTCCTCAGAAGGAATCCACAGGAATAAACAGATCGCGAGGAAGCAGCCTGCCTCCAGGCGTTTAACCGACGATTCTCAACACGATAGCGAGCAGGAGAAAAAAGCCGCTCAAACCCATACCGACGACGCCAAGCGTTTTGGCAAGCTGGAGCCTTTTCCGGGCATCGCGGTAGTGTTTCCCACCAGGCAGCCGTGACATTTCCTGCTCGGCCTTGCTCATGGCGAGGCGGCCCAGGATAAACCCAATCAGCGGCGCGCAGGACAGGCAACAAGCGAGGATGCCGTACACCAATGGCGCGCTGGAAGGAACGATATCATCATCATCGTCGTCGCGCGGCCGTCGCCGCTTCGGGCGTCGTGGACGCTCTTCTTCCTCAGAGTCGCGTCGCGGCCGCTTGGCGACACGATCTTCGGGGTCGCGTCGTGGCCGCTTCGTCACACGCTTCTCCGGCTCCTCGTCCGCCGCGACTACCTCTTCCAACTCGACGGCCGCGTCCGGTACGACGAAGGGCTTCTTGCATGCGGGACAGCGTACCCGCTTGCCGGCGGAGGCATCGCTCACTTTCAGCGACTTATGGCATTCCGGGCATTGGATAACGGCCATCAGCGATGCTCCTTGTCGTTGTTCTCTCCCTTTGGAGCCTCATTCAGCCGCCACGGCGATACGGCGGGCGATGTATTGACGCACTAGCGGAATCCGGCATTTCGCCAGCAACTTCGCCGCACGATCGGGATTGTTCGGCACCAATTGCTCGATGCCGTACCAAATCATCAGCGGTAGATTATCGTCGGTCGCATCCTCCGCATGTCCCGCCAATCCTTCGGCGATGTCCCAGCGCTGCGCCAGCGGCAAACGCTGCAACGCCGACGCTATCGACAATCGGACGGACGATGACTTGTCACGGCGTGCCATCTCCTCAAGACGCTTCGCGGCATCTTCCGAGATGCGGCGGTCTTCCACGAGGAGACGCACCACCCAGCCGCGCAGCGCCGCATGCGGGCTGTCCAGCAAGCCTAACAATACTTTCTCATCGAGTGGCCCGATGACGTGCAGCGCCCATAACGCCCGCAGTTTACGCGGCACTTCGGTTTGTTCATCGAGCATCTTCAGGAGCTGCGAGCGGACGTTCTTGCCGAGTTTGCCAGCGTCGGCACGCTCTTGCAGCAGACGGCGCGATTGACGCACCCACCAATCGTTTTTGTGCAGTTGCAGGCGAACGAGTTCCTCATCGCTCTTTGCGGATAGATCGACGTGAACCGCAGCGGGTTTGCCGAATGTCACCTTGTAGATGCGGCCGCACGGCTCGACGCGGTCGTAATCGTGACACTCGCCGGTGTCGTGCCAATCGCTGACGAAGACGCCGCCGTCGGGACCATAAAGCAGCGACAAGCCGCGGAACCATGAATCGTGCGCCATCAGGAAATCCTTGCCGTGATGGGCGACGTAGCCGGAACCGTGACGCTCCAGCACGTCCTGATTGACACGGCTGCCGTGGAGATTGCACATGAAAATGCGATGGCGATATTCGTCCGGCCAGTTGTCGCCAAGGTAGACCATCGCGCCGGCGTGTGCGTGACCGCCGCCGGGCGCGTCGTGCGTCCCCTTGCCGCCGCGCGAACCCGTCCAGTTGCCGCCGCCCCAGTGGATGTGGTCGGCGCAACTCGTCATCAGCGCGTAGCAGTTGGGGTTCAAATCCTGGCCATACATGCGTGTGTAATGCGCGCCGGGCACGACGTGGAATAGGTGCTTGATAACGCAGTTGGTGATGAACATTTCGCCGTAGTCGTCGAAATCCAGCCCCCACGGATTCGTCGTACCCCAGGCGAACGCCTCAACGGATTGCTTGACCGGATGATAACGCCAGACGCCGCAGTTAATGGCGACGCGCTTCTCCTTTGCGGTTCCAGGCCGGCCGATGTGCGAGTTGGACATGATGCCATTGCAGCCGTAGAGCCAGCCATCTGGCCCCCAGACCAGATTGTTGAAGACGTTATGCTTGGCCTGCAAATCCCAGCCGTCAAGCACCACTTGCGGCGCGCCGGCGGGTTTGTCCTCGCCGGGACGGACAGGAATGAAGAGCAGATGCGGCGTGGCGCACAGCCAGACACCGCCGAAACCGATGGCAATGCCGGAAAGGTTCGTACCCTTGTCCAAAAAGACCTTGCAAGAGTCGAAATGTCCTGATCCTTTCTTATCCTCGAAGATGAGGATGCGATCGTGGCCTTGCTTGCCTGCCGGCAGCCAGTTGGGATACGAGTGCGATTCGACCACCCATAAGCGACCGCGATCGTCGGTGGTCATGGCGATTGGTTTGACAAGATTGGGTTCGCTGGCGAGCAGCGTGGCGCGGAAGCCTTCGGGCAGCTTGATGCGCTCGGCGGAGCGCTGCGGCGACAACGAGGTTTCCTGGGCGGAGGCGAGAGAGACAAAGGGGCAGACGAGAAACGAGACAAGAATCGCGCGCCACATGAGAGAGGGACTCCGAGGGTTGTCGGCATCGTTTCTTACTCCCCTCTCCCCTGTACTCGGGGGAGAGGG
>DATNCY010000160.1:0-17125 GCA_035553375.1 Gemmataceae bacterium
TGGCGTCGGCGAAGCGGGGCGCGGAGCCGACGCCACCGCCGCATCGGGAAATCTAATTGTCGCTGACGACACAGAAGGAGGTCGTCCCATCGGGAAATCCAGTTGTCGCTGAAAGGGAAAAACAATCGTCGCTTGACAGTCCTCCCCTGCGAAACGCTGGTTCGCTGATTATCGCCAATGGATGAGGCTTCGTCCAGCGGCGCAGTGGGAAAAATGAGGGTGCGCATCGCACCCGAAGAAATGAAATGTCCCGCCGTGGCTACTTCATCGAAGAAACTCGCGTCAGGATGGTCCGCTTGGAGGATACGCTCATTCACCACCAATTACCCGAACGGAAATCCGCTTGTAGGAGACTTTCGCCTCTTCGGCCACTGCCGCCGCCTTTGTCCGAACCTGCTCCGCCGAGCGGCCAGGCCGCGAAGTCACTGCGGGCAGGATGGTGATAGTTAGGGCGTCGGGGTCTAGTTGCTGCCCACCGGCCCGAAGTCGCGCCAGCGCCTGGGTGGCGTCGAACTGGTCGCTGAACTCGTCTGAGCCGTGCTGGTGGGGGGCCGCCAGTCGCTCCCTGCGTGTTTTCCCAAAGAAGCTGATAGCCCCGATGTAGTGTTGGCGAAGCATGTCCTCAGACCTCTCACCGTCAGGAAGATAGATATACACCCGGTAGACGAAGCCTGGAGCCACCTCGGCCGAAATCCCCTCAATGGTGACCAAGATGTTCGACTTCGCCTCTCCTGGTGGTCTTGCGCCGGGGAGAGCCTCCCTCAAGGTGCGGCGGGTCTCCTTGAGCGGGTGGAGTTTCACGCGCTTTTCCTCGAATCCAAGCGGCTTGGCCTCGACTTTCTCTAGCTTGGCCTCTGGCTTCTCTGGAGCGCTGGACGCCACCACGCGAGGTGGGACAGGCTTCGCTTCTGCGGCGACAAATTGGGCCGGAGGACTCGGCACCCCCTCGTAGGCGTAGCCAAGTGCCTGGGAGCTAATGATGTCCCGAACCCGGACCGTGACGGTCCCGCCTGTCTCGTCCGCGAAGGTATACGGGTTGTCGAGGTACGACGCATCAGTGAGGGCGGCTCGCCCGACACTCTGGTTCAGCCAGACGTTCCATAGTCGGTCGATGTTGGCGTGGTGCAACCAGAAGATGGGGTCCCTCGCGGCAGTGGGCACCGCACCCATGAGACCTCCCACCTCATTGTGGACATTACCGTGTGGACTCTTTTCTAATTGATGGCTGAATCCATACCGCCAAGTGTCGGAAAAGGAGACTCGTCCGAGAGCGATTTCGAGGTCATCGACGACGGTCGAGGAGAGAAGTGGTGAGCCGTCATTCTTCAGTCTTTTGGCTTCGTATAGGGGATTGGACTCGTCCGCCGGGTAGCGGAAGGCTGCGGGTAGGACCGGGTAGGTGGTCCAGTCCCAGAACGGCAGCATCAGGGTCGGGTCGTTGGCGGCCCAGCGAAGGATGCGCTCGAAAAAATAGACATACGCGCGGTGCCACGGAAAGAAATAGAGATTCCCGTGGTCGTCGCTATGTGTACACTGATTGAAAAGCGGGTTGGTATAGGTTTTATCGTCGGTTCCGTGGATTGCTGCCTGAAAGGCCCAGCTTCTGCGGTCCGTGGGCGGTAAAGCTTTCATCACAGCCACCCCACGTTTGAGCGACTCCAGTTGCGGTCCAGATAAGCTCAGGATGTTGGGTCGAACACGGAGGCCAACCTGTGGCGAGCAGCCAGGAATGACACAGTGATTGTGACGCCAACGGCACGCCGCGACGGGGTCCGCCGCAACGGTGAGAGCGGCAGTTGCCAGAAAGTGACGGCGAGTCATTTTACCGAGCATGGGTAGCCTCTGCATAAGTGATAAGGACCAACGAATGCGTTTCTACATCGGTCGCCGACAGTCAGAATGAGCTGGTTCGCCTTAAGCCCAATCGTCCTTAGAGTCTTCTAATATATAGCTATACCTCATCCATTATCTTCTCGCTATCATTTTGCACAAGGCGCGACGATGACACCGTACGCGGAACGGAGTTGATAATCCGAAGACTTGCGGGCTTTCCTGCGGGCTTTCACAGCGGGAATGAGCCAAAATCAGCCGAAACCAAGTCAGAGAACCTGCTGTTGACCTTGCCGTAAGTGACTCAAATAGCTATACTTAGAGAGTGTCATTTGACAAGGAGGCTCGGCGCGGCCATGATTCGGGACCAAGAGGTCGGAGGTTCAAGTCCTCTCGCCCCGATTCACAAGACCCACCGACAACTGCTGTCGGCGGGTCTTGTGTCATTATCAGCTTCCAACCTTGACTACTTTACCCCGCCGCGCATCTAATACCCGCCTCTCCACGCCTGTCCTTATCATCTTTCTGCGCCTTGACCTGCCAAGATGATCCGGCTAAGAGGCACGAACCTTTTGGCCAGCCCGCGGCGCCAGCAAAGGATTCCCTTGCTGGCGCCGCGGGCTGGCCAAAAGATTCGTGCGGCTAAAGGGCCGTTCGTGACCTTGCGCGCAGAAGCCGCAAGCGGCCGCTCGCCTGTGAACCGAGGACCATTCATGCGATCTATCCACACATTGTCGATATCGTTGACTGTCCTGGCGATGGCGCTGTGTCCGTTCGTGCGTGGCGCGGAACTGCGCAACTTCGAGGATGCGGCCTTGCACGCCGTGCAGTTTTGGGACAACCGCGAAGGCTGGGCGGTCGGTGATGAGGGCGTGATCTGGCACACCATCGACGGCGGCAAACACTGGGAACGCCAGCCGAGCGGTGTGCGTGCTTCCCTGCGTTCCTTGCACTTTCTCGATCCCTATACGGGTTGGATCGTCGGCCGGGAGGAGTTGCCCAACGGCACCGGCAGTACCGGCGTGGTGCTGTACACCAAGGACGGTGGACTGAACTGGCAGCGCGTCATGCTCAACATGATGCCCGGACTTAATCGCGTTCGCTTCGTGGACGCGGCATCCGGCTACAAGGTCGGCTATCTCGTCGGCGACGGCAATGACGCGCATCCGTCGGGCGTATTCCAGACGACCGACTGTGGCCGAACCTGGCAGACGCTGACCGGGGCGCGCTCGACTTCGTGGCTGGCGGCGGCGTTCGGCGACAACGGCGAAGGTGCGCTGGCGGGCGCGTGGAACCGACTGGCGACGGTGCGCAAGGATCGCGTCTATCAGGTCAGCATGGATGCCCTCGGCGGTCGTGCTTTGTGCGATCTGCAACTGCGGGGCGATGATGGCCTGGCGGTCGGCCAGGGCGGTTTGATCTTGCGCAGCGACAAGACACGCGGTTCGAGTTGGGACTACGTCAAGTTGAAGCTGCCGCGCGAGGTTCGTGATGCGTGGGATTTTCATGCCGTGCATGGCGTCGGCTCGCATTACTGGGTGGTCGGTCGGCCTGGTTCGATGGCGCTGCATAGCTCCGATCGCGGCCGAAAGTGGGATGTGGTGCCGACGGGGCAACCGTTGCCGTTGCATGGCATCTTTTTCACCGATGAGCAACACGGCTGGGCGGTCGGCGAGTTCGGCACCATCACGGCCACGACCGATGGAGGCAAAACCTGGAAAGCGCAGCATCGCGGCGGTCAGCGTGCGGCCGTGCTGTTTTTGCACGCGCGCGCCGGCGGCATCCCTCTCGATACGGTGGCCAAACTCGGCGGGGAGGATGGCTACTTGTGCGCCGCCCTGCGCGTGACGGCGTCGGACCTGACGACGGCCGCCCCGGCGCGTTCGGTCGAAGGAGCGCGGTTTGCCGCCGCCATGCGTGAATCCGGCGGCGCGGCCGGCGAAATGCTCTGGGCGTTTCCGCTGTCGTCGCACTTGCGCCGCGCTCCGCGCGCGGACCTGCTGCACGCCTGGGACACGGTCCACGAAGGTCATGCCGCCGATCAGATGCTGCGTCAATTGGTGCTGACCATCCGCATGTGGCGGCCTGCCGTCATCATCACCGATTCGGGCGAAGAAAAGGCCAACGGTTTCGCCTGTGACCCGGTGTTGGCCGAGGCGGTGCGCGCCGCCTTCGAGCGAGCCAGCGATCCGCGCACGTTCCCCGAACAGTTGACCGGCCTGGGACTGGAGCCGTGGCAGGTCGCCAAGGTCTACGCCGTCGGCCAAAAGAGTACGTCGCGGGTCGCGCTCGATCTCACGGCGATTGCCCCACGCCTGCAATCCACGCTGCGCGAGTTCGCCAGCGGTCCCGCGGCGCTTCTGGCCGGCGAATCCGTTTTGCTGCCGGACCAGCGTGATTTCGCTCTACTCGCGGCGCATGGCAAGGGTGCCGCCGGCCATCGCGATCTGATGCAGGGCGTCGATCTCGCTCCGGGTGGACTGGCGCGCCGAATGCTCGGCGAAGCAGTGGAACTGCCGGCCGAGTTGCTCAAGGCCATTCACCAGCGCACGAACTTGAAGGCGCTATCCGAGACGCCGGCCAGCGCCTTAACCGATCCGAATCGTCTGCTGGGACAAATGGGGCCCATGCTGGCGGAGATGCCTGACGATCAAGCGGCACCGGCCGCGTATGCCATCGCCAATCAGTACGCCCGCATGGGACAATGGAGCATGGCACGCGAGGCGTTTCTGTTGCTGATTGATCGCTATCCGGCCCATCCGCTGGCGATGGAGGGCTATCGCTGGTTGATCCGCCACAACAGCAGCACCGAAGCGCGGCATCGCCATGAGTTGGGCCAGTTCGTCATCGTCGAAAGTGTGCAGCACGGCATGCCGGTCAAGGAAGGCTCGACGCTCGGCAAGCCAGGCGAGGCCGACGCCTCCATACCGGGCATTAAGCTCGCGGGCTGGAACAAGGATATGCGCGAAGCGCCGGAAATCCCTCGGCTGAAAAGCAAGGAGAATAGCCAGACTTATTTGTTCGCCAAGAAGGATCAGATTCGCCAGTGGTATCAAAGCAGTCTCGATTTGGAGCCGAAACTGGCTGGGTTCGGGCCGCTGTTGGCCAGCGATCCGGCCTTGCAATTCTGCTTGCAAGCATCGCGGCGCAACCTCGGCGATTTTCAGACGCCGCACAAGTGGTACACGCAGTTCGCGGCGCGCCAGCCGGATGGCCCCTGGCGCGCCGCCGCTCTCGCCGAACTGTGGTTGACCAACCGCACGGGCGCACCGCCCAAGCCGGTACTGCCCTGCCGCTACACCGAGACACGCCCCTTGCTCGACGGCAAACTCAATGAAAGCTGCTGGCAAGTCGCTCCCATCAAGCTGCAAAACGCGACCAGCGAGGCACGCAAGGACGCTGCGACGGAGGGACGCGGATCGGCCGGCAAGGACGCCTTTCTGAATGAGTTTCCGACCGAAGTGCGCATGGCTTACGACAAAGAATTCCTCTATCTCTCTCTCAAATGTACACATCCGACCGGTCGATTTGTCTCGCCGGTGAAGCCGCGCAGCCGCGATGCCGACTTGCGCGGCCACGATCGCGTCAGCGTGCTGCTCGATCTCGATCGCGACTATTCCACCTGTTTTCATTTGCAGATCGATCAACGCGGTTGCGTGTGTGAGGACTGCTGGGGCGATAAGAAATGGGATCCGCGTTGGTTTGTGTCCATGCACAGTGACGCAACCTGCTGGGTGATCGAGGCGGCGATCCCGCTCTTGGCGCTGACGGGCGATTCGGTGACGACCGGCAAGGCGTGGGCGTGCAACGTGGTCCGCGTGGTGCCTGGTCGCGGTGTGCAGGCGTGGTCGCTGCCGGCCGAGGTGCCGGAGGAAACGCTGCGGCCGGAAGGCATGGGCTTGTTGATGTTCGCGCACGATCAACCCGCGGACGAGCCTGCGTCGCCAACCCGTTAGCCGCTGCGCCAAGGTTCGTTCGCGCATCATCCTCGCCGCGACGAGCGGCAGGCCGCCGTTTGCTTGTTCTGCTTCGCATGCACGTATCTTAGGGCGCGTCCAAGAATAACTTCGGGTTAGCCGCAAGCGGCTAACCCGAAGTTATTCTTGGACGCGCCCTAAGCGCAATTTCTAGGATGCATTGAGATAGCGTAGAGTGTCATTGCGCCAGGCGAAGCCTGGGGAACTCCATATAGACGGCGTATTGCGCGTCGCCGCTGCTCTTGCTACAATCGCATCCGTCCGCTTCAATAACCGCGAGAAATCACCGCGCGGGATCAGGGAGAAAGCATGGCCAGGCAATTCGTGCAGCAGATGGCGGATGGCGACACCATCGAGGAAGTCTATCTGGTCGTGGACAAGCAAGTGCGGGCCAATCGCAACGGCAACATGTACTTGCAGATCGAACTACGCGATCGCAGCGGCTCGATCAGTGCCCGCTTGTGGAACGCCGCCGAGCCGTTGGTACGTTCGTTCGAGAGCGGCGATTTCCTCCTCGTGCAGGGCAAGGTACAGCTCTTTCAGGGTGCCTTGCAGATGATCCTCAACCGGCTCGACCGCATGGAGACGGAGAAGGTCGAACTGGCGGATTTTCTGCCGCACACCGAAAAGGACATCAGCAAGCTCTACGAACGTCTGGGGATACTCCTGCGCAAGATGGACAATCCGCACTTGCGGGCTTTGGCAGAGTGCTTCCTCATGGATCAGGAATTCATGGAGGGTTTCTGCAAGGCTCCGGCCGGGATTCGTAACCACCACGCCTACCTCGGTGGACTGCTCGAACATGTCGTGACCCTCATGGAATCCGCCGATCGCATTGCCCCGCTTTATCCTGAACTCAATCGCGATCTGCTGCTCATGGGCATTTTCCTGCACGACATCGGCAAAGTGCGTGAATTGAATTACGATCGCGCGTTCAGTTACAGCGATGAGGGGCAGTTGATTGGTCATCTCGTCATCGGCGTTCAGATGCTCGACGAACAGGTGCGGCGTGTGCCGGACCTGACCGGCGAGCCGTTCCCCACGGAATTGCTGCTGCGCTTGAAGCATCTGATTGTCAGCCATCATGGTTCGCTGGAGTTCGGCAGTCCGACATTGCCCATGACGCCGGAGGCGATCGCGCTGCATTATCTGGATAATTTGGATGCGAAAATTCACAGTTTCACGCGCGACATCCGCGAGGATCGCAGCCCGTCGTCGTGGACGCCCTACAGTCAGGCGACGCAGCGCCGACTGTTCAAGGGCAGTCGCGGTAGGGAAGGATCGGCGCTGCCGTCGGAGGCGGAGGAGTGATGACATGCCCAATTTTGAAGAGCAGATCCTGGCAGCGATCGCACGGCGAAGCTATCAGCCCCTCAAGCCTAAAGCCCTCGCGCGCAAACTCGGCGTGTCCGCCACGCAGTACGGCGATTTCCGCCGCGCCCTGCGCAGCCTGCATCACGATGGCCGAATCGAGATGGGCAAGAATCACACCGTCAAGCCGAAAGCGCCGCACGGCACCATTACCGGCACCTATCGCCGCACCAGTACCGGCGTCGGCTACGTCCGGCCGCATTTGATCGAAGGCCAATCCGGGGCCGAGATTCGCATCAGCGAAGATCATTCCCTTGATGCCGCCACGGGCGATAGCGTACTCGTGCGTCTGATACGCAAGCCGAACCGCCCCGACATCCTCGCTTCCGGGCAAATCGTCCGCGTCCTCGAACGTGCCACGCGCCAGTTCGTCGGCACCTACTTTGAACGCGAAGGGCAGGGATTGGTGCGCGTCGATGGCACCGTGTTTAGCCATAGCATTTATGTGGGTGATCCGGGCGCGAAGGGAGCGAAGCCGGACGATAAGGTTGTCTTCGAGATGCTGCGTTTCCCGACGCCGGAGGATCGCGGTGAGGGCGTTCTCACGGAGATTCTCGGCCCGCGCGGTCAGCCGGGCGTGGATACCTTGTCGATCATCCGCGCCTTCGGGCTGCCCGATGTGTTCGCCGAGGATGCGCTGCAAGAAGCCCGCGACGCGGCCGCCGCCTTCGATGAGACGGATCTCGACGGCCGCGAGGATTTTACCAAGGACGTGATCGTCACCATCGATCCCGCCGACGCGCGCGATTTCGATGATGCGGTATCGCTGGTGCGCGATGCGGACAGCGGCCATTGGCAACTGACCGTTCACATCGCGGATGTGGGCCACTTCGCCCCGCCGGGCGGCCCGCTCGACCGCGAGGCGCGTCGTCGCGCCACCAGCATTTATCTGCCGCAGCGTGTCATCCCGATGTTCCCAGAGATCATCTCCAACAGCCTCGCCAGTCTGCAACAAGGCAAGTTGCGCTACGTTAAAAGCGTCGTCATCGATTTCACGGCGGCAGGGCAGAAGACCGGCGTGCGCTTCGCCAACGGCGCCATCCGCGTCCAGCGACGATTCACCTACGAGCAGGTTCTCGCTTTGCTCGAACCGGCGAGCGGGGTCGCGTCAGCGCCCCGAGAAGAGTCTCTCGGGGCGCTGACGCGACCCCGCTCGCCAGGCGTAGCCGAACCGGATATTTACGATCTCCTTTTGCGCATGCGCGAGTTGGCCATGCTCTTGCGCAAACGCCGTCTTCGCCGCGGGGCGCTGGAACTGAATATGCCGGAAGCGGAACTGGAATACGACGAACAAGGGAAAGTGACCGGCGCTCATTTTCGCAAGCACGACATTAGCCATCAGATCATCGAAGAGTTCATGCTCGCCGCCAACGAGGCGGTTGCCGAGCGCCTGGCCGATCTCGACATCGCCTTCCTGCGCCGCGTTCATCCTGATCCCGATCCGAAGAAACTGTCCGCTTTCGCCGACTTCGCACGCAGTCTCGGCTACAAAATGCCGACCGACTTCGACCGCTTTGCCTTGCAGCGCATCCTCGAAAAGTCCGCGACCCGTCCCGAAGTGTACGCCGTCCATTATGCTCTTTTGCGATCGCTCAAGCAGGCGGTTTACAGTCCGGAAGAGGATGGCCATTACGCCCTCGCCAGCGCGAATTACTGTCATTTCACTTCACCGATTCGCCGCTATCCCGATTTGACCGTGCATCGACTGCTCGGCCAATGGCTGCGCACCGGCAAGGTCGGCAGCGCCGAAACGGAACTGATCGCGCTGGGCCAGCATTGCAGCAAGATGGAACGCCGCGCGGAGATGGCCGAGCGCGAGCTAGTTAAACTGAAATTGCTGACCTACCTGAGCGAGCGCATCGGGATGGAATTGGAAGCGATCATCACGGGTGTGGCGGACTACGGCTTCTTCGGCCAGGCCGAGCAATGGCCGGTCGAAGGGATGGTTCATATCAGCACGCTGACCGACGATTACTATTATTTCGAGGAAGCAGGGCACAGTCTGATTGGGCGTCGCACCGGCCGCCGTTATCGGTTGGGCGATAAGGTGCGCGTCAGTGTGGTGCGCGTCGATTTGCAGCGGCGGCAGATGGATTTTCGCGTCGTCCCACCATCAAAGAAGACGAAATAGGGAATCGCTGGCAGTCTTCCTTCCGTGGGATAGAATGGGCCGTTGAGATTGCCTCACCAGCCTGTTCGCTTTCACGAAAGGATCTCCTCTGATGCTTCACAAGTTTGCGATGGTGGCCGTGGCGTTGATCGCTTCGGCGCTGCCGTGCCTGGCTGCCGATGCCGCCAAGACCAAGCGCGATGATTCCGCTTCCGAAAAACTCGGCATGAAGCTTTCGCTTCAGTGCTGGACGTTCAACCGGCTGAGCTTCTTCGAGACCGTGGACAAGGCCGCGGAGCTGGGCATCAAATATCTGGAGATTTTCCCAGGCCAGACACTCAAACCCGGCTCAAAGGAGAAAGTCAGTCGCAACATGAGCGACGAAACCATTGCCGCGATCAACAAGAAATTGGCCGATGCCGGCGGTTTGAAACTGGTCGCTTACGGTGTGGACGGCGTGCCCACCGACGAGGCGGGCGCACGCAAGACGTTTGAATGGGCCAAGAAAATGGGCATTGAAGTACTTGTCACCGAGACGACGCCCAATGCCATGCACGATAAACTCTGCAACGAATTTCATATCAAGATGGCGCTACACAATCATCCCAAGAGTTGGCCGCCCGACGCCGTGTTGAAAGCCTGCAAAGGCCGCAGTAAGCTGATTGGCTCCTGCTCCGACACCGGTCACTGGATGCGCGCCGATTTGGTTCCCGTTGAGATGCTCAAGAAACTGCAAGGCCGTGTGCTGCACCTGCACTTCAAGGATCTCAACGAGTTCGGCAACGGCCATGATGTGGCCTGGGGAACCGGCCGGGGCAACCCCAAAGGCATGATGGAAGAACTGAAACGGCAGGACTACAAGGGCTATCTCTCCATCGAATTTGAGTACGGCGACCTGCGCCACCTAGCGACCAACCTGCCCAAGTGCGTTGAGTTTTTCGACAAGACCGCCGCTGAGTTGGCCAAGTAATTATTTGACGACAAGCCTGGAGCGCCAGCGACGGGTTCTTGCTCCCGTCGCCGGCGCTCCAGGCTTGTCGTTACGAGCTGTGTCGTATCAGCAGAATCAGGTTGACGAGGAAGCTCAGCCCCAGCAGGCCGCCAAGAATACCGATCCACATCCACGCATTCGGCGGCCCGGATGAGGCCGGGGCTTCCTCGTCCTCCTCGGTGTCGCCTTCGCTCAGCGCCGACAACGTCGCCGATTCCATCTTCTGCCGAGCCAACTTTGGCGCCTCACCCGAAAGAAGACATTCGAGATCGATAATGAGATCGTCGGCATTGCGATAGCGCCGGCGGCGATCCTTGGCCATGAGGAATTCGACCACCTCACCCAGTCCCGACGACAGCGATTGATTGAGATGATCCGGCGGCGTCAGTTCCTCCTCGACATGGGCCAGCAGAACGCGGTCGATTTCGGGATAGTGAAACGGCGGATGGCCGGTGACCATATGATAGAATGTCGCGCCCAGCGAATAGAGATCGGCGCGACCCTCGATGTCTTCGCGGCCACGAATCTGCTCGGGAGCGATGTAATAGGGTGTGCCCATCGTCACGCCCTTCTCACGCCGCGCCAGGACCGCGTCGTCGGTCTCGCGGGCCATGCCGAGGTCGGCCAGTTTGGCGATTCCCTCCGTCGTCAGCACGATGTTGGCCGGCTTCACATCGCGGTGAATCAAACCGCGCCGGTGCGCGTGCTGGAGCGCCTGGGCAATCTGCAAGATAATCTCGATCGCCTCCCGCTCGTCGTAAATCTTGCCGCTCTCCAGGATTTGCCGGATCGTTTGGCCTTCGACCAGTTCCATGACGAAGTAGTGCAAGGGGCCGGCCGAGCCGACATCAATGGCCTGGATGATGTTGTTGTGGCTGAGTCGCGCGGCCAGATGCGCCTCGCGTGTCAGACGCTGCAAAAATTCCGGGTTGGTGACCAGCCGCGGATGCAGCACCTTGACGGCCACCAGCCGATTCATGCTCATCTGCCGGGCCTTGTAGACCGTGCCCATCGCGCCTTGGCCGAGCTTTTCCAACAGTTGATAGCCGGGGATTTGCTGGCCGAGCAACGCTTCCAGTTCCTTGGCGGCTCGCTTGGCCTGGTTGTCGGTCAGCAGACCGGCGCTGACCAGACGCGACAAGAACGCTTCTGGTCCCGCCTCGTCCCCCGTGCCGGGCCGGCAATTCTGTATCTCGTCGCGCGTCAGCAGGCCACGACTAATCAGCGCGTGCGCCAGTCGTTCCTCATCCACACGAGCGGTCCCTTCTGAACGCGGCGGATCGGCCATGACAGGGTTCCTCTTCACCAATCGTTCACCACTATTTCGCGCCGGTTTTGCCCATACGCGACAGCCTGTTCTTGCATACGGTTCCGTTAGCCTGATAGTATAGAGAAAACTCGAACCCGATTCCTCGCTTGCGCCTCGATACTTGTAAGTCGTGTCACAAGCCGGCGCGGAGTCGGTCTGGCGCGACACCGCGACAAGGGGAGCCCTCATGCACTCCAGTTCTAGTTCCGCTTTGGATGCCAGTGTTTTGGTTCTGAACAAATTGTTCATGGCCATTCACATTATTTCCGTGCGGCGGGCGTTTTGCCTGCTGTGCAAGGATTTGGCGGAGGTGGTCAGCCAAGAAGACGGCCAATTCACCACCTACGATTTCTCGACGTGGCGCGAGGTCAGCGAATACCGCGCGCGCAACTTCCGCCAAGAGGAAGATGACTGGATCCGCACCGTCAGCAGCGAGATTCAGGTGCCGCGCGTCATCCGCTTGATGGACTACGATCGCTTGCCCAAGCAGACGGTGAAGTTCAACCGGCGGAATATCTTCGCCCGCGATAACAATCAGTGCCAGTATTGCGGCAAGAAGTTCCCGACCTCGGAACTGAGCCTGGATCATGTGCGGCCGCGCAGTCAGGGCGGCATCAGCACCTGGGAGAATATCGTCTGCGCCTGCGTCAACTGCAACGTCAAGAAGGGTGGCCGGACGCCGAAAGAGGCGCACATGCACCTCATCCGCAAACCGGAGAAGCCCAAGCGCAGCCCGCTGCTCAACCTCAAGCTGACGCACACCAAGTACCAGTCGTGGAAGACATTCCTCGACAATGCCTACTGGTCGGTGGAGTTGAAGTAGACGACCGCGGATTGAAGCAGACGAAAACGACTCCCTCGTCAGACGGCCGCCGGCCGTCCGCCGAGGGAGTTTGCGCTTGGAAGCAGTCGGCCGAATTCGCGTAGAATGACCGGCGTTCGATCTCCAACTCGAAATAAGGAGAGAAAACCCATGCCAATTCACGACTGGACGCGCGTCGAAGCGGGCATCTTTCACGACTTCCATCATGGCTGGATTGAAGAGATCAAACGTTCTCTCAACGCCGGCCTGTTGCCGGATGACTATTATGCCCTGGCCGAGCAGCGCGCGGCCGGCTTTGAACCCGACGTGCTGACTCTGCAAGGAAGCGGTGACGACGAGGACGACAACGATGTCGAACCAGGGCCGGCTATCACCGGAGGCAGATTGCTGCTGGCGTCCCCGAAGATGCAAGCCACCGATGCAACAGATCTGGCATTCTATCGCCGTAAGCAAAAGATGATCGCTGTCCGGCATGTCAGCGGCGATCGCCTCGTGGCGATGGTCGAGATCGTCTCTCCCGGCAACAAAAGTTCGCGCAACGCCCTACGTGCTTTCGTGCGCAAGAGCGCCGAGTTGCTCGACAGACAGATTCACTTACTGATCTTGGATTTGCATCCGCTCGGACGCCGCGATCCCGAAGGCATTCACGGAGCCATTTGGGAGTATATGACCGATCGATCTTATCGCGTGCCTACCGATAAGCCGCTGACCCTGGCCGCTTACGAGTGTGATTCGGAGATTCGCGCCTACGTCGTCCACGCGGCGGTTGGCGAGACGCTGACGGACATGCCCTTGTTCCTGATGCCGGGCGGTCATGTGCCCGTGCCTCTGGAGGCGACCTATCAATCGGCCTTCGCGGCGGTGCCGCGGCGCTGGCGACGTGTCCTGGAGACGCCCTCCTCCACGAGTTAACCGCATCACGCGAGCAAATCGAGCGTTCAGGGAATTCAAATTATGCAATTATGCCCCAAATTATAATAGTAGGATGTTCAGAAATTCCTTGCAATCGTCTAATTCGCGCGATACTTTCACGGAAGATAGTTGTTAAATCCTCGCCGCAATGTACGCGGCTTTCCCGCCTACCCGCCTGCCTCACCTTCCTGGTGTTCTCCTTCCACTTGCGGAGGAGGTCGATTTTCTGGAGGATCGCGGAATGCATGCTTTCTGCATCACCCGATTCGGTTCAAGCCTCGTCCTCGCCGCGTTGCTGGCCGCGCCTGTCTGCGCCGGCGTGAAACTGCCCGGCGGCGAAACCGTCGAAAAGGTCGATTTCGAGCGCCACGTCATGGGCGTGTTCGGCCGCATGGGTTGCAATTCCGGCTCCTGCCACGGTTCGTTCCAGGGCAAAGGCGGTTTCCGTCTTTCCTTGTTCGGCTACGATCCGGCCATGGACTATCTCGCCCTCAGCCGCGACATCGAGGGACGCCGGCTCAACCTCGCCGATCCCGATAACAGTTTGCTCTTGCTCAAGGCGTCCGGCCGGGTGCCGCATGAGGGGCAGACCCGTTTCAGTCGCGAGACATGGGCGTATCAATTGCTGAGTACCTGGATCAAGCAAGGCGCACGCTGGGACAAGGGTAGCGGCACCGTCAAGCAGATTATCATCTCGCCGCCGGAGTATGCCTTCCGCAAGCCTGGAGAGCGTGGACAGCTGCAAGTGAAGGCCACGTTTACCGACGGGACGACGGAACCGATCACGTCGCTGTGTGATTTCCGCACCAACGACGAAGCCATTGTCGAGGTGACGCCGCAGGGCCAGGTCAAGGCCGTGCGTCCCGGCGATACCGCCGTTATTGTCTCCTATCGCGGTAATGTGCTGCCGGTGCGCGTCCTGGTGCCGTTCGAGTCGAAGTCCGGCGCGGTCTATCCCAAAGTGGCCGAGGTCAATTTCATTGATCGTGAGGTATTTGCCAAGCTGCGGCGGCTCAATATCGTGCCGTCCGGCTTGTCCAGCGACACGGAATTTCTGCGCCGCGTGACCATCGACACTATCGGTACGCTACCGACGCCGCAGGAAGTGCGCGATTTCCTGGCCGATAAACATCCCGACAAACGCACGCGCAAGATCGACGAGTTGCTCGCGCACCCGATGCACGCCGCGCTGTGGGCGACGAAGTTCTGCGACATCACCGGCAACAACACCGATGCCCTGGAGAATCCGCAACAGCGCAAAGCTCATCTCAGCCAAATGTGGCACGATTGGTTCCGCAAACGCTTGGCCGACAACATGCCCTACGACGAGATCGTGCGCGGGGTTTTGTGCGCCAGTAGTCGCGAGGGCCATAGTCCTGAAGAGTACGTCAAGCAAACCAAAGAAACCGAGAAGATCGGCCCAGAGTTTAACACCGCCTACGCCAATCGCGCGAGCCTCGATCTGTTCTGGCGGCGACAGCAGCGCGTGCCCATCGAGCAATGGGGCGAGAAGACGGCGGCGGCGTTCCTCGGCGTCCGCCTCGAATGCGCTCAGTGTCACAAACATCCCTTCGATCGCTGGACGCAGGCCGACTATCGATCCTATGCCAACGTATTCGCGCAGGTCGCCTTCGACATTTCACCGGAGTCGCAGAAGTTGTTCCGCACCGAGAACGCCGCGCGGAAGACGAAAAAGGGCGACAAGAAGACTCCGCAATTGGCTCCGCTGCGTGAGGTCTACGTCCGCACCAACGGCAAGGCCAGCAATCCGCTGACCGACCCCGAGACGAAAAAGCCGCTGCCGGCCAAGGCGCTGGGCGGGCCGGTCATCGCCTATGAAAACGGCAAAGATCCGCGTGCCACCCTGTTCGATTGGATGCACGCACCGGAAAATCCGTTCTTCGCACGCAGCCTGGTCAACCGCGTTTGGGGCCATTATTTCGGCACCGGCATCGTGCATCCGGTGGACGATTTCTCGCTGGCCAATCCGCCGTCCAACGCCAAACTGCTCGACGCCTTGGCGAAAGATTTCCTCACCGGCAAATACAACCTCCGCGCGCTGGAGCGAAAGATTCTTCTGTCGCGCACCTATCAGCTGGCGTCCGCGCCCAACGAGACGAATCGCCTCGATCGCACGAATTATTCGCACAGCTACGTTCGACCGATGATGGCCGAGGTCATGGTCGATGTACTCAACGCCGCGCTGGGCGCGACGGAGAATTTCGGTGCGGAACTGCCGGCCGGCAGTCGCGCCATCGAAGTCGGTGCCAGCCGTTTGCAGAACGGCTCGCTCAACTACGCCTTCCGTATCTTCGGGCGTCCGCCGCGAACGACGGCGTGTGATTGCGAGCGGGCCATGGAGCCGGGTTTGCCGCAGAAGTTGTACCTCATGGCCGATCCGTCCATTCAGCAGAAAATGCAGGCACCGCAGGGGCGCATCCGCAAACTGCTCGCCGCCCAGAAAGACGACAACCGCGTACTCGACGAGTTATTCCTGGCCACGCAATCGCGGCTGCCCACGCCGCGCGAGCGCGAACGGTTCGCCGATTACCGCACCCACAAGGGCGACCGTCAAGCGGCCTTCCTCGATACGATGTGGGCGCTGATTAACACGAACGAATTCGTTTTCAACCACTAAAGATCCTGCCAGCCCGCAGCGCCAGCAAGGGAACCCTTGCTGGCGCTGCGGGCTGGCAAGACACGAACCGGGGGGTAAACGCATGACACGTCCATTGGTTAGCGACTGCGAGGGATTTCATCGCCGCGATTTCCTCAAGATCGGCGCGGGCGGCCTGCTTGGGCTGACGCTGCCGCAATTGCTGCGTTTGGAGGCGCAGGCAGCACCTGCGCCCCAGAAACAGAAACGACGCGCCAACGCGGTCATCATGTTGTGGCTGGGTGGCGGGCCGTCGCACCAGGACATCTGGGACATCAAAACCAATGCGCCAGAGGGCATTCGCAGTCTCTTCAAGCCGATCCCGACCAAGGCGAACGGCGTGCAAATCAGCGAACACATGCCCAAGACCGCGCAGACGGCCGACAAGATGGCCATTGTGCGTTCGCTGTATCACACCATTCCCTCGCATGGGCCGGCCAGTGTGTTCATGACGACTGGCAACAAGCCGACGCCGGCTCTGGAATATCCCTCGCTCGGTTCGCTGGCGACCAAACTGCTGCCCGCCGAGAAGGGCGTACCGCCCTATGTCAGCTTCAATGACACGCGCCGCAGCGGTTCGGCCGGCTACCTCGGCACCGCTTACAATCCGTTCATCGTTGAGGGCAACGCCGGCGGCAAGGGCGGCAAAGGCGGCAAGGCCGGCTCGATGCGTGTGCGTGGCATCCAGTTGCCGACCGGCTTCACGCTCGAAGAACTCGAAAACCGCGACAAACTGTTCAAGGGTTTCGACGAAACCTTCCGCGCCACCGATAAATCCGCCGATCTCGTCGAGGGACTCGACACCTTCCACAAGCAGGCGCTCGAGATTCTCCGCTCGGATCGCACGAAAAAGGCATTCGATCTGGCCCAAGAGAAAGATGCGGTGCGCGAGCGTTATGGCAGCACTTCGTTCGGCCAGGGCGCTTTGGCCGCGCGTCGCCTCGTCGAGGCCGGCGTTCGCTTCGTGACGATCAGCCTGGGCGGTTGGGACACGCACGGCAAAAACTTCGATGCCCTCTCGAAACGTCTTTTGCCGACGCTCGATCAGACGTTGTCGGCCCTCGTCAGCGATTTGAGCGAGCGCGGCCTGCTCGATCAAACGATCGTCTATTGTGCCGGCGAGTTCGGCCGAACGCCGAAGATCAA
>DATNCY010000161.1:0-9513 GCA_035553375.1 Gemmataceae bacterium
ACCTATGTCGTCGATAGTCCGCACGGTGGCGGCAAGATTCCGGTCATGCCGAACTATCTGGTGTCCGCCAGTGACGACGCCGTCGTCTTGCGGAACTATGAAGGCATGCTGGTCCGTTATCAAGCGGAAGATAAAGCGCAAACGGTTCAGCCGACGAGTTCGCGCGGCGTGTCGTCGCTGTTGCAGGGGAGCAAGTCCGCCCTGATCCCCGCCGGCAACGATCGCATGGCCCGCCGAGAGCTGACCGTCCTTACCAATCACCAAGCACCTACTTTGGACGAGCAAGACGCCCCTCACGAACACAATGGCCACAGCAACGGCTGCTGTGGCGGCACCAACGGCCACGCCGAAGACATTTTGCCCCTCGGCGTATTGGTCAACGGCTGCGGTTCATGATTCGTCCGTAGTCCGCAGTCCGTAGTCCGCAGTCCGTAGTCCGTAGCAAAGACAGACACGTTTTTGCTGCGGACTGCGGACTGCGGACTGCGGACTACGGACTGCGGACTTCAGGGATGAAGGATGAAGATCGGCATCACCTACGACTTGAAAGCCGACGTTCCCACCGGCGCGAACCTGCCTGACGACTTCCAGGAAGAATTCGACAGCCCCGTCACCATCGAATCCATCACCAAAGCACTGCGCGATCTGGGCCACGAGGTCGAAGCGCTCGGCGATGGCCGTGAATTGCTCGAACGTCTGCTGCGCGATCCGCCGGATTTCGTGTTCAACATCGCCGAAGGCCACGGCGTTGGCCGTTGCCGCGAGGCGCGCGTGCCAGCCGTGCTGGAGATGCTCGGCATTCCCTACACCGGCTCCGATCCGCTCACCCTGTCCGTGACGCTCGACAAGGATTGCGCCAAGCGTCTCGTGCAATCAGCGGGCGTCGCTGTGCCGCGCGGAATCGTTGTCGAACCGGATCATGATTTGACTGATTTGCCCCGATTGCCTTATACCGCGATTGTCAAACCGGCTTGGGAAGGTTCCAGCAAGGGCATTCGCGGCAAGTGCGTCGTCGATGGCGCGGAGGAATTGACCGAGGCCGTGTCAGCGCTTCGCCGCGATCATCGCCAGCCTATTCTGGTCGAGGAATACATCTCCGGCGAGGAATTGACGGTCGGCATCGTCGGCAACGAGCGGCCGCGTATCATCGGCATCCTGCGCGTCGTGCCGTTGCGGGCCGATGAGCGCTTCGTCTACAGCCTAGAGGTTAAACGCGACTACCTGCAACAGGTGCGATACGAGTGTGTGCCGGCGAAACAACTCGACGCGGTGGCCGAGGCCGCCTTGAAGGTGTATCGCGTCTTGGGTTGCCGCGATGTGTCGCGCATCGATTTTCGCCTGCACAACGGCACGCCGTATTTTCTCGAAGTCAATCCACTGCCCGGCCTCAACCCCGAATCGAGCGATCTGGTTATCCTGTCACGGTTGGCGGGCTGGAGCTACGAGCAGCTGATCGAGAGCATCTTGCAAGCCGCCACTGCCCGCTGTCCGCCGTCTTCGGCGGACAGCGGACAGCGGATAGCGGATAGCGGATCGTTACAGCCGTAAGGATTGCCACAATCCGAGACGAGGACAACGAATTGTCATTCTTTCGCGTGAATAGGGGTTGCAAGGCAACCTCCGCATATTGAATACTTATCGCAAGGGATATTATCTTGACCAGGAAACTCTCCTTACGATGCCTTCCAGACCGGACTTGCCTATGATCCGTGAGACGTCTATCCCCGACTCCGCCTCAGCCACGCGGGTTCTCATTCTGCACAATCAGCCGATTCTGCCGGAAGATCATCCAGACGCGGATTCGGAACACGAGATATTCTTCACCACGGAGGCCGTGCAGCGCACGCTAATCGAGGCCGGCTACGATGTCGCCATGCTGGCCGTGTCGCGCGATCCCGCCGTGTTGATCGATGGCCTGCGCGAACATCGGCCGGATGTGGTGTTCAATCTTTTCGAGGGCCTGGCCGACTTCGGCGATACCGAGGCGCACGTCGCCGGCGTACTCGAATGGATGGAGTTGCCGTTCACTGGCTGTCCCTATCAAACGCTGTGCCTGGCGCGCCGCAAACATGTGACGAAGTATCTGTTGGCCGGGGCCGGCCTGCCGACGGCGAAGTTCTTCGTGGTCGAGGATGGGCCGGTTGAGGAGTGTCCGCTGGGCTGGCCGGTCATCGTCAAGCCGGCGACCCAGGACGCCAGCGTCGGCGTCGATCAAGGCAGTGTGGTGACCAATCTGGATCGACTCAACGAGCGCGTGGCGTACTTGCTGGAAACCTATGGCGGCCCGGTGTTGGTGGAGGAATTCATCTCCGGCCGCGAGTTCAACATCGGTGTAGTCGAGACACCGGAATTGCGTGTGCTACCCGTATCGGAGATTCTGTTCGTCGAGAAAGATCCCGGTTATTGGCCGCTGGTGACGTATGACGCCAAGTGGAAGCCGGGCACGCGCGATTACGAGGCAACGCCGCCAGCGTATCCTGCCCGCGTGTCGCCGCGCTTGCGCGAGAAGTTGGCGACGCTGGCGACGCAGGCGTTTCGCTTGCTCGGCTGCCGCGATTATGCACGCGTCGATTTCCGCATGCGTGGCAGCAAGCCGTACATCCTGGAAGTGAACCCGAATCCGGATTTCAGTCCCCTGGCGGGTCTGTCCGGTGGTCTACAGTCGGCGGGCATCTCGCACCCGCAATTTACCATCGATCTGGTACAACGCGCCCTGGCACGCGGCGGTAAGGTCGCCGCGACGGTGCGCTGCGGTTCGTGAAGGCAATACCTTCAGTTGGTGCTAAAATCCGGCGGAAATCGACGCGGCGGCATCGCGACCAGTTTCGTGGGCAGACGCGGTGCCAGATAATCCAGCAGGTGTCGCGTCCGCTGCTCGATATCGAGTTGTTCGAGCAATTGCTGTTTCACCACCACATCAATGTTCAGGGTGAAACTGAAAATGTCGCACAGCGTTCCGAGCGGCAGGTCGCCTTCCAACATCTTGCGGACCTGCGCAAGGGTGGCACTCTGCGAGGCGAACCAGGTATTCAAATGGTCGCTCAGCTTTTGACGCAGTTCTTGCTCTACGGCGAGCGAGACGATGGGTACCTCTTCCAGAACCGTCACGCGGGCCGTGCGATACAATTTGTCCGCCGGCAATTCCTCCACGATGCGCGCCCGGCAAAGCCCATGCAGCAACAGGTTGTAGCGCCCGTCGGGCAGGAGTTCCTCCTTGATGATACGACCGATGCAAATCACCGGATAAATGGGCGGTCGCTTATCGTAATCCTCTTGCGAGCCTGGCTTGAGGGTGGCCAGAGCCATCAGACGATCGTCCTGCAAAGCGTCGGCCATCAGCTCGCGATAACGCGGCTCGAAAATGTGCAGCGGTTGAATGACGTAGGGAAACAACACCAGATCCGGCAGGGGAAACAGGCGCACCTGACCGCTGAAGTCATCGGGAACCGAGGTATCGTCGCTCATGAGAAGCCTACCTTGGGGTGCCCTCACTCTTCTTCGTGAGTATACGCCGCGGGGTCCGGCCACGTCGTCGGTGGCGGATCGAGAGTGATGACCGGCACCAGTTCCGGCGTGAGTCGCAGGCTTCGATTGGGAGTGGGCGTACTCAACAGCGGCTCGAAGCATCGTCCCATTTGCAGCCAGAAGGCCGTCACGTCAAGCCCGAGAAACGGCGATCCACACGTTTTCATGTAATCGTAACTGGATCGATATAATTTCATCGCTCCGCCCAGGTTACCGCCGCTGAAATGGAACAGGCCCACGGCAGCCTGGATCAGCCCTTGAACGAAACGGCGTTCGTCCCCGTGGCTCTCCGACCACAAATCCTCCCAGACTTCGTGCGCCTCGAAGAAATCGTGTTCGTTGAAAAACAGAATGCCGGCCAGGTAGCGCGGATCGTAGGTGTCCATGCGCTCATTTTACCTACTGAGAGCCGACGCGGCACGTATACTTGGCCCTCCATTTCCGGTTCTTTCTCCCTATGCAAGCGCTCGCGTTCGTTTCGTAATGCGGTTGCCCTTTGTTTTCTCGCGCTGGCTGCTACACTATTAACTCTGCGTTGTTTATTCTGTTGAGGTCTCACGAAGCTCCTGATGTCATTCCAACAATTCGATCTGCATCCCTCCCTCGTGCGGAACACCCTTACTCTCGGCTACGTCAATCCGACTCCCGTTCAGACGCAGGCGATCCCGGCGATCCGAGCCGGTCGCGATGTCGTCGCCACGGCTCAGACCGGCACCGGCAAGACGGCCGCATTTTTGCTGCCCGTTCTGCATCAGCTTCTCGAAGGTTCTCGTGGCGCGACGCGCGTCCTGGTACTCACGCCGACGCGCGAACTGGCTCAACAGATTGAGACGGTGATGCGCGGTCTCGCCGCCGGCACGGGGCTGCGCTCGGCGTTGGTGATCGGCGGCGCACCCGCGATGCCGCAGGAACGCGCGCTGCGTGCCGGCTTCGAGGTGATCGTCGCCACGCCCGGCCGACTGCTCGACCATCTGCGCAAGCAACCGGAGCGGTTCGCCGGTCTGCGGACGCTGATTCTCGATGAAGCCGACCAGATGTTTGACATGGGTTTTCTGCCCGATTTGAAGCGAATCATCTCGTTGCTGCCGGCTCGCCGGCAAACGCTGATGTTCTCGGCGACGATGCCGCCGGCCATCGCTCATCTCGGCGCGGCCATCCTGCACAATCCGCTGACGGTGTCCGTTGGTCGCCAAGGGACGGCCGCGCCCAACGTCACGCAGACGGCCTATCCCGTGGCCGCGCATCTGAAGACGGCACTGTTGACGCAGCTGCTGGAAGAAATGGAAACACCATCGGTGTTGGTATTCACACGGACCAAGCACGGGGCGCGACGGCTGGCCAAGGCGATCGCCGCCTCCGGTCATCGTGTCGAGGAACTGCACAGCAACCGCACGCCGGCTCAGCGGCTGCGCACCATGCAGGGTTTTCGTGCCAAGCGCTTCAGCGTGTTGGTGGCCACGAACATCGCGGCGCGCGGCCTCGATGTTCGCCACATCACGCATGTGGTCAACTTCGACGTGCCGGATGTGCCGGAAGAGTACGTGCATCGCATCGGCCGCACCGGCCGCGCCGATGCCGAGGGCGATTCGCTCGTGCTGGTCGCGCCGGATGAAGAACGAACGCTGGCCCGTATCGAGCGTCAACTCGGTAAGCGCATCGCTCGCCGCCATCTGCCCGACTTCGACTACAACGTCAAACCGGAGCGTCCCGCGAGGGGTGGCAAGCCGCAACGACCCGTGCCGGCGTCAGCGTCGAGTCACGGTCATTTCGCACGCGGCAGTAAGTACAAATCCTCACGCGGCCAGGGACGCCGCTGATTTTTGGTTGAACAGCGGGCTTGCGCCCACCTCGTTTACGTTTCGCGGCGACGGTAAGCCGCTTGCGGCTTGGACGCTGTTCGCCGCAATCCGTACATTGCCTGCAACGTTAACTGATATGGCGATGACGTACCGCGTCGTCGCGGACCCCTTCGAGGCCGATGAACATGGCACAGAGCAAGTACGTTTATTTCTTCGGCAACGGCAAGGCCGACGGCCGAACGGATATGAAAGACCTTCTCGGCGGCAAAGGTGCCAACCTCGCCGAAATGACCAACATCGGCCTGCCCGTACCGGCTGGTTTCACCATCACCACCGAAGTTTGCACCTATTTTTATCAGCATGGACGCAAGTATCCCCCGGAACTACGCGATCAAGTCACCGAGGCGCTCCAGCGCGTCGAGCAGATCATGGGAACGAAGTTCGGCGACAGTACCAATCCGCTGTTGCTGTCCTGCCGCTCCGGTGCCCGCGACTCCATGCCGGGCATGATGGATACCGTTTTGAACATCGGGCTTAACGATACCACCGTCAAGGCGTTGGCCAAGAAGACCGGCAACGAACGCTTCGCCCTGGACTCCTATCGCCGGCTGCTGCTGATGTATGGCGAAGTGGTCATGGGTTTGAAGGGCCATCACGATGAGCCATTTGAACATATTCTCACGGATGTGAAGAAGTCCAAGGGTGTCAAACTCGATAACGAACTCGACGCCGACGCTTTGAAAACAGTGATTGGCCGTTACAAGGAGGCCATCCGCAAATACACCGGCCAGGACTTCCCCGAAAATCCCATCGATCAGATTTGGAACGCTGTTGGTGCCGTGTTCGGCTCGTGGATGAACGATCGCGCCACGGTCTATCGGCGGCAGTACGGCATCCCCGACGAATGGGGCACGGCCTGCAATGTCATGGCGATGGTGTTTGGCAATCTCGGCGACGACTGCGCCACCGGCGTGGCCCTGACGCGCGATGGGGCACTCGGCACGCCGGGCATGTGTGGCGACTACCTCATCAACGCCCAGGGCGAGGATGTGGTCAACGGTTCGCGGCCGACCAAGCGCATCGAGGAGACGCTCGGCCAGGACATGCCGGCCGCCTTCAAGGAACTGGTCAACGTCGGCCACAAGCTCGAAAAACACTACCGCAACATGCAGGACATCGAGTTCACCATTCAGCACAACAAGCTGTACATGTTGCAGACGCGCAACGCCAAGCGCACCGGTTTCGCCGCCGTGCGCGTGGCCGTCGATATGGTCGAGGAGGGATTAATCTCCAAAGACGAGGCCATTTCTCCTCGTTTCATTCCGGCCGGCGATTTGAGCCAGTTGCTTCAGCCGTTGTTTGACATGGAGGCCAAGAAAGCGGCCAGCAAGTCGGGCAAACTGTTGACCAAGGGTATCCCGGCCGGCCCCGGCGCGGCCACCGGCAAAATGGTGTTCACGCCGCAGAAGGCCGAGGCCATGAAGCAGGCCAATCCGTCGGCGGCGCTCATTTTGGTGCGCAAGGAAACGACGCCGGAAGATTTGCGCGGCATGAAAGCGGCGCTCGGCATCCTCACCGCCGTGGGCGGTGTGTCGTCGCATGCGGCCCTCGTCAGCCGGCAGATGGGCAAGGTGTGCATCGTCGGCGCGGGCGAGTTGGAAATCAATCAAGCCGCCGGTACGCTGACGGTCAAGGACAAGGTACTCAAGGAAGGCGACGACATCAGCGTGGACGGCTTCACCGGTGAGGTGTTCGCTGGCTCCATCTCGACGCGCCCCAGTGAAGTCGTGCAGGTGTTGATCGAGAAAAAGCTGGCCCCCGAAAAGGCCGAGATGTATCGCCGCTTCAAACAGGTGATGGACTGGGCGGAGGGGCATCGCAAGCTGAAGGTGCGGACCAACGCTGATCTGCCGGATCAGGCGGCGGAAGCCATTGCCTTCGGTGCCGAGGGCATCGGCCTCTGCCGTACCGAACATATGTTTTTCGACCACATCTCCGAAATGCGTGAGATGATTATGGCCGATTCAACGGCGACGCGCGAGGCGGCCCTGGCCAAGATGCTGCCGTTCCAGCGTGCTGACTTCGCCGGTCTCTTCAAGGCGATGGCCGGCCGGCCCGTCACGATTCGCCTGCTTGATCCGCCGCTGCATGAGTTCCTGCCGCAAAATCAGGCGGGCCGCGAGGAAATGGCCCGCGTGCTGGGCAAGAGCGTTGATGCCGTTCTTCGCCGTGTCGAGGAACTGCACGAATCCAATCCCATGCTCGGCCATCGTGGTTGCCGGCTCGGTATCGTGTACCCGGAAATCACGGCCATGCAGGCGCGGGCGATCTTCGAGGCGGCCGTGCAGGTCAAAAAGGAAGGCATCGCCGTTCATCCGGAAGTGATGATTCCGCTGGTTGGCTTCCGCAAGGAGTTGGAGAATCAGGAGAAAATCGTCCGCGATGCGGCGGCCAAGGTGTTCGCCGAGACGGGCGTGACGGTCGAGTACATGGTCGGCACGATGATCGAGGTGCCGCGTGCGGCGATCGTCGCCGATGAGATCGCGCGCACGGCAGAGTTTTTCAGTTTCGGCACCAATGATCTGACGCAGACGACGCTCGGCGTCAGCCGCGACGATTACGGTCCGTTCATCTCGGTCTACACCGATCCGAAGAAAGCCGACGTTTTGCACGCTGACCCCTTCGCCACCATCGATCAGGAGGGCGTGGGCGCGTTGATGAAGATGGGCGTCGAACGAGGCAGGGCGGGACGTCCGGGTTTGAAGATCGGCATCTGCGGCGAACATGGTGGTGATCCGGCCAGCGTGATCTTCTGCCACAAGATCGGTCTGGATTATGTGAGTTGCAGTCCGTTCCGCGTGCCGGTCGCTCGCCTGGCTGCGGCGCAGGCGGCGCTCGGTAAGTGATAAGCAAGACGGATCGAACGACAAGCGGAGAGGTTCTTTCTTGGAACTCGCGAAGATTCCAGGGGGAATCTCTCCGCTTACGTTTGGGAGACGACGTTGTCGTTCCACCTTTCTCACGATTCGACTCGCGAATGCGCCCGAACAAGAACGGCAATCTGTGATCGCAAATTGCGATGCGAGAATGTCTTCATGTGTTTCTGACCGTATGGTTCTCCTGTGCTATCGCGCTTTCGGATCGGTTTATGGAACTAGCGAGTACAAAGCGCGAATTGTCGATTTAGTTATTTCTTCTATCTCTAAACGGGCTTATAGTCCATGAAAACCACCACCGAGGTGGCGAATTGGAATGCTGTGCCGCAGGTTTCATGGTAAAAAGGACTAACGACTACAATCTCGAACGCGGGAGGGCATGGTTCAAAGCTGGGTAACATAGCGGTGAGGTAGGCGCAGCTGATAAAGCCCGGACTCCGTAGATCGAGGGTATCACAACTCCCTGATCTAACGGAGCCCAAGCCATGAACAGTCTATCCCAACCCAACGCACCCGTCCTCCCCAACACCGCTCGGCTGATGCCCACCACCAAACGCCAGCACATGGCCCTGCAAGCACTCGCCGGACAACCCATCACCACCTTGGCCGACCATAACCACGTCAGTCGCAAATTCGTCTACCAACAACTCCATCACGCCCACCACGCTATCGACCAAGCCTTCGATCCCACGCCTACCGACCCGCCTCAACTCCTCTTCTGGCTTCCCGTCACCAAACCTTGGCTCCGACAACTCGTTCTCGGTCTCACCCTCGTCTGCCACAGTTCCTTCCGAGGCGTCACGGAACTACTCGCCGACCTCTTCGACTATCCGCTGTCGCCCGCATCGGTCCACAACATCCTGCACCAGACCGTCGACACGGCACGTCGGCTCAACAGCCAACAGGATCTCGCGGGCGTTCGTATCGGCGCTCACGATGAGATCTTCCAGGCCGCTCAACCCGTACTGGTCGGTGCCGAGGTGGCCAGCACCTACTGCTACCTGCTCAGCGCCCTTGAGCATCGCGATGCCGACACCTGGGGTGTGCGGCTGCTGGAGTTGACCGAGCGTGGCTTCCATCCCGACGCCACCATCGCCGATTTCGCCGCAGGATTACGGGCCGGTCAAGCGGAGGCCTTGCCCGATGTGCCTTGTCGTGGCGATGTCTTCCATGCCTTGCAAACGGCTGCGCCTCTGGTCCGTTATCTGGACAATCGCGGCTACGACGCCATCGCCACACGCAGCCGACTTCAA
>DATNCY010000162.1:0-14307 GCA_035553375.1 Gemmataceae bacterium
GAGGTCTATCAATGGAAGGACGAACCGTTTAATTACGCCCTGCTCGGTGGCTTAAACACCCAACCGCGCACCACGTACCTGGCTTCCCTGCGCAACCCGAACCCCGAACTCGAAAAGAAGTCCTAACCATGCCGCAGGAAATCGCGTCACCCCCGGCCCGCCCCGGTGAATCCGAACACGGCGCTCCCCCCGTGATTGGTCCCGGCTACACCTTCCGCTCCGTGGTGGACAAGATCAGTTCCATCACGCTGGCGCGACGGACGCCGGGCGGCTGGTGGTTCGGCTTCGCCATCGCCTTCGCGCTGACGATGCTGATGCTGTACACCATCGGCTATCTGCTGATTAAAGGCGTCGGCATTTGGGGCATCAATATCCCGGTGGCCTGGGGCTTCGCCATCGTCAACTTCGTATGGTGGATCGGCATCGGTCACGCCGGCACGCTGATTTCGGCCATTCTGCTGCTGCTGCACCAGAAATGGCGCACGTCGATCAATCGTTTCGCTGAGGCGATGACGCTGTTCGCCGTCGCCTGCGCCGGCCTGTTTCCGCTGCTGCACATGGGCCGGCCGTGGTTCTTCTATTGGCTGTTCCCCTATCCCAACACGATGGAGATTTGGCCGCAGTTCCGCAGCCCGCTCGTTTGGGACGTGTTCGCCGTCTCGACCTATGGCACTGTATCGCTGTTGTTTTGGTACGTCGGTCTCATCCCCGATCTGGCCACGCTGCGCGATCGCACCAAGAATCGCTTCGTGCAGGTCATCTACGGCATCCTGGCGATGGGCTGGCGCGGCTCGGCGTATCACTGGAAGCGTTACGAAGTGACGTACCTCATCCTCGCGGGTTTGGCGACGCCGCTCGTCGTGTCGGTGCATACGGTCGTCAGCTTCGATTTCGCCGTGGCCATTCTACCCGGCTGGCATTCGACGATATTTCCTCCCTATTTTGTCGCTGGTGCCATTTATTCCGGCTTCGCGATGGTTCTCGTGTTGGCCATCCCGCTGCGGGCGTTCTACGGCTTGCAAGACTTCATCACGCAGGCTCACTTACAGAACATGGCCAAGGTCATGCTGGCGACCGGCCTCATCGTCGCCTATGGCTACGGCATCGAGGCGTTCATGGGCTTTTACAGCGGCAACATTTATGAGAAATACAGTCAGGTCAACCGCATGTTCGGTCCTTATGGGGTGTACTACTGGTTGCTCATCGCCACCAACGTGGCCATCCCGCAAACGCTATGGTTCAAGAGCGTGCGCAGCAATCCGCCGTGGCTGTTCCTCATTTCGCTCATCGTCCTCACGGGCATGTGGTTGGAGCGCTTCGTCATCGTCATCACCAGCCTGCACCGCGATTATCTGCCGTCGTCGTGGGCCATGTATTCGCCGACCGTGTGGGATTGGAGCATGTTCCTCGGCACCATCGGCTTCTTCTTCGCGTTGATGTTCCTGTTCGTCCGCTTGCTGCCGATGATTTCGATCGCCGAGATGCAAACCTTGCTGCCGGCGTCGCGTGTGGAACACGACGGCTCGGCCGGGCCGACTCAGGAGAAACACTGATGGCCGCGTATCCGGGACTTCACGGTCTACTCGCCGAGTTCGAGTCACCAACGGCGCTCGTGCAAGCGGTCCACTCCGCGCGTCAGGCCGGTTACACGCGCCTGGACGCTTATTCGCCTTTCCCTATTGAGGGGTTGTCGGATGCTCTCGGCTTCACGCGGACGAAGGTGCCGTTGTTGATCTTCCTGGGCGGACTCACCGGCGCGCTGGGCGGCTTCGCCTTGCAATACTATTGTGCCGTCATCAGCTATCCGGTGAACGTCGCCGGTCGGCCGCTCAACAGTTGGCCGTCGTGGATTCCGGTGACGTTCGAGCTGACGATTCTGATTGCCTCGCTGACGGCGGTGTTCGGTTTGCTGGCGTTGTGCGGTCTGCCGATGCCGTATCATCCGTTGTTCAACGTGCCGCGCTTCGCCCTGGCCACGCGCGATCATTTCTTTCTGTGCATTGAGGCGACCGATCCGCGTTTCGATCGCGCGGCAACGAATCAGTTTCTCGCCGAACTCAGCCCGCGTGAAGTGTCGGAGGTGCCGCAATGAAAACAGGAAATCCGAAATCCGAAATCCTCACCCGCTGCGCGGGAAATCCGAAATCCGAAATCCGAAATCCGAAAGAAATCCGCAATCTGAATCCTCAAAATCGGAAACGCGAGGATCGTTCGTTTTGGAGATTTGTTATTGGATATTTGAGTTTCTTTCGGATTTCGGATTTCGGATTTCGGATTTTCGTTTTGGGTTTGTGTCTACTGACAACCGCGTGTCAGCAAGATATGGCCCGCCAGCCCTATTATCGCCCGCTGGAAGAGACCAGTTTCTTTCCCGATGGGCGTTCGTCGCGCCCGCTGGTGGATGGCACCGTGCCGCGCGGTCAGCTGCTCGAACAGTCGCCGATCCTGACGTATCGCCGCGATTCAGCGCACGGCGACGCCGCCCGTGCCGTCGCCCTGATCGGCAATCCGACCATGAACGCCTTCGCCGCGCTGCTGCCGTTCACCCTCGGTCCCAAGGCGACGGATTATGTCGATGTGTGTCCCATCCCCATCGATAAGAAGGCCATGCAGCGCGGCCAAGAACGCTTCAATATTTACTGCGCCGTCTGCCACGACGCCCTCGGCACCGGCAATGGCAAGATCGTCGAACGAGGATATTTGCGACCGCCTAACTATCATACGGATAATTCGCGCGGTTTCGCGCGACGTGGGATCAAGGTGCATTTGCGTGATCTGCCAATCGGCTATTATTTCGAGGTCATTACGCGCGGCTTCGGCGGCATGCCTGACTATGCTAGCCAGATTCCGCCCGAAGATCGTTGGAAAATCATCGCCTACATTCGGGCCTTGCAGTTAAGTCAATGGGCACCGCTCAAGGATTTGCCCGAATTGGCGAAGGACAAAGTTCGCGGCGTCGCCGCCGTGGAGGGAGACCGACCGTGAGCAGTGCGATTACCCCAGCGAGCAGCCTGGCATCCAGCCCTCCCCGCGCCGAACTGACCGGCGCGGACTGGGAGCGCTATCGCCGCACCGCGCTTCTGGCCGCCGGCGGCGGTCTGGTTGTGTTCGCGCTCGTGGGATTGCTCCTCTGGCTGACGGGCGGCATCCACGCGCCGAAACAGCTTTTTCTGTCGTATTTGGTCGGCTACAACTACTGGCTGGGCAGCGCCCTGGGTTGCCTGGTATTCCTCATGTTGCAATACGTCACCGGCGGCGCGTGGGGATTGTTGCTGCGGCGCATCCTGGAAGCGGCGGCCAGCACATTACCGCTGTTAGCCATCCTGTTTGTCCCCATTTTGCTCGGTCTGCCCTACGTCTACAAGTACGGCGTGTGGAGTCCTGAGCCTACCGACGAGTTATTGCGCTTTAAGGCAACCTGGCTCAGCGCGCCGTTCGTCGTCGGCAAGGCCATCGCCTACTTCGCTTGCTGGATCGGCTTAACGGTGCTGTTTCGTCGCTGGTCGAAGCAGCAGGACGAAGGAGTCAACGGCCGTCTCCTCGAACGCTGCGAAAACCTCGGTGCGCCGGGCATCATCGTCTATGCCTTGACCATCACGTTCGCCTCCATCGATTGGGTGATGTCGCTCGAACCGGACTGGTACTCGACGATTTACCCCGTGATGTTCTCGGTGGGACAATTGCTCAACGGCCTCGCCTTCGCTGTGACCGTGCTGTTGCTGTTGGCCGATCGACCGCCTTTCGCCGGCGCACTCCAGCCGACGCATCTGCGCGATCTCGGCAGTCTATTATTGACCTTCGTGATCTTCTGGGCGTACATGTCGTTCTCGCAGTTTTTGCTCGTCTGGGTCGGCAATCTGCCGGAGGAGACGCCCTGGTATCTGCGCCGCAGCCGCGGAGGGTGGCAATATGTCGTCATCGTCATCGCCATCTGTCATTTCGGTTTGCCGTTTCTCATGCTGCTGTTGCGAGACATCAAGGAACATCGCGGGCGATTGCTGGGAGTGGCCGTCGGCCTGTTGGCCATGCGATTTCTCGATATGTTTTGGTGGGTCGAGCCGGCGTTCAACCATGAGGGCGAACATTTCTATTGGCTGCTGGATCTATCAGCATGGGTCGGCGTGGGCGGCGTATTTATTTGGTGGTTCCTTGGACAATTGAAAAGCCGGCCGCTTTTGCCGTTCAAGGATCCCAATTTGGCGGAGGCTCTGCGCCATGAGTGAACACATTCAGCGCGATCTCGGCCCGCATCCTGCGCCCGTCGCGGTGGAAACGCCGGAGCGCACGCCGGGCGTGGCGCACGAACGCGGCGAGTTCAATCTTCGCCTCGTCGTGTATGTCGGTCTCGGCCTGATCGTCACGGCGATCACCGTTCATTTGCTGGTCTGGTGGTTGCTTCGCGGTTACGAGATGCGTCACAAGGCTCCGCTGGAGGGCGAGTCCTCGCTGGCCTTGGATGACGCGAATCGGCCTCTGGGCGAACGCTTGCTCAACGTGCCGCCGCCGCACCTGGAGGGCATCGAACGCGAAAGCACTCTGCTGATACTTCGCGGCGACAAAGGCGAGGAGCAACAATTTTTCGTTGCCGAGAATGTCCGCGTGCGCATCAAAGACAAGGACAAGGATGAATATCGAACCGCTCGCCTGTTCGAGTTGCGCGAGGGGCAGGAGGTGACCATCACCTACCACCTGCCCGGCGGCGTGGCCGGCGGTCTGGGTGTGGTGACATCGGCCACCACACCTCCCTTGAAGACGGATCGAGAAGCCGGTCCCGAATTGCCCGGTACTGCGCAAAGACTCACCGCGACCATCATCAAGGTCGAGCCGCGCAGCGTGGCAGCGGCGCGCGAATGGGCCGAAGTGCAGATGGATCGCTACGGCTGGGCGGATCGACAAAAAGGCGTGGCACGCATTCCGGTAGCCGTGGCGATGGAGGAAGTCCTCCAATCGGCGAAGTTCCGACCGTCCGACAAGAAAAAGACAAGCCGCCTTACACCGCCGACGCGCTCGAACTCCGGCCGTGGAAGGGAGAAGGGCAAGCCATGAAACGAATGACGCAGCTAGTGACACCTCTCTCGTTCCCAAGCTCTGCTGGGGAACGCACGTCGGGAAGCTCTCCTTCCGGTCCCGCACGCAGACCTGAGGCGAAGCGGAGCTTCGCAACCGGCGTTGCCAAGCGGAGCTTGGGAACGAGATCCGCGTTACTGGCCTACGCGATACTGAGTTTCGCCGTTGGCGCCGTCCGCGCCGACGAGGGCGACTCGCCGCCGATTTTGCGTGAAGTGAGTCTGCGGCAGAAGCTCAACTCCCAGGTGCCGCTCGATGTGGCATTCCGCGATGAAACCGGCCAAACCGTGACATTGGCCGATTGCACCGGCGGCAAGACGACCATCCTCGTATTGGCGTATTACCGCTGCCCGCGGATGTGTACGCAGGTTCTCAACGATCTCACCAAAGGACTGCGGCTCGGCGTGCCGTGGAACATCGGCAACGAGTTCAACGTCCTCACCGTCAGCTTCGACGACCGCGAGAAGCCGGAGTTGGCGGCGGCGAAGAAGAAGTTTTATGTCGAGGAATACGGCCGGCCCGGCGCGGACAAGGGCTGGCACTTCCTGACCGGCGAGCAACCGGCCATCTTGCGCTTGGCCAACGCCGTCGGCTTTCAGTTCCGCTACGATCCGAAGTTCGACCAGTTCGCCCATCCCAGTTGCGTCATGATCTTGACGCCGGAAGGCAAGGTCGCTCGCTATTTCATTGGCTTGGGCGATGAGTCCTTTCCTCGCGATCTCCGCCTGGGATTGGTGGAGGCATCGCAACACAAAATCGGCACGCCGGTTGTTGATCGAGCGATGCTGTTTTGTTTTCGTTACGACCCGGAGACCGGCAAATACACGGCGACGGCGCTGAATTGGGTGCGTGCGGCCGGCGCGCTTACCGTCGTCGTGCTGGGGTCGATGTTGTTGTTGGCATGGCGACGCGATTGGCGCAAGAACAAGCCCGGAGCGCCCGCGACGGGGGGAGCGAAACCCGTCGCGGGCGCTCCGGGCTAATCAATGATATTCTCAGGGATCTCGTGATGTTTGCCGATGTACCTCTATTCCCCGAGCAAGCCTCGACCACGGCCGCGCGCGTGGATGCGTTGTTCTTCTTCCAATGCGCCGTCACCGGCATCATGGCCGTGCTGATCGCGGGGTTGCTCATCTTTTTCGCCTTCAAATATCGTCGTCGCGCCGAGGACGAGACTACCACGCGCATTCTCGGCAACCATCGCCTCGAATGGTTCTGGACCATCGCTCCCATGTTCTTTTTCATCGTCATGTACGTATGGGGAGCGAGCATTTACTCCTCAATGGCGCAGCCGCCGGCGGACGCCCCGGAAGTTTTCGTCATCGGCAAACAGTGGATGTGGAAGATTCAGCACCCCGACGGTCAGCGTGAGATCAATGAATTGCACATCCCCGTCGATCGGCCGATCAAACTGACATTGACTTCGGAGGATGTCATTCACGATTTCTTCGTACCGGCCTTCCGCACCAAGATCGACGTGATCCCTGGCCGTTATGTGCATACTTGGTTTCAGCCAACCAAGATTGGCCGCTATCACCTGTTCTGTTCGCAATACTGCGGCACCAGCCACGCCAACATGGTCGGCACGGTCATTGTCATGGAACGCGATGAATACCGCGAATGGCTGGACAGTCACGCTGAAGGATCGATGGCCCTGCAAGGCCGCAAGCTGTTTCTCAAATTGCAATGTATCACTTGCCATAGTGCTAACTCACAAGCGCGCGCTCCCGTGTTGGAGGATCTGTATGGCCGAACCATCAATCTGCGCAACGGCCGTACTGTCTTGGCTGATGATGGTTATTTGCGCGAGTCGATTCTGTATCCCGAAGCCAAGGTCGTGCAGGGCTGGGAATCGATCATGCCGACCTTCAAGGGGCAGGTTAACGAGGAAGAATTAATTCAACTTCTCGCCTACATTAAATCGCTTAAATCGGGACAAACGCCCGTGCGCACGGAGGATTTTCCTCCGCCGCTGGGCGCGCCCGAGACGCCGCCGGGAGGCAATCCCAAACCGCCGCAATCCGTGCCTACGGAAAAAGAAAAATGATTTCACCGCAGCGAAAGAAAGAGAAACTAACCACAGAGACACAGAGACATAGAGAAAGCAAAGGAAAATATGCCAAATCACCACCACTCTGATTCTTCCCTCGCGCTCTCAGATGGCAATTGCTCTCTTTTTTGTCTTTTTCTTCTCGGTGTCTCTGGGGTTAGCTACTCTTCTCCGCGGTGAAATCTGAGGATTTTTAACTATGAGCAGCGCGATCACCACGGGTTTTGTCCCGCAAGCCAAGGCGCGGCCGCCGCGCGCGCCCGACGAGAACTATCTCAACATCGCCTACGGCGTGAAGTCGTGGCTCTTGACCACCGATCATAAACGCATCGCCATCCTGTATTTGTTCACCGTCACCATCCTGTTCTTCCTTGGCGGAGCGGCCGCGACGGTGATTCGTCTCAACCTGATGACACCGACGGGCGAACTGGTGCCGGCCGATACCTACAATAAATTGTTTTCGGCACACGGCATCATCATGGTGTGGTTCTTCCTTGTGCCGGTGGTGCCGACCGTGTTGGGCAATTTCCTCGTGCCCATGATGCTCGGCGCACGCGATCTCGCCTTCCCCAAACTGAACTTACTCAGTTGGTACATCTTCACCCTCGGCGCTATCATCACGCTCTGGGCCATCCTCGCCGGCGGCGTCGATACCGGCTGGACTTTCTACACGCCCTTCAGCACGAAATCGGCGCGCACCAATGTCATCCCAACGATTATCGGAATTTTCATCTCCGGTTTCTCTTCCATTTTGACCGGACTGAATTTCATCGCTACCATGCACCGCATGCGCGCCCCTGGGATGACATGGTTCCGTATGCCGCTGTTTTTGTGGGCCATCTACGCCGGCAGCATCGTGCTGCTTTTGGCCACGCCGGTCTTGGCCATGGCGCTGATCCTCATCGGCGTCGAGCGTGCCTGGAGCATTGGCATCTTCGACCCCGACCTGGGCGGCGATCCGGTCTTGTTCCAACATTTGTTCTGGTTCTATTCGCATCCCGTGGTCTACATCATGATCTTGCCGGCGATGGGCATCGTCACCGAGATCATCCCTTGCTTCGCGCGCAAGAACATTTTCGGCTACGTCTTCATCGCCTGGTCGAGCGTCGGCATCGCCGTACTCGGTTTCCTCGTATGGGCGCATCACATGTTCGTCGCCGGCCAGTCGGTGTATTCCGCCATGATCTTTTCGGCGCTCAGTTACCTGGTGGCGGTGCCGTCGGCCATCAAGGTCTTCAACTGGACGGCCACGCTCTACAAAGGCTCGGTATCGCTGACGACGCCGATGCTGTTCTCGCTGGGCTTCATCGCGCTGTTCACGATGGGCGGACTGACCGGCCTGATGTTGGCCGCGCTGGGTGTGGATATGCACGTTCACGATACCTATTTCATCATCGCCCATTTCCATTTCATCATGGTGGGCGGCGCGGTCATGGGCTACATGGGCGGACTGCATTTCTGGTGGCCGAAGATGACCGGCCGCATGTATTCGGAGTTTCTCAGCAAGTTGGCAGCGCTCATCATCTTCGTCGGTTTCATGCTGACGTTCTTGCCGCAGTTCGTCCTTGGCTACCTGGGCATGCCGCGCCGCTATCACGTCTATCCGGCGGAGTTCCAAATTCTCAACGTCATGTCGTCGGCCGGCGCGTCGATCCTGGGCGTCGGCTACGTGCTGCCGTTGTTCTACCTGATCTGGTCGCTGTACGCCGGTAAGGAGGCCGGTCCCAACCCGTGGGGCGCGACCGGCCTGGAATGGCAAACGCCCTCGCCACCGCCGACGCACAACTTCGATGAGACGCCCACCGTCACGAGCGGCCCTTACGAATACTCTTTGGGGGGAACCGAACTTGTCGGCTAACCACTCCATCCTGGCCCATCACTTCGAGGATCTCGAGCAGCAGCGCGAGACCGAGACGTTTGGCATGTGGATGTTCTTGGCGACGGAGATTCTCATCTTCGGCGCCCTCATCACCGGCTACACGATCTACCGGGTGCGCTATCCGCACGATTTCGAGGCGGCCAGTTCCAAGCTCAATATCCTCATCGGCTCCATCAATACCATCGTCCTGCTGTCGAGCAGTTTGACGATGGTATTGTCCGTCCACGCCGTCCGCACCGGGCAGCAGAAAATGTTGCTGACGTGTCTGACGCTGACGATCGTTCTGGGCGGAACCTTCCTCGGTCTGAAGGCGCTCGAATACTACATTGATTACAAGGAAAACCTCGTTCCCGGCCTCGCCTTCGAGCCGGGCGAATGGACGGCGCTGACGCCGCCGGTGAACCCGCAGCGCGTGAAATTGATGCTCGTGTTCTACTACATCATGACCGGCCTGCACGCCGTCCACATGATTGTCGGCATGGGGCTGTTGGTCTGGCTGATTGTGCGAACACGCAAGGGCACGCTGACGCCGATGAGCTACATGGCCGTCGAGGTAGTCGGTTTATATTGGCACTTTGTCGATATTGTTTGGATCTTTTTGTTGCCGTTGTTGTACCTGACGGGCACGCACCACGGCTCGGACCTGCACTTTTTCAAATAGGAGGCGTCATGTCGGAACCCATCACGCCAACGCGGACCTATTACGGCGTGTTCGCCGCGCTGATCGCGCTGACGCTGCTGACGGTCGGCGTGTCGTTTCTGGAACTGGGCGCGTGGCACACGACGGTCGGCGTCCTCATTGGTGTGGTCAAGGCGACGCTGGTAGCGCTGTTCTTCATGCACTTGCTGCACAGTTCGCGGGCGTCGTGGCTGGCCGTCCTGGCAGGATTGTTTTGGCTGGGCATTCTCATGGTGCTGACGTTGTCGGATTATCTGACGCGCCAGGTGCTGGCGTACTGACGTGCCGAGCGAAAACGCTAAAACGGTAGGTGCCGCGAGCCGAGCGGCACTCGTTGTCCGGCTCGGCTCGCCGGACCTACTTGCAGTAGGTGCCGCGAGCCGAGCGGCACGATTTGAGTAGGTGCCGCGAGCCGAGCGGCACTTGTTTGCAGTCCGGCTCGGCTCGCCGGACCTACTTGCAGTAGGTGCCGCGAGCCGAGCGGCACTTCGTAAAAAGTCCGGCTCGGCTCGCCGGACCTACCGGTAGGTGCCGCGAGCCGAGCGGCACGATTTGAGTAGGTGCCGCGAGCCGAGCGGCACTTCGTAAAAAGTCCGGCTCGGCTCGCCGGACCTACCACGTTAGCGTTTTTGCTCGTCGAGGGGCAACCTCGTTGAAGGAGGACGATCCATGACGGCGATACGATGGGCGGGCGGCATGGGGTTGGTAGTGTGCCTGGCCGTGTTTGGATGGGCGGACGAGGGTGCCGACGCCTTTGCGAAGGGCAACGAAGCGCTCGCCAAGCAAGACTTCGATCGCGCCATCACCCTGTTCACGCAGGCACTGAAGCTCAATCCCAAAAGTCAGAGTGCCTATCTGCTGCGCGCCGTCGCCCACGGCAAGAAAGGTGATCGTCCCGCCGCCCTGGCCGACTACGAACGGGTTCTGAAACTCGATCCCAAGAGCGTCCTGGCCTTCACCTATCGCGGCGCGATGTACATGGAAACTCGTGAGTTCGACAAGGCAATCGGCGAATTCAGTCAGGCCATCGAACTCGATCCCAAGAACAGCGTCGCCTACATCAACCGAGGCGGCGCCTACAACGGCAAACACGAGTACGAGAAGGCGCTGGCCGACTTCAGCACGGCTATCAAGCTCGATCCCAAGTCTCTGCCCGCCCTGTACAGTCGTGGGCGAACGCACCTGTATCAACGCCATCTCGACAAGGCGCTGGCCGATTTCAACAAGATTGTAGAGATTGAACCGAAATTCATCAGTGGATATGTCGGCCGAGGCGACGTGTACGCGGAAAGGGGCGATCTCGATAAAGCGTTTGCCGAATTCAACCGAGCGCTCGAAATCGATCCCAACAACGCCGAGGCGCATCAGGCGCGCGGCGATGCCTGGGTGGAAAAGGAAGACTACGGCAAGGCCATCGCTGATTTCAGCCGCGTCCTCAAAATTAATCCGCGCGACATCCGGGCGCATGTCAGCCGAGCCGAAGCCTATAGCGAGAAGGGCGAATACGAGAAGGCCCTCGGCGATTTCGAGCAGGCACTGAAGCTTTTTGACGGTAACCCCGATGCCCTCTCCGGGCTGGCGTGGATTCGGGCGACCTGCCCCAAGGAGGACCTGCGCGACGGCAAAAAAGCGATCGAACATGCCGAGAAAGCGTGCAAGCTAACCGACTACAAGGAAGTGACGTTTCTCGACACGCTGGCCGCCGCCTACGCCGAAGATGGCCAATTCGAGAAAGCGGTCAAGATCCAGACACAGGCGCTGAAATCCCCCGATGATTTTCCGAAGAAGGAACTGGAGAAGGCACGTCAACGGCTCAAGCTGTACATGGACGGCAAACCCTATCGCAAGGAAGGATGAGCCATTCGCGGCTCATCGTGCCCGTCCTCTGGGTAGAGGCGGGGCAACCCCACCTCTACCCGCCGAAATTCGCTGGCCGGAGGCTGCGGCATGAACGAGCGAGGCCATTCCCTTCTGGACATATGCAAGGCCGTTCTCGCTTGGCGGCAGCCCCATTCCTCACATAATCGGCTACCCTGCTCGACCCCATCCATGTCACACCGCCAATAGATTCCCCAATCCATCCGAATTAGCTCCATTCACCCTGGCACGAATGCAAGCACAGATTAATTGTCGGCGGCATTCGGGTTGCTTGTCCATGAAGCACGTCCATCCGAGCGGACTCGCGACGGGCTTCCTGGATGGTGAAAGGCAAACGAACAGACGAAAGGGCACGGCGACCCTGACTCGCCTAGGGTCGCTGGCCAAGAGACCTTCGAGAACCTTCCGCAATTTCGCTCAGCAGACAGCAGATGATCTACCTGTCATGTCAGAATCTCTCCGCGCGAGCAGGCGCGAGCGCATGGGGAGCGGAACTTCAGGAGGGAGTATGACGGAGCCTGAATCAAGACCGCTTGTAGAAGTCCTCTTCGGACCGGCGAGTGCGACGCCGGCCAAACCGGACGCGGAACTGGCGGAAGTCATCTCCGCATGGTTTCGCGCCATGCGAGTTGGAGTACGCGACGGCGCGAGCTTTGGCATGCCGGATGCGAGACGATCAAATGGTCCCTGCCCGGAGCCGTAAAACGGCTCGTCGCTTGGCTGAGCTGACCGTTTGTTGGCGACAAGCTCATACAAAGCGATGGATCTGGATATTGCAGAGGGCAGGGAAATCCAAAAGGAAAGGTAGGTTGTGATGAATCGGATAAGGGTGTTCGCCGTGGCGGCGCTGTTGGGAGCCGGATTCTGTCTGGCGAGCTTCTCCTTAGCCGCCGACGACAAGAAAGCGGGTGGCGATAAGGACTTCGTGATGAAGGCGTCCGCCTCCGGCTTGGCGGAGGTCAACCTCAGCACGCTGGCAACGACGCGGGCCGGCAACGCCGCCGTCAAAACATTTGCCCAGCACATGGTCGCCGACCATAGCAAGGCCAACCGTCAACTACTGATGTTGGCCAACAAGCATAGTCTAACCGCAGCCAAGACAATGGATGAGAAGCATACGAAGTTATTCGAGAAACTGTCCAAAATGGAGGGAGCCGACTTTGATCGCGCCTACATGGAAGGGATGGTGAAGGATCATGAGGAGGCCGTCAAGCTCTTTGAAAAGGAGTCCAAGGAAGGAGACAACAAGGATCTGAAGGCGTGGGCCGGCGAGACATTACCTACCCTCAAGAAGCACTTACAGATGGCTCGCGACTTGGCGAAAAAGGATAAGTAAGAATTCCAGCGAAAAAGACGAACGGCCGCCGTTCGATGGCTGGTGTGAATCACACCAGCCATCGAACGGCGGCCGTTGGTATTTGTAGGATTCGCGTTCACGAGAGGATTTGAATCGATTCCATGTAATGGACTTATTTTGCCGAAAATCGGGTTTGTAGCTTCTTGGGGAATTGAAAAATATGCGAAGACTGCGGGAGATGCTTCGTTTGCTCGTTGAGTTGGAATACAGTGGGACTACTCTGCAACACCGAAAGCGGAACAGGGAGACCCATCCATGTCCGAACCCACCCAACGTCGGCGCGTGCTGCTGGCAGCGGAAGGCCGGGAACGCGCCGACTTTCGTGAGTTGTTTCAATCGGAGACGCTGCGCACCTGGGAGATTGTCGAGGTGGACAGCCTGGAGCGAGCACGGTTCATGCTCCATCTGGATCCGTGCGACGCTCTGCTGCTGGATTGCAGTCTGTACCGCCGTGGCGTCGAGGATGATTTGTCGTGGTTGGCGAGCCAACGGCGGACGCCGGTGCTGTTCCTGGCCGATGGCGAACCGGAGACGCTGGCTTGTGCCCTGCGGCAGGGGGCGCATTACTGGCTTCCGCGTGAGGTGGCTCGGCGTCATGCCTCGGTGTTGGCCGTCATGCTCCGACAAGCGGCCGAGTTCGGCGAGGTGCAGCGGCGCGGCCAGGAAACCAGCGACGCCTTGGAGGACGCCCGTCGTCAGGTCAGCCGATTGGTGAACCTGTTGTGGGAGGCCGTACCGGGCGAAGGACGGGCTCGCTGGTTCACCCAGCGGCATATGCTGGAACGACTTGAGGAGGAAGTAATCCGCGCCCAGCGTTACGGCGGACCGCTGTCCGTGATCTTGGGCGAAGTGGAAGACGCACTGCCGCGCCGCATGCTCGCGACGGAGGGCGAGGCGGCCACCTGGATCGTCGATCAAATCAGCCGGGTCAAGCGCCGCTCCGACGTGGCGGGTCAGTACGGCTTACAAGGCTTCATGATGCTCTTACCGCAAACGGACGAGGCCGGGGCGACCGGCTGCTGTCGCCGTCTGCGCAAGATTCTCGAACAACCCGCCGAGCCAGCTGGCTCCTTTGGACCACGCATTACTTTTGGCATCGCCTGTTTCTCTCCCGACACGCATTCGGTCAAGAGCCTGCTCAGCCGGGCCGAGGAACACCTGGAGCGCGGCAAGGTCGGCGCGATCGAGAACCTTCCTAACTAGGAACGCGATGCGCGGATGCTGACCGTGATGGGCACTTCATCCTTGCTTTTCTTGAGCGCTTCCATCATGCCGAACTCGGACTGACGGATAAGGAACCGGCTGCTCAACGTCAGCAGACCGTTGGCCAGCGTGAGGTCCGCCGGGGCCGAGATGGCTCGTGTGACGCCATGCAGAGTCAGATTGCCCGTGATAAC
>DATNCY010000163.1:0-4408 GCA_035553375.1 Gemmataceae bacterium
GTTGCTGGGCTTCGGTTTCCTGGGCGGCGTTGAGGGCTTCCTGCATGGTTGCTTCTCGGATAAAGGAGGTGGATTTCTTGCCGGAAAGTCACGTCTCCGACTTGTGTACAAAAATTCCACCAAGTTTCCAGACGCCCACACACTGACGCCGGCCGTTCGCTTTTTTGTTTTCAAGCCGGTGGGCCTTCGTTACACTGAAGGTATGAAAACACCCACGCGATATTCTCTGTTGGGTCTCCTCAGTTTCACCTTTTTACTCGCCGGCCTAACGCTGGGCTGCGAGGGCGGCACCGACCGCGAGGAAGCGAAGCCGAAGGAAGAGAAATCCAAGGCCAAGGCGGTCGAAACCAAGAAGGTGCCGGTCGCCAAAAACATTGTCCTGGAAGTGCTGCCGGACAAGAAACGGCGCGTTCTCGTCTCTGCCGAAGTGTGCCTGCGCGAAGGGCAACTTGAGTTGCTGCTGTGTCGCAAGCAAACCAAGGAACACGAGGCCGTTCTCACGGCTGATGTGGACGCGCGCAAAATTCATGAGGCGTTGATTTTGGCCGGCGCGGTCGAGGGATCGCCGGTGCGTTTCGCGCCGAAGTATCGCCCCGCCTCCGGCACTAAAATCAAGGTGAGCATCCAATATACGAACAAGGATAAGAAAGTGGTCACGGTGCCGGCGCAATCGTGGGTCAAGAACATGAAGAGCGGCAAGGCGCTCGCCATCGACTGGATTTTCGCCGGCAGTCGCCTCGTGGACAATCCGCTCAATCCCGGCAAGAAGCACTACCTGGCCAACGATGGCGATGTCATTTGCGTGTCCAATTTTGAAACTGCTCTGCTCGATCTGCCGATCAACAGTCCCAAAGACAACGCCGATTTGATTTTTGTCGCCTTCACCGAACGCATTCCGCCGCTGGAAACGAAAGTCACGGTCATTCTGGAGCCGGTCGTGGAAGCCAAGAAGGATAAAAAGTAACGATGTTTGCCAGCCCGTAGCGCCAGCAAGGGACATTCCCTTGCTGGCGCTACGGGCTGGCAAAACACCTTCATTACGAGACCAAGACCCGCGTCTTACTCATTTCGCTGGTGCCGTTTGCATCCGACACGGTCTTCGGCGGCAGCAGATCGATGATCCCCTGTTGTGCCAGATGACGGAGTTTGTGGAGCAAGGCCGTGTACTCGGACGCTTCGACGGATGGCGAGAGGAGCGCGCGGATCGGCCGTTTGCCATCGATTGCCCGCAAGAGTTGCAGTTCCTGCTCGTCGATGTCGAAGTGCATCTTTCCGGCGAGTACGACGCCGAGTTGCTCTTGCCAGAGACAGTTGTAGCGCCGGTGGATGTAGTCGATGCGGCGGGCGAGGATGGGCACGAGGTCGGCGAGGTCGCGGTCGGGGAGTGCCGCGAACTGCTGGGTTTGCTTGGAAAACGCCTCGGTGCGCGGATCCTCACCGAGTGGATCGGAGTGGAACGCATTGATCTTGAAATAGAGCATGATCGTATCGGCACCACCTTCGCGGAGGTGCCAGGTTTCGTTGCCGCGGAACGCGATCACGTCGCGCGGCTGGTCCTGGAATGCGATGCGCGGCGCGTTCTTGAGTACCTCGGCTGGCAGCTTCTCCGGCGGCAGGGCGGCGCGCAACTCCGCCCACGACTGGAATGGGTTCACGCGGCGATCCGTGTGCGGGTAAAGCACGAGCGTCGAGTTTTTCGGATTACGGATGGTGAAACCGACCGATAACTCGGTTGCAAGGCGGTCCTTGTGCGGCATCGGGTTGGGCACGGCGTCCGCTTCATACGCTTTGATGTGCCGTTCCGAGATTACGAGCTTCTCGGGGTCCAGACCGGCGAGCGTCGCCATCGCCTGGACAAACTGCTCGTAGAAATCGTTGTCGCGCGGGAAGTCGTAGAGCGATTGTTGCTTGTTGCCGCGGGCGAACTCCGGCATGCGCTTCGCGTCGATGTAGTCGTTGACCTGCTTGGACAGGCGTTCAAAGGCCGCTTCGGTCAGCCCCTGCGGAATGCAGACGTAATCCTGCTCGGCGAAAATTTTCGCGTAGTCGGAAGCATCGAACGTGAACATCTGAGTCATGAAGCTCATCTCCAAGGTGATTCAACAAGGGCACGCAACGAACTCGCGGCGGGCCGGTTGGCGGTTGAAGATCGCCTCCAAGACGTGGACCGCCACGGGGAAAGCGCCGTCGCGCTTGTGGTAATGCCAGAAGTAGCCGGGGGGCGAGTTGACCTCAAGAAACACACCGCCACTCTCGTGCAGCGACACGCCGGGGTTCGTGGTGATGACGTCAACGCCCGCGAGTCGCAGGCCGGAGATCCGCACCGCTTGCTTGGCTTCCTCAATCAGTGCCGGGCAGAGTTCGTTCATCGCCGTGACGTTGTCCAGGGCGCTGTTCTCGTTGATGACCGTCTTGAGTTGTACGAGCTTGCCCTCGGCGGGCACGGATCGGAACGACAAACCCTGACGCCGAAGTGTGCTTTGCAGGTCGAAGTCGATGGTCAGGAGGCTGTGCGACAGCGTGCCCTCGTGGTCCAGTCGCTCCTGATTGAGCCGCTCGACGAGTTGCTGCACGGTCGATTTGCCGTCCGCGATGACGGTCGGCGGCTCGCGCTTGACGGCATCGATCAGTTCGCCGTCGAGAAAGAGCAGACGGTAGTTCCGGCCCTCGACCTGTTCTTCGATGATCGGGTAATCGCCATGGACCGACGCGGTCCAGGCGGCGCGGGCGAGTTGCCAGCGTGTGCGGACGCCGGTGGTGACCGCCAGCCCGCCACCGGTGCCGCAAGCAGGTTTGATGACACACTCGCGCGGCGCGCGTTCGAGAAACGCGGCGGCGGGCTGCATTTCTTTGATGGTGAACTCGATGTGGTCGGGCACGGGCAGGCCGTGCTTGGCCAGCAGGCGATACATGACCGGCTTGGTCCGCACGATGAGATGGGTCGCGAGGTCGTCGATGGTCGTGCAGTTGTTGCAGACGCGCGTCCACTGGCTGCCAAGCCGAATCTCGAAAACATCGCCGCCGAGATCCTCCAGGGTCGCGCCGACCTGGGCGGCGGCACCGTGCCAGACGCGCCGGTAGAACTGAGCCAGGTGCTGTTGGGCAGCGGTCTTCCCGGCGTTCTTGCGCAGCACGAAGTTTTTGGCGCGGTCGGCGTAGGACAAGGCGCGTAGGAGATGCGGGTGGCGAGTTAGGTCAAACATTTGGAATCGCTGTTCCTTAAAGCGAGTTCAGGCGGTCGGCGCGGCCTTGGCCTTGCCGAGTGACTTCTCGCCCAAGTCTAGTTCACTTCTCGCCTTGATGATGTGAAAATAGGAGGATAATGAGTGCCCTTCTGGATTTTGGCGAACGGCCGGCGTCAGCCGGCTGGTAGGGGCTTCTCACGAGTCGGCTGACGCCGGCCGTTCACCAAACAGGCTCTCCGAGATTGGTACTTCATTTCGCCTCCTCCTCTTGCCGAAATCTTTATTAGCCTGATAAAGTTAGTTAGATCGGCTCGCGGTTTCATCCGAGGGCCGGCAGGGATCGCCACGGTTGAGGGGAGTTTGATGTCGAGTCCGACAATGACCGTCGAGCAGATCGCCTCCGTCAATCAACAACTGGCGGACGCGACGCCCGAGGAGGCTTTGCGCTGGGCGGTGGACAGGTTTGGCGACAAATTGACCATGGCGACGGCCTTCGGGGCCGAGGGCTGCTGTCTGATTCACATGCTCGCTGAGATCGATCCCGGCATCCGTATCTTCAACCTGGAAACGGGCTATCAGTTTCCCGAGACGCTGCAACTGCGCGAGCGTATCAAAGAGCGGTACGGTATCGAGGTCGAGTTTGTCCGGCCGGAAACGACCGTGGCCGAGTACGAGGTGGAGCATGGCGGTCCACTCTATCGCCTTCGTCCCGATCAGTGCTGTCACGACCGCAAATTGCAGCCGTTGCGTCGAGCGGTGGTGGGCTACGAGGCGTGGATCAGCGCTATTCGTCGCGATCAGACGAGCCACCGTGCTGCGGCCGGCGTGGTCCAATGGGACGCCAAGTTCAATCTCGTGAAGGTCAATCCGCTGCTGACGTGGACGCGCACGGACGTGTGGAACTTCATCCTCAAGCACGACATTCCTTATAACCCGCTGCACGATCAAGGTTATCCGAGCATTGGCTGCTGGCCCTGCACGGCGGCGGTCGGCGAGGGTGAGGACGAGCGCGCCGGCCGCTGGGCCGGCTCGGTCAAAAAAGAATGCGGTCTGCACGTTATTGAAGTTCAAGACGGCGGCGGCATCTAACAAAAATCCGAAATCCGAAATCCGAAAGAAATCCCAAACAAGAATAAACAAACTCAAAACCGATCGTTGTCTTGTTTGGGATTTTCGATTTTGGATTTCTTTCGGATTTCGGATTTCCCTGGAGAGGTGGTATG
>DATNCY010000164.1:0-16606 GCA_035553375.1 Gemmataceae bacterium
CTACACAAGTGCGGAGAAGGCTGAGTTAGAGCATCTTTTGTGGTTGAGGAAGAGCGCCAAATGCCTTTTTACGCTCTTCCTCATCCACGCTTCGGACCCGAAAACCACTTGTGTAGATACCAATGACTCGGGGGAGAGGGGCTTCCCGGACAGACTCTAAGACCCTTCCTCACCAACTGCTCCCAAGCCAAAAAATGTCTGCATGTCTTATACCAAGTCAGAGACCCTTGCCGCCGTTGAAGCCACCGAAACCCTTTCCGGCGAAGCCGCCGATGCCGCCGAAGCCCGGCAAACCGCCGAAGCCGGCACCAAGAGGAGGCAAGCCCACGATGCCGGCAATGCCGCCGAATCGGTTGATGTTGCCACCAAAGGCGAAGGCGGGAACGCCGCCGAAGCCAAAACCATTGAAGCTGAAGCCGTTGAAACCCATCCCGTTGAAGCCGAGGCCATTGAAGCCGAAACCATTGAAACCGCCAAACCCGACAGCGGGAAAGGCACCAAGACCAAAGCCATTGAAACCAACGCCGTTGAAGCCGAAACGATTGAAGCCGTTGAAGCCGGCAAAGCCGTTGAAGCCGGCAAAGCCGTTGAACCCACCGACACCGAACGCGGGGAAGCCGCCGAAACCGTTAAAGCCGCCGATACCAAAAGCAGGAAAGCCGCCGAAACCGCGGATACCGAAACCGTTGAAACCAAAACCATTGAAGCCGATGGGAGGGAAGGGGGTGAAACCAGCAAAGCCAACTCCGAAGCCGCCTACGCCAAAATTGACGGGAGCGAAGTTGTTGATGGGGAGGCCCGGTGGAAGGCCAGCCATGCCTCTCCGAAACTGTGCGCGAGATCGCCCTGGATTTGACAAAAGCAAGACAAGCGCCACGAAGGCCAGTACGTAACCGATCCGCAGACAACGCGTCAAGAAAGACATGATGCCTCCCGATGAGAGAAGGTTTTAAGGGAGTCCGCGTGGCCATTCCCTTTGCCGTCGCGGCGTTGCCACCAACTCAAAGCAGACGTTGTCGTTCGCATGTTCCCCCCGGTCAGAACCGGCATGCGACGAGCGCCCTCGGAGGCTATGAGAACGACCCGGTCTCCGCCCGGCCATCCCCGAAAGACCATCAGTAATTATCGGAAGGTATAGGAAAGGAGTCAAGCGTCCAGACGTTCACCAGCCCGCAGCGCCAGCAAGGGAGAAGTTCCCCTTGCTGGCGCTGCGGGCTGGCAATTCATCGGTTCGGGTCGATTAACGCTTGGAGAACTGGAAGCTCTTGCGTGCGCCCTTGCGGCCGTATTTCTTGCGTTCCTTCATACGGTCGTCGCGGGTCAGGAAGAGCGAATCGCGCAGCTTCTTGGCCATGCCGCTGACCTGGTCGGCACCATCGGCGCCTTCCTGCTGTCCGCTCGTCAGACCGAACATTTTCTTGAGCGCGCGGGCAGCACCTTGGCAAATCGCGCCGGCCTGTCCGGTGATGCCGCCGCCCTGAACCTTGGCGATCAGGTCGAGCCGGCCGCGCATTTCGGTGACTTCGAGCGGCCCGATGACGGCTTTGCGGTCCTTCTCCTCGGTGAAGTATTCTTCAAGGCCGCGGCCGTTGATAACAACCTGGCCCGAACCTTCGCAGAGGCGGACGCGGGCCACGGAGGTCTTGCGCCGTCCGGTGCCGCGGTGATAAGTCTTTTTGGGTTTCGTGTCGGCCACGATCTATCTCCGGCGGTAGGCCCCGCGAGCCGAGCGTGGCTGTAACTTGCGATGCTGCGAGTGCCGCTCGGCTCGCGGCACCTACTCAAACCGTGCCGCTCGGCTCGCGGCACCTACTCAAACCGTGCCGCTCGGCTCGCGGCACCTACGGGTAGGTCCGGCGAGCCGAGCCGGACAAAAACAAGTGCCGCTCGGCTCGCGGCACCTACTCGATCAGGGAACCAGCTTGAATTCCACGGGTTGCTGCGCCTGGTGCGGATGCGATGCTCCGGCGTAGATTTTGAGCTTGGTCATCTGTTGACGACCGAGCTTGTTGCGCGGCACCATGCGCTTCACTGCTTCGAGCAGAATGCGCTCGGGGTGTGTCTTCATCACGTCGCGCGCCTGCACGACCTTGAGACCGCCTGGATAGCGCGTGTACCACTGATAGGTCTTGGTTTGCAGCTTCTTGCCCGTGAAGCGGATCTTCTCGGCGTTGATGATGATGACAAATTCGCCGGTGTCGATGTGCGGCGTGTATTCGGGGCGATGTTTGCCGCGCAGGATGTTGGCAACCTGCACGGCCAGACGGCCGACGACCTGATCGGCGGCGTCGATCACCAACCAGCGTCGCAAGACCTGGTCCGGCTTGGCCATGAACGTGGACATAACTCGTACTTCCATCTCGTCCAGAACTCGGATGCCGAAAAGGTCATGATAAGTCAGCCGGCCGCGTCGTCAAGAGGAGGACGGGTAAAACCTACCAGCCCGCAGCGCCAGCAAGGGAAGGATTCCCTTGCTGGCGCTGCGGGCTGGTAGGATGAGGCTCTGTACAATGAATGGCATAGTGGAATACCCTCATCAACCCACGGGAGCCGATTCGCTCCGGAGATTCAACGCATGTCCATTACGCCAGCCCTTCCGCCGCCCGGTCAACCCCCTAGCCTTCCACCTCGCCGTCACGCTCTCGGTCTACCGCCGGGCAGCATCCGCGCGCTGCTCGCCTTGTCAGTGTTGGCTTTGCTATGGTTGCTAGCGCTGCGACCGATAGCGGGCGGTTCCGAGGCCGCTGCCGATCTCAAGTTGCCCACCGTGTTTATGGATCTACAAATCTTGATGGTACTCATTCTGTCGCACTTCTTCGCGGCACACGGCCACACCATCCGGCCGACGAGCGGCGTGCGCTCGCCGTTGGGTTTGCCGCGCGGTTCGGTGCGTTTGCTCTTGCTGGCCGGCTACCTGGGATTGGCCGGCTTCCTCTACCACACCCAGCCGAAGTTCGAGTATCCCTCCACCAGCGCCCTGATTCTCTTGCTCGTTCTGGTCAGCGGCTTCTTCTTCGGCCATATCCTCACTACAGCCGTTCAATCGGTTTCCGGAGGTGTTTTGCCTTTTTGGTTTCAGGATGTGGAGGCGTGGGTCGCTCTCCTGGCGATCCTTTGCATGGGAATCATCCTTATCATTCAACTATTCATTAACACCAGCGTGTCGCTGGAACGACAGCTCGATTTGCCGGTGGTGGAAGCGGTTTTGGCGGCTCTGGTCGGCTTTTATTTCGGTGCGCGGTCGTGACGGCGCGCCTTTTCAGTTGACGCCGCCCCGCGCGCCCCCGCATAATGATCCAGGTATTCACAAAAACTCTCCTCTCGGCCCGAAGGCCGGGAGTGGATTGGCAAGAAGTTTTGGCTTACGAGGTCCGTAGCGTCGGAACCACAACACGCTGTTGAAGTGGGACCAGGAACGTCGCGGGCGCCTTACACCGACTCGATCGCGCCGTCGCAAGGACTGTTCTCCGTCGAGGTGGGAACGAAAACACCTCGCGGGGCTGGCGTCTGGCTCAACGGCTGGGCGAGGATTGAAACCGCATGACTCTGTTCTGGTTGCTGTGCGTGTGTCTGCTACTGGTTGGACTCGCCGTATGTCCGCAAGTGCGTGCGGCCCTGGAAGACCTTTGGCTCCACTGGTTTGGAGTCCGTCAACCGGTGCCGCGCTCTTCCGAGCGGCCCATTCCGGTCCCTCCCCGTAGTCCTCCACACGATCGCTTGCCTCCGTTTCGCGTCATCACGCGCGCGGGGCCAAGATAACCGCTATCCGCTATCCGCTCTTGGCTGACTGCGGATAGCGGATAGCGGATAGCGGCTCGGTTGAGGTTGCCCGTTCGTTTGTTCCTCTCTCCCTCCCTCCGGCGCGGCTGCGCCGGAGAGGCTGCGCTCGCTTCTGCGCTGTCTCCGCGTGTCGCATGGGTTTTGACGCGACGGCCCCTCGAGAAGGAGTGGGCTGAATGGTGGAGCCGCTGTATGTGGTCCTCCTCAGCTGTCTCGCGGTTGTGATCGGATTGGCGCTGGGTTACGCCGGCGCCCGTTTGTTGGATCGGTCCCGTCTGATGGGTATCCGCACCCAGGCGGAAGCGATCGCCAAGAGCGCCCGCGAAGAGGCCGAGAAGATCAAAAAGGAAGCGGAACTGAAGGCCAAGGATGACCTTTATCAACAGCGTGAGGAGTTCAAACGCGAAACCGAACAAGCGCGCGGCGAACTGCGCGAACAGGAACGCCGGCTCGCCCGCCGCGAAGATGGCCTGGAGGAAAAGAACAAGGATCTGCAAAAGCGCGAACGTAATCTCGATCATCTCAAAACCAAGCTGAGCGAACGCAAGAGCGAGGTGGAAAAACGCGCCCGCGAAATGGAGGAGCTAATTGAGCAGCAAGCACGGAAGCTGCACGAAATCACCGGTCTCAGCCGCGAACAGGCCGAGGCGCTGCTGATGGAACGTCTGGGACGCGAACTGTCCGAGCAGATTGCCGGACGTTTGCAAAAGCACGAGGAGCTATTGCGTCAGGCCAGCGAGGAGAAGAGCCGGCGCATCTTGGCCACCGCCATCCATCGCTACGCCGCCGAGCATACCTGCGACACAACGGTCAGCACGGTAGACATCCCCAGCGACGACATGAAGGGCCGCATCATCGGCCGCGAGGGGCGCAATATCCGCACCTTCGAGAAATGTACCGGCGTCGATGTCATCGTCGATGACACGCCCGGTGTGGTCATTGTCAGCGCCTTCGACAACGTCCGCCGTGAGACGGCCCGGCTGGCGCTGACCAAGCTCATTCAGGATGGCCGTATTCATCCGTCGCGCATCGAGGAGGTGGTGACGGAGACGCAGACGGAGATGGAAAAGCACATTTTGGAAGTGGGCAAGCAGGCCGTGCAGGAAGCGAACATCGGTCCCTTGCATGAAAAGCTCATGCAGTTAATGGGGCGATTGCGGTTCCGTACCAGTTATAGTCAAAATGTCTTGCAACACAGTCTGGAAGTGTGTCACTTAACCGGCATGATGGCCGAGGAGTTGGGGCTTGATGGCCGGCTGGCTCGTCGTTGCGGATTGCTGCACGACATCGGCAAGGCGGCCGATCATGAGATGGAAGGCGGTCATCCGAAGATTGGCGCGCAGTTGGCCAGCCGTTATGGGGAAACAAACAAGGATGTGCTGCACGCCATTGCCGGGCATCACGATGATGTGACCATTGACCATATTTATACGGTGCTGGTCGCGGCGGCCGACGCTATTAGTGCATCGCGTCCGGGTGCGCGGCGCGAGACCCTGGAAAAATACGTCAAGCGTCTGGAGGAACTGGAGGCGGTGGCGTCGGGGTTCCCTGGTGTCGAGCATGCCTACGCTATCCAGGCAGGCCGGGAAGTGCGGGTCATCGCCAACGCGTCGCAAACGTCCGATAGCGATGCCATTAAGGTTTGTCACGACATCGCCAAGGCGATTGAGGAGCAGTTGCACTACCCTGGCGAAATCAAAGTCACGGTCGTCCGCGAAACGCGCGCGGTCGAGTTCGCTCGCTAAAAGAAGAATTTCACCACGGAAAACACGGAATACACGGAAAAAATACAAAAGGCAAAATGCAAAAACGCAAAAGGCAAAAGAGAATAACGGTGGGAACAGTTGCTATGCAAGTGCTTCGTGTCTCTTGCAATTTTTGTTTTTGTATTTTTCCGTCTTTTCCGTGTTTTCCGTGGTGAAAATCTTAATTGGATGGTGTGCATGCGTGTGCTGTTCATCGGTGACATCGTGGGTACGCCGGGCGTGACGTTCCTGCGGCGGGCGTTGCCGGTGCTGATTGCTCACGAGCGCATCGATCTGGTGATAGCCAACGCCGAGAACGCCGCCAATGGTTCCGGCCTGACGCCGAATCTATACCGCCGTATCCGCGAAGCCGGCGTCGATCTGGTGACGCTCGGCGATCATATTTACAAGAAAGCCGAGATCATTTCCACATTGGAAAAGGACGATCGCATTTGCAAGCCGGCCAATTTTCCCCCCGAAGCGCCCGGCCGTGAGTTCGCCGTGGCTGCGGGCCGCGACGGCACACTCGTGGCCGTGTTGTCGGTATTGGGGCGGACCTTCATGCGTTCGGTGGATTGCCCCTTTCACGCCGCCGACCGCGTGCTGGCGGCGCTGACCGGACAGACGCGCTGCATCGTCGTCGATGCCCACGCCGAGGCGACAGCGGATAAATATCTCCTGGGGCATTATCTTAAGGGCCGCGTCAGTGCCGTGCTTGGCACGCATACGCACGTACCGACAGCGGACGAGCAAATCCTACCGGGCGGCACCGCGTTCATCAGCGATGTCGGCATGACCGGGCCTTATGACAGCATTCTCGGCCGGCGCATTGATCGCGTGCTTTCGACGACGGTTACGTTCGTTCCCAGCGCTTTCGATGTGGCGACCGGCGATCCGCGTCTGGCCGGCGCATTGGTGGACCTCGATCCGGCCACCGGACAGAGCCATGCCATCCGTCGCGTTATGCTGACCGAGACGGACCTTGATCGTCTGATGAATAGCACACCAGTGAATTGATCTCATAAAAAAGAAGATTAACCACAGAGGCACAGAGACACAGAGAAGACCATAAAGATTGATTTCTGTCTTCTCTGTGTCTCTGTGCCTCTGTGGTTAACTTGTGATTCCGCCTTCGGGAGCCGATTGTTATCATGGTCGAAAACGCACCCATTCTGTCTTGCCAGCACAGCGGTCTGACGATCGAGGGCTGGTCGCGCGCCGCCGTGCAATCTTACTGGCGCATCCCGGAACTGAAGATCGGTTTCGACCTCGGCGCTCAGCCGTGGGACTTCATGGGTACGCCGACTTGGTTGCTGTCGCACACGCATCTCGATCATGTGGCCGCTCTGCCCGTCTACGTGGCACGGCGGCGCATGATGCGCATGGAACCTCCCGTCCTGTACGTACCGGCGTCGGCCGTCGAGGATTTGCGCCGCCTGCTGCTCGTCTTCCAGCGTCTGGACCGTGGCCGCATGAACTGCGACATGCGCGGCGTCAACCCCGGCGATGAGATCGAGCTATCGCGCGATCACGTCGTCACCGTTTTCGGCACCACGCACACGATTCCGTCGCTGGGTTATGTCGTGTGGGAACGACGTTTCAAGCTCAAGGAAGAATACCACGGTCTGCCCGGCGACAAAATCCGCGACCTGCGGCTGTCCGGCGTGGCGGTGACACGCGAGGTGCGCACGCCGTTGGTCGCCTACACCGGCGACACCAACCCTGCCGGCCTGGACGCCTATCCGCCCGTCTACGAGGCCAAAATCCTCATCACCGAACTGAGTTTCATCCGCCCCAACCACCGGCGCGAGAAGATTCACAAGTTCGGCCACATGCACCTGGACGACTACATCGAACGGGCCGATCGCTTCCAGAATGAATTGATTATCTGCGCGCACCTGAGTACGCGCTATCATCCGCAGGAGGTCAAGCGCGTAGTCGAAGCGAAATTGCCGCCGCAGTTACGCGACCGTATTCGTCTATGGCTGTAAAATCAAGGAGTTGATCCTCCCATGCGCTCGGCTCCCGGCGAATCGCTTGGTGAAGGCGAGAGGGCTTACCCGCCCACGGAATTGTCGGCCCCCAACTCGTCCAATGGTACTATCGAATCAGCACACTCGTAAGAAGAAGGGGCTGCCTGAGTCGCCGGAGGGTACCGCATGGACATGGAAGAAGCATTGCTACAGGCCATTCAGGACAATCCCTCCGATTGGACGCCCTGGCTGATCCTGGCCGACTGGTTCGAGGAACACAACGATCCGCAGCGTGCTGAGATATTGCGTTTGCAGTATATCTTGGGACAAGCGGCGACAACAGCGGAGCGGCCGCTACAGGAAGAACGCCTGTGCCAACTGCTGCGGAAGGGTGTCCGTTTTTGCATGCCGGTGCGGACCAACTCTATTGGCATGCGCCTGACACTGGTTCCGGCGGGCACCTTCCTCATGGGATCGCGGCCAAGATATTGTACAGGCGGCCGCAATGAACATCCGCACGAGGTTGAGATCACCCAACCCTTCTATGCGGGCATCTATCCGGTGACACAAGAGCAGTATCAGCGTGTCATGGGCCAAAATCCAAGCCGCTTCTCGTCCACAGGCCGCGACAAGGACAAGGTGAAGGGTATGGACACACGCTCGTTCCCAGTGGAGTGTGTCAATTGGGACGAAGCAGCGGATTTCTGCCGCCGTCTCTCGCAGCTACCTGATGGAAAAATACATGAGCATTTGTATCGATTGGCGACGGAGGCGGAATGGGAATACATTTGCCGAGGAGGGCCGTTTCTCAAGACAATCTTTTCAGCACCCGATTCCGGTAACCACTTAGATTTAAATCACAACCCACCCTTCGACGGATACCCGAAACGCCCTACCAAGGTCGGCTCCTACCCTCCCAATCTCCTTGGGCTATACGATCTCCTAGGCAATGTCTGGGAATGGTGCGCCGACTGGTTCGAGGCGGAATACTACAAACGGAGCCCTCGGCAAGACCCACAGGGACCGGAAACCGGCAAGTGCCGTGTTTTGCGCGGCGGTTCATGGATTTGTGACAGTAGGAGTTGCCGCCCCGCTTACCGCAATGATGGTGTGCCCAGCAGTCGCAACGGTAGCTTCGGCTTCCGTGTGGTGTTGGTTGCTAGCGTGAGAACCTAGTCAGGCCCAACGCGGATTCGATAAGGAGTGGACACATGTTATTCCTGGAGTCGCTTCGACTCGACGGCTTGCTTTCCTTTTCACCAGGTGCCAAGGCTATTCCGCTGACCCCACTGAACGTCCTCATCGGGCCAAATGGGGCCGGCAAATCTAACCTGCTCGAAGCCGTGGAATTGCTGCGTGCCACCCCCACGGCCTTCACCACTGCTATCCGCGACGGAGGGGGGGTGAAGGAATGGCTCTGGAAAGGGCAAGACGGCAAAGGTCAGGCCGTTATGGAAGCGGTGGTCAAAGCGAAAAAGCCGATTCCCGACCTCCGCTATCGCCTGGTTTTCGCTCCCTCCGGCCAGCGAACCGAAGTCCTCGACGAAGTCATCGAAGAACGAGAAAAGCGATTCCCGAACGAACAAGACGTGTTCTTTTACTACCGCTTTCAGAGCGGGCGGCCAATTCTGAACATTCGGAATACTTCGGGAAAATATACGCATCGTGGTCTAAAACGAGAAGACATCGTTCCCGACGAATCCGTACTCTCCCAGCGCAAAGGCTCCGATGTGTATCCCGAAATCACTTGGCTCGGCCAGCAGTTTTCGCGCATCCAGACGTTCCGGGAATGGAGTTTCGGGCGTTATGCTCCCGTGCGGCAACCTCAACCGGCGGATCTACCCAGCGACATTCTGTTGCCCGACTCGCGCAATCTGGGCCTGATCCTCAACGAGGTAGAACACACCGACTCCGCGCCGGAGTTCAACCGCTTGCTGTCGCGTTTCTTGCCTCGCTACCACCGCTTCAGCACCCGCATTCAAGGCGGCACCGTTCAGTTCTACCTTCACGAGAATGGATTAAGCGCCCCAATCCCGGCCACGCGCCTGTCGGATGGCACCATCCGTTTCCTGGCCATGTTGGCCTTACTCCTTTCCCCCAACCCACCGCCTCTGTTGTGCATGGAAGAGCCGGAACTTGGGTTGCACCCCGATGCCGTCAGTCTGCTGGCGGACTGGCTGGTGGACGCCGCCACACGCACCCAACTCATCGTCACCACGCATTCCGACGCCCTGATTTCGGCCCTCACGGACCATGCGGATTCGGTACTTGTGTGCGAGAACCAGGGCGGCACGGTGCTGCGCCGCGTTGATTCCGAGCAAATTGTGCACTGGCTCAAGAAGTATCGGCTCGGCGAGATCTGGCGCATCGGCGAGCTGGGAGGCAATCCATGAAGGAGATCGCTATCTACCTAGAAGGTGGCGGGGATTCGGCCCAGCAAAAGGCCGAACTGCGCACGGGGATGGACGCCTTGCTTGATCCGGAAAAGCAGGCTGCGAGGAACAAGCAGCTGCGCTGGCGAATGATACCGAGCGGTGGCCGAGGGCAGACTTTCGATGCCTTCCAGAATGCTCTCAAGCGGTTGGACGACGAGATCCTGCTGATCCTTCTGGTGGACTCGGAGGCTTCCGTTGGACCGGAATCCAAAGATAAGGACGCCAATGCCAAAGCCCGTGTTCATCACCTCATGCAGCGCGATCAATGGGACTTATCCGGCACAGATCCCAAACACGTCCACTTGATGGTGCAATGTATGGAGGCTTGGATCGTGGCCGATCAGGAGACCCTGGCCGCCTTTTACGGGAAGAAATTTCGGGCGAACACTTTACCTAACCGGCAAAACCTAGAAGAGGAACCCAAGGTAGACTTACTTAAGAATCTCAAGAAGAGTACGGAAAAGACCCAGAAAGGAGAATATGCCAAGATCAAACATGCCAGCAAGCTGCTGGAGAAAATCGACAGAGTGAAAGTGAGTAAGCGTTGCCCTCGTTTTGCGACCTTCACTGCTTGGTTGGCCAAGAAAATCGCTGATGCCTGACATTGCGAATGTCGCCTTCCCCCTTCGCCGTCCCGCGTCGGCCGTGTCCCGAACATGTTCGGTCAAAGACACAATGAGATCCGTGTGGGCTAGTAAGTACACCCGAAAGCCCATGCGGGATTACTCCTCTATGTAAATTCCGCGTTTTGAGGAGAGAAAACAACGAACTCCGAACTTGGCTGCGCCTGCCGAGCAACCGTGTGCTAGGTTTTCCTTGAAGGGCTTTGGCTACTCGTTTGCTCTGCGTTCAGGCGGGATTGACGATGTTGTGGACCATCTCGATCATCGGCGTACTGGTGGCAAGTACGGCGTTTTTGATGGGCCGACGCTGGCTCATCTCCCGACCGGCTCCCGCTGCGCCGCCGCCGCAACCCGAGGCAGGCCCGACCATGTTGACTACCGCATCGATGAAGAAGAGCGAACCGGATCGCCGTTCGGCGCCTCGCCGCAAGGGGAACCGCGTCGAGGTCTTTTTAACCGACGATCCCAAACGCCCGCCGTTGTTGGGATGGGTGGTCGATCGCTCAATGGGCGGTCTTTGTCTGGTGGTTGAAAAACCTCTGACCGAGGGAACTCAACTGAACGTCCGTCCGCGTCAGGCACCGCAAACGGCCCCGTGGACGGCCATCGAGATTCGCTCCTGCCGCGCCGATGATGGCGAGTGGGAGGTGGGCTGCCGATTCATCAAACCGCCGCAATGGAACGATTTGCTGCTGTTCGGTTGAGCTATGGCCGCACCTCATTTCTTCTCTTGACCCACTCACGCTGTGTAACTACTATCCCGCCCTTGCGCGCCGGCGTTTCGTGCCGCGGCCCAGATTCTCGAAATCATCGGGACCGGCTCGGAGCGAGAAGTCCGGCGAATTGTCTCTTCTCTGGCTGAGGGCGCGGAATGCGAGGGCGTCGCTGGCTGCGAATTGGAAATGTCGGCCTGACGGCCTGCCTGCTGTCCGGCTGTCTGCGCGGAGCCTTGCCGCCGGACGCCGACAAGCCACGCTCCGTCGTTCCCGCCCTGGCCGCGCAAGAATCACCCGCCGCCGCCAAACGGCCCGATGTGGTGCTGTCGGATTACCAAGTTTCCCAATCTCCCTCCGTCAAACTCGACGTGCAGGCTCCGGCGATCCCGGTCAAGACGGTCCAGCTGCGCATCGAATCGCCGGAACCGACGCCGCCCGCGCCGCCGGCCAGCCTGCCCGAGACACGGATGGACATCCGCCCCGCGCCGCCCGCCAAGCCCGACGCTCCCTCTGTGCAGGCGCTCCGCGCCTTGTTGGAACACCACCCGGATGAGGAAGTACGCGAACCGCTGAAACGCTACGATCCCGCCACCCGTGCCGCGCTGCTGGTGCTGCTGGAGAGCGTGGCCCAAATCGAACAGGGCGGCGTCAGCCAACTCTCGCCGCGCGATCTCGCGGCCTGGATGGAACGGCTCAATGGTCTCACGACACTCCTTCGATCCAAGGCGCAGCTCATCCTCGATAAAATGTGTTTTTGCAGCCGTATCGAGAGCTTTGGACAGTTCAAGGCGCTGGAAAACACCTGTTTCCAACCCGGCGAAGAGGTTCATGTCTACGTGCAGGTCCGCAACTTCGCCAGTCGATCGGGAAAACGAGGAGGATACGCGACGGCCCTGAAAGGCAAATTAGAGATCTTCGACGAGTACAATAGCGAGAAGCCGTTTATGTGCTGGAACTCCCAGCTACACACCGATTTCAGCTGGACGCCGCGCCAGGATTATTTCGTCAACTTCCGCTTCCAGGTGCCGCGGAAATGCCCCCCCGGCTCGTATACGGTGTATATCACCGTGGAGGATTGGACGGAGGCCGCCCCCGACGCCAATGAAGTGCCGAAGCCGCGTATTGCGCGCAGTTCACTCGATTTCCGCGTTGGCAGTCCCATCACCCGACAGCCCAGCGCCAACATCGCCGATGTCACGCCGGCGCGCTAACCGACCTTCACTTTTGACCAGCCCGCAGCGCCAGCAAGGGAACCCTTGCTGGCGCTGCGGGTTGGCAAATGCAACCTTGCTGGCATGGCGGAGATTACAACGTCCACGGTTTGCGATACACCGGACGCAGGAACTTCTCCGCGTCAGGTTCGTTGGCCTTGAAATTCTTGGCGTCCCACTCAATCGGCTTGCCCAGACGATAGGCGACATTGCCGAGCAGGACGGCCTCGGTTAGCGCGCCGGAGTAATCGAAATTGCACGTCGTCGGCCCGCCCGTCTTGCACGCCTCGACCCATTCCTTGTAGTGGCCGATCGAGTTGGGGATGAACGGCTTGGGTGGTTTGAAGTCGGCGAATTGCTTCTCCGGCAGTAACTTGTGCGCACCGTAGCCGGCGAGCAGCATACCTTTGCTACCAACGAACACCGAGCCATCGCCCCACTTCGGCAGTTTGCCTTGCGCGAACAGAGCCGGGCGTTTGCCGCCGTCGTACCACGTCAGCTGGACCGGCGGCAGTTCGCCGCGCGCCGGAAATTCATAGTGAACGGTCAACCCCTTGGAGGTACTCTCCGGGTGCGGCGGCGGTCCCTCGGCGGTGATCTTCGTCGGATGGCGCAGCTTCAGCGCCCAGAAGGGCAGGTCCATATGATGGCAGGCCATATCGGCCAGCGCGCCGCCGCCGAAGTCCCACCAACCGCGCCACCAAAACGGCACATACGCCGAGTGATACGGCCGTTCCGGCGCCGGCCCCAGCCAAAGATCCCAGTGCAGGCCCGGCGGCATCTTGGGTTTCTCCTTCGGACGATCGCCTCCCTTGTAGGAGGTTCCGACCCACACATGCACCTCGCGCACGGTGCCGATCGCGCCGGACTGAATCAGTTCGACGACGCGGCGATAGTTGTCGCCGCCGTGAATTTGCGTGCCCATCTGCGTGACGCGCTTGTGCTTGGCGGCCGTCTCGGCGACCAATCGCGCTTCGTAGACGGTGTGGGTCAGCGGCTTTTCGCAAAAGACATGTAGCCCAGCCCGCAGCGCGGCGAGCGTGGCCGGCGCGTGCGTGTGATCGGGCGTGGCCACCATCACGGCATCGAGTCCCTTCTGGTCGATCAGTCGGCGAAAGTCCGCGTGAAACGTGGCATGCGGGAACATCTCGCGAGCTTTTTTCGTGCGGCTCTCATCCACATCGCACAGGGCGACAATCTCGGCTCCTCCGGCGTGGATGTTCTTCCAATCGTGTTCGCCCTGGCCGGCCACGCCGATGACGCCGACAGCGAGACGTTCGTTGGCCGGCGGTTTCTTGTCCGCGGCAAACGCGAGGGTAGTCGAGAGACCGGCCGCGCCCAGCGCGGTGGTTTGCAGGAAACGACGACGCGAAAGACGGTTTGACATAGCAGACTCCTCTTTGGCGAGCCGGGTTGCGTTAGCACCCGGAGAACATTGCTCTTAGATTACGCTGCCGTCGGGAACGACGGCGCCGTTGGGGATTACCACGATGCCATCGCGGATGACGTAATTGTCACCCTCGGCCTGTTGCAGGTTGCGGCGATTGACAATCTGCACGTTGGCACCGATGCGGCAATCCTTGTCGAGAATGGCTCGCTCGATAATCGAATTGTCGCCGACCCCGAGGTCGGGCAAACCGTGCCGGCGATTCAGGAGACGATCCGGTTCCATCTCCATGCGGTCGGCGCCGTTGACCACCGTATCGCGCAGCGTGACATGCTGGCCGAGACGGGTACGGATGCCGATGACGCAGCGCTCGATGCGCGTGCCGGCACCAATCAGACAACCATCGCTGATAAGGCATTGCTCGACATGAGCGCCATGCACCCGCGAGGCCGGCAGATTGCGGCGGCGCGTGTAGATGACACCGTCGGGGCTGTAGAAATCGAACGGCGGCGTCGGGCTGGCCAGGGCCAGGTTCGCCTCGTGATACGACTTGATACTGCCCAAATCCTCCCAGTAGCCATGAAACAGATACGACTGAATGGCGTGCGCGCCTAGATTGGGAGCGAGGATTTCCCGCACCAAATCCGTGGCTTGCGGCTGCGCGTCGAGCAAATCGAACAACACCTGGCGATTGAACACATAGATGCCCATGTTGGCGAGGTAATCTTGCCCGCGCCCCGCCAGACCGCGACGTTGCAGCCAAGCCGCCGGCGCGCGCAGACTATCGAACTGCTCATTCGTATGCGGCTTCTCGACCAGTTCGACAATACGGTTTTGTTCGTCGAGCCGGACGATGCCCAGGCGCGTCGCCTGATGGCGATGCACCGGCAACACAGCGACGGTGACGGCGGCCCGGCTGGCGCGATGCGTCTGGATCAATTCGCGCAAATCCATGCGATAGAGTTGATCGGCGGACAGAATGAGGACGTGCGAAGCCTGGTCGCTTTGCAAGGTGCTTAGATTCTGGCGGATGGCGTCGGCGGTGCCGCGATACCAGTCGGCGGTTTCGTTAGTCTGCTGGGCGGCGAGAACCTCGACGAAACCACTACTGAACGGGTCGAACTTGTAGGTGTTGCTGATATGGCGATGCAGGCTGACGCTGAGAAACTGCGTCAAGACGTAAAGTCGTTTGATTCCGCTGTTGATGCAATTACTGATGGGAATGTCGATAAGGCGATACTTACCGGCGATGGGTACGGCCGGTTCGCTACGATGCTTGGTCAAAGGGTAGAGCGGAGCGCCGCGGCCGCCGCCGAGAATGAGGCTGACAACATCCTGCATGAGAATCGTCCCCGCGTCGCTCGTCTGTCCCGTCTCTCATGTATCGCACCGATTGACGTGGCTGGCAAGAGAAATTAGGCTGATTTATCGTCCTTCCTCCGTGATCTTCGCCGACTAACTCGGTTGATGCACGACTGCCGCGCTTGCCAACTTCGCCAGTTCGAGTTGGATCACTTTCAGCCGTTGCTTGTCGGCCTGGTAGACCGGCCAACTCAACTCCGGGATCACCGCATGACCGGCTGGGCCGTTCGGTTCCGGCTCGGCCACGACGGTCAGACCCAGCCGGTGCAACTCCTGGACCGCAAGGCGGACAACATAGTAATCGTTTCGCTTACCAGGCTCGATACTTGCCAAAATATCTATGGGCTGCACGAAGACCGCTCGGAAAACGGAAAGACCGGTGGCGTCATTGGTCGTTGGCCGGAACGCGGCGGCCTGAAGGGGGATAGGCAAGCCAGCCTGGTAATAAACGCGATGGATGCGGCGATAGACGAATTCGCTGTCCTCAACGGGCCGATGTTCGTCCATGGGCTGGCTCGACGATGGAACGGGGAGTCAGACAGATTGTCACTCCGTGGGGAGTGTCCAGTGCTTGGCGGGTTGTCCCGGCTCGATCCACATTACCTCGGCATGCAGCGGCCGGTCGATCTCGATTTCGGTGTACATCCCCTCCGGCTCTTGCCACTCGAAAATCACGGAACCTTCTGGGCCAGGAACGACACGACTGGGTGGGGCTACTCCTTGCTCATTCAACAAAGAGGCTAGGCCAATGGCCGAGGCCAGCAACTCCGGCGACGGCCCCGGCGCTCCTTGACCATCCCAATTGTCACCGAGCTGCTGGAACTGGATTACCGTTTGAACCGCGAGTTCCCAAGGGCTAGTGTCCGCACTATTGAGAATACCGTTTTGTGGCGTCGCCAGCGCGGAAAGACTGTCTTGCTGGTTGGCTTTCCGCGACCACGCTTCTTCCGCAATGGGATTTACAAGCATTGTTATCATGGTATGAAACTCCTCATTGCCACTATAGCCATTGGCGGGCGGACGCGAAAGCGGATGCGGCGTCCGAGGACAGCCCACCTTCACGGCACCGCTTCGAGATATTCGACCTCGGGCACCCGGCGCCGCAGTTCGTCCTCAATGCCCATGATGGCGGCATGTACGGTACTTGGGCAACAGCCGCTGAGATTGTGCAGACGCACCTGCACCACACCATCCTCAACGCCCAGCACCTCGACGCTGCCGCCGTCCATCTGCAACAGGGGCGCAACTTCCTCGGCCACGATTCGCGCAACGCGCTCCTTCAGGCTACCCTTGATGGATTCAGACATGCTCGCGCCTCCTCGTTTAGTTGCAGAGCGCGGCTTGGCGTTTCGCGCGAAACGCCAAGCCGCGCTC
>DATNCY010000165.1:0-18678 GCA_035553375.1 Gemmataceae bacterium
CGATGGAGGCAATGCAATGACCCGTGGGACACTGGTGGTGGCGGCTGGGATCATTCTCGGGGCCGTAGGCTTGATCGCGGCCCAGCACGGCAAGAAGCACGAGGCGGTTCGGATGCTGGCGGTGCGAGGCATCGCCGAGAAGCTGGATGGCCAAAAGTCGAAGGCCACGATGGTCGAAGTGACACTGGGGCCGGGCGAGCCAGACGCGCCACACCGCCACCCCGGCCCGGGGTTCGGCTACGTCCTGGAGGGCGAGTACGAGTGGGCCATTGACGACAACCCCGCCAGGATTCTGAACGTCGGGGACACCTTCTACCAGCCGACCGGCTGCCTCCACCGCGTATCGAGGAACCCGAGCAAGAAAGGCAACACACGCATACTGGCTGTGGTGCTGCATCCCGCAGACATCAAGGACATCGTCATCCCCGAGAAGAATAAAAAGTAGGAGTGAACGCGGGCCACGGACGATCACGCGTGGCCCGCGTCGTCGGCGTCGTGGGCCAGAGGTCGGTGCGGTCATAATAACGGCCCCCGTTCGGGGCGACAAACAAGGAGATCCAACATGAAGATCGTAGTTATTGGCGGCAGTGGGTTGATCGGGAAAAAACTGATCCCCCTCCTGCGCGGACGGGGCCACGAGGCCGTGCCGGCCTCCCCCTCGTCGGGCGTCAACTCCCTTACCGGCGAGGGGCTGGCCGAAGCGCTCGCCGGAGCGGATGTCGTCGTCGATGTGACGAACTCGCCCTCGTTCGAGGACAAGGCGGTGCTGGAGTTCTTCAAGATGTCTACCCGCAACGTCCTCGCCGCGGAAGCGACCGCCGGGGTAAAGCACCACGTTGCACTTTCGGTGGTGGGGGCCGACCGCATACTGGACAGCGGCTACATGCGGGCCAAGGTCGCCCAGGAGAAGCTGATCAAGGCAGGCGGAGCACCCTACACGATCGTCCGCGCGACGCAGTTCTTCGAGTTCCTCGGCGCGATCGCTGGGTCAGGCGCTGACACGGTCCGCCTTCCGGACACCCCTATGCAGCCACTGGCGGCAGACGACGTGGCCGCGGCGCTGGCAGACGTCGCCGTTGGGCCGCCGGCCAACGCAATCTTGGAGCTTGCCGGGCCGGAGGCACAGTCAATGGCCGCGTTCGTGCGGTGTGCCCTGGCCGCAGGTGGGGATACGCGGACGGTGGTCGCGGACCCGCAGGCCCGCTACTTCGGCGCGACTGTAGACGCCCGCGGCCTCACACCCGACGGGGCCAACCCACGCATCGCCCCAACGCGGTTCGAGGAGTGGCTGAGGCGCTCCGTGCCGCAAGGGTAAGTCCAGGGTTCGCAGGATTCAGGGGTGGTTGGGACGGGAAAGCTCGAAAACCGGGTGGCGGTCATCACCATCCTTGGATCTCATCGCGGCTGTCAGCAACGCGGCGGTCAACCCAAGAAAAAGTCCTGATGAAACTTGGCAGCCAAACTTAGAGACGGCTCCAGAGGGGTCTACCATGTTCGACCTTGAACGAACGATTCGAGAGCGGCATTCGATCAGGCTGTTCTTGTCCCAGCCGGTGCCGCCGGAGTTGATCAACGAGGCGCTCGCTCTGGCCGTGTTAGCGCCGTCGAACTCCAACATCCAGCCGTGGCACTTGGTGTTGGTGTCCGGGGCCGCGCGTGAGCACCTGGTCCATGCCCTACTTGAAGCGGCCCAAAAAGGACCACCGAATATCCCGTCCCTTCCTGAGTCGTTCAAGCACTTTCGCAGCGAACTCGGCGCTCAAGTCTACGGGGCGATGGGAATTCCGCGCGAGGACAAGGCAGGCCATCATGCAGCCGTCTTGCGCAACTGGGAGTTCTTCGGCGCGCCGCTGGACGGCGTCGTCTGCATGCACCGAGACCTCGGGCCGGCGGACGCTCTCAGTGTGGGGATGTTTCTGCAAACGTTTCTATTGGCCTTGACCGCACGCGGTCTGGGCACATGCGTCGAGGTCTCGATCGCCGGGTATCCCGAGATCGTCCGCGCGCAGCTGGCCATCCCGGCGGAACTCTCGATCCTGTGCGGGGTGGCGATTGGCTACCCCGATCCAGACTTCCCCGCTAACAAGCTGCACGTCGGCCGCGAGCCCCTTCGGGAGAACATTGTGTTTCTCGACAAATAACCTCGGAGAAGGAAATGAGAGTCTTCGTCGCCGGAGCGAGTGGCTCTTTCGGCCAGCCACTTCATCGCCGCGTTGGTCCGTCAAGGTCACGTGTAAGGGGCTTGCCGGTGCGGATGTGGTCTAGGGTTTGGTTGATGTGGGCTATGCGGAAATGCTCGACCACCGGCTTGACGCCGCTGCTGGCCGCGAAGTCGAGCATCCGTATGCAGCTGGGAGCGGGGAATCCATTCAGAGCTTGGCATGCAGGGATCGCCCGTGCGCCCCACCACTCCAAGACTGATAAGCCGCCCTACGCCGGAGCTATGCAGCTTGACGCGCTATTGCATCTGTCGATTCGGCAGAAGCCAGCCGCCGGGATTCCGATCTCCTTTGTACCCATCGCTCTATCCCATCAACGAACGTTTCGCTCGTGACGGAAACTGCTCCGGTCTTATCGACCTCGGTAGTTGTCTGATCGGTTCGCAGCGGGGGCAGCGATACACTTGTCATTGCACCGCTGCGGCGGCAGGGCGCGCTGCTCAGTCCCACCAGATCGATAGGAGTCCGTACTCCTGGCGGCCCACGCCTAGCGCGGAATCGATCTCCTCTTGGTTGTCATACATAATCGGCGTTTCTCCGCCCCAGTCTTCCTCTTCAATCAGGCGTGCCAGTTGCACGGCCTGCTCGCGCTTCGCGGTCAGAATGAAAAGTTGGTCGGTGTGCCAGAGGTTGTCTTCGAGATCACGCAGCTTGATTAGGCTCGAGATTAGCAAACGACCCGGCTTCTGGTAATTGGCCAGGCCGGGCCGATCCAGCAGCACGGCCTTCCAATAAGCCCTGTGCTTCATCAAGCTGGCATAGATCCGCTCGCCATCGAAGGCATTAAACCTGGTCCGGCAAATCAACTCCAATTGAATCTCTTGCAGGGTAGCTTCACGAAGTAGAAGAGATTCGTTCATAATTGCGTTTCTCTTGATTGCGGCTGGAGAGGAAGGAACGGCTGGTATCTGTCCGCCAGCATCCATTGTCCCATTTCGCGCTCCTCGGCGAAAAGAGGAGCGGAATAGGATATATCTTATCCGCCGGTCTTATCATCGTCGCCCCGCTAATGCTCGTGCAGCGACTCAAGCAGCAGTTCAAGCTGGCGTCGTTGCTCCTCGATGAACTCATAGAGCCACTCGCCCTAGCTCGGCTCGTGAGCCATGCTCACAGGACGGGCACGCTTCGCACGTTGGTCTCTTGTCGACGCATCGATCGTCGAGTTCCATGACCACTTCTGCGATGGCGTGTCGTGCGTCATCGTCTCCTAGGGTCGCGACCCAGAAAGGGGTTTTCCGTCTGCCTTCAACATGGTGTTGATTTTGCATATCAACGCCGCGAGCATGGTGCCAAGGGAACCCTCGACACCGGCCGAGGTGTGAAAAACTCTGCAGGAAGCGTTCACGAGCCGAGGGCGCTGAAAGATCTCGGTGCCGGTGGCTCGGAGCGGGATGAGATGGGAATTGTAACGCCAACCGATGCTCGGCGCTGGAAGATCTCGGCGCCGGTGGCTCGGAGCGGGACTCGCTGCGCAAACCCGAAACGCCCTCGTCGTCGTCAGAGCCCTTCGGGGCCGGACCCGACGCCGATGCGAGGATCCGTTGAGCAACCTCATCCCACCACCGCTACGCTCCCTGCTGGGCAACACGGCAGGGTTCCTCCCAACCGGCCGAGCCACCGACCAAAATAAATCTCTCCCTTTTGTCTCTTATGGCCTTGAGTTCCTTGTGGAAACGAGGCTCACTGTCCACACGGGTTGACCGTTTGCAGACCCCAAGAAAGGAGAACCCTGTGGAACTGAACATCGTCAACGAGGTGGCGGCGCTGCAACGCCTCACCGTCGGCCAACTGCGGCAACGCTTCGCGGAAGTCTTCGGCGAAGCCACCGCCGCCAGCAACCGCACCTGGCTCATCAAGCGCATCGCTTGGCGTCTCCAAGCACTCGTCGAAGGCGACTTGTCCGAACGCGCCCGCCGACGCGCCACCGAGTTGGCGCAGGACGCCGACCTCCGCCTCAATCCCCCACGCAGCAAGACCACGCCCGTGACACCGCCCGAGCCCGTCAGCGTCCCGGCGCCCATCGATTCACGACTGCCGCCGCCGGGCACCATCCTGACACGGCCCTACAAGGGACAGCAACTGCATGTGCAGATACTCAACGAGGGATTCGCCTATGCCGGCACCGTCTTTCCCTCGCTCAGCGCCGTGGCCAAGGTCATCACCGGCAGCCACTGCAACGGCTATCATTTTTTCCGTAATACCCTCAACAACAACAAGGAGACACGATGAACCATCAGGCCAAGAAAGCCGCAGCCACCTTGCCGCTGGTACGATGCGCCGTCTACACCCGCAAATCCACCGAAGAAGGATTGGAGCAGGAGTTCAACTCCCTGGACGCCCAACGCGAATCCACCGAAGCCTTCATTCGCAGTCAAACCAACGAAGGTTGGACCTGCCTGCCCGAACGCTACGACGATGGCGGTTTCACCGGCGGAAACATGGAACGACCGGCCCTGCGACGGCTGCTGACCGACATCGAGGCGGGCAAGATTGATCTGGTCGTCTGCTACAAGGTCGATCGCCTCAGTCGCTCCCTGCTTGACTTCGCCAAGATGATGGAGAAGTTCGAGCAGCAGGGCGTGTCCTTCGTCAGCATCACGCAGCAGTTCAATAGCGCCACCTCCATGGGCCGACTGGTGCTCAACGTCTTGTTGTCCTTCGCCCAGTTCGAGCGAGAGATCATCGCCGAACGCACACGCGATAAGGTGGCGGCCACGCGTCGCAAGGGCAAGTGGACGGGAGGCACGCCGCTGCTGGGCTACGATCTGGACCCGCGGGGCGGACGACTGCTCGTCAACGAAGACGAAGCGATTCGCGTGCGGACCATCTTCGCCTTGTACCTGGAACAGAAGGCGCTGTTGCCGGTGGTACAAGAGTTGGAGAGGCGTGGCTGGCTGAGCAAGAGTTGGCAGACCCGTCAGGGCCGCATACGGGCTGGCCGACCCTTCACCAAGACCAGCCTGCATCGGCTGTTGACCAACGTGGTCTATGTCGGCAAGGTGCGATACAAGGATGAGATCCACGACGGCGAACAGCCGGCCCTCATCGACCTGGATACCTTTCAACAGGTTCAGGCGCTCTTACGCAGCCACGGCCCGGTGATTGGCGTCCCAAGCCTGCACCGTTTCTCCTCGTTACTCAAGGGGCTGTTGCGTTGTGTGCCGTGCGACTGCGCCATGACGCCGGCGCACACCACGCGCAAAGGCAGCCAACGTTATCGCTATTACGTCTGCTCGGGCGCTCAGAAGCGTGGCTGGCAGACCTGTCCGTCGAAGTCCATCCCCGCCGCTCAGATCGAGGAATTGGTGATCGGTCAGATTCAGCAGATGGGCCGCGATCCGCAGCTATTACACGACGTCCTGGAACAGGTTCGCCAGCAGAACGAGGTCCGCCTGGCCGAATGGGAGTCCGAGCGGAGCAGCTTGGAGCGTGACATGCTGAGTGGTCAGGGCCAGGTACGCAAGTTGCTGGCCGAGATTGGCTGTGGAGACACGAATGGCGGGGTGGTGTCGCGTCTGGCCCAGTTGCAAGACCGGCTTAGTCAGGTCGAGCAACGGATCGCGCGACTGCGAACGCAGAGGGAGGCGGTGCAGCAGGAGCGTCTGGGCGAGGCCGAGGCAACGCGGGTGTTGGCCGGACTGGACCCGGCCTGGGAAACAATGACTCCCGACGAGCAGGCGCGCGTGGTGCAGTTGCTGGTGTTGCGGGTGGACTACGACGGAGCGCACAGCAAGGTAGCGATCACCTTTCATCCGTTGGGTCTGAAGACGCTGGTCGGCGACCTGCTGGGCCGCAACAGCGAGGAGGAGAGCGCATGAGTACGACCTTGATCATTGAGTTGCCGGTGCATTTTCATCGGGGTGGCCGTGGCAGCCGCAAGGAGTTGCATTCCGGCGTGGCAGCGTCGCCGATGCCGCCGGGTCGTATGCCGCGTGTGGCCCGGCTGATGGCCTTGGCCTTGCGCTTCGATGCGTTGGTTCAGACAGGTGAGATCGACAGTTATAGCGCCTTGGCGACCTTGGGTCATGTAACCCGAGCGCGCGTCAGTCAGATCATGAATTTGTTATGCTTGGCCCCGGACATCCAGGAAGCGCTGCTGTTTCTGCCGCTGACGCAACGGGGCCGCGATCCCATCATTCTGGCCGATCTGATGCCCATCGCCGCCCGGATCGATTGGCGGAAGCAGCGGCGTCTGTGGCGACAACTGCTGCCGACGTGAGTTCGCGTGCCCCGACCGAGCGGCCAACGGATCGCCCACGTTGGCCCACGTCGCGTTCGGGTCGTCCCATCGGGACGTGCCCCCAGAAACGACGCGAGACTCCGACCCGCGGAGCCTCGCGGACCAAACCTGATCCCTTCGCTTCTACACGTTCTCCCGCAAGGCGAACGTGCCTCGCTCGGTCTTGCGGAAGCGGGCCTTTTCCCCTTTGGTCTTCAGCTCGCGCAGTACGGCGGAGTAAAGCGTACCGGCAGGCGTTCGACCCTTCGGACTTTGCCAGTAGCCTTTGGCCGACATTGCCGCAATTAACTCCGCACAATTCATGGCCTGGCCGGTCTCAGCCAGAACCTGAGCGGCGGCATCCAAGGCACTCCGTTTTGCAACGTGCGTCGGAGCCTTGGCTTCCGCGGTCGCCAGCACGACGGACGCCGCCTCGCCGAGCAGTGGCGGTTCGACGTTCGTCGTCTCCGCCGGCGCAGCGTCTGGCATCACCGCCGCTTCCTCCGAAGTCGTCTCCAACGACGTGGGTGATTCGTCGGCAACGGCTGCGCTTGGGGCGGGCTTGCTCTGGCGTCGCTTGCGGGTTTGCTCGGACGAGGTTGGCGTGGAGTTCTTGGCAACGGTCATGAGGCGTCTCCTGGAAAGAATCGGATGACACGGTGGGCGTCCCGCCCATCGGGACGCCCTGGATGGACAGTTACCTCAGCCGCGGCAAGCAGATCAAGCCAAGTAAGAGTGAATAACTCCTTTTAATGCGCTGCGAAATGACGCGACGGGACGTGCGGAACGCGGAGGGTCCGAAGACCCGTTCGCTATCGCCTCCACCGCACACGTTCATCCTGGAGCAAGGGCAGCGCTCCAAGGAAGGAGGCCGACAGGCGGCCATGATCGGATTTGCGGGCGTTTGCCGGTCGAGGCCGGAGCCTGCTTTGGCATGCTTGTGGTCGGACGGCAGGATGCTCCGTTGTCACAAAACGAGCACGATGGCGACGTTTGTGTCAGCAAAGGGGTGCAAACCTGCCAAAAAGTGACTGCAAAGTGACAGTAGACTGACAGCACGCAAGTAGTGGCACATGAGGATGTTGCGGCAAATCCCTACTCGGAAGCAAAGAAAAGGCGTCGCAGTCGCCGCTTTGGTTTTTTCCTCAGACGAATGGCCATAACATAATATTTCTATTGCGCTTAAGGCATCGATTATTCGCTTGTTGCCTCCGTGTCGTGTTGACCCAAAGTCCGTTTACCCTGACAAACTGTGCCACTTACCTTTTTTTGGGTAGCCGGTCGTGCGTCGTTGGGCGCGTCAACTCGGTGTCTCGACTTGGAGACGCCGAGTTGGAGAGTTTTCGCCGCAACGGGCGCTAGGCGAGGGCGGAAAGAGGCGTTGTTGGAGTAAGGATGGCCGCTCTCGTGGGCACAGAGTTGAGGCGGAGATGGCGAGCCGAGGAGGGCAAAAAATCGCGGTAGCAGCGTGGAAACGAGCGACGCCGGGAGGGATTCCTCTCGGCGTCGCATGTCAACTATTGGGTTGGAAGATCCGCTGCCGATGGTCAGGCTCCCCACATGAGACGCTCCTCGAAGTGCGCCGTGCAAAGGCGCTGAGAGCTTGCGGGTGTAAGTCCCGCCCGGCAACTGGGTCGCTCCGGCCGGTAGCAATCGGAGCGGCAGTGGAGGTAACGAAACTGCCGAAGCCTTCGGTGCAAGGGGTCGCCTCGGGCGACCTTGCGAACAGGCAGGCCGTAACGTGCGTGAACGCTGAGCAGGCCTCGAAATTGTCAATGCGGGAGCCGAGCCGGCTTTGAGCGGCGAAGGCTGACATCGCAGGAGGAACCGAGCGATCATCCCCTCTTGCGGTCCCGCCGGGGTAGTGGCGACGGCATGTCTGGACAGTTCTCAGTCGCAACACGGGAAGCCCCCCTGGTGGCAACGCGCGTTGTCAAACCGGAAGCCCGCGAGGGACAGGCCGGGCCAGACGGGGTGGCGGAGGGGTCCGTAGTACCGCGGAAGTCGGGTAACGCCGATGGAGGGAAGGGACCCTGGTTGAAGGCAGCGCAACACGTAGTGCGGGATAGGAGATTGGCGTGAGCCTACGAACTCCAACAAGCGTCCAGAAACTACAGACGGCGCTACACGGGAAAGCGAAGGAAACGCCCGGCTACCGTTTCTACGCACTGTACGACAAGGTGTACCGAGCGGATGTCCTGAGTTGCGCCTTCACGCGCTGTCGTGCCAACGGCGGTGTCGCAGGCGTCGATGGACAGACGTTCGAGGACATCGAAGCGTATGGACGAGAGCGTTGGCTGAGCGAACTGGCGGACCAGTTGAGAAACAAGACGTACTGTTCGCAGGCGGTCCGGCGGGTATGGTTGCCCAAACCGGACGGCAAGCAGAGGCCGTTGGGTATCCCTACGGTTCAAGATCGTGTCGTGCAAATGGCGGTCATGTTGGTTCTCGAACCCATTTTCGAGGCCGACCTGACGCCGGAGCAATATGCCTACCGACCAGGCCGCAGCGCTCACGAGGCCGTCGAGCAGGTACGGGAATGGTTGCGGACGGGGCATACGCAGGTGGTCGATGCCGACCTGAGCGGTTATTTCGATAGCATCCCCCACGCGGAGTTGATGAGATCGGTCGCTCGCCGCGTAAGCGACGGGGCGATGCTAGCTCTCATCAAACAGTGGTTGGTAACTCCCGTCGAGGAGACCGACACCCGCGGCAAGGTGCGGCGAACGAACCGCAACCAGGACGAGCGACGAGGGACGCCGCAAGGCGCGCCGATCTCGCCGTTATTGAGCAACCTGTATATGCGTCGGTTCCTTCTGGGGTGGAAGGTGCTCGGACACGAGAGGCGTCTAAATGCTCACATCGTGAACTACGCCGATGACTTCGTGATCTGCTGTCGTGGCAACGCCGAAGCGGCGTTGACCGCGATGCAGGCCATGATGAAGCAGCTCAAACTTACGGTGAACGAGGCCAAGACGCACATCTGTCGCCTGCCAGAAGAGACGTTCGATTTTCTCGGCTTTACGTTTGGCCGGTATCACTCACCCCGCACGGGTCGAGCCAGTATGCAATACTGGCCGTCACGTAAGCGGATCACCCGTCTTTGTGACGTGGTGAGTGAGAAGACCAGCCGACGTTGGTTATTCCTGGAGGTTGCCGAGCGGATCGCCACGCTGAACCGCATGTTGGTTGGCTGGCGGAACTATTTCGCTCAGGGAGTCTTCTGGAAAGCCTTCCGCATCGTGGATCGCCACGTGTGGTTAAGGCTGCGTCGGTGGCTTTGTCGCAAGCACAAAGTACGGGGGACAGGAGGAGACACGTATCCCCTGGATCACCTGTACGGCGTACTTGGGGTCGTGAGCTTGGAGCGCACGGTTCGACGACAAGGTCTTCCGAGGGCGAAGCCGTGATGCCTTCTCCGAGAGCCGGATGCGGGCAATCCGCTTGTCCGGTTCGATGAGCGGGAGGTGGAAACGGGGCAGGGTGCTGCTCGTGAGGCACCGGCGGACGAAAGGGCCGGACAACCGATTGGCAGCACCTAAACTACCGCGCCACCTCTCGACTCTACCTGCTCCCCAAATGTCTCTAGAGAGTTGCACGCTCTCTTATTCAGCAATGACTTGTGATTATTGACTTTACGGCGATTCGGTCGCCTGCGTCAAAAAAAGTTCGCGTCTTGCTCGGCATGCGTGTGAGACGCTCGTCGAATACGCGCGCTCGCGCGCTGCGTTAACCCGTGTGGTGCTTTCCGCACACCAAAACTTTTCGGACATCCAGTTAACAACCCCGCGCGTATCCGCTATTCCTCCGCCGTCGCCAATCACCCCCAGGGGCACAGCCCCGACGGTCTCCACGCTGCATGCGCAATCGGCCGATCGACCCCTCCAACCCGACTATTCCCATCTGCCACGCCGCCGCGAACGCAACGCAAACGCTCCCGCCTCTTCCCCAAACCATTGACGTGGTGGGAAAATGTTGTCTTCTCCCGGCACGACAAGGAATGGCCCCACCGTGAAAACGCTCTTCCCTTCTTTCTTCCTGATGCTGGCCAACGCCACTGACCGCGAACTCGCTCGGCAGGTCCAGTACCTCAAAACCGAGAACCGCATCCTCCGCGACAAACTGCCCAAACGTCTTACCGTCACGGTTCAGGAACGCCAGCGTCTGCTCAAGTTCGGCAAACCACTGGGCAAGGCTCTTCGCGATCTGATTATCATTGTCTCTCCGCGCACCTTCGCTCGCTGGCTCAACGGAGAATCGGCAACCGCCAAGAGCGGCAAGGACAACAAGTCCGTCAGGGCGGGACGTCCGAAAACGCCCGAGGACATCCGCCAATGGATATTGCGGCTGGCATGCGAGAATGCTTGGGGATACACGCGTGTCCTCGGCGAATTGAAGAAACTGGGCGTCGGCAACATCAAGATGTATTCCCCGCCCGAGGAATCCAACGAGCTGCTGGTCCTCTTCCTCGAGCATTTCCTGAAAGGCGATCGGACGGCTGCACCGAAAGCGAAGCGGTGAACCGGCGCGGCTCGTTGCCCCGGCTGCCCTTACCGTACTCCCTTGTGACTTGGTGCCGCAGGGAGGGGCAGGGGCTAACCGGGGCTGGAACCGTCGTTAAACGAGTTGGAAGCCCAGCTCGTGCTCGGTCGGGTCGCCATCCGCCATCCAGTAGAAATCGTAGGTCCCGGCCGAAAGGCCCTTGGTGTTCAGGTTGAAGATGTACCCATTGAGAGCGGCATCGTACCGGAACAGGTTATCCGGGTCGGCATTTCCAGCATCCTGGAGCGCCACCTGCGTCTGTGTCCCGTCCGCGTTGACCCGGTCCAGCCGGATCGCGGTCAGGGCGATTGAAGACGACGACAGGTTGTTCCCGTTGGCGTCGAGCAGCTGGAGCTTGATCGGGATCGTCCGCCCTGCATGGAGCGCCTTGTTCAGATCGGTCAGGGTTTGCGCCTCCAGGGCAATCGTGATCGTCGCAGTAGCCGAGGCGGATTCGTAGTTGCCGTTGCCGGCAAACGAGGCTGTGACCGTGTAGTATCCCGATTCGGTCGGCGCGGTGCTACTCGTCACAATGTTCCCGTTATTGTCGGTGTAGGCATAGATGAACGTCGGGCTGCCCAGGTTTTCCCCATTGACGCCGGCGACCGAGCCGGTGGCCGGATGCGGCTGCCCGTCGTAGGTGAAGGTGCCGCCGGTGACCGTGACTGTCGGGGTGGCCTGGGTAATGACGATCGGAGTCAAGAAGCTCTGAGCGGTGTAGTTGTCGTCTCCTGCGAAGGAGACCGTAGCGGTGTACGAGCCGGCGTTTACCGGCGCAGCCACAACAGTTCCGGAAGCGTCCGTGTAAACCACCGTGCTGCTCAGCACCGTCCCGCCGACTCCCAGCACCGACCCGGTCGTGCCATGCGCAGTGCCGGAGTAGGTCGCCGCTGGCACGGCAACGATTGATCCGGTCGGAGTATACTTGGCGACGTTGAAGGATCGCTCGACGGACGGAGCGGGGTTGTAGTTCCCATCCCCGGCTTGACTGGCGGTAACGATGACGGTTCCCGCTCCGGTGATCTTAAGGGTGACTCCGTCGGTGCCCAGGCTCGCCGGACCGGTGACGCTGAAGGTGACCGGGTTGCCAGAACCCCCGCCGGTGCCCGATAGGGTGATAGGCCCGTCCCCATACGTCTTATCGGCAAGCCCCTCGAAGTCGATCGTCTGATCCGCCTTGTTGACGGTCAGGGCAGTCTCGGCTGAGGTGTTCACTCCGCCGTGGCCGTCGTCCACCGTCAGGCGAACCGTGTAGGATCCTGCCGTGGTGACGCCGAGAGCCTGCAAGTCGGCCCAGGTCAGCGTCTGGGTGGCGGCATTGGTCGACGGCAGGGGCTGACCGTTGACCGTCCAGGTGTAGGTGAGGGGGTCGCTGTCTGGGTCGGTGCTGGCCGACCCGTCGAGCGTCAGGCCGGAGCCGTAGGTCGTGGTGTACGGCCCGCCGGGGTTCGCGGTCGGGGCGGCGTTGGCTGGTACTTGGTCGTTGTAGCTGGCCTGAATATCCGCAGAGGACAGGGCCTGGTTGTACATCTTCAATTCGTCTATCGCCATGGCCGAGAAGTCATTCGCGAAGGACGCCTGCCGATACGCGCCGATCTGCACAGGCTCCGTGCTCGTGTACAGCGAGGACGGGAAGCTCCCACTGTTGAGAACGAGAGTCCCGTCACTGAGTTGGCCATTGATGTACAGGTCCAGTCGGCCCGTCGGTCCGTCGTAAACCACCGCGACATCGGCAAAACTCCCGACCGGGACCGCAGTCGCCGAGTGACGGATGGCTGCCGAACCATCCGTACCGTCGCCGAACGCCTCTGTGTAGAGCCGGCCATCCGAGGTGACGCCGAAGGAATATGCCCGATTGCCGCTGAGCTGGGAGTCCTTATTGATGATCGTCGAGGCATATCCTGAGGGGGGAAGCTTGTCCACTCGAATCCAACCTTCGATCGTGAACGAGTTGGCGAACCGAAGGTCCGGGGAGTCGGGAACGAGCAGGTAATCGTCCACGCCGTCAAACTGGAACCCGTCGTTAACAACCGCTGGGGTGTACCCAACACCGTTGTTCAGGGTGGCATCGTGTCCATGCCCGCTGGCGTCCTGACCGGTATCGTCGCCGGTCCACCAGGCGACGAGGCCGGGGGTGACGGCCGTCTGGTTAATCAACACAGAAACCCCAGGCTGCGGATTGTTCATCGATGTGGCGACGATGTCGGGGCGACCATCCCCGTTCACATCGGCGGCCCGCAGGTCGTACCCCGAGCCTCCTGGGACGGCATACGATTCCGGCGAAGCCAGGTTGCCCTGTCCGTCGCCCCGCAGCAGGGCGACTACCTGGCCCGTGTAGTTGCCGACGGCCAGGTCGAGATGACCATCCCCGTCGAAGTCAGCGGCGTCCATCGTGCCGCCAGCGTCACCTATGGGGAGAGCCTGATGGGCCGGGGAGGCCTGGGCGAAATTGCCTCCCCCGGTCGCCTGGAACACGTACACCTTGTCGCCCGCACTAACCGCTAAGTCCGGCTGCCCATTCTCGTCGAAATCGCCCGCGACCATGCCCAGGGGCACGTTTCCTGGGTCGATCCCGAGTGACAGAACCTGGCCGGCGGTAAACGAACCGCTCCCGTTGCCGAAGTAAAGTTTCACTTGGTTGGAGCCGCCCTCGACGGGAACCGCGAGATCGGTATGGCCGTCGCCGTTGAGATCGGCGGCCACCAGTTGCCCGATCTCCTGGTTGGGCTGGGCGACGGAGAGGTTCGTGGCGGACGAGAAGTGCCCGGTGCCGTCGCCGAAGTGGAGGGCGAGGTTCCCCGAGTCGCGGGTGTAGATGGCCAAGTCGGCGTTGTGGTCCTCGTTGAAATCCGCGACGACCACCTGCAAATCGCTGCCACCGGTCGCGAAAACAATGGGCGCCGCAAATCCCCCTGCCCCATTTCCCAGGTTGATCGATACCTTGTTTCCGAAGCTGTTGCCGTTGCTCTCGCCGGCCGTCAGGACGAGGTCCGGGTGACCATCGTTGTTGAAGTCTCCTGTCGCGAGCGACCCGCCGCCGGACCCGGTGCCAGCGTCGAACGTCTGCGGTGCGCCGAACATGCCACCGCCAATGCCGGGGAACACTGCGATTTGGGCCGGGTCGTTGGGGTAAGCGTTTCCGTTGGTGAATCCGGCCGCGACATCCGGCTTGCCGTCGCCGGTAAAGTCCGCGACCACGATGCCCGGGACCAGGGTAGCTCCCTGTGGGAGAAGCGAGAGGAGGGTGGCGGGGCTAAAGGCCGTGGCCGATAGAAGGGTGCGGTCCTCCAGCGTCTCCACCGCGAGACGTGCGCGGGCGGGTTGCGTCCGAGCCTTGGCGGCCGGCTTCCGGCGAAACGGGCGTCGCCGACTTGCTAGGTGCTGTTGTGGTTCAAAAAACCGCGTTATCGCTGCCAGGAGAGCGTCGAAGAATGACATCACGTTACCTCAAGTTGTGGTGAAACGAATTTTTATCCGAATGTTTTTGTCCCGCGCCTCGCATCATCTCAACCCTTTCCGTGTCAGCCAGGCGACACCGTTAAGAGCCTTCGAGCAGCCGGTCCAGGCGCGCAGAACAAGACACGATTTGGCGGCGAGCGCGGGAAAAAAATGAAAAAGTTTGAAAAGTGGTGCGAGAAGATCAGCGCAGGCCGGCGTTCGTCTCGAACCCGCGAACCTGAGCGCGCAGGGTGGGGAGGTCGGCTACCATGAGAGTGTTGTCCGGACCGGGCCAGGCCAGGTAACGGCCATCAGGGCTAAATCTTTGCGAGCGTTCGGAAAGGTCGCCCGGCCCCACCAGGAGTTCGAGGAAGACTTGCCCTTGCGGGAATGTCTGGAGCGCGCGCAAGCTGTCACGACCCGGTCGCCGCAAGTCGTGACGAATCCCCCAGACACTATCCGGAGAGACGGCAAATGCAGGGTATTTGATCGGGCGTACCGGCATGCACCCCGCAATGTCCCCGACACGGTAGTCTGTCGGTTCGTTCCCTCCCGCGATCCAGTGCCGGCTGCCTGGCGTTACCAGCCCATAGATTTCCGCTCCCTCCGCCTTGTGGGGGAATGGCTCGCGCACGAGGCGCTTGCCGGTGGCCACTTCGCGAATCTCGAAACGGATGGCCTGAACGGGTGACCGCGGGCCAGCCCACCAGTAATACTTGCCGTCCGGGGTCACGCCCGAGGTGAAGAACCCCTTTTCCCCCGGTTGCGGCGGCCGTACCAGGGGACTCAGGACGCGGAGGCCGTCGGTCGTCAGTTCACGCGCCACCGTTTGCCATTTCTCGCCAAACTCGGTTTCCTCCTCTTCGCGGATTGACAGGAACCGGCCGGAGGCGTAGACCAGCCGGTCGAAACCGCGCGGCAATTTCCAGGGACCGTATTTTCGGCAGTTCTGCAAATCCACAAGCAGCGTCTGCGCCGGGTTGCCGCCGCTGGCATAGCCCAGCCAGCGCCCGTCGTCGCTGAGGGCCACAGCCGCGTTGGCTGCCCAGTACGATCCGTGCGGAGCCTGGAAGACCGCGACTTGCACGCCCTGAGTCAAACCGCGCGATATGTCCCAGACGCGAATTTCGAAGTTGCCGTCCATTGACGCCAGCCGCTGGCCATTGCTGGACCAGGTGACCCAGGCGACCGGGTCGCGATGGCCGCGCAGGGGGCGCAGGAGTTCCGGTCGTACCAGCTCACAAACGGCCGCACCGTCCACCCGTGCCCCGACGAAGCGGCGCGAATCGCGGGCGAATCCCAGGGGAATGAACGGACTGGTCAGGATCTGGGCGCCCGTGGCGATGTCCCACACCCGACAGGATTGCGGTCGCGCCCCGGCAATCAACCAGCGCCCGTCGGGACTGAAGAGGAGGTGGCGCACTTCCGGCCCGACCACGGCAAAATCCTGATGCTGCGTGCCCCGGAGATTCAGAAGCCGAACCGCCCCATAACGCATGCCAACGGCCAGCCGTTGATTGTCCGGCGACCATGCCAGGGCCTCGATGACAGCCTTGCACCTGTCCCGCGTCCCGAGCAAGGTTCCCTGCCGATCGTAGCGCTCGATACCGCCATCGTTATCGCCAATCGCGAGAAGCGAGGCATCGGCATTGAATGCAGCCGCTGTGTAAACCGCGTCGCCGCGAGCGACGGCCTTCCAGGATTGCACTTTTTCCAGACCGGGCAGCGACCAGGACTCGACCTGGCCATTGGCACGGCAACACCACAGCGTTTTCCCCGCAAGGTCAAAGGCCACCGCCAGCACATCGATGCCCTTGTCGCCACGATGGTCCGCCAACCGGCTGCGCGTCCTGGCATCCCAGAGTTCGAGTTGCCCGCCCGGTCGTGCGAAGGCCAGGAACCGGCCATCGGGACTGTACGCCAGGCGTACCTGTCGCGCCTCGATCTTCAAGGGCGTGGAGACGGACAGCTTTTGTTTCGCGTCCCACCACATCAGACCAGCCTGCGTCCCGATTACAACCTCGTGTCCATCCGGGTGCAGCGCTACCGGCCAGATAAGGAATGGGGAACGCGGGAGACAGGCTTCGCGGATTATCCGGATATCCGGGAGTGCGCTCGCTGCCACAAACAACGAGCGGATGTCTAACCAAGCCTCCTTACCCTCGGCGGCAGTCGCCGAACCGGACCGAAGTTTCGCAACCTGCTGGAGCAAATCGAGTGTCTCGAACCGCTGCCCGCAAGTGGGCGTCCGAACGCGCTGCCAGGCGGCGCGCAACAGGAACTGCTCCTCCATCAGGAGCCGCTTCTCCTGCAGGGCATCCGTCTCTTTCTCCAGGTGATCGCGTTTCTCCCGGAGCGTTTCGGTTTCCGTCTCCAGCTGCGCCCGGCGTTGCGACTCGGAGTCGTAGGCGCGCTGCGCCGCGGTCAGGCCCAGCAGGTTACCTGCGGCAGCGAGCAGCAGGAGGACCGCCAGACTGGCAAACACAGCTGCCGGCGGGTTTCGCCGTGCCCAGCGCCGCAGCCGCTCCGTCAGCGTTGGCCTACGGATGCGCAAGGGTTCGTCGTGCAGCCAGCGCCACAGCTCGTCGGCGAAGGCCCGCGCGGTCGGGAAGCGATCCTCCGGTCGTTTCTCCAAGGCTTTCAGGCAGATTGTCTCCAGGTCATGCGGCACGGCCGGCACAGCGACGCGGGGCGCGGCCGGATTCCGGTGCATGATCTGGGACAGCAGGGAGTTCACGGAGTCGCCGGCCTTGAAGGGCAGTCGGCCGGTAAGCAGCCGGTACAGGATGACGCCAAGGCTATATACATCGCTGCGCCGGTCGGCAGCGCGGCCGCGGCCGTCTGCCTGCTCGGGCGACATGTAGGCCGGGGTGCCGATGATCGCACCGTCCACAGTCAGCGTCCGCTCGCAATCCAGGTGCCGGGCCAGCCCAAAATCGGTCAACTGCGGCTCCCCTTGCGCATCGAGCATGACGTTCGCCGGCTTGACGTCCCGGTGAACGACGCCTGCCTCGTGAGCGTAGTCCAGGGCCAGGGCGAGGCGCTGAACCAACTCGGCCGCCTGGCGCAAGTTGTACGGTGTAGCCCCGCCGCGCAGCCGCTCTTCCAGCGATTCGCCCTCGATCAGTTCCATATCGAGGTAGCGTAAGCCCTCGCGCTGTCCGGCGTCGTGCAGGGGAACAATGTTCGGGTGACGAAGACGGGCCAGGATGTGGGCGTCGCGCGCGAAGCGTGCTGCCAGATCGGGACTGGGAGCCGGGTCGCGCAGTACCTTCAGGGCGACCCAGCGGTCAAACTTGGGGTCGTAGGCTTGGTATACCACCGCCGACGCCCCGCGCCCGAGTACGCTCTTGATCCGGTAACGGCCAATGAAGTCCGGGGGCGGACCTTCCTCGCTGGCAGACGCGGTCGATGTGGGGAGCAATCGGGGCTGGGTAAGGCGGTGCAGATCCTCGACCGCTTCCAGACGCGGTCCCAGGCGGGCAGCGAGGGCGGCATGGGCCGCGAGGAATTCATACAGATCCGGATCTTCCTCGGCGCGCAAGCGCTTTTCGTATTCTTCGACTAGCGCCTGTACCTGTTCTTCCAACTCGGGCGGCAGGCACTCATTCGCGGCACCATCGGGCATCGGCAGGGTCGGTTCGTGATTGGGGTTCATCGGAGCGATTCGAGCTTGGGCCGCAATCGCGCCAGACTGCGGTGATAGCGTGTACGAACCTTGTCCAGGCTAACGCCGAGGGCGGTGGCGATGGCGGTTAGCGAGACATCCTGGAAAAAATGACGGCACAAGATCTCCCGGTCCAACTCGTCCGGTAGGTCCGCGAGGGCTTCCGCGATGCGCTGCTTCTGCTCGGCCGTGCGCACGTCGTAGCTTGGAGTTGGGTCGTCTGCCGGGACATCAACGCCGTCAGCCCTCGTGGCGGCATGTGGGATAGGCGGCTTGCGTTTTCCGGCCAGTCCTGCGCGTAACCGTTCACGGGTCGGTATGGGGACGGCCAATATATGCCGACTTCTACCACTCTTGCCAACTGCTGAGCGGCAACAAGGGTTCCCAAGGGTCAAAAAGGGCTGACAACTCGGCCCCTTTCGGCTAATTCCATTCCACCCCGTGAACGGTTACCCCTGCACCACCATGCCAGGAACTTGGGACGAGATTCCTTTATCCTACCTCCAGGGTCCGGTGTCGATGTCCGATGCGTTTCTGGTGCGCAGAGGCTACACGCTCCGCCCGATGGTTCGACTGGACTGGGGAGCGATTTT
>DATNCY010000166.1:0-22190 GCA_035553375.1 Gemmataceae bacterium
GCCCATACTCATGGGAGATTCCTCGGTTGGCGGTGTTGGCCTGCCGCCAACATACCATGCCTGTCAAGCCGATTTTCAACAGGCTGCTAGTGCAGATGATGGGCGAGACGGCATTGGGGTTGTGCGACATCGCCGTGGTCGAACCCAGCTGGGCGCATCCAGGCACACCTCGGGCGCAGTTGGGCCGCGGCGCGGTTCCGGAGACGGACGAACTTAACGAGAGCGATTCGTGAAGTCGTTTCTCCGGTCTAGCAGGGAGGATCAGGGCCGGATCTCACAATCGGGGAACACTGCGGAAGGGAGTCGAGGCCGTCACCCGTCACCCCCACAGATTTCTTCCTCACCGGTGGCTACCGAACCCGTCATGAACCGGCATTTAGGCAACGCCGCGCGGAGACAGCGTAGGCCGTCGGCCGTCACTCGACACCCCCACAGATCGACGAACCGAAGCCCGGTGAATTCACGCAGATGAGCCAGTCCCACGTCTGTCACCAGTGTGCTATTCAAACCGAGATATTCCAACTTCGACAGCCCCCGTAGCGAGGGTAGCCCTTTGTCCGAGACACGCGTGTGTTCCAGTTCGAGCCGTTGCAGGTTCGGGAGCTTCGGCAGATCAGTCAGGTGTTCATCGATATCCGTTTCGATCCCATAATAAAAGTAGCCCAGCTGGAGCGATTGCAGGTTGACGAGCCTCTCCAAGGAGAAGGGGAGAGGCCACTGACTGTCGTTGAGGTAGAGCGCGCGGAGGTTGTGAAGTTCTCCCACGTAAATCAGGCTCTCGGCCGGTATCCAGTTGCTGTGTCGCAAGTCGAGTTCCACCAGATTCGGCATCCCGCGCAAACAGGCCAGACTAGGACTGTCAAATCGCAGCTGGTAACGCTCTCGTGCCTCGCTCTCGAGTGGCAATTTGCTAAATCCTGGTGCCTTGAAGGCTCGCAGGTTCGGAAGCGACGGTAGGTGATCCATCCATCCGGCCCTGTACGCATTGATCCTCACAAGGTCTAGCGATCGCAGGTTGACGATCCCCGCGAGATGGGCCAAGTCATCTGGTGCGATCTCCTCTGGGAAGCGCCATGAAGTGCTGAGGCTGAGTTCCTGAAGACTGGCCAGCCCCCGAAGATATTTAAACCCAAGCCGCCCTTCACAGAAGTCCGACGGCTGAGCCCTCCAGAGACGATAATAATCAGTGGCGATCAAATCCGCCATGTTGTCGTCGTGGCCAATACGGAGCGATTGGAGGTTGATCAACCCTCGCAGGAACACCAAGGCTTCACAGATAACGCGAGTGTTCTCCAAATCGAGCGATCGCAACTTCTGACAGTTCCACAGATGTTCCAGTCCCGGTCCTTTTACCTCTCGACAGCTGGAGAGATCGAGCGAGTGTAACTCTCTCAGTCCCCCCAGAGGGGCCAAACCTTCGTCTGTAACCGGCGTGTTGCAGATCTCGAGTGATCGCAGGCCCATCAAGCCGCGCAGGTATCCCAAACTAGCGTTCGTGACCCCACGGCAATGGGACAGGTTGAGCGATTGGAAACCGGGCAGGTATCGCAGGCCCACGAGACTGCCGAGCGCAATCTCGGAAACGTCCCGATCGACATTCAAGTGGGCTACTTCCCCACCTCGGAGGGTCCACTGCCCAGGTGTCTCTCCCACGATCCGACAATCGTCCCACGATTCATTAGCAGGCTTGGCACGCAAGTCTCCGGGGATGTCGATCTTTATCACCCACGGCGACCCAGCTCCGCCTGGAACCGGCTCTCGCTCGCCAAACTGTAAGGAACTAACAGCACGTGGCACGCTCCCGAAGTACCACCTCAGAATCGGCATTAAATGCAGTAGCGCCGTCGTCACGGCGGCGACCTGCTTATCGTATTCATGCGTGCCTTCATTGCCGGCCTCTCGCACGGCGGTAGCATCGGGTTCCAGATGAGCCGGGAAGTGGCCGCCATCGATCAGCCAACAGATGCGCTGATACAACTTGTTCTCGGGTAGCTCGTCCCCGCGCAGTCGACGCCCCGTCCGGCGGCGGTGGTCGTCGATGACGCGCTGATACACCGCGTTTGTCAGGAACTCCAGCAACTTACGCACGTCACTGAGGCCCAGGTCCGGCCGCCTTTCCGCGACATCGCCTATTTCATGAACGCGCTGCCGAATGCCATGGCACTCTTCAGGAGCGCTCTCCAGCAGGCATAGCAGCGGCTGAAGGGACGGATCGTCCAGGGGGTGTTGAAGCTGGTGGCAGTCCTCCGACATGTCTTCAACCTCCTACCACCCGGCGAGTCCCCGGCACGATGGCGGACCAATAGACCTTCTTCACGATAGCTGCTGATTTTCCTATGTCAGCTGTATGGTAATTCATCGAGACAGCGTGATCGAGGCGAACAGGATGCTACGGCTTCAGCGGTTGCGCAGCGCCCCCTCCTCTTCCGCAACCTCACCGGCATCACCGTCGCTGTCTTCGACCATCTCAAGCAACTCCGCCCCGCATTCGCCACGCAGCATCGCCGACGCCTCGAACGGCCCGATCGACAACGCGCCTTCGGAGGTGGCGATGACTTCGACCTCGGCCCCGACGATCAATTCCTGCTTACCATCTTTTAGCTGCGTCACTATCCCACCCAGGAAGTTCTCGGCTACCTGATGGGTGTCTCCGATTCCACCGCCAAACGAGCCATCGACCGCTGCCTGCCCTTGCTGGAAGCCGCCGGCCAAGACACCATGCGTATGCCCGATCCCGGACGTGGCCGCCGCACTGGCGGGCATTGGCCAAGGCGCCGGCCGCGACCAGCTCGCGTAACGAGGTGCCGTCCTGGAGTTTTTTCACCAGCATCGGCAATTGCTTGTCAGCCGGCGTGTCCTGCATCAGCCCAGCCAGAGGTTCCAGGCTGCCGAAAGAGAGGCGGTCGTTTTTTGTCGTCGGCAAAAGCGGCGGGTACCAGGTCCAGCTCGGCGGCGGTCGCGGCGCCAACACTGGCGACCAACATTCCTCGGCCGACATCGGCCAGAAATTCTCGGCGTGTGCGGTCCATGAATCAGTGACTTCCTGCCCTGCTGTGGGCCTTTCGGGAATGGAATCAGAACAACCAATTTTGCGGGGGATGCCACGAACAGCGTCTGCACCATCCCTGCCGCTGGAGTCAAAACAGGTCAACAACCGGGCTGCCGGTGCTGGCGCGGAGTGAGAAGCCGTCGGGGCTTATCGACGTCTGAGGCAGAATCCCCAGCGCGTGCAGCAAGGTGGCCGCGAAGTCCTCGGGGGATACAGGCCGGTCCTTGACGTAGGCCGCCTGTTTGTCCGAAGCGCCGTAGACGGCACCGCCGCGGACGCCTGCCCCCGCCAACATCGCCGAGTAACAATGCGGCCAGTGATCGCGGCCGAGGGCCGAGCCTCCCCGACTGATCCGAGGCGTGCGGCCGAACTCGCCTACCAGCACCACCAGCGTGCTGTCGAGCAAGCCTCGCTGATGCAAGTCCTCCAGCAGCGCGGAGACCGCCTCGTCGCAGCAAGGCAGCGCCCAGCCCAGGCCGTTCCAGCCCTTCCCGAAGATGTCGATGCCGGCGTTGCCGTGCATGTCCCACGTCTCGACGCTCATAAACTTGTCGCCCGGAGCCAGCCCACACCAGGCCACCACGCTCACCAGACGCACCCCGGCCTCAATGAGCCGCCGCGCCAGCAGCAAGTTCTGCCCCAGCGGGTGGCGACCGTAACGATCGCGGACGGCGAGTGGCTCCCGCTCAACCTCGAAGGCCTGCCGAGCCGCGGAGCCGGACAACAGATCACACGCGCGTTGCCGGAGCTGCGGCAGCGGATCCTTCGGTGCCACGACAGGCTGGTGCGCTTCGAGTCGCCGCAGAATTTCTAGCCGCTCCCGCACTCGCTCGAGGGTGAGTCCCTCGGTGGGGTCGAATACCATGACCCGGAAGCGTGGGTTGGCGGGGTGGTCGTTGTGGTGGGCACCGACGAGCAGAGGGGCGTGGGCCGAGCCGAGCAGGCCTCCGCTCAGGTAAGTCGATTCCGGCGGCATGGCTCCGCCGCCGAATTTTTGCAGCCAGACGTGCGACGGCACGCCGGCATCCGACGGTCTGAGCTTGGAGACAATGGCACCGAAGGAGGGGGCGTTCAACACTGGCTGCGACTGGCCCGCCAGGAGCATGCGGTTGGCGATGTCGTGTACGGGGACACCGTGGCGAAGGGAGCGAAGGACGGCATAGCGGTGGGCCAGTCGGGCCAGACGTGGCATCAACTCGCCGACGCGGAAGCCGGCGACCGTTGTGGGGATGGCGCGGTAGGGGCCGCGGACCTCCGAGGGAGCGTCCGGCTTAGGGTCCCAGGAATCGAGCTGACTCAGTCCACCATACTGGAAGATGAAGATACACGACTTTTCCCGCGCGCGTCCCGACGCCTTCGATTGCCCCGCGGCCAGCAGTTGCGGGAGCGTCAGTCCAAGCAGCGGCACACAGCCCGCTTGTAAGAGCTGTCGCCGATTCCATCGCCGGTCCTGCGATATGCTGATAGTCATGCTGTCACCTCTTCGCAGTGATTATCTCATAATTCCACGGTCTGTGCATCCGGATTATTCCAGTGGGTACCGGAGGTGGAAGGGGTTGGGAGTGACGGGTCATGAGGCTAGGGGACAGAAGATGTCGGGTAGAGAAACACTGGCGCGAGGATCGTCACCCATCGACTCGATTTGTACATATTTGGGAGCCCGATTGCTCAGACTTCAAACGATCTCGGCACGAGGGTTAACAGGTCAGGCGGTGAGGGGTTCGAGCGGCAAACCTGTCCATGCCGATCTCCACGCCATCGCGACGGAATTCGCGCCCTTGGCGGCGCAGCCCCAGGATACGATCGCGTGCCGCAGTTCGTCGCGCCAGCGTGAGTCCGCCGCCTGGTAGTAGATCGCCCCGAGGTGGAACTCTGTGAACTCGGCCATCAAGTTCCTCCGCAACTCATCCAGGGTTACCAGCTGATCGCCCTCGCCGAACTGCTCGAACTGCGTCACGACGACCGTATATGCCTCGGCACCCTTACGCTTCAACTGACGGAGGATTTGCAGGCCGGCATACCGCCTCTCGCGTCCTCCGGTCTCTTTGCCGCCAACGTCGAAGTTCGGCATGGTCATATCGAGGATGATGATGAATAGTCCCTTCTACAGTGCTGTTTTGAGACCGCTCTGATAGGACCGACACTCGACGACCTCAGCCTCGGGCAACAGCTCCCTAACACATTCTGTCAGTTGTTTGATCTTATTCGGGTCGTCATCGATCACTTGTGGTTCATTGCAGCTGGATTGTCGGATAGAGCCGCTTCAATTTCACGCGGGCGTCGGCAGTGGTGAACTGCCAATCCACCTTCACCACTGCCGCATTACGTCTCGCTTCCCACGCCGCTACCTCTCGACGCAGCCTCTCCAGGTCTGGAATGCGACGATCCAGACACTGTCACGCCAATACGCTCAACTCCATCTCCGCCGCGTTCAACCAACTGCCATGCTTGGGCGTGTAGTGCCCCTCCAACTTCTCTACCAGCCGCCGTGCCTCCGCAGGCTCAAATGCTTCGTACAACGCCGCCGCTGTGGGCGTCGAGAAGTTGTCCATCACCAGGACGATTTTCTCCGCCTCCGGAAACCACTCGTCTACCAGCCGCCGCATCATCCGGGCAAAGTCTTGGTTGGTGCGCCGCTCGGTGGTTTCAGCCACGGCTTGATTTCGTTTTTTTAGCGTGCGGCAAACCGTGGCCGGGTCGATACTCTCGACCCCTTCCAACTCGATGCGTTTGTCCGCCAACAACTTCATCGTCCAGCGGGCCAGGCCCTCCGGCGGGGGCTACAGGCGAGTGCGGCCAACCGCGTTTCCTGCGTCCCGTCCAGCTTGCGGTACTGGCGGCCCGTCGGCCGCTTGCGTTGGACGGCCGCCTCCAGTCCCTGTGGCACGAATTTCTTGCGAATCCGGGCCACGGTCCCCGCGTTGGTGTCCAGAGCCTCGGCGATGGGGTCATCGGGCCAGCCGTCTGCGTTGGCGTCCGCCTTGAGCAGAATCCGAGCCCGCGTGATGATCGCCGCCGAGCGCTTCCCCGTGGCGTCCAGTCCCTCCCGTTCCTGACGCTGTTCGACCGTCAGGTGAACGATGAACTTGTCTTTCAGTGCCATGATGTTCCTCCAGGTCAGCTGGGGAACCATCATAGGAATCCATAAATCAGCTGCAATGAACCACTAGACGCTGCACCTGACGATGGGCTTGAAAGCGCAGTGCAGCTAACCCGTCATCCGTTTGGGTAATCGCGAATCCAAAGCAGAGTCCTTGACCAAGGACGTTTCGGACAGGACGATCTATTGCCTTTTTAATGTGTATCAGGACTATTCCAAATCACCAGCCGCTTGGTGGTGGATGCTTTGGAGATGGCGATAATGCGGCGCTTGCCGGGTGAGGGGTTGGTGGCGCATTCCGATCGTGGCAGCCAGTACGCCAGCGACCATTATCAGCGGTTGTTGGAGCGGCATGAGATCACCTGTAGCATGAGCCGCCGAGGCAACTGCTGGGACAACGCACCGATGGAAAGTTTTTTCGCCTCGTTGAAATACGAGGAGGTGTATTTGCATCGCTATGAGGCGGTGCCGCAGTTGGCGAGCGGACTGAAGCGATACTTTGCCTCCTACAACGAGGGCCGTCCGCATCCGTCGCTGGACTACCGCACGCCTGCGCTGGTTTACCGGGAAGGTCAGCGTTCGGCAGGATGAGAACGCATTCTTTTTCGCCCTGCACGACCTCAGCCGGAGTGAAGGTCGTGCAGGGCGAAAAAGAAAGCTCGGCAGGCGGGCCAATAAAAGGTGGCCCCAAATGGGATGACGGAGTTATCCCATCGATGAAGTGATGAATGGCAACTTTTTGGTCTAGACAATGGGGGCCACTTACTGTCAACCCCCGTGGCGAGAGCGTTCGGATTCCAAGCAACCGGGCTCCCGGCGGATTGTGGGCCGTGGAGCGCCGCCCGCTCCGGAGCGTGAGGAGACGGTTCCGACCGGATTCCCTCCTTCTCGGAGAAGAATAGGAGTAAATTCCGCTACTCGTTTCCGCCTTTCAAGCGGCCAACAAACGAAAGGAGGACACCTTACCTTCGCTCGATAGTCAACATCGTGTGCAACCCGTTGTCGAGGAAACGCAGTTCGGCGCGAAGGGACTTGATCTGCTCGAAGAGCTTGCCCAACTCCGAGGTCTCCGCCACCCGGCCGTTCAATTCCGGCCGCCGGAGGGAGCCGTGACGCCTGTTCACGACTTCACCGATCCGAGCGTCGAACTGGTAGGCCGCGCCATCGGGACTAACGGGGACGAAGCTCAGAAACCGCCGCATGGTTTCCCTGCGGGAACCTTCGGCCGCGTTGGGTGCCAGAAGCCCGGCATGGTAGAAGCAGTTCCAAACCTGGTTGTTCAAAAGCGCCAAGTTGTGCCCCTCGTATTCCAGCAACAGGCTCGCCGCCGCGCGGGCGTTGGTGGGACCGATGTAAAGCCCGACGTTCGCATCGTGGGCCGGCGGAGCCGGCGTCGATTTACCGGACTTCTTACGGGCCTCGGACTCGTCGATGCGTTTTTTGAGGAAATCCTCATTGGCGCTGATGTGCAAAACCTCGTCGAGGACGGCGACGTGAAGAGCGGGCGGTGCCTCCTTCCGGGGCAACACGGCCGCGATCGTAGCGAACGGCGACTCCGGAGGCACGCTGTCCAGCAGCGCCGCCAGATCGCGATACTTCTCCTCCGAAATCAGCAGCCGATGAAGCGTCGCATTTCGGTATCGACTTGTCTTCGCCTCACCCTTGACCAGTCCCGCCCCTTGCAGGAGGTTCACGAACTGCTCGGCCTTCTTGTCCTGCTGCGCCTCCGGCGGGCGAACACTTATGCCGAGCGGCAGTTTCCAGAACAGCCGGTCGTACTCTCGCCGCAGATTGCTTCGCGGGGCCACTTCCCAGCGAATCAGCAACTCCATCATCTCGCGCAAGAGGGCATCTCCGTCCATCTGAAACGCGATCCCCAACCCGTCCCTTGTGTTGTCGCCGACACCGAACTGGAAGTCCACGACCGCTGCCATCCGCGGCTCGAAGCGGAACTTGCCCCGCCCGGCCACGTCGCGCAGCGTCCGGTAGTCGTCGCTGCCGGCGAGGGGCAGAATGTGCGTCTCCACCTGGACCCGTTTGTCATCGACAGACAGCCGCAGGCCGATCGGATCGAAGTAGGTGCGCCAGAGCTTCGCGTACTCGTCCCGGAAGCGGGCGTATTCCCGCGCCTCGGCCGGCGTGACCCGGTCGAGGGGTAGCTCGATGAGCGGCGTGGCGAAGTGGATCGTGTTGTAAACGTCCGAGACGGCTGACTGCCGCCCCGCGTCCCAGCGAACTCGCCCCGCAGGAACCGCGACGTCGTCTGGAGTCAGACCGGCGGCGGCGAGCGCGGCCTTGTGGTCGGCGGGCAGTTTGCCGGTCTCCCAGGCACAAAACAGGGCCGCATTGGTCACCATGTACAGGCTGGTCAGCGCCTCCAGCCTCCGCTTTTCCTTGATGCGGCTGGCCGGACCCGTCAGCTGCCGGATAAAGGCGTCCGACAAAAAGACGAACCCCTCTTCCTTCTCGTCGCCGAGCGGGAAGACCGTCCGCATGTACTTGAAGTCGCTGGATTCGGCCAGGCATTTGCCGCCCTTCTGCTGGGCGTTGATAGCCCGGCGCACGCCTGCGGGCGAGTTGGAATAAATCGCGAAGTCCCCCAACGTCGCACGATGCAGGCTCACCTCGCGGAGCGGGGTGACGAAGGTCTCAATCGTCGTGCCGCGATACTCCTCGCGTCCCTCGCGGAGCCGGTCGCCGTGCTTCTGCCGGGCCTCCTTGAGAAAGCCCTCGACCGCTGAGCGGAACAACGCGCGGTTGGCGACCTCGAAAAGGACGGTGATATCCGTCCCTTCGCGCAGGTAGGGATCGTTGCCGGTGACGACGATGCCCTTCACCACCGCCGGGCCGAGCAACTTGCCCAGCGCGGTACTCTTCAGGCAGAGCTGCCGTTCGTAGCGCTCGCGGAGTTGAGCGTCCCGGCTCTTCATCTCGAAGACCCGGATGACGCTCGTGCCCCACTGATCGAGCAGGTCGCCGAACTCCATGAACTTGCGGATATTCTTGAAGTAGACGTAGTAGTTGTCGTGAGGGACCAGGCGCGCGATGGACTCCACGGCCGGTAGCTTGCCGTCAAGCATCCGGTCCCAGGGCTGCCGGGGCACCGTGATTCCTGCCACATCGGTGATATTCACGCTGCGTTCGCCGCCTGGCCGGGACTCCGGCTGAAGCAGACGATGGAGCTGAAGGGTCTCGGCGATGGCGTCGGCCCCGGTGGTGATCTCGTAGAGCCGGCGCTCGGCGTCAGCCGTCTGCCGTCGCACCCACGCCGGTGCCACCACGTTGTACTTGCGGCCGGTGGCCTCCCGCGCGAAGCTGTAGAAGTTGAAGTCCAGCACCTGCGTTTCCAGCACCGCGAAGTGCGCCGCCTGGTGAAGAGCCCAGTAGCCGCGCAGGTCGTCTCGATGTATGTGTTGATCCTGGGGATCAATCTTCGGCACGAGGATCGCCTGGGCCTTGTCGAAATCCAGCTCTATGGCCACCTCTGCCATGCCCGGCGTCCGCACCAATTCGGCCAAAGGAAGGGGCTTCTGAAGTGCCTGCTCTGCCAGGGGATAGAGCAGCAGGAGCTTGGTCTTACCGCCACCCCTCACCTGTCCGCAGAAGCTCAACCAGGGCTGCGAGCGACGCTGGCGATAATAAACCGACCGGGTCTTCTCATCCTGAGACACCAGCCGAGGCAAGCGGGCGAATTTGCGCCGATCGGACTCGGAGAAGGGCTTGCTGGTGTCGAATGATGGCAGACGGAGGTCCGCCGGTTGTTCCAGGCGAACGTGGAAGTAGGTGGTCGCCTCGACTTTCTGGGTACGCAACTCCAGGACACGCGGCGGCTCCCCGGCGGACAGATAGCCTGTGGAGAGAGCGATCCCGGCGACGCTCAGAATGGTGATCGGCCAGCGATTCATGAACAGTCTCCTTGTTCGGCCACGGGTCTGGAGGATATACCCAACCCTGCCGGGGTAGCGTTTCACATTCGGCCGATCATGGTTCAATCGTGGAACCTTGCAACTTACGATCTCCTCCGATGAGCGAAACACGCCTTTCCGGGCCGGGGTAATATCCTCAACTCGGGACAACCCCTTCGGAGAGGAGTACGCCATGAAGACAAGTCACTGGACGGCGCTCATCGTGAGTTTGACTGCAATCCCTGGGTGGTTCGCTCTGCCGGAATCTTCCGCTGCCCCCGCCGGATGGACCTTTTCTGGGCCTTTTATCCACCAGAACTTGGCGGTCTATCTCATCCACGGCAAGGACACCCACCCCGGCAAGAAGTTCTTGACCCTCCAGGAAGCGCTCAAGCAGAAGCAAATCATCGTCCATGAGACGGGGACGGTCAACGAGTTGCAGTTGGAAAATGTCTCGTCCGAGTTTGAGATATTCATCCAGGCCGGCGACATTGTCAAGGGTGGCCGGCAGGACCGCGTCCTGGCCTACGACCTGATCGTGCCCGTTAAATCGGGAAAGTTGCCGCTGTCCGCCTTCTGCGTGGAGGCGGGCCGCTGGCGCGGACGCGGTGCGGAGGATGCCGGACGGTTTAGTCAGTCCACGGGCCAACTCCCCGGCAAGGCGCTGCGTCTCGCGGTCGGCTCGGCGCGCCAGCAGAGCCAGGTTTGGGAGAAGGTCAAGGAGCAGCAGGACAAACTGAGCCGGAAGCTGAACAAGAGCGTGGCCGACTCGCGTTCGCCCAGCAGCTTGCAGCTGACGCTTGAGGACAAGGAACTTCAAGCTCAGGTCGATGCCTATGTCGTCAGGCTCGAAAAGTGCCTGGCCGACAAGCCGGACGTACTCGGCTTCGCCGTGACTATCAATGGTGCGGTCGAGGGGGCGGAGGTGTACGGTTCCTCGGCCCTATTCCGCAAGATGTGGCCCAAGCTGCTCCGCGCAACCGCCGTGGACGCCTTCACCGAACAGCAGAAGGGCCGGCGCTACGAACTCGCCGAACCCGACGAGATCCGTTTCTTCCTGGCCACGGGGGGCAAAGGCAAGCCGGCGGAGAAGAAAGTCAACGATCGGGTCCACGTCACGACGCGCGAGAACGAGAATGTCGTCTCCATTGAGACCCGTGACAAAGAGAACAAAGGGGCCATGATCCACCGAAGTTATATCGCTCGGTGAGGTTGTCCCCTGCACGAAATCCCGACACGGGCAGGGCATTGAGGAACCGCCAGCGAACGGCTTCAGCCAGTTCCGGCATCGATTCCTGGCGTGGTCGCCGACTTGGAAATCGGCGACCACGCTGGTGTGTACCAGGCGTGCCACTCACATTCCCGTCAGCCGCTCCTTGGCGTCGCCGAATGCCTTCAGTTCTAGGCCCATCCGGTCCATGATCGAAAGGTACAGGCTGCACAGCTTCCGCTTGTCGTCACCGGCTTTGAGGTAGTCGAGCGATCGGCCGGTCTTCAGGGTACCACCGAGGCCGCCCGCCAGAACGAGGGGAACCTTGGTCCCATTGTGGGCGTTCCAGTGTTCGGAAACGAACATGATGCACGAATTGTCGAGTACGGTCCGATCTCCTTCTTGCATCTTGTCCAGCTTGCCGATGAGGTAGGCGTACTGTTCGACATGGAACTTGACGATGGCCTGATACTCCCGTCCGGTGTTCGAATGGGACAGGTTGTGGTGGGCGTCACGGATGCCCAGGAACTGGTAGGTCTGGCCCGATAGGTCGCGCGACAGCAGCAAGGTGGCCACGCGCGTGCGATCGGTCTGGAAGGCCAAGGCGATGATGTCGCACATCAGCTTGGCGTATTCCTTGAAATCCTTGGGCTGACCGACCGGCGGACGTTCCGACGAAGGCGGCAGCGGGGCGTCCTTGCGGCCCACCTTGCCGAGCATCCGGATTCGTTTCTCGGTCTCGCGCACGGAACTCAGATACTCATCGATCTTGACTCGGTCGGAGCCGCTCACCTTGCCGCGCAGGTCGTTGGCCTGGGAAAGGGCGTCGTCGAGGATGCTGCCTTGCAGCTTGTTCGTCTGCCCGCCGAACAGGCTGTCGAATGCGAGGGCCGGATACAGCTCGATCGGGATCGGTGAATCCGGCGTGCGCCACGAGATGTGCGACGCGTAGACCATCGAATACTGGCTCTCGTGGAACCCGCTGACCGGCTGCTCGCAACCCAACACCATGCTGGGTGCCGGCGTCACTTCCTCGAAGTGCTGGGAGAGTTTCTGGTCCATGCTGACGCCGCCGGAGATGACCCTCCCGCGGACGAGGTTGGCCCCGGAGAGAATGTTACCGGTGCAGCGGGCGTGGCCGCCGTCGCCGTGCCGGTTGAACAGCCCGTTGATGACGTTGAGCTTTTCCCTGTGCGGCGTCAGCGACTCCAGGCTCGATCCAAGCTCCATCGCGCGGCCATCACCCTGGGACCACCAGTGGTCCGGCGAGATGCCGTCGCCCTGGAAGAGGCAAGCGAACCGTTGCGGCGGCTTTGACGGCACTGCCTTGGCGGAATCGCCGGCGAACAGTTTCGCGGATTCCAGCCAGGGCAGTGCGATGGTACAGCCCAGGCCCTGGAGCATCATTCGCCGCGAAATCAAATTCGGCTTACTCATGGTTTCTCTCCAGAAGGATCGGTTTTGGGCATGTAGTCCTTGCCGCGTTGCATGCGGAACTGCGGGCTAAGCACGATGGTCTCGACCAGGCACGAGAAACGATAATCGTTCTTCTTCAGCTCGTCCATCATTTTTTCGATGAGCGCCCTGTCCGAAAGCTCGAGTGATCGCCCCAGAGCGAAGCCGAGCAGCTTCTTGCACAGGGTATGGGCGAATTCGTTCTTGCGTTCCACAACCAGGTAATTTGAAAACTCGGGGATACCGCGGGACGCTTTGCCGGTCGGGAGGCGGACGAGATTGTCGATGGGCCGCCCCGCGAGATCCTTTGTGCGGCTCTTGCCAATCGCGTCGAAGCCTTCCATGGACAGCCCGACTGAGTCGAAGTGCTGGTGGCACCGGGCGCATGTGACACTCCCGGTGTGCAGCGCCAGCAGCGCGCGAATGCTCTTCCCCTTGGTTTCCGTTTCCTTGGCCGGCAGTACCGGCACATTCGGCGGGGGGGCGGGGATGTGTTCGCCGAGCATCTCATGCACCACCCAGAACCCCCGCTTGACCGGACTGGTTCGCGCCGGCTGAGAGTTCTTCGTGAGAAAGACCGCCATGCCCAGGAGGCCGCCGCGCCCTTGCTGCAGCAGGCCGGTGGCTTGCTCCCATTCGGTGGCGACGGCCCCCCGGAACGGTAATCCATAGTGACCGGCCAGGCGCTTGTTGACGTAGGTCACATCGCTGCGCACCAGCTCAAGCACGGAACGATCCTTTTGGATCAGGGCCGTGGCGAAGCGCGTCGGCTCTTCAAACATCGCCTGCTTCAACGCTTCATCGAATGAGGGAAACACCTGCCGATTGACCGACTCGCTCTTGAGGAAATCACCGTAACGCAGCCATTGGCCGAAGAACTCCTGCGCGAGACCGCTGATTCTGGGATCCTTGAGCATGCGGCGAACCTGGGTGCGGAGGACCTTCTCGTTATTCAGCTCTCCGCGGGCCGCCAGGTCGAGCAGTTCCCTGTCCGGCATCGAGGACCACAGGAAGTAGCCGAGCCTTGACGCCAGCGCTAGACCGGCGACTGGCTGAATGGTCTTTCCCGGCGGCGGCATTTCCACGCGGTAACAGAAATGCGGCGAAACCAGGATGCGGAGGACGCTTGCACGCACGGCCTGCTCGATCCCGTATTCTTTCTGGCCGGCGACCGAGCGATAGAACTGTTCGATCTTTTCGTTTTCCTCAGCCGATAGCGGGCGGCGGTACGCCGCCTGCGCGAAATATCGCAAGTCGCGGATGTAGGCCGGCTCGGCCTTTTTCAACTGCTGGTCGCGTCGACTCAGCCCCTGGCGGATGTCTTCAAAGAAAACGTGGATCGGATGACGTTCCAGTTCGGCTCCGGTGGTAGTCACGTTCGATCGCTTGAGATAGATCTGTTCAAATCGGCGCAGGTTTTCTTCCTTGCCGAGATCGGGGTCTTCCTCACGGATCGCGTTGAAATCGGGATGTTTCAGGAAGCCGCGTTCTTCGCGTTCAAAGAACACGAAGCCGTGCAACATCTTGTCATGGATCTTGGTGGAGAAATAAAGCTCGTCCCACAGCCGATCCAGGGTCCGCTTCTCCTCATCATTGAGTACGGAGTTGTAGAGGGGGCGATCGTCCCGGAAGAAGCCCTCGATCAAGTGAAAGCCGGCCGAGATACCACGGGTGTCATCGACGAAGTAGAAGCGATTGGGAAACAGCTTGCAAAATGTTTCGCAAGATGCCGCGAACTGCTTCGTCGCGGCAAGATCGGACGCAACAAGGACCGCGCTCTTATCCGGCCTGTCGGGATTCGGCTTTTGGTTCGATATGCCGATACGCACGACCGGAAGTTTGGAGTGTGCGCCGTCCAGACTCGCCTCGGCATAGAAGTGAGGCGTGCGCCGGTCCTTCATGGCGTCCGCCGGCAGTGCGATCTCCAGCACCGAGGGAACCTTTAGTGCGAAACTGTCGGCATCCAGCTTTTTTCCGTCCGGTCCCTCGCCGAAGCTCAGCCGCTTCAACTCGTCCGGCGAGTAGATGGTCAGGAACTCACGTAGCGATAGGTTCTTTTTGCCGTTCTTTGGATTGTAGCCGTTCGGTGAGGACGAGCTGAAATTCGGTTGGTTCAGGACAACGTAACCGCTTTCCGCCTCCGACCCCAATCCGGCGACAGAGAGAATCAGCTTGTCCGTGTTGCCTCTGCGCTCCCAGTGTATCCTCTGGCTCGGTTTGTCAACCAGCGCCTGATTAAACCTGTCCCGGCCAGCCGCGGTTTTCTTGCGGCGATCAATGTGCGGGATGGGGGCGTTGCCCGCGTTGGAGATGATCGCAGGCGTTTCGGGAACACACAAACTCTGGCTGAGGCCATGAATTTCCCCGGCAAGGGTCTGAATCAGTCGCCGTGTCTCGGCTGGCATCTTCGCCGGCTCGGTCGGCGCAGGGAGTGCCTTCCAGCGCTGACGGAGCCACTGAATGAAGAAGACATTGCTGGAAGCATCCTCCTGTAGAACGTCCCATAACGACCGAAGATATTTCGGACTCAGCTTGTTCTCCATCGCCCAGGTCTCGATGGTCACACTGCGCCGAGACATGGGGCGATGGCGGTACGACCAGCTCGCGACAAGGTAGGCCGCATAATCGACCTTGTGCTGCTCGTAGAAATGCAGGATCGCCTTTTCATAGAACTTTTGACGGTCGCTGAAGGTGACCACACGATGGGGCGCGAACTCAAAGCCGGTGGTTGTCGGCAAAACGTGATCGGCAACAAACTGTGCCGCGGCGTAATACTTCTTGAAAAGGTTCGGCGACATCACCAGGGCTTCGCTCGTGTTGTTGAAGCCCTCGCCGCCCGCCGGATCGACCGGAAACGAATCAGCCGGGCGGATGTCGAAGCCGGTCAGGTCTCGAATCGTGTAGTTGTACTCGGCGTTGCTGAGCCGGCGCGGCGACGCCGTACCCGGATCATTCGCCAGCTTGCGGGCTTCGACCAGAAAGAGCCTGTCCAGGGAGGCCAGGAACTCAGCCCGCGCGTCCGGTGCCGGTTGCTTCTTGGCCGCCTTCGGAGGCATCCTCTCCTCCTTCAGGAACGTGACGACGTGTTCCCACTGCCGATAGTCCTTGGCAATCATCATGCTCGACTTGTAGCGAGTGAGGTCGAGAAGTCCTTCTGCCCTCTTCTCGTTATGGCATTTGAAACAGTACGTTTGCAGGAACGGTTCGACCTTATCCCGGAAGGAGTCCTCACCGCGGCTGTTGGAACACGCGAGAACGAGCAAGACGAAGGAACAAGGCAGCAAGTGGCGAGAGAGTCTGGAGGACATCAGCATTGCCCCAGGACATAAGAGCGGAGGGATTAAGGCTAACTACATCAGGAAACATCTGGTAACAGTTTGCAGGCAGGAGGGCTTGGTCAGGGCGCTGGCTGGATTCTTCCTCATAAGCATAACCGGCCGACGGACACTTGGCAAGCAGCAGCAATTCGTCGTCAAGCTGTAGCGTGGAGCCCGAACGCTGGACTACCAGCTTGACGGTTCCCACGTCGGTTGACCTCGCAGGCGCGGCAGCTGTCCTGCCATCCAGCAACAGCCGCATCTTGGGGACATGCTGCGGTTCACCGCAGCCCCGGCTCGTGATCGCGCCTCGTTCGCGGTCGTTTCGGGAGCCGGGCGGGGCTGAAGGGTTCCGGGAGCTAGTCGAGACGGACGTCGGTGAGGATCGGATCGGGATCGCGACCACGCGCGACGGGGACTCGGGTTCTCGTTCCCGGTGGCGTTTCTGTCGGGGGTGAAGTAGAATGCCACGGCGCTCATCGAGTACCGTCAGAACACTCGCCAAACGAAAGAAACGACGAGGGATTTCATGTTCAAGCTGCGGATGGCCGTTTTGATCACCGCTCTCGCCTGCTCCAGCTCGGCGACAGCACAACCGGTGCGCAAGTACGACGACAAGGGTGCCCCGCCGTTCAAGGTGCTGAAAGGGGGCGAGACCCCCCCGCTCGACGCCTACGACAATTTCGTCATCGGGCCGAAATACGTGCCCGCGCCGGAACGCAAGAAGGTCGAAGGCGTTCCCGAGGGGAAGGTGGAGCAGTTCGTAATCGACTCGAAGGAGACCAAGCTCTTCAACCCCGGCATCGCCCGCAAGGCATTCGGGAAGGTCGATCCGAAGAACCCGAAGACGCTGATCGTCGAGACGCACCCCATCGACTACAAGCGCAAGGTCGGGGTGTACATTCCCGCTCAATACAAGGAAGGCACCGAGGTGCCGTTCATGGTGGTCCATGACGGCCCCGGGCTGGGCATGAAGACCATCCTCGACAACCTGATCGCCCAGAAGCGTATTCCCCCCATCGTCGTAATCTCCATCGCCAACGGCGGGGGCGACGCCCAGGGGCACGAGCGCGGCAAAGAATACGACAACATGAACGGCGACTACGCCGAGTACATCGAAACCGAAGTGCTGCCGCGCGTAGAGAAGCACTGCAAGGTGAAGTTGACCAAGGATCCCGACGGTCGGGCGGCGATGGGGAACAGCTCCGGCGGCTCGGCGGCGCTCATCATGGCCTGGTTCCGCAACGACCTCTACCACCGCGTCCTGACCACGTCGGGCACGTTCGTGAACCAGGCGTGGCCGTTCGACCCCAAGTATCCCGACGGTGCCTGGGGCTTCCACGAGACGCTGATCCCCAAGCAGCCGAAGAAGCCGATCCGCATTTTCATCTCCGTCGGCGACAAAGATTTGCTCAACCCTAACGTGATGCGGGACGGCATGCACGACTGGGTGGAAGCCAACCACCGCATGGCCAAGGTGCTGAAGGACAAGGGCTACGAGTATCAGTACCTGTTCTGTCGCGGAGCCGGCCACAGCGTCGGCAACGCCCAGGCGCAGTTCCTCCCGCACGCCATCGAGTGGGTGTGGAAGGGGTACGCCCCGAAGAAAGATAAGTAGGCGATTCCGGCTCTGCGTAGCGGCGGAACGCGGTTAGAGGGTTCGTCCCTCTCGCCGCCTCCCGCGCGAGCGGGTCCGCGAGCCGAGGGACTTGTCCCGCTTTGCCCGCCTCTGTGTACCTGCCCCAGCGTTTTTGAGGATTTTTGTAACGGCGTCCACCCCATGAGCTTTCACTTCGCGGCCGAAATCCCACGCATTTCCGTTCTTTCTCCGCTTTCATCCGCTACGCGTCGCGGCGAAACAATTCCTTCACCGGCCGGCCCTTGCCGTCCTGCGTGACGTAGAACGGGCGTTTCTCGACATCGAATGCCGTTCGCGGCGAGATGCCCAACGCCGTGAGAATCGTCGCGTGCAAATCAGGAATGGTGATGGGTTTTTTGACCGTCAACAGCGGCCGTTCCTTCGCCGTCTCGCCGTAAAGGAAGCCCTTTTTCATGCCGCCGCCGAACAGGAGTACGGAGCCGGAGCCGGTGAAGTGCCGGTGCAGGCCGTAGTGGATCATCTTCTCCATGCGATCGGCCTTGGCCCGCGACTGATCCCGGGCTGTGCTGCCGGGCACGCCCTCGATCATCATGTCGCGGCTGAACTCGCTGGCCAGGACGACCAGGGTACGGTCGAGCAGGCCGCGTTCCTCCAGATCGCGGATGAGCTGCGCGATCGGGCGGTCGATCTCCTGCTTCATCCGTTTGTACGTCTCGTGACCGTTCTCGTGGGTGTCCCAGTGCAGAAAAGGCACGTACTCGGTTGTCACCTCGATGAAACGCGCCCCCGCCTCGGCCAGCCGGCGGGCCAGCAGGCAGCCCTGCCCGAAGCGTCCGGTGTTGTAGCGTTTGAAGTTCTCTTTCGGCTCCCTGGTAAGGTCGAAGGCGTCGCGCTCCTTTGAGCTGAGCAAGCGGTGGGCATTCTCGACAGCACGCAGCATCGACTCCCGATGATACTCGCCCGCCATTTCGCCCAGTGGGCTGCTCTTGACCAACTCGCGGTAGCGCTTCATTCGACTCTCGAAGCGCTCGCGCGTCATCCCCTTCGGGGGGCGGACAGCGGCGACCGCATCGGTGGGGAAGGGCAGATTGAAGGGGCCATACTCGCTGCCGAAAAAGCCAGCCGTCGTGAACGCCTTCAGTTCCTCCGATTCACCGACGCCCTCCAGCCGTTGACCGATGTTGATAAAGGCCGGGATAGCGGGATTGTTCGGCCCGCGCACCCTGGCAACCCAGGAACCCAGGTGCGGCACGGCAACGGTCTGCGGCGGCACGTAGCCGGTGTGCCAGTGATACTGGTGCCGCGAGTGCAGGATATTGCCGAGGTCGGCGACCACGTGCGAGCGGATCAGCGTGGCCCGATCCATGACCTTGGCGACGTTCTCCAGCCCCTGCGAAATCTTGATGTTGTCCACGACCGTATCAATGGCCGGGAAGGTGCAAAGGATCTTTTCCGCCGGGACGCCGACCTCGAAGGGCGTATAGCGCTTGGGATCGAACGTCTCCGGTGCCGCCATGCCGCCGCCCATCCACAGGAGGATACAGGTATCAGCGCTGGCCTTCGGGTGGGCGATTTTCTCGTCCGCCGCAACGGGCCGTGGTTCACCGGAAGCGAGGGTGGCGAGTGCGGCCGCACTCATGCCGCGCAAGAAATCGCGACGATCAACCTTCTCGTCGGTCAGGAGACGATCCATAACGAAACCTCCACAGCGGCCTTCAGGCACTCACTCAACCAAGCCAATCATGCGCCGCCAGTCCGTATTCTTGTTGATCCTTATGCAGGTATCGTGGCGGCGATGCGTTTGCCGGCCTCCATGCCGTCGAACTCTCGCTCTTTTATCGAATCATCTGGAATTCCGGCAGCATGAATACCACCCAAAGCAAATCCGCCAGCGATTCCGGCGTCACCGATGCTCCCAGGATCTCGCGTGCCGTCGCCAGTTCCGCGGCGTTGGGACGGCGGCACAGCGCCCGCTGATAGATCCGCTCGATCAACTGTTCGCCTGTTGCCTTCGGATTGTCCTTGAGCAGGTTTACCGCGCCGCGTGTCAGCGTCTCGGACAGGATTCGTCCGTTGGATAAATCCAGCGCCTGCAACGTGGTGAGTTGATCGGGCCGTGTCGTGACTACCTGTTCGCGGTTGGGCCGGCCAAGGGAGCGCATGAGTGCGTCCGCGTTGACGAGGGCGGCGCGGACGTACTGGCGATCTACGGGGGTCGATGAAGGAAAGGGTGGCGGCGTGATCGGCGCGGCGGCCTTCGCCGGCGCGGTGCGTGTGATCTGCCATACTGCATCCAGGTACTGCTCGGCCGTGAGGCGTTTCAGCTCCGGGCCGCGAAAGACGTAATTCTCGGCCGGCATCTCCTCCTTCTGCACGACGGCGCGAGACTGATACGCACGCGAGCGGACGATGTGTTCGATGAGCTGCTTGAGGTCGTAGCCATGATCGCCCAGGTACGCGCCGAGGTAGTCGAGCAGGTCCTCGCTCCACGGTTTATTGGCCATCACGTCCACGGGGTGAACGATGCCGCGGCCGAAAAGGCGCTGCCAGATGCGGTTGGCGATGGTCCGCTGCAAGCGGCCGTTGGCGGGGTGCGTGACGAGGCGGGCCAGTTGTTCCAATCGTTTAGCGCGGGGTTGGGTCGCGTCGATGCCGCCCAGTTCCGGCCACAGGAAACGCGGATTGGCCTTGCGACCAAGCGGCTTATCGCAGCGGTGGATCTCCAGCGGTTGATCGGCGATGACGGCCGCCAGACTGTAGGCGTCGTCGAGCTTCCAGGTGTCGATGAAACTGTCGTGACACGAGGCACACTTCATGTTGATGCCGAAGAACACCTGCGAGACGTTTTGCGAAAATTGCAACGCCGGCACCTGGCTGGCGTTGACCCGCCCTCGCCACTTGATGCCCTTGATGAACCCCTCCGACTCCGGCGTTGGACTGATAAGTTCACGAACGAACTGGTCGTAAGGCTTGTTGTCCAGCAGCGACCGATAGAGCCAGCCCGTGATCTGCTTGCGCCCGCCGTCGATGTAGCCGGTTCCCTGGTAGTCGTTGCGCAGGAGGTCGTTCCAGAAGGTCAGCCAGTGTTCGGCGAAGGCGCGACGGTCGTCGAGCAATCGGCGGATCAACCGCGCGCGCTTGTCGGAGGCGGTGTCCTTGAGGAAGGCGGCCAGTTCCTCGGGGGCGGGCAACTGGCCGATCACATCGAGGTAGAGCCGGCGAGCGAAGGTAATGTCGTCCAACGGCGCAGGCACGGTTTGCTGGCGATCGGCGTAGTAGGCGTCGAGGATGCGATCGATCGGATGGTCGCGACCTTCGCGGATCGGAGGGAGAGGCGGACGCCGAGGTTTCAGCGGCGGCACATAACTGCCAGCCGCGAAAGTGAATCCTTCCTCCCAGGACAACCCCTGATCGATCCACGCGCGCATCTGGGCAACCTGCCGCTCCGAAAGTCGCTCCCCCTTCGGCGGCATGCGCTCATCGGGATCGCGGGACTGGATGCGCTTCAGCAGTTCGCTCGCGCCGGACTTGCCCGGTACGACCACTTTGGCGCGGAGCAGCGTTCCTCGCGTGTCCATCGAGAGCGATCCCTTGTGTTTGCCGTTGGTGTGGCATTCAGCACAGCGGGTCTTGAGAATGGGCACGATGTCGTGCGCGAAGTCGATCTTCTTCGGCTCTTCTGCACGGCACGGCAACGCCGGCGTGACTATCCCGAAGCAACTCATGGCCAGGAGGAGCGTGGCTCGGCTCCATCTCATTTTTCCATCCTGTCTCATAGCGTGTACTTTCCGCGAAAAGCAGGCGAGCATCCTCAATTAAACTACCACGCAAACCCGCAGATCGGAAGCCTCTCGCACGGACCCTTTGAGGATCTTCACTCACAAGCCAGAGAGTGGCTAACCATCGATGGTCAATCGCCGTGGTCGAACATAGTCCGCCCCAGGCCGAGGAAGTCGGACCATCGGTTGCCGAACTCGCCGAACAAAACAAGTCGCTCAGGGCAGCGAACACCATCGAGGCAGTGCCCCAGCGGGCCGGAACCCGCCGTTCCTCGGCAGAGGAGCCGGTCACCGCACGAATCCGGCGCCGATCGGAAGTGGGTGTGAATCCGGCAGACGAGCAGGGCCAGACACGGCACCAGGATCGCATCGCGAGGGAGCCGCGAACCACGAATGGCAGGGGCTGACCGTGCACCTTCGTTCGCTAAAATGTCCAAGGAAGCCGCTGAAACATCTCCCGCCCAGTAGCGGCGATTATCCGATGACCGACGACAAGTTGCCCGACACGGGAGAGCAGAGGAGATGACTGAGCCTTCAGGCAAGATCGTGGCCCGGCCTATGGTAACCCGGGCCTGCGGACACAAACAGGAGTTCCAGCACTACGAGAGGGACAAGTACCGGCCGCAGCGACTGGCCAAGTTCCAGAACACCCGCTGCGCCGACTGCGTGGCCAAGCTGAATGAAGAACAGCAGCGGGCAGCACGGCTCCCGAAGTCGGAAGCGCTCAAGCTCCTCCCGCCTGGGACGCAAGTATCCCTGACCAGCCAGCCGGACC
>DATNCY010000167.1:0-12279 GCA_035553375.1 Gemmataceae bacterium
CCGTTGCGTGCGATGATGCATTGGTTGCAAGCGGTCGTTGAGGCGATCTTCGGCGTGAACGAATCGGCATCCTCCGAACGTCCTTGGGAGGCATAGCTTATGCCAAGGACGTTCGGAGAGACACACTTGGATCTACTGGAATCCCTTGCTGGCGCTGCGGGCTGGCAATATCGTTCAATCGCCGGTTAACGCGGCCAGGGCTTCGGCGCGCGTGTCGTACAGCGCCCACAGTGTATCGAGCGCGGTCATGTGCAGCAACTCGCGGGCGCGGTGCGAGGCGCCGGCGACCACGACTTCACTGCCGTGTTCCTTGACGCGCTTGTGACAGCGGAGCAGGAAAGACAGGAACACCGAGCCGACATAATCGACGCGGCTGAGGTCGAAGATGAGGCCGGCCGGTGGATCGGCACGCAGCGGTGCCAGCACCATCAGGGCGGCTTGCTCCATCAGGTTCTCCGGCATCTTCTCTACTTCCGGCGACGGCGTGATGACCGCGATGTCGCCATGTCGTTCGATGTGGAAACATTGGCTTTGCTTCGATTCGTCCGTCATGATTGTCGCCGTTCACCAAAGACAGGATGTTGCCCGTAGTCTTCAGGCTACCATCCCGCGACGGCGAATCAAGCCGAACCGTATCCGCGACGGTGAAATGAGACGAAGAAGATGGAACGCCAATCAGGGCATCCAGCCTCCCGGCAGCCCGTTCGGGGACTTGCCAGGTACTGGCAGCTGCCGGGAGGCGGGTTCGCCGGGGAACGGCCGCTGCGTTTGGGACTGCGGCGACGCCGGCGATTGCTCGCGCACTTCACTGGGTTTCACGTCGATCCGTTTGATGCGCGGGATCTTCAGGTCTACCTTGACCGCATCGCGCCATTTGTCTTCGCCGCTGTTGCCCGCTTCATCGATGGCCGTCACCTTCAGATAGAACTTGAAGGGGAGCTTGAGTTCTTCGGGTTTGCAATTGTAGCTGCCGGAATTCGGCAAGTCGTGTGCCAGGTCCGTCCACGGGCCCTCGGGCGCGTTGGAATAGAAGAGGGAAATCGGGTTGGCGTGCAGGAACGTATCGCTGGCGGACCAATACACGGTCAGATTGCCGCCGTCGGCCGCCTGGGCGACGACGACATTGGTGACTTTCACCTGCGGAGGCCTCTCATCGACTTCAATCCACAGATCGGGTTGATCGCCCAGCCGCGGATCCGGCTCGGCCAACCCCACGCCGCTGCGCGGGATCAGCCGGAATCCCCAGCGTCCCGCCGTCTCCACCGTGACCGTCGCCGGCCCTTCCGGCGTGCCGGTTTCCTTGCACTTCTGCCAAGGGCCACCCTGACGCATCTTCCAGATAATCACGCTCTCGACGCCGGACGGTCCTTTGGTGCTGTCATCCAGCTGATAATCGAGTTGAAACTTCTTGCTTTTGACGTGGCGGACATCGCTGGGAGTGTTGGGAGTATTGGGAGTGCCGGCCGCGACCGGCGTCATGCCCGGCCTCGGCTGGATCTGTTTGACGATCACGCTGCGCGGCTCGGCCTCGTGCTTGGCCTTATCGCGCGCTTGCATGCGCACTTCCACATCCCCCGACACCACCGGCTTCCAGCCATGCACACCCGTTGCTGTTTGCGGCAGAAACAACGGATACCATTCGCCCCCAGCGGTCGAACGATAATGGGCATCAATGAGATCGAAGTTGTCGTCCTGGATCGACCATTGGATGGCCGCCGGCGAACCATCCAGCGGCTGGGCGGCGCGCAGGTTGATGACCGGCTTTTGTGTATCGACGCAGACGCGGAGACTCGGCGGCAGGCCGCGGAAGTCGGAGGGCGTGCGCACGCCATTCTGATCGTTCGTCTGCACGATGAAGAAGTACCAGCCATCGTCCTTGGCCTGGAAGGAGAAATAGCGCTTGTTCGGCGGCTCCGTGGCGACGGGCTGATAGGTCTGTCCCTTATCCGTGGAAACGTGCAGCAGCACTTCCCGGATGCGCGGGTCGTTGGCTGGCGTGAAGGGGATTCTGAAATCGCGCGTCGGCACGCAATGCGTCTTGATCGGATCGGTCCCTTGGGCGAGCAATCCCGCAGGGGCGACGGCGAACAGCCAGCACGTCAACAGGACATGCCAGGCCGGTTTCACACGGCCTGCTCGCTGTTCGGCACCTTGAGGGATGAATCGACCCATAGGTATTGCTTTACCCGTCTCCGGTCGAGAAGCGGACGGCGCATCTCGGCGGAGCAATGGGACCATCGGGTTTCGTTAGTTAGTCGCGAACCTCATACCCGATTCTCGTTACGACTTCAATGTGTTTTTGCCGCGGACGGCACCCATTCTCCATCTATCGTCTGGCTGGTGGAGATGCTTGAGGTAAAAGAGGTCGTACCAGCCCGCGGCGCAAGCAAGGGTGAATTTTTCCTTGCTTGCGCCGCGGGCTGGCAATCAGCGCGACAGAGCAAGTGTCTTTTTCTGCGCTTCCTCTCTCGCGCGGGAGGAGAGCAAGAGCCGAATCTGTTCGCTCGCGGACTGCAACCACTGCCGCACGACCTCCGGCGGCACAAAGGCCAGAACCAGGGCCATCATGATAAGGCTGAACGTCACCAGGCCCATCAGCAAGGCGATCATCGTATGCAGCAAGATCGAGCAGGACACCATGAACCAGCGCGTTCGGCGATTCCATACCAGGAAGGTGAAGCCCAATTCGAGGAAGAGCGTGTAGACCACGCCAATAGCACCGCCCACCTCCCACATCCAACGATGATCGGCCAAATACTTGATGAACTGACTGTACAAGGCCACATCGAAAGGCGCGAACGAGTAGTTGAGCAGAAAGCGATTGGGAGCGGTACCGTTCCACCACGACGTACCGAGTAGCTTCGAGGTACCGGCCGCCAGGTAGATGAAACAAAAACTGATCTGCATGAGCCGGGTCGCGAAATTGGCGGACACGAGAGGTTCGGGCGGTTGCGGCACGTAGGCCGGCCCCAGACGCCGGCGTTCGCGCCGCACCTTCAGCCAGCGATCCACCGACAGCGCCGCCCCACACGGGCTAATCATCAGAAACAACAACGCCAGATTCATCATTGTGTCCATGCCGAACAGCAGACTCGGCACCCGCTGAATGTACTGGAGCGCTCCAATCCACACCAGCGCGCTGAGGACGCGCGAACATCCCAAACCGATGGTGAACAGGAACATGGCGACCAGGATGATGATGTGGATTACCCAGATCCACACCGGGTCTTCCACATGATAGTAGATGGACCACAAGGTCTGGCCCTTGAGGACCTCACCTTGCGAGTCGTCCCAGGTCGAGCTAGGCCCCATAAAGGTTTGGCCGAAACGCAGGAAGTCGAGTACGCCTCCCTCGCCCGGCTTGTCGGTCCAACCCTTGTTCAAGACCCACCCATCCGGCCCCAGGTAGTTCGCCAATCCGATGCAGTAGACCAAGTGGACGTACAGGACGACAATGCCGACGCTGATGCGGATCAGTCCCCATGTCGTCGGATCGATTGGACGGAAGAAGAAGCGATCCACGGTCCGCGCGAGGAACATCAGCGGATGCTCGCCGTCATGCGGATCGGGGGTGTGTGCATCGTGAGCGGTTATTGATTTCATGGCGCCATTCCTGATGACTGAAAGAATAAAGACCCACCCGCGTTGCTCATTTAGGCGTGTTGGCCTTCTGGATCTTGTCGCTCTGGGTCGCGTGAATCTCCACGAAATCGACGAGCTTGAACGGTCCCGGCTGCGCCTCACGCACGAAGAGATGCGCATCGGGATACCGCTTCGGCACATTCACGATCGGCAAATGCCAATAGAGGAACGGATCTTTCGGATCGAGCAGTTTGCCGTCGATGTCGTGCTTGCCCATGTAAAACGGCACGAACGTCGTGGGATCGAGCGGGTCTTTGCCCTCGCTCAACTCGCGCGGCGTGATGAGGGTGTGAGTGACACGGTAGACACGCACGGATTTGACGGCGATGGCCGGATCCTTCGAGTGCGGCGAGGTGCGAGCAATGTGCCGGGCATAGGAGGCGATCAACCGGCGCGCCATCTCCTGCGGTTCGGAATACTGGTTCACGATAGGAGGAAGCTCATCCTCCACGAGCCGGATCGGCGCGGGGCGGCCGTCGTTGGGATCGATGAAGGCGAAGGTCGCGCCGATCTCCCGACGGGTGAGGATGTCCTCCAGGGGAGGGTGCGGAGTGCCGGGCAGAAGCTCGTATTTGCGTTGAAATTTGATTTCCCACCCAGGGATTTGTTCCTGAGGGAACGGCAAACCAGCGGGTTGATTGGTGCCCTCGGCCGCAGCCAGCATGCGCTGATGACACAGCGCAACCGGACTCTCACGGCGATTGGGCAGTTTGATCCAGCGCGCGCTACCGTCGGCATACTCGACGTGGAACCACAACAGCGTCGGCGGGCCGGGATCGGGCGAATAAAAGTGGTAGGCGTTGGTCAGGTAGGCGAAGGTCAGGTAGTGGCGATAAATGCGCGTCCAACTCTGCATGGATAGCCACGGAGCCGGTTCGTTGCGCGGCGGCACCGCCGTGATAGCCGTGAGGATACCGCCGAAGTGCAGTACGACCAGGATGACGGCGACAATGCGCCGCCCCGTCCGCGGCAGCAGCACCACGAAGGAGCCGAACAACGCCAGCCCGATGAGTACGCCGAGGAAGAGGCGTCCGGAGTCCCAGCGTTCCTCCATGCCAAGGAAGGAGAGCAGGGCCACGAAGGCAGACACCGCCAGTAGACCCGCCGATTCGGCACGATCCTCCAGTTCCCAGCTGGCCGTCTCTAAACGGCGCGAGACGGCGATGGCGGCGAGAAGCAGGCCAATCCCCAGGAACAACAGACGCATCGGCACATAGGGCGTCTGCGAGAAGAGCAGACCGATCACGGTGCATCCCAGGCCGGCCAACAGCAGCGGCCACGGCCGGCGAAATGTCCGCACGGCGCTGGCCAGGGATGAGGCAGCGGATACAGGATTGCGCGCCATCGCAAAGACTCCTCTCATGATGCGGTCGCGGCCCCTTGGTTGCGCCGTTGCCGGCTTCGCGGAGCACCAGACATGGATTGCGTTCTATCTATCAGGATACCCGATTGGATCAGGCAAGCTACGGAGGATGACAAAAAAATCCCATCCGCGCGGGTGAGGTCAGCCTCTAATTAAGGGGAACGCCTATTTCAGCGATCCTTGCGCTCCTGGCGGTTTTGCTCTGCGGGCTTCGCGTGCCATCTTTCCCGCAGTGCAATCTCCTGCCGTTTACGTTTCGCGGGTTTACGTTTCGCGGTGCGCGAAACGTAAACGGGAAGGGGGATGCGCTAACCGTGCGCCAACAACGAGTCCGGTTATGACGATCTTATCAATTCTCCGCAAACCTCCCAATTTGCAATTGACTCTTCTTTTCTCTAGCTTTACTATTCAACTCAGCCGTTGTAATCGGCGGAGGCATCGCGGCGACTCGCATCGCCGAGCCTCGGGTTACGGAAGAGGTTGAGAGCTTGGACGCATCTATAGGCTGCCGCTGGGCTTTAAGAGATGCGGCATCATCGGTCCTGTTCTCCTTTGGTTCCATGACCATCGTTGTTCTGGAGTGTCTCAGACGGACAGCCTGAGATGTGGGGGATGCTCTCCGCGTCCTTGGGCTGTATGGGTTGTTCCAGTTTAGGGAGGTGAGTTCGATGTACAGTATGGTCCTCATGATGGCGTTGACGACTGGTGGAGACACCCCGGCCATCGGTCACCGTGGTGGCGGCTGCTGCGGCGGTGGTTGTTATGGTGGTTGCTACGGCGGCTGCTATGGTGGCGGCGGTGGTGGTCGTAGTCGTGGTCACCGCGGCGGCGGCGGCTGTTGCGGCTGCTATGGTGGTGGTTACGGTGGTGGTTACGGTGGCTGCTATGGTGGCGGTTACGGTGGTTGCTACGGTGGTGGTTACGGTGGCTGCTATGGTGGCGGCTGCATGGGCATGGGTTACGGTGGCTGCATGGGCAGCGGCATGGGCTACGGCGGCTGCGTCGGCAGCTATGGTGGCATCGGCAGCTATGGTGGCATCGGCAACTACGGTGGCGGCGTCATCATGCCGGGAACCGGTACCCAAGGCACCAAGGGCGGCGAGAAGCTGAAGAATCCGCCCAAGACGAAGTCGAAAGACGGCGAGACCATGGCGCCCGCGCCGGCGACCATCGTGGTCGATCTGCCCGCCAATGCCAAGTTGACGATCGACAATGAACCGACCAGCACGACCGGCACCAGCCGCGTGTTCGTGTCCCCGACGCTGAATCCGGGCCGCGAATACCACTACACGCTGAAGGCCGAAATCGTCAAGGACGGCAAATCCGTCAAGGTCGAGAAGGTCATCGCGGTGCGAGCGGGCGAAACCACGCCGGCGTCTCTGACGCTGCCGCCGGCGGGCGTCGCGCAGCACTAAGCTTTGATCGAATGATCGTCAAAACGTGTGCGGGGCGAATCCAAGGATTCGCCCCGTTTCATTGCGCGACCTCTTGCCAGCCCGCAGCGCCAGCAAGGGTGTCTTTGCCAGCCCGCAGCGCCAGCAAGGGAATCCCTTGCTGACGCTGCGGGCTGGCAATTCATGGTGCTCGCGTCTCTTCGCCTTCGACCTGGGACGACACGGGATGCTATCACGGATGGCAAACGATAGAATGAAGGCATGGCAGGCAATACTTTTGGACACCTGTTTCGCGTCACGACGGGCGGCGTCAGTCATGGCCCCGGCTATGCTGTCATCATCGACGGTTGCCCTCCGGGGTTGCCGTTGAGCGTGGAGGATCTGTTGCCCGACCTGCGCCGCCGCCGGCCGGGGCAGTCGAAACTCGTCACCCAGCGTAAGGAAGAGGACGCGGCGGAAATCTGGTCCGGCGTTTTCGAGGGCGTGACGGACGGCACTTCCATCACGATCCTGTTCCGCAATACCGACCAGCGCAGCCACGATTACGGCGACATCAAGGACAAGTATCGTCCCGGCCACGCTGATTTCACGTTCGATGCCAAGTACGGTCTGCGCGATTATCGCGGCGGCGGCCGTTCCAGTGCCCGCGAGACCATCTGCCGCGTCGCCGCCGGCGCCATCGCCAAGAAACTGCTCGCCGCTCACGGCGTCCGCATCCTCGGCTACGTCAAGCAAATTGGCGATGTTCATGCGAACGTCCCGGACCCGTCGGCGGTGACGCTGGAACAAGTCGAGGCAACGCCGGTGCGCTGTCCCGATCTCGAAGCGGCCGGACGCATGATTGAATTGATCGACGAAGTGCGCAAGGATCAGGACTCGATCGGCGGTGTGTGCGAACTTGTCGCGGTCGGCGTGCCGCCGGGTCTGGGCGAACCCGTGTTCGACAAGCTCAAGGCGGATCTCGCCAAGGCGCTGCTATCGCTGCCGGCAGTCATGGCCTTTGAATACGGAGCCGGTTTCGCCGTCGCCACCGCGCGCGGCAGCGCCAACAATGACGTATTCGTCCGCAAGGATGAACGTATCGGCACATTAACAAATCGACATGGTGGCATGTTGGGCGGTATCAGCAGCGGCGAGCCGATCGTCTGCCGGGTAGCGATCAAGCCGACCAGTAGCCTCTCGCGTCCGCAGCCGACCGTGACACGCCAGGGCGAGCCGACCGAGATCGCCACGCGCGGCCGGCATGATCCGTGTTTGCTGCCGCGTTTCGTGCCGATGGGCGAGGCGATGATCGCGCTGGTACTCGTCGATCACTGGTTACGCTGGCGGGCGCAGTGCGTACAAGCCCGGAGCGCCAGCGACGGGTCTGCTCCTCCCGTCGCTGGCGCTCCGGGCTTGTAAGGCAATCGAGGGAACCGCATGCTCCGCGAGGAACAGATCGACATTCGCCGGCGGCGCGCGGCCGAGGAGCAGTTCCGCATCCAAAATCTTGGCCGCAATCGCGTTTTCAGCGATTACCAGATCAGCAATCCGACGACCGGCGGACAATATCGCGTCAGCATTCGCGGCTTCGATGTCGGAGATAACACCTGCGAATGTCCAGATTTTCGCACCAACACACTCGGTACCTGTAAGCACATTGAGGCCGTGTTGGCCTCGCTGCGCGAAGATACACCGCCGCAGCTGCGCCGCCGCAAGGCGGCCGTGACTCATCCCGAAGTTTATCTCAACTACGGCGAGCAATTGCGCATCGGCCTGCATTTGCCGCCGCGCCATTCCGATCAACTGCGTGCGCTAGCGGAGGCGTTCTTCGATCCGCGCGGTCTGTGGAAAGGCGGCGACGGTTATCAGAAGCTCATCGAATTGGCCGAGCAAGTGCCGGAGCAGGTGACGATTTTCTCCGACGCCATGGACTTCATGGAGCGTGAGATCGAGCGTCGCGAGATGGCCCAGCGCGAGCATGATTTGCTGGAACAAATGGAGAAGAGCGAACAAACAGACGGCGCGGTACCGGAAGCGCTGCGCGATCTCTTGGCGGTGCCGCTGTATCCCTATCAAGTGCGCGGCGCGGTGTTCCTGGCTTGTCGCGGCCGCAGCATCCTCGGCGATGACATGGGACTGGGCAAAACCGTGCAGACATTGGCGGCCGTCGAATTGCTGGTGCGCGAGCGTGGCGTCGAGCGCGTGCTGGTGGTGGCACCGGCATCGGTGAAATATCAATGGGAAACCGAGATTCGCAAGTACACCGGCCGCGGCGTGCAGGTCATTGATGGCACGGCGCAGGAACGACGCGCCCTGTATCGTCAGCCGACGTTCTATCGGCTCATCAACTACGAGATTGCCGTGCGCGACCTCGATGAATTGAACGCCTGGCAGCCGGACCTCATCGTTCTCGACGAAGCGCAGCGCATCAAGAATTGGGAGGCGAAGACGACCCGCGCCGTCAAGCGGTTGCGCAGCCGTTATGCCGCCGTGTTGACCGGCACGCCGCTGGAAAACAAGCTCGAAGAATTGTACAGCATCGTGCAGTTCGTCGATGATCGCCGTCTTGGTCCCGCCTTCCAGTTTTTGCACGATCATCGCATGCTCGACGAGGACCGCAAGCTGCTGGGCTATCGCAATCTCGATAAGATCCGCGAGAAACTCGCGCCGATTCTGCTGCGGCGGACGCGAGCGGAAGTGCTGTCGCAATTGCCGGCCCGCACCGATACGACCGTCTTCGTCGAGATGGCCGACGCTCAGCGCGGTCCGTATGCCGAGCATAACCATACCTTGGCGCGGCTGCTGCAAAAGAAGTATTTGACCGAGATCGATCGCCGCCGCATTCTCGCCAGCATTACCAATCTGCGCATGCTGTGCGATAGCACCTTCCTGCTCGACAAGCAAACGAAAGTTTCGCCGAAGTTGGAGGAGTTGGAGGAGTTGCTGCGCGAACTGCTCGGCGCGGACCCGCACAAGGTCGTCCTCTTCAGCCAGTGGGAGTTGATGCTACGTCAGGCAGCGGAGGTGATCGAAAAGCTCGGCATCGGCTTCGCCGTGCTGCATGGCGGCATACCGGGTAAGGCACGGCGCGCTCTGCTGGAGCGCTTCCGCGACGATCCGAATTGTCGCGTTTTCCTCAGCACCGACGCGGGCGGCACGGGACTGAATTTGCAGGCGGCCGACACAGTCATCAATCTCGAAGTGCCGTGGAACCCAGCCGTGCTGGAGCAGCGCATCGCGCGTGTGCATCGCATGGGCCAACATCGTCCGGTACAAGTGTTCAACCTGGTGATGCGCGACAGCATTGAGGAGCGCGTGCTGCGAACGCTGGCCGTCAAGCGCTCGCTGTTCGCGGAGATTTTCACCGGCACGAACGAGGAAGTGATCTTCGCCACACTGGGCCAGCAAGCGTTTCTGGACACGGTGCGCGAACTGCTCAGCGAAGCGAAACCGGCCGAGGCTCCCGTTCCCTTGCCGGTGGTGAGCGAACCGGCGAACGATCCGCGTCAGGCCGTGGTGCAAGCGGGCGTACAATTGCTGGAAGCGCTGGCGGCGCTGGTCGGCAGCGCCGCGCCTCCCCCGACGGAGGCGAATGGCAAGGGAGTGTCACTGCTGACATCATTTCTGGGCACAGATGCGAAGGGGCAGCCGGTGCTGCAGGTGCCGGTGCCGTCGCCGGAGATGGCGCAGCGCGGGATGGCGGCGATTCGCGCAATTCTGCAAAAGTTGGCGAGTTCAGCAAGTTAGAAGCTCGAACGCAATGAGGTAGGTGCCGCTTGCCGAGCGGGACCTTGCCCCAACAGGTCCCGCTCGGCAAGCGGGACCTACTGCATGCGGTGACAGCCAGTTAACGTAACGTCCTGTTGTCGAATGAAAGATATGTTTCCCAAAGTGTAGACGTATGCCAACTCGAAAGCTCGCCCGGCAACCTTTTGATCCCTGGCAACTGATATGGGGACAACCCTATATCGACACCGTAACGCTCGCCGCCGCCATTGAAGAGGACATGCAACGCAATCCCAGTCCGGATTACCGGACCCGGTTACTCATCCGCGATGCCGCCAAAGCGATTCGCTCCTTTTGGGGAACGCGGAAGTTCACCCGCTGGCTGGCGGCAAGTCCATCGGGTGAACGAATTCGCGCGATCCTTCAAGAACATTTCGACGAGACGGGATTCCCTCATATCCGGAGGAGACTCGTGGACAGCATCAGCACGACGCAGATTAAGCAGATTTTCGCGCTGCTCGGACAAAATGTTCACCATCGCGTCGAAGTTTATGTAGCTGGCTCAATCCCCACGCTGATCGAGGGACTGACGGCAAGGCCGACAGAGGACATCGACATCGTGGATGAAGTCCCGGCCGAGATACGGAAGCAACGGGCCGTTCTGCGGAAGATCCAAAGTGACTACGGCCTTAATTTGGGACACGTTCAGTCTCATTACCTCCCGGCCAACTGGGAGAACCGGCGGCAATTCCTGGGCGATTTCGGAGGGCTGCGGGTCTATCTGGTTGACCCCTATGACATCTTCGTTAGCAAGCTTTCGAGCAAGCAGGAGAAACACAAAGACGATTTGCGTGTGTTGGCTCTGAAACTCGACAAGGAAACGGCCAAACGGCGTCTACTCGTTGACGGGCGGGCGTTTCTCGATGATCCACGGCAGCGACCGCAAATTGAATCGAACTGGCAATTCATCTACCAGGAACCGTTCGCGCCGGAAAGCGACGACGAGAATACGGAACGGCCGGCGAGTCAATCCCCGAAGCGGGGAAAGAGACGCGGTCGCAAGAATCAAGAATAGGTGGAAAGCGTTACCCCTTCGCGCCGCGCACCAATCGCCCGGTGATCTCGGCGACATGGCGGCCCTGGAAGCGCGCGATGCTCAGTTCGTTCTCGCTGGGTTGCCGTTTGCCGTCGGTGCCGGCCATGGTCGTCGCGCCGTAAGGCGTGCCGCCGCTGATCTCACTCATGTTGGTCAGTCCCGGCTCGGAGTAGGGCACGCCGACGATAATCATGCCGTGGTGCAAGAGCGTCGTGTGGAAACTGGTGATGGTCGTCTCCTGGCCACCGTGCTGCGAAGCGGTGCTGGCGAAGACGCTGCCAACCTTGCCTATCAGCGAACCCTTCACCCACAAACCGCCGGTTTGATCGAAGAAGTTGCGCATCTGCGCCGCCATGTTGCCGAAGCGCGTCGGTGTGCCGAACAGCAGAGCGTCGGCGTCGGTCATCTGCTCCGGTTTGGCGAACGGCACATGAGCGAACGCTTGCCGAGCCGCCTTCGCTCCGCTTTTCTCCAGGGCAGCGTCGGGAACCAATTCCGCCACCTGATAGAGCGACACCTTGGCGCCGGCGACCTGGCGCGCGCCCTCGGCAATCGCCTCGGCCAGACGGTAGATGTGGCCGTACATGCTGTAGAAGATTACCTGGATTTTCATGGATCGCCGCCTTGTAAGGAACCTTCGATCTTCGGGTTTATCCAGAGAGGCTGGGGGAATTGTACGAGGATTGTCGCGGAGAGACAGAGGGTGTGAATGGTTCTTGATTCGGCAGCGTCGGCAAGGATTCCCTTGCCGACGCTGCGGATTGGCCTAAAGTTACGGCCGCTCCGACTTGTCTTCCTTTTTCTTTTTTTCGGCTTTCTTGTCGCCCTTTTCCTGTTTGCCACTCGCCGGAGCAACTGGGGTTGATGCCGATGCCGACGGGCGAATGACGGTGGCCGAACTCAAGCTGCCGGCGTTCGTCGATACACCGCTCGTCGCGGGTGCCGACGGGAGTTCGGCTCCCGTCCTCCCGACAGGAGGCGTGGCCGGAGACGGGACGGGGCAAACCGGACTCGGTGCGTAGGACACGGTCGGAGGTGAGACGATACCCAAACCCGCGCCGACGGCGGCTCCCAAA
>DATNCY010000168.1:0-26278 GCA_035553375.1 Gemmataceae bacterium
GCCAACGGCCGCAGTTCGGGCATCATCCCGGCCTTCGACGCGGCGGCCGACACCAATCACGACGGCTATCTCGACAACACCGAGTATGCCCATCGCGCTCCCGGTATGGACGCGCGCTTCCTGTATGAAAGCCGTGTCTTCACCTACGGCCAGATGCGCTTCGCCACCAACCCCGGCGACGCCGCCTTCCGCAGCTGGGCTGTCGATTACGATGTCCGCTATCTCAACAGCAATCCGCTGGCCGACGGTCTATTCATGGACAATTCCGGCGGCACCTCGCTGGCGGCGGCCGGAACCGTGGTCGAGCCGACCGGCAGCTATGCCACCGATTACGCGAGCCTGCTCTACGAGATCGGCCACGCCATCGCGCCGCACTGGATCATGGCCAACACGGCCGGCGGCGGAGCCAACGCCAACCCGACGATTCAGCAGGTCCAGGGCTATTTCGAGGAGTTCGCCATTCGGCCGTTGGCTCACAATTATCAACTGTTCGAGAGCGTGGCCGCGCAGGTCGCCGACCGAGCCGCGTTGACCTCGCCCGCTCCCTATGCGGTACTCGATAGCTATCCGCAAGGCGGCGCGCCGACCGACCCGCGCACCGAGATGGCCACGCTGGCCTACTATTATCTCCTCGCCGACCCGCACACGACTTTCCTGGATTACAACGGCGGCTACGACACCACCGGCCCCTGGAGCCAGCACTGGTTCCCGGCGATGGGCAGCGACATCGGCCAACCGCTCGGCAGTTGGTCCCAGTTCGCCACCGGCGCTGATCCGTCCAACACCGCGCTGACGTATCGCATCTACCAGCGCTCGTACAGCAACGCCCTGGTGCTTTACAAACCGCTGTCTTACGGCAACGGCGCGACGGGCACCTTGGCCGACACCACGGCTACCACTCACGACCTCGGAGGAACATATTATCTCCTGCAAGCCGATGGCACGTTGGGAGCGCCCATCACGAGTATCACGCTCCGCAATGGCGAGGGAGCGATCCTGGTGAAAGCCTCGACGGTGACGACTTCTTTCCTTGTCACCGGCATTCCTTCGTCCACCAAGGCCGGCGCTTCGGTTCCCGTCACCGTCACCGCCGTGGATTCCTCGGGACACGTCGTTCCCGGCTTCACCGGCAGCGTGCATTTCACCAGCACGGACGGGGCGGCCGTGCTGCCTGGTGACTACACCTTCACGGCCGCCGACAACGGCGTCCATACTTTTAACGTCACCTTCAAAACGGCGGGTACCCAGAGCCTAACCATCACGGACCCGTGGACGGGCGTCACGGGGATGCAGGGAGGTATCACCGTCAGTCCGGCGGCGGTCAGTCAGTTCACCGTGGCCGTTCCCGCGTCTGTCTCCGCGTTGACGCCGTTCCGAATGATAGTTACCGCTCTCGATTCGTATGGCAACCGCGTCACCGACTATGCCGGCACCGTGCATTTCACCAGTTCGGATAGTTTAGCGTGGTTGCCGGCGGATTACACCTTCACCGCAACCGATGCCGGACAGCATACGTTCACACAGGGATTGATTCTGTGGCAGACAGGCACGCAGACCATCAGCGCCACGGATATTAAAGCCGCGGTTACCAGTAGCACGATGATGCAGGTCAAGAAATGGGGCGGCACGAATGGGCTGGATTGGCTTTTTGGGTTCTGAGAAGCACGAACTGAATGAATTGCCAGCCCGCAGCGCCAGCAAGGAAATCCCTTGCTGGCGCTGCGGGCTGGCAAGATGTTAGTGCGTCTAATCTTTTATTTCACACTCTGCACCAATAAATCATTGATGCGCCGCGCGAAGGCAGTGGGATCATTGATTTTCGAGCCTTCAGCAATCACCGCCTGATCGTAGAGCAAGCGGGCATATGCTTCGATGCGAGGATCGTGGGCGTCTTTCTCATGGAGTTGCTGTACGGCAAGGACGGCCGGATGTTCGCCGTTCAATTCCAGGATGCGCCGCGACGGCTCCAGATCTTTCTCGCGGCCGAACTGCCGCATTAAACGCTCCATATGCGCCGTCATTTCGCCTTCGCCGGCCACCAGACATGCGGCACTCTCCTTCAAACGGCTCGATAGCCGAACGTCGCTCACCTCCGGCAGCTTCGCCTTGAGATCCGCGAACAATGTCTTGAACTTCTCTTGTTCCTCGGTCTTTTTCGCGGCATCTTCCTTGCTCTCCTCCAGTTCATCGCGATTGACCGCCTTCAATTCCTTGTCCTTGTATTTGCCCAGATTCGGCAGAGTGAATTCGTCGATGGAATCGGTCAACAGCAGCACATCCTGACCGCGTGCGCGGAACGTCTCCAGATAAGGCGAATGTTCGAGCATCGTGCGGTTTTCGCCGATGAAATACCAAATGGCCTTCTGATCGGCCGGCATCGATTCGATATATTTCGCCAGGGTGGTATATTCGCCCGCCGGCGTTTTCATCGATTCAAACAATAACAAATCGGCGATCTTCTCGCGATTGTTCCAATCGCGGCTCAGCCCTTCTTTAAGGATCGAACCCAATTCCAGATAGAACTTGATGTATTTGTCATACTCATCGGTTTTCATTTCCTCAAGCGCTTTGAGAATGCTGCGGACAATGTTGGTTTTGATTCGTTCCAACAATGGATTATGCTGAAGCATTTCGCGTGAAATGTTCAGCGGCAAATCGGAACAATCGACGACCCCCTTGACGAAGCGCAAGTAGGGCGGCAAGAGTGTCTCGCAATGATCCATGATGAGAACACGCTGAATGTACAACCGTGGACCAAACTGGACTTCACCGCCCCAGCGCAACTCCATCGGACGCTGGGCCGGGATATATAACAACACGCGAAATTCATTGACGCCTTCTGCCGTGTAATGAATGACCTTGGCGGGATCCTCGAAGTCATTGGCAATCTGTTTATAGAAGGCGTTGTATTCTTCCGGCGTATTCTCGGATTTGCCGCGCAGCCAGATGGCCTTGCGCGAGTTAAGCGTTTCTTCAACAATGGTTTTGTTCTTGTTCTCGTCGGTTTTCTCGACATCCATCACCACGGGATGCTCGATGAAATCGGAGAACTTCTTGACGATCTGGCGGAGTTGATGCTCGTTGAGAAAATCCCGTTCTTCCGGCTTGAGATGCAGAATGACCTCGGTTCCCCGCGCCGGTTTCTCGATTGTCTCGACGCTGAACTCGCCCTGGCCGTCGGACTCCCACTTGACGCCGTCGCGCGGATCGCCGGCCATGCGCGAGATTACCGTCACCTTGTCGGCGACCATGAAGGCGGAATAAAAGCCCACGCCGAACTGCCCGATCAACTCCGGTTGGTCCTTGGTTTCCTTGTTTTTCAGGCTTTCCAGGAACGCGCGGGTGCCGGACTTGGCGATGGTGCCGAGGTTCTCGATGGCGCTCTCGCGCGACAAGCCGATACCGTTATCGGAGATGGTCAGTGTACCGGCCGCGGGATCGGGGATGATCTTGATCTTCCAATCCTTGTTGCCTTCCAACTTCTCCTCGTGCGACAGCGAATCGAACTTGATTTTGTTAATCGCATCGCTGGCGTTGGAGATCAACTCGCGCAGAAATATCTCCTTGTGGGAGTACAGCGAGTGCGTGATGATGTGGAGGAGTTGTTTCAGTTCGGTCTTGAATTCGAGTTTTTCGCTCGGATCGGTAGCTGCGGTCATCGATACCCCTTTCGCGCCGGAACAATCGTGTCTGCCGTCCCCGGCATTATAGAAGAGGCGAGAATCCGCTTACAGGGTGGCCGACTGCCGATTTCAGCGCGAAGCGTTGTCGTTGGCGGTCGGCGACGGGCGGGCTAGGATGAGCAGTGATTCCGCCGCGCGAGCGGTGGGCGTGTGGACGAGAATTCTCATCGGGAGTGTTACCATGCCGGTTGAATTGCGCGAAGAAGCGGGCGGCAAAATCGTGGCGGTGACGCTGAGCGGCAAGTTGACCGCCGCGGATTACGAACACTTCGGCGGCGAAATGGATCGTCTCATCAAGCAGCACGGCAAGATTCGCGTGCTATGCACCATGCACGATTTCCACGGCTGGACCGCAGGTGCGCTGTGGGAGGACATCAAGTTTGACTTGAAGCACTTCACGCACATCGAGAAACTGGCCGTTGTCGGCGAAACGAAGTGGGAACACGGCATGGCCGTCTTTTGTAAACCTTTCACGACCGCGAAAATCCGCTATTTCGATCACGCCAAGGCCGACGAAGCGAAAACGTGGATCGAGTCCGACTGACAATGTGTAGCCGCGACTCTTGAATGCAGAAGTCAGAATGCAGAATGCAGAATGAAAACCAAATTGTCTTTCATTCTGCATTCTGCATTCTGACTTCTGCATTCAAGAGTCGCGGCTACACGATTCGTGGGCGCCCTCATTTACTTTGAAAATTGCCGACCTCGGCTGCCGTTGGCTTCGCGGGCGCTTCGGCGACCGCCTTTTGCTGCTCCAGACGCTCGATGATCTCCTCGAGCAAGCCGCTCAACTCCGGCTCGGTTTCCTGTTCGGCTCGCTGCCGCAACGCTTCGAGAACTCCATCGTCGAGTTGCTTCTGCGATTCGATCCATTCAAGCGCGGAACGGCGGACGCGCGGAACCGGATCGGCCAATGCCTGAACCAGCGCTGCGGTCGCTTCGGTGTCAGCGGGATCAGCATCCAGCAGTGAGCCGGCGGCGAGCAGACGCAAGCGCGGATTAGGGTCGGCCAGCAAATGCAGGAACGCATCACGCAGCCAGGCAGGAGGTGCCAATCGAAGCGCGAGGGCCGCGCTGAGACGAACCTTATCATCGGGATCGGTGGCGCACTCGACCAGCGGCGCGATGGCTTCGCCGGGCAATTCCGGCAGCCGAGTCAGAACCCGTGCCGCGTTGGCGCGCACCTGCGATTCGGGATCGCGAAGAGCTTCGAGCAGCGCCGGAATGACCTCTGGCGGCATGTCCGTCACCTTGATAAGCCCAGCCGAAGCGAGTTTCCGCGCCTCGGGGAGCGCATCCTTGAGACCGGCCAGGAACGCGGCGACGGCCTGCGGCGGTTGAATCTGCGCGATAGCGCGCAGCGCGTGTTCGCGCACATTCGCCTCCCCAACCTGCGTCAGCCGCAACAGCGTCTCACCGGCGAGGGCGGCGGCTGAACCTAATCTTCCCAGAGCCTGAGCGGTCAGCGTCTGCACCGTGGCGTTGTCATCCTCCAGCAACGCGCACAAGCGCTCGACGACCGCCGGCGTCACACCGGCCAGGCGCGGCAGCGCCTTGGCGGCCTCAATCTTGACCTGATCGTTGCTGTCGCCGGCGGCGCGCAGCAAGGCCGTCGCGCCTTCCTCCCACAACTCTTCGCGCTTGCCCATCGCCTCGACCGCCGCGGCGCGCACGTTCGGGTTGCCGTCCTCCAAGGCGGTAAGCAAGATACGACTACCACTGCGGCCCAGACCGCCGATCTCGCCCAGGGCGAAGATCACTTGGCGGCGAACCTCATCCTCGGCGTCTTGACTGGCACGCTCCAGCGCTGATAGTGCAGGGGCCGCGGTCGCACCCATCTTTCCCAGCGCCTCGGCGGCGTTGGCCCGCACGGTAGGATTGACGTGATGCAGCGAGCGGACCAAGGCCGGGATGGCGTGGGCCGCGCCATTGCCGATCTCGCCCAGAGCCTCGGCCGCCAGAGCGCTGACCCAGTTGTCCTGATCGCGCAGCGCCTTGACCAAACCGGGCACCGCTTCCACGGCAGCCTCGCCCATTTTGCCCAGCGCCTCGGCGGCCTTGGCACGCACGCGATCATTGTTGTCTTGCAGCGCATCGGCCAGCAGGGGCGCTGCTTCGGCGGCCGCTTCGCCAATCGCGCCCAACGCCTCGGCCGTCTGCGCCCGCACCACGTTATCTTGACTGGTTAAACCCTCGCCCAGAGTTTGTAACGCCTCCCCCTGCATAGTGCCGATCTGGTTGACCGCTTCGGCCGCCGCGAGGCGAACCGTCTCGTCTCCCTCTTGCAGCAGCGGCAGCAGGGCAGGCACGGCCTCCGCCGCTTCCTTCTTCAGCGCTCCCAGCGCCTTCGCCGCCGCCACGCGAATGGGCGGGCTGGGATCTTCGAGCAACTTCGCTAGCGCCGTGACCGCTTCATCGCCTGGACTTTTCAGTTGCCCCAGCGATTCCGCTGCCTGACAACGCACGGCCTCATCATCGTCTTGCAACAAGCGAATCAGGTCCGCGGTCGCCAACGAATCCACCTGCCCCATCTCGCCGAGAGACCGAATCGCCTGAATGCGCACTGTCGCCGACGCATCGGCGAGGAGAGTGCGCAGCGTCGAAACGGCCAGATCGATCGGATTGATCCGCGGAGGAAGAGCGTGTTTTTCCTTGCGACGAAACGCTCGCCAGAGCCAGGCTCGGGAGACGCGAACCACGCGCCGCATCGACCGCCGGCGCGTGGCCGAGGCGTTGGCGCCGCCAATGCCGCCGAGCGATTCGGCCAACGCCTGACGCACCCAATCGCTGGAATCCTGCGTGAGTTGCACCAGGACGGGGACGGCGTCGAGCGCGTGCAGATGGCCCAGCGCGGAGGCGGCGACGCCCCGGACATGCTCATGGGGATCGAGCAAATGGTGGGTCAAAATCGGGATGGCCGCCGGGCCGATGTCGGCGATGATGTGCGGGATGTGAATGCGCTGCTCCGCCGTCAGCACCTCCACGGAACGCAGCGAAAGCAAGAGCGGACGAACCGCGCCCGGTCCATGCTGCGGTAGCGAAACGCGGGCGCGATCGTGGATGGGCGGATGGGGACTCCAGAAGTCGGAGATCGTCTCGGCCAGCAATCGGCCGCGGCGCACCGAGGCGAATATCTGTTGCAGCAGGACGAGGGTGAAGAAGGTTTTGAACAGACTCAACAGCGTGCCGGCCGGCCATTTGGCCTGCTGGACGTAGGTGGCGTGAACGTAATTGTACGAACTGGCAATGTGCAGCAAATCCGCGACGCGGAAAAGGTTAATCAGCGTGTAAGCCAGGAAGTCGGCGTATCCCGGCGGTTCCGCCGGCCCTCCCTCCAGGCGATACCAGCCGCGTCCGACCGTCTCGTACAATCCCTGATTGGTGAGGGCGAAGCCAGCGACGACGCCGACGGTGGCTGCAGCCAGCAACGGCACCCCCACCTGCGGACCATAACGCACCAAATTAACCGCTAATTCCTGTCCCTTAAGCGGGTTGTGCAGAGCCTTATAACCGCGCGCCACCTCGTAGCGCTCCAGATCGATGGACATGTAGCCGAGGCAAGTCGTGACGCCCAGCAGCAGCAGCGCCACGCCGCACAGCAGCGGTAGAAATGGAGAAATCGGCCGTGAGGCCATGCCCACGGTGAGGAGGACGACGACAAGCACCAGGAAGGTGGGCCATCTTGCCCAGGCGAGCAGTAAAACCCATAAACGAAACCCCGTCGCGATGCCGCGCTGGACAATCAGGCTGACGAGGCCGAGTACCCACCCGACGATCCCGGACCAAAACAGCAGTCCGGCCAACACACCGAGACCGAGGAAGGTGAGCAGGAGCGAATACGACGAACCGAGTCGATCCAGGTCGAGGAGGAATGGGCTGGGAGGCATGAGATCATGACCTTTAGGTTGCAAACGCGGCTTATTCGTGCGTCGAGTCGCGGCCGCTTTATTGTAGGCGGCTTGTCGGCCTCGTCGCACGATGGAACTCCATCGTGTTGCAATTATCATTCCCGGCGACACTTTGCTAAGATCAGCAGCAGACACCTTTGAGGGAGCCAAGACGAGCGACGCATGGAAATCGTTGGAATCGGTACGGATATTGTGGAATGCCTGCGTGTCGGCCGCATGATCGAACAGCATGGCGAATTGTTTCTCTTGCGTGTGTACACGGAACGAGAAATACGCGATTGCCAGACGAAACAGCGGGCCACGGAGCAATTCTCCGCGCTGTGGGCTGGTAAGGAAGCGATTCTGAAATGTCTGGGGCTGCCGTGGCGGCGCGGCCTATCGTGGACCGATATGGAGATACGCACCGAACCGAATGGCAAGCCGCAAGTGCTGCTGTGCGGTGCGGCCAAGGACATCGCCCAGAACCAGCGAATTAGTGACATCTTCTTGTCACTGTCTCATTGCCGGGCGTATGCCACCGCCCAGGCGATTGCCGTGCGCGGCACGGCAACTATATGAAGGGATCTCGTCTCGTTCGTAGATATCCTGTCCGCGACGATCAAACTCCTCACGACTGTAGCGTGGCTCGCGCAAGCCCATAACGTCTCTCCCGATCGATTGGCCTGGATGCTTTCGGAACCATACCCGCCAGCGTTGTAACGCCAAACGCGGACACCGTCGTCTCTCGAACGGAACCTGGTCAAGGGATACCAGAAATAACCCCGCGACGAGCCGACGGTTCGTAGGTGAAGGCGGTTTGGTCCGCGAACGTCAAGCCGGCTTTCTGAGGCCAAGCTTGGCTGGCCTGCCTCTCACTCCTCCAACGGAAAAAGTGCCAAGGAATCTCCTCCGATCTCGGTCAAGCGTCCTCGTCTAGCGTTCATAAGTTCATTAGTTATCATGGGGTGGTCCCGTCCTCGGAACGAAAGGACAGAGCCATGATAACGGTGATTAACGAGTTCAACCGAGTAGTGAGTATCCCGACCTGGATTGTAGACCTGGAATCGTTCCGTCGCTGGGTCGATGCCGACGATTTTCCCGAGGACGGCCGCATCTGGTATCTCAAAGGCGAGGTCTGGATCGACATGAGCAAGGAACAGATCTTCACCCACTTGGCGGTCAAACGGGAATTCTTCTACGTCTTGACTGGCCTCGTGAAAGAGGCGGATTTGGGGCTTTTCTTGCCGGACGGCCTACTTTTGAGCAATGGAGCCGCCGACATCTCCGGGAAGCCCGATGCCACGTTCGTAGCTAACGCCAGTATTCAGGCGAAACGGGTGCAACTCGTTGAGGGCTGGGACGGCGGCTTTGTCGAAATGGAAGGCTCTCCTGACATGGTCCTGGAAGTCATCAGTTCCAGTTCGGTCCACAAGGACACGGTTGTCTTGCGCCAAGCGTACTGGCAAGCGGGCATCCACGAATACTGGCTCGTGGATGCGCGGCAAGAGCCGATTCGCTTCGACATTCTTCGTCGCACCACCAAGGGTTACGCCGCCACGCGCAAACAGGATGGCTGGCTCAAGTCCGTCGTGTTCGGCAAGTCATTTCAGCTCAGCCAGCGCGTCAATGCTCTGGGTCATCCTGAATACACCCTCGCCGTCCGTTGATACCGGCAGCCAGCACACGCCATCTCGCCTTGCGTGGTTTATACCAACCCACTAAACTGCGCTTTTTGGTGCTCTGCGGGGCCGCCGGACGGAACCCCTCCCAACAGGTTGACGCGGAATGCATTACGACGCCAGTAATCCTCTCATCGTTCAGGGCGATCGCTCCGTCCTGGTCGAGGTTGATAATCCCCACTACGCCGAGGCACGCGATGCGCTGGCCCCCTTCGCGGAACTGGAGAAAAGTCCCGAACATATCCACACCTATCGATTAACGCCGCTGTCACTCTGGAACGCGGCTGCGGCCGGCATGAGCGCGGACGCCATGCTCGATGTACTCGGCCGCTACAGCAAGTTCCCGTTGCCGTCCAATCTTGCCAGCGACATCGGCGAACTCGTCAGCCGCTATGGTCGAGTCAAACTCGAACGCTACATTCCGCAATCCGCAGTCCGCAGTCCGCAATCCGCTCTGGAGGACGGCGGACAACAGACAGCAGATAGTGAACAGCCGACAGCGGATAGCGGACAGCGGGTAGCGGACAGCGGACTGGCGTTGCGGCTGGTGTGCGAGGATGGGCCGCTGTTGGAAGAGTTGGCTCGGCAACCCAAGGTGCGCGAATACCTGGGCGAACGGCTCGATGCTCAGAGCTTCCTCATCGACCCTGGACATCGCGGCATACTCAAGCAGGCGCTCATCACGGTTGGCTATCCGGCCGAGGATTTGGCCGGCTACACCGAAGGCGCGTCTTTGCCCATTCATCTGCGCAGCCTGGCCCGCTCGGGCATGCCGTTTCATGTGCGCGATTATCAGCGCGATGCGGCGGATATTTTCTATGCCGGCGGCGACGTGCGCGGCGGCAGCGGCGTCATTGTGTTGCCATGCGGGGCCGGCAAAACCGTTGTTGGCATCGCCGCCATGGCCTTGATGCAGCGTTCCACCTTGGTGATGACCACCGGCATCACCGCCGTCAAGCAGTGGCGGCGCGAAATCCTCGACAAGACCGATCTTACCGAAGAGCAAGTTGCCGAGTACACCGGCGAAACCAAGGACATCGCGCCGGTCACGCTGGCCACCTATCAGATCCTTACGTATCGACCGGAAAAGAGTGAGGAATTTCCGCACTTTCGCCTGTTCGATCAGCGTGATTGGGGACTTATTATCTACGATGAGGTTCACCTGCTGCCGGCCCCGGTGTTCCGTGTGACGGCGCACATTCAGGCGCGTCGCCGATTGGGCCTGACGGCTACGCTGGTGCGCGAGGATGGCCGCGAAGCGGATGTATTCAGCCTCATCGGACCGAAGAAATACGATGTGCCGTGGCGCGAGTTGGAGACGAAAGGCTGGATCGCCGAGGCGACGTGCGCCGAGATTCGCGTTGCCATGCCGGAACCGCTGCGCATGGAGTATGCCGTCGCCGAGTGGCGCAACAAGTATCGCATCGCCAGTGAGAACGAGGCCAAGGATGATGTCGTCGCCTGCCTGCTCGATCGCTACCCCGACAGCCGGGTGATTATCATCGGCCAGTATCTGAAGCAACTTCGCCAGATGCGCAGACGCTTCAATATCCCGCTCATCACCGGACAAACCAGCAATAGCGAACGCGAGGATTTGTACAATAAGTTCCGCACCGGCGAGGTGCGCTCGCTGATTTTGTCCAAGGTCGGCAATTTCGCGCTCGATCTGCCTGACGCCAATGTACTTATTCAGGTATCCGGCACGTTCGGCTCGCGGCAAGAAGAGGCGCAACGTCTGGGCCGCATCCTTCGACCCAAGAGCGGTGGCGAAGTGGCTCACTTTTACACGCTGGTCAGCCGCGATACGCGCGAACAGGACTTCGCCCACCATCGGCAGCTGTTCTTGACCGAGCAGGGATACAGCTATCAGATTATCGATGGGACGGAGATGCTGGACGATGCACGGGCGGCGGGTTGAGGACTGAGGGCGTTTGACGATGTTGAATGATCCTGTTCGGCCCGCGGCGGGCGCTCGCATTCCGGTGAAACTGCATCGCCGCGTTTGCCTGGTGCAGACCGAGGACGCCGTGCTGGCCGAGGAACTGATGGCGCGCAAGAAGCTGGCTCAAGACATCGTCGGCCGATTAACCGATCGCGTCCTGCTTGTCCGTCCTGGCCGCGTCGAGTCCGTCGTCCAGGAACTGCAAAAGATGGGACACACCCCCCAAGTCCGCAGTCAGTAAAATCGGTAGCCGCTTGCGACTTAGCGCGAACGGAGCGCTAAGCCGCAAGCGGCTACCGACTACGAACGGAATGCAATGCCTGTCGTTGATCCTGCTTTCTGGTCCAATCTCCAGCGGCAGACGCTGGAGTGTTACGACGAGCCCCTGTTGCGTCAGGTGGCTGCGCGCCTCGTCAAACCGCGCAATCAGTGGCCCGTCGAAGACCTCATCGAACGCGGCGTCGCCATCACGGACAACCCCGTCGTCATCGATCGCCGTCTGCAAGAACTGACGCCCGCCGCCCGGCAGGTGCTGGCGCTCATCGGCCATAGTCGCCAACCCTGCTGGAACCTCGGCAACCTCGTCGAGATGACGATCGCGCTGGGGCAGAGCGATGGACTATTGCCGGTGCTGGCGCTACTCGAAGCCGGTTTGCTCTATCCACGCCTGGAGTGTGGCCTGCCCACTCCGCGAGCCGATTCGCCGCGCGGAGCCAGTACGAAAATCAAGAGCTTCGAGCAGTGGATGGCAGTGCCAGGACCGTTGGGGTTGCTGGTGTTCACGCCGCCGCAAATCGCCGTCCGCGCCATCGGCGAAGACTTCGGCTTGCCGGATCTCTCCGAGAGCGAGCGAACGGCCGGCGTCAGCGGGCTGGTGCAAGCTCCCACCAGCCCGCTGACGCCGGCCGTTCGCCCTGCCTCCATCCGTGAAGCGGATGGCCTGGAGTGGCTGTTGCGTCTGGCGGTGTTGTGGCAGCAGGTGGCCGACGCGGCGCTACGGCGGACGCAGCAAGGCGGATTCTTCAAACGCGACTTCGAGCGCCTTCAGCAAGACGCCCTGCTCAACGCGCCGCCGGCGGATCACCTGACGGACGTGCCGGACATGGCGTTCCTCATCATTGTGCTGGCGGAACTGGAGGGCATGGTCGAGGAAGTCGAGGGCGAACTGCGGTCGGGATCGTTGCCGTCGTCGTGGGAGAAAAACGTAGCGGCGGCGCTCGAATCGTTATGGGTCGATCTGCCGCGATTATCGCAGTGGAATCCGCTGGACGGCTGGCGCGGCGGCGAGACGCCCGCCGGCAATCCGTTCCCATCAGCCTACCTGCTCGCCTTCCTACTGCTGGCGCGTCTGCCGGAAGACGCCTGGGTGCGGCCGGACGCCGTGCAAACGTGGATCTTCGAGCAGCATCCGTACTGGACGAGCGAATCGCTACGGCCCTCGCGCCAGCGACCGTGGATGGAGACGTTTCTGCTCGGCATGGCGTATCAACTGCGGTTGGTGCAGGCCATGCGCGATGAGGACAGCGTGTGGCGCGTGCGGTTGTCGCCGACAGGACGCTGGCTGCTGGGGCTGGGCGAGACGCCGAACCTGGAGACGGTCCACACGCAGACGCTGCTGGTGCAGCCGAACTTGCAGATTCTCGCCTATCGGCAAGGATTGACGAGCAGCCTGATTGCTCGCTTAACGCAGTTCGCGGCCTGGGAAAACCTCGGCGCGGCCTGCACCTTACAACTGCAACCGGAGACGGTTTACCGTGCCCTTGAAGCGGGACAATCGTTCGACAGTATTCGTCTGACGCTGGAGCAGCATGGCACACGAAGCATGCCGCCGGCCGTCCTCGATTCGCTGCGCACCTGGTCGAACAAGCGCGATCGCATCACGGTGTATCCATCGGCGACGCTGCTGGAATTCGGCAGCGCCGAGGATCTGAACGAGGCGCTGGCGCGTGGTCTGCCGGCCGTGCGTCTCTCGGATCGGCTGGCTGTGGTCGCCAGTGAAGAGACCATCGAGTTCCGTCACTTCCGCCTGGCCGGGACGCGCGACTACGCATTGCCGCCGGAGAAGTGCGTCAGCGTCGAGGCGGATGGGGTGACGTTATCGGTGGACCTGGCGCGTTCGGATCTGATGCTGGAGACGGAAGTGCCGCGCTTCGCGGAGTTGATTGGCGGCTCACCGGCGAATGGCCGCCGTCAGTATCGATTGACGCCGGAATCGTTAAGCGCGGGTCGGTCGGTCGGCATGACGTTGACGGCGCTGGAGACGTGGTTTTTGCAGCGTGCCGGCCAATCGCTGCCGCCGGCAGCGCGGTTGCTGATGACAGCGGGACAGGGCGAAGCGCCGCAGTTGCGGCGGCATCTGGTGCTGCATGTGACCGACGAGGAACTGGCCGATGGTCTCATGCAGTGGCCGCAGACACGCGAATTGATCGCGGAGCGTCTGGGACCGACGGCGCTGGCGGTGGCCGAGGAGAACGCGGAGATGTTGCGCGAACGACTGCGCGAAGCCGGGATTACTTTGGTCGGCGATCCGGAATGACAAGGTTCCTGCTCATGACGACAGCGAAACTCGGGGCCGCGTTTCTTCTGTTTCTGATTGCCGTGACTAACTTGGCGGGACTGTGGGCTTACCCGACGACGCCTGAAGGCTTGCCTCAGAGGAGTAAGCCGTCGCGCACCGATAGGCAGGGCGATCCTTTGCCCGCCGGAGCCATCGCCCGCTTGGGTACGGTGCGTATGCGGCGCGCGTATCAATCGCCCTGCGACTTCGCATTCACCCCGGACGGCAAAGCATTGGTGTCCGCGAGAACCAGCAAGATCGTGCAGTTCTGGGACGTGAAAACCGGCAAGCCGCTGCAAGAATTTCGTCACGAGAAGACGTTCGACCGCTTCATTCTTTCCACCAACGGCAAGATCCTCGCTACGGCGGGGCGTGAGGGGATTATCGTCTGGGATGTGGCCAACAGGAAGCAACTCCGCGGAATCGGGGCAGAGAGAGTCGATCGAATTGGGCTTGCACCGGACGGGAAAACCTTGGCCTCCGTAGCGGAGGATAAAGTCATCCCCTGTGGGACACGGCCAGCGGTGAGGAGAAGCGAAAACTCCTCGGCCATAAGGAGAAAATTCACACCCTATTGTTTTCCTCTGATAATAAGACACTGATCTCCGCCGGTAATCTCGACATCCATGCCTGGGACGTGGCCACGGGGCGGGAGGTTCGCAAAATCAATGCCTCCAGCTTGGGATGTATCGCTCTTTCTTCAGACGATGTCTTACTGGCATCCGGCGGAACGGAACGGGTGAAGAACACGGCGGAGGCGAGACTCTTTTTGTGGGACATGGCCACGGGGAGAAAGTTGCGTCAACTGAAAGGTCACAAGCACGGAATCAATGCCGTGGCCTTCAGTCCCAATGGCAAGACGCTGGCCTCGGCCGAAGTCGAGACGATTCATCTCTGGGATGTGGCCACGGCCAAGGAGGTCCGCCGCATCGAGAAAACCGGCTGGAACAAAGATCGCCTGGTCTTTTCTCCAGATGGCAAAACGCTGGCCTCGACCGCGCCCGGCAATGAGACGGTCATTCGCCTCTGGGACGTGGCCACCGGTAAGGCACTTCAACCGCCGGGACCAGACGGCGTGGTCCGCACCGTGGCCTTCTCGCCGGATGGCCGATTCATCGCTACCGGCTCCTGGTTGGGGTACGACTACGCGCTTCGCCTCTGGGATGCTTCCACGGGAAAGTCCCTGTGGCGGTGTCAAGCAGAGGTGGGTTTGATCGACAGAGTGCTGTTCACTCCGGATGGTGAGGGGGTCGTCTCAAGCAGTTCCGACGGGACGCTGCGATTGTGGGACGTGCGGACGGGCAAAGAGATCCGGAAATATCCGATCCCCGAAAGCCAGCGGGCTGACGTGGAAATGGCTATCTCTCCTGACGGCAAACGATTGATTTCGGTCAGTGAGCCGGGTGACGAAACGCGGACGGTCATCGTCTGGGACGTGGGTTCGGGCAAGCGCCTCCTTCAACGTCAGGGCGTGCATCCTTCGTTCGGCAGCATCTTGTCGTTCTCCCCGGATGCCGACATGGTCGCCGAACCGAAAGACAAGACCCTCCATCTTTACGAGGTCGCCACCGGGAAACTGCGTATCAGTCTAGAGCCTTCCAACCGCCGGCGCGGCGAGAACCTGGAAGAGTCGGTCGCGTTCTCGCCCGATGGTCGAACCGCTGCGGCGATCACTTCCTACCACGTTCGTACCCCACTCGGTTACGAGTTGACGGAGTGTGCCATCCACTTGTGGGAATTGGCCACGGGGAAGCCAAGCCTGCGCATCTCGGCGGGTAAGAATCCGTTGAAGGCACTGGCTTTCTCTCCCGATGGCCGGACTCTCGCCGCCGCTGGCGAAGGCGTACTCCAGCTTTGGAATGTCGCCACCGGCAAGCAACTCCTTGCCTACCGTGGGCAAGAAGCCGAGGTCGGGCTTGGCGCTCTCGCTTTTTCTCCCGATGGCGCGAGGTTGGTTGCCGGATACTCGGACTCAACCGCGCTCGTATGGGATCTGACGCCGGGAATCCGCCGGGCAAATATGCCGAAAAAAGATCTTGCTCGTCGTGATCTCGATCAACTCTGGTCCGATCTTGTCAGCGAGGACGCGGCCAAGGCGCATACCGCCATCTGGACGCTCGTCGCCGCGCCGGACCAAGCCTTACGCTTGCTGCAAGAACGGTTGAAGCCGGTCGAGACCGTCGATCCGCGACGCATCCGCCGACTGTTGACGGATCTCGACAGCGGCGAGTTCACCGTCCGCGAGGCCGCTACTAAGGAATTGGAGCAGATCGGCGACCCAGCCGATCCGCTGTTGCGTGAGACGCTGGAGAAAAAGCCGTCGCTCGAAGTTCGCCGCCGCGTCGAGGGACTGCTGACGCGACCGTGGATCGTTCGTTCTCCGCCGTTGCTGCGTCGGCTGCGGGCGATGCAAGTGTTGGAGCAACTCGGCACGCCGAAGGCCGTGCGTCTTCTCGAAGATCACGCCAAGGGAGCGCCGGCGGCACGGGCGACACGAGACGCGAAAGCTGCCCTGCAACGCCTGGCCAAACGTGCCAGGGCTACGACGCCGTAATCGAGCATTGATGTGGATTTCTCCTTTCGCCGTGCAGGGTTTCCGGCTAGGATCGAGACAGTGGAATGGGATCGTTTAAGACGTTGGTCGAAGGAGAGTTCTGATGGGCCGCCGGGGAAACGCTCACCGGAGTTGTGCCGATAGTCGTCGTCAACTCACGCCGGATCGCCGTAGTTTCTTGAAAGCAGGCCTTCTCGGCAGCGCCGGTCTCAGCCTGGGTGAACTGTTGCGACAGGAAGCGCGTGCGGCCACGCCCGCCAGTTCTCCACGCAAACCCTCCGTCATCATTCTGTGGATGCGCGGCGGGCCTAGCCACATCGACATGTGGGATCCCAAGCCGGATGCTCCCGTCGAATACCGTGGCGAGTTCGGCGTCAAGCCGAGCAAGGTGCCCGGTATCCTCCTGGGCGATTTGCTGCCGATGTCCGGCCGCATCATGGATAAGTGGTCCATCGTTCGCAGTCTCCATCATCACGACGCCGGCCACTCTACCGGCGATCAAATCTGCTTCACCGGCTATCCGTCCGGTCCCAATCCCGACGAAAATGTTTATCCCAGCTGCGGCTCAATTGTCGCCCGTCAACTCGGTCGCGAGAATCCGCGTCTGCCGGCCTACGTGATGATCCCGCGTATGGTGCCCGGAACGGGACCGGCCTATCTCGGTGTGGCGAACAAGCCGTTCGAGACGCTGGCCGATCCCGCGCAGCCGGGACCGTTTCGCATTCCGAATTTCGCGCTGCCGCAGGGGCTGACGGTCGAGCGTCTCGGCGAGCGTCGCCAGCTGCTCGGTGGTTTCGATCAGCTGCGCCGCGACGTGGACGCCGGCGGTCAGATGAATGCGCTGGATCGCTTCAATCAAAAGGCGTGGGACATCCTCACCTCGCCCGCCGCCCGCGATGCCTTCGACCTGGACCGCGAGCCGATGGCCGTCCGCGAGCGCTATGGCTTCATGCCGCCGTTCGATCCCAAAGCGTCGAACCGCTGCGGCTCGCCGGCATGGAGTCAGCGCATCCTGCTGGCCCGCCGTCTGGTCGAAGCCGGCGTGCGTCTGGTCACGGTCGATCTGCGCTGGTGGGACACGCACGTAAAAGGGTTTGAATCATTGCGTCTGGGATTCTTGCCGCGTTTCGATCGGGCGTTCACGGCGCTGATCGAGGATTTGCAACAACGTGGCTTGCTGGAATCGACGCTGGTGCTTGCCTGGGGCGAGTTCGGCCGGACGCCGCGCGTCAACAACGACGCCGGCCGCGATCACTATCCCAATGTCTTCAGCGCTGTATTGGCCGGCGGCGCGGTCAAGGGCGGTCGCGTGGTCGGCGAGTCCGACGCCAAGGGCGCTTTCCCCAAGAGCAATCCCAAGACGCCGCAAGATGTGCTTGCCACGGTGTATCAGCATCTCGGCATCGATACCGAGAAGCAGTATCTCAACAACGCCGGCCGGCCTATCTCCGTCCTGCCCGAAGGCAAGCCGATTGAAGAATTGTTCTAAGCCCAATGGATTGCCAGCCCGCAGCGCCAGCAAGGGGAACTTCTCCCTTGCTGGCGCTGCGGGCTGGCAGTTGTTGCGGATCCAGTTTCCACACTGTTACCAGCCATGTTGGGCAAGGTATTGTTGGATGAGCGAAATCAGGAAATAGCCAGCGATCCCCGCAAGTGCGGCGAGCAAGATGGTGCCGAACGTGCCGATTCGCTGCGGGAGCGGTGCTGAGGTCGGCGCGGGCGTCTCGGTGGTCGGCTGCTCGACGGGAGGTGTGGGAGCGGGAATGGCGGGTTTTTGACCGTGTTCGGAGCGTGGCAGTTTGGTTGGCGATGCAGGAGCGCGCGGCGGCGAAAGCGGAGCCGGACGCGGACGAGACAACTCACGCGGCGAGGACGGCGCGACAGGCGGTGCCGCCAGCGCGGGACGAGACACTTCCGGACGAGCCAGTTTGACTCGCGGCATCGCCATCGTCGCCCGACGCACCGGCGCGGGACTGATGCCCGCGAAGGGCCGCAATGCTTCGATGACCTCCGTGCAGTTGACGTAGCGACTGGTCGGTGCCTTCTGCATCAACTTCTCCACCACCTCAACCAAGCCGTCCGGCACATCCGGATTCAGATCCCGGATCGGCGTCGGCTGTTTGTGCTGATGGCTCATCATCTTTTCGACCGCCGTGCCGTCCGGGAACGGATAGCGGCCGACCAGACAGTAATACAGCGTGCAACCCAGACTATACTGATCGCCGATCGGCGTCAGGTTGGTCGGGTCCATGATGCTTTCGGGACTGGAACAATCCAGACCGCTATTCACCGAATTGGCGGTGGACATGGTATCGACAAGCGATTCGCCCTCCGTTTCGGCGAGCAAGCAGCCGATGCCGAAATCGAGGATGCGCACCTGCCCGTCCGCGCCGATCATCAGGTTGGACGGCTTGAGCAAACCGTGGAACAAGCCTTGTTGATGGGACTGCTCCAGCCCTTCGGCCGCCTGCATGGCATAGAGTGAAGCCTGATCGGGACTGAGCCGGCCTTCGCGCTCGACGACTTTATCCAGCGTCTCGCCCTCGACGAGCGGCCAGGCCAGGTAGTGCATACCGCCGGAGGTGCCCACGTCCACGAAGGGCACGACGGACGGATGTTTGCACTGCTCGAAGGCGCGAACCTTCCGGCGGGCGATACGCACGTTCCACATGCTGCGCCGCGGCAGCACCTTGACGGCGTACCAACCGCTATCCGTTTTCGATTGAGCCTTGTAAACGGTACCCATGCTGCCGGTTCCCAGCGCGTCCATGAGGGTGAACGGGCCGAGGACAAAACCCTGCGTCTTGCCCTGGAGTAGACGCTCGGCCTGAAAATCCGTCAGAATATTTTGACCGACGAGATACTGAGCCAGGGCTGGCGGCTCGGCGCCGGGATTCTTGTTGAGAAATTCTCCGATGACTTGATCGAGTTGGCCGCGATCGATCAGATTGCTGCGGCGCAGATCCCAGACGAACCATTCGCAGGCTCCGAGGTCCGTTGTCAACATAGCGGCGGCATCCTTCTGGAGTGACTAGGGAGAGCAGCGCGAACTCCGACACCGAGCATCCACGCCACGCATCCAACCGGGCGAACCGAAACCCGAGTGCAGCACGCTCGAAGCGAGAATCGAGGGAAGAGGACTGCAACGGGTGTATCGATTTCTCTAGCCGAAAGATGGGATACAAATACGCAACTGTCAAACAGCAGGAGTCAGGAGTCAGTCGCAATGCAGGAGTCAGGAGTCAGGAGCCAGTGACAAGAGGCTACTACGTCTCCGCATGCGCGCACAAACGGTTCACGATCACGCCAGTGAGCGGACCTGGATAACGCTTACGCTGGTGAAACCAACTAATTTAATGTGGAATGCAGATCAGAACTGGGTGTGACGGTTACGCTGGTGAGGCCATTCGTCTCGACCATGTCGTGCGGGGGCGTGTCGAAGTGAGCGCCGATCGAACCCGCCGTCACCAACGCGAAGGTATCGTGCCCAAGGCCGTGTTCGTGATCGACGAGGCGGTGCCGCCGCAACCGATAGCGATCTGGGGCATTGTCGAGCCGACGGGTGCGCCATCAAGGGACGCTCTGGGAAGGTTAATCGGGTCGCATAGCCGCGTCGCACGGGCGCTTGTAAAATAACCGTAAGCGACGGTTGCATCGGACTATTTTTCCCAATTTGAATCCTCCCTCCCGCGCCCTCTCGCCGCGCAAACAGGAGTTTTCCTCTCTCATTTATCGCACCTACCTCTCTTTATTCGCTCTCTTCGGTCTTACCGCGTGTGGCAATGCCCAGACGCCGGCGCAGGGGCTGCGCGTGCCGGCCGGCTTCGAGATCACGGAGTTCGCCGATAGTGCGCTGGCCAATGACATCTATTGCATGACGCTCGATCCGAAGGGCCGCGTCGTCGTCTCGGGACGCGGGTACATCCGTCTTCTGATCGATGACAATGGCGACGGTCGCGCCGACCGAGCGCTGGATTTCGCTGGAGCGCCGAAGGACGGAGCAATGGGCCTCTTTTGGGAGGGGAATACGCTCTTTTGCATGGGCGATGGTGGTCTCCGCCGTTATCGCGATGCGGGCGGTGCGGGGCGGTTGCGCGATCCCGAGTTGATCCACCCGTTCAAAACCGGTGGCGAACATGCGGCCCACGCCATGCGTCGCGGCCCGGATGGTTGGTTGTATGTGCTGTGCGGCAACAGCACGGGCATTCGTCGCCAGCAGGCAACCTCGCCAACTTCGCCCATTCGCGAACCGATTGCCGGATGCGTCGTGCGGCTGTCGCCGGATTTCAAAAACTGCGAGATTGTCGCCGATGGTTTCCGCAATGCCTACGCTTTCGATTTCAACAGTGCCGGCGATCTGTTCACCTTCGACTCCGACAACGAACGCTGTGTATCGCTGCCTTGGTACGAACCGACACGCTGCTATCACGTTGTCTCCGGTGGTCATTACGGTTGGCAGAATCCGCAGCGGGCGCAGACGTGGCGGCTGCCGCCGTACTTCCTTGATGTCGTGGCCCCCGTGGCGACGCTGGGACGCGGTTCGCCGACCGGCGTCGCCTGCTATCGGCACACGCAGTTTCCGGCGAAGTATCGCGATGGTCTTTTCCTGTGCGACTGGACATTCGGACGGATTTATTTTTTACCCCTCGAACAGCGTGGCTCATCGTATGTCGCCAAGCCGGAGGTGTTTTTGCAAGCGGTCGGTGACAACGGCTTCGCACCGACGGCGGCTGCCGTGCATCCGCTCAGCGGTGATCTCTATGTATCCATCGGCGGACGCGGCACGCGTGGGGCGGTCTATCGCATCCGCTATCCAAAGGGGATGGGGGACGTGAAGCCCAAGGACGTGGCTCGTTTGCAACCGGCGGCTCGCTCGCTGGACTGGCAACCGGACGCACAAACGACGTGGATCAAGCGAGCGATAGGAACTGACTTGCACGAGCGGCGGCGCGCTTTCGCGCTGATTCATCGTCATCGTGGTCACTTCACGATCGAGCAGCTAGAGCGAGTGATTGGCGCCAACAGCGGCCAGGCGGATCGCGGATTGCGTCAGGCGACGGCGGCGCTGCTGGCGTGTCTCGATGACAACGCCCGTCAACGCCTCAATCAGCCAAAGGATGATCCACTCACGGAAATCACCTGGAATTTGAGCAAGCCTGGTTTCGATGTGGTGCCCGTGGTGGCGAACAGGAACATCGCGGTGAATGTGCGCCTGGATGCGGTTCGTGTGGTGCAACTCGCGCTCGGCGGTTTGATGGCGGCAAAGAAAAAGGGGACCATTTGGGAGGGCTATTCTCGGCTAGAGGCAGACATTGCCATTCCTGTAGCATTACGCAAGACGCTGCGAACCGCGTTTCCTTCGGGGCATGCCGACCTCGATCGGGAGTTGTCGCGCACGCTGGCCGTGATGGAGGATGAGGATTCCGCCACACTCGACAAGATTGCCGCACGCCTGACGGCGGACTCCGATCCGGTGGAGGATATACATTATCTCATCGTGCTGGCGCGGCTACGGGGCCCGCGCTCGGAAGCCATCACGAAACACATGGCGACAGCACTACTGGCTCTTGATGCCAAGATCGCCAAACGACACCTGAACCGCGATACCAACTGGCCCTTGCGCATCGCCGAACTGCATGCGGAACTAGCTCGCAAGGATGCCGCCCTCAACGCGGCGCTGCTCGCTCATGCCGAGTTTGGCCGGCCCGATCACGTCCTGTTCACGCGCTGTCCAGGTTTTGACCGTCGCCGTGCCGCCGAAATTCTGCTGAAACGAAGTGAGAAAGACGCGGATTTTCCCTGGAATGCCGAGCATATCGCTTTGCTGGGCAGTCTACCCTCGGAACGCATCGCCCCCGTACTGCGCCGGCTGTGGGGCGAGCATGGCGTGGATGACGCCATTCTGAAACTCCTGGCGCGCGAGCCGCGCGAAGAGGATCGCGACCGTTTTTTGAACGGGCTGGGATCGGCCCGGCTCGACACCGTCCTGCGCGTCCTCGACGCGCTGGAGAAACTGCCGCCGCGCGCAGCGGATCGGCCGCGCGACCGCGACGAGTTCCTCGCGATCATCCTGGCACTGCGCCGGCTCCCGGACGGAAAAGAGACGGCGAAGGTGCGCGATCATCTCACGATGTATCTGACACGCCGTACGGGGCAGAAGCTAACGACCACGCCGGCGTGGGTGGAGTGGTATGGCCGGATATATCCCGAGCGCGCGGCGCGGCTCAACGATGCGGATGGCGTCGATGTGGCGGTATGGAACAAGCGCTTGACGGCGCTGGATTGGTCGGCGGGCGATGCAGAGCGCGGCCGACTCATGTTCAGCAAGGCAAGCTGTGCCTCGTGTCATTCGGGCGCGCAAGCGTTGGGGCCGGATCTGCGCGGCGTGGCCGGTCGCTTCTCGCGGACCGACCTGTTCACGGCGATCTTGCAACCGAGTAAGGACGTGTCGCCGCGCTATCGCACGACGCAAATCACGACGGCGGCGGGTAAGGTCTATCAAGGGTTGATCGTTTATGAGGCTGTCGATAGCGTCCTTTTGCAAACGGGTCCGGCCGCAACGATCCGCCTGGCGAATCCGCAGATCCGCGAACGCCGCTTGACGAATATGTCGCTGATGCCGGCGGGTTTGCTCGATAAGCTCGGCGACCGCGACATCGCCGATTTGTATGCTTATCTCAAGGTATTAAACGAATCTTCCCGCTCAAAATAAGTTTGAGCGACCAGGTTACGCATCTGGAGGAAACCCATGCGTTACGCCGTGCTGGGAGCAGCGGGGCAACTCGGCCGCGATCTCTGTCCTCGTCTGCCCGGCGAGGTCGTCGCCCTGAGCCGCAATGGATCGCCGTCGATCGATCTCGCTCGCCCCGAGTCGCTGCGCGTTCTTTTCGACGAGGTACGTCCCGATGTGGTCATCAATTGCGCCGCCTACAATTTCGTTGATCGCGCCGAGACGGAGCCGCACGAGGCCTTCGCCGTCAACGCCTGGGGCGTCCGCGAGTTGGCGCGGTTGTGTGCGGAGCATGATCGTTTGCTCGTTCACTTCAGCACGGATTATGTTTTTGGCCTCGACGAAACGCGCCGGCAACCATGGACAGAGAGCGATGCTCCTGGGCCGGTCAGCGTCTATGGACTGAGCAAATTGGCGGGCGAATACCTCGTGCGTTCCCTGTGTCCTCGGCATATGGTCCTGCGCACCTGCGGGCTGTACGGCGTCTGGGGCAGTGGCGGCAAGGGCGGCAATTTCGTGGAGACCATGCTGCGGTTGGCGAGTCAGGGGAAACCACTTCGCGTCGTGGACGATCAAATTTGCGCGCCGAGTTACACTGTCGATGTCGCGGAGGCGACCATCGCCCTGCTGACGGCAGGCGTCTCGGGTCTGTATCATGTCACCAACGCCGCAGCTTGCTCGTGGCACGAATTCGCCCAGACCCTCTTCAAGTTGGCCGAGGCGCGAGCGGACTTGGAGCCTATCCCTAGCAGTGTTTACGGGGCGCCGGCGCGCCGGCCACGATACAGTGTACTCAACAATGCGGGCTTGCGCGGGTTGGGTTTGGCGCAGCCCCGGCCGTGGCGCGAGGCTTTGGCCGCCTATTTGCTCGAACGCAAGCATAAAACATGAGACCAAACGGAAAAATGACAACAAATTGTCAGCGAGAGAGGGGCGATTATGCCGAAAATAAGACAGTTCTGACAATCGCGGCGCTTTTTTGCATCATTTTTGGACTGGCGCATTTGTTCTTCTCAATTTATGAGCTATTCTTGGAAAAGACGCCTCATATTCCCCATACTCCGTACTATTAGGCCCGCAACGGGTGTGATGGGGAGCATCCGGCAGAACAACGAGGTTCATCCACATGAGTAGTGAAAGCGGTTCTTCTTCGGATTTCGTTGTCACCGATCGACGCAACGGCGATCGTCGCCAGCAGGGTGGCGATCGCCGCAAGCGCGCTATCCCGGTCGCGGTCGAACGCCGTGCCGGGGCGGAACGCCGCGAACGCGGCGAACGTCGTCGCCAGGTCGATCCCACTACCTGCGAAAAAGATTACAACGACGATGAAATCATTTTCATGAAGGCGATGGACCAATACAAGCGCGCCAATCGCCGGCCCTTCCCGACCTGGAGCGAGGTTCTCGAAGTGCTGCGCTCGCTGGGCTATCGCCGAACCGAAGCGGCGACGGAATTGCCGGGTTTGCCCTCCGTGGCGGCAGTCGAGGAATAATAGGCGGTAGCTTTTTGCCAGCCCGCAGCGCCAGCAAGGGAAGGACTTACCCTTGCTGGCGCTGCGGGCTGGCAAAGACACCCTTGCTGGCGCTGCGGGCTAGTAGCTAGTTGCTTACACTTCCAGTCCGACGGCGCGCATCAGCGCCAAAGCATTACTGTGCTGCACCACGCCGGGGTGTAGTCGATAATCGAAGATCATAACGCCGTTCTCGAAGTGATCGGCGAAATGGACGTTGGCGGCACGGGTGCCGAGTTGCTCGGCGATGTGCGTCAAGGATAGGTCGTGCGTTGTCACCAAACCGATGGCTCCGGAGGCGGCCAAACCGCGCACCACGGCCTCGGCACCGTGACGGCGATCGTGCGAATTAGTGCCGGCAAAAATCTCATCGAGCAGAAAGAGCAACGGCAGCGGCCCGCGCGTCAACTCCACAATTTGCCGAACGCGCAGAATCTCCGCATAGAAGCGCGATCGGCCTTCTTGTAGGGAATCCTGAATGCGCAGCGTGGCCCCCACCGCCACGGGCGAGAGACGCAGACGTTGCGCGCGCACCGGCGCGCCCGCCAGGGCCAACACCGCGTTAATACCCACAGTCCGCAGGAAGGTACTCTTACCGGACATATTCGACCCGCTAACGATGAGAACGTGCAGGCCGTCCATCAACCGCAGGTCGTTGCGCACGCAGCGCGATGCCGGCAGCAACGGGTGCCCCATCTGCTCGCCTTCGTAACACACCTCCCCTTCGGTGACGATCTCGGGAAACGGATCGTCGGGGTTTTCATAGGCGTAGGCGGCCAGGGCGCAAAGCGCCTCGAACTGACCGACGACGGCCAACCAGCGAGCAATGGCCGGACCGGCGACCGAACGCCACGACTCAATCGCATGGGCCATCTGCGTGCCCCACATCAACAGCAAGGCCAACGGCATGAACAATTGATTGCGCCGTGAATTCAGCACATCGAGCAGATTGCCCAGTTGGGCGATGCGTTCCGACGGCGGCACCGATCGACCGGCGCCCGGATGCGCGGTCGTATCAAGGGCGGCGCGTAGCTCGCGCAGACGCGGTGCCTTGAACGTGGCGCGTTCCAGGCGCGCGAGTACGTTGGATAACAGGGCGAGATCGCGGCCGCGCTGTTCGACGGCGGCCAACACGGCATTTACTCGTTTCTGGAGCCAAGCGGCGAAGAGCAATTGCACGGTGAGCAAAATGACAAATGGCAGCGAGCGCGCCTCCAGGAAGAATCGACCGAAAAGCGTGTTGACATCGAGCAGACCGAACAAGCTCAGCAGCCAGCCAACCAGCGCCGTGGTGGTCATCACTCCAAGGACCAGCGCCACCCAGCGCGGCCAGCGTGCCTCCAGTACGGGCGATTGCGCGCCCCAGGCGGCCAACGCATCGAAATCGACGCCGGCCGGCACATCGCCGCCGAGCAAAGCCAGATCCTCACGCAGATCGAGCAGCGGACGCAATTCGGCAACGGCGGCCTGACGCGCGCGCACCTCCTCGGGCGCAGCGGCGGCCAGCAGCCAGGCGGCCAGCGTGTTCTCGCCGGTGCGCGTGCGCGCCGTGCAAAGCAACTCGAACAACGAACCCGAACCGAATAGGTCCAGATCGCCGGCATACGGATGCGTGTCATCCCGAAAACGGCTGCCATTCTGACCGCGCCCTTTCCAGTCGTCGCGCAAACGTGCCAGCCCGTTCTCGTAGAAGGCAACGGCCCGCTGCGAGCGATGCCAGGTTCGCGTTACCTTCT
>DATNCY010000169.1:0-3092 GCA_035553375.1 Gemmataceae bacterium
GAGCCAGAGTTGAAAGATAATCCGGCAGGCACTTTGAGTAATCCCGATAATAGAAGCCGGAGAGATCGCGGCCGCGCCGCTTCAAACCAGCAACGAATGCAGCGGAAGCGTAGCCATTCGCGTCTGGGAGCACACTCGCAAGGGTGATTTCATGGTTTGCCTCAGACGGTTTCGAGCAGCGGCCCTGGCGGCGGGACTGGCGCATTCGCGCGCCCTTCGCTCGGGATGAGAAACACGATGCTAAGCGTTGCAAGGATCGGCGCGGTCGCCGCCAAAACAAACGCTGGGAAATAGGAGAAATGGTCTACCAGCGTTCCCACGAGCAGCGTAAACAGCGCACCGGTCAGCCCGGCCGCGAGCCCGGTTAATCCAGTCACCGTGGCGACGACTTCGGAAGGAAACAGGTCTGACGGCAATGTAAGACCCATCGTTGACCAGCTAGCGTAGCCAAAAAGAGCGAGACAAATGAAGGCCAGCGATGAATACGGACTTCCAGCCAGGACCGCAGGAATTCCTGCCAGAATGGGAATGGAACTGACGATGCAGACCCACTTGCGCGCGCGCAAAACCGCCATTCCTCTTTTGATGAGGGCTCCTGAACTCAATCCGCCGGCGAAGTTGCCGAGATCGGCGGCGACAAACGGAATCCAGGTGAAAGCGGCGATCTGCTGCAGACTGAATCCGCGCGTATCACTGAAGTACTGTGGAAGCCAGAAAACGTAGAACCACCAGATGGGGTCCGTCAGAGACCGGCCTATCACAACGGCCCAGGTTTCGCGGCGCTTGAGCAGCGGCAGCCAGCTTTTGACATTGCGGAGATTCAAAGAAGCCGGAGCAGTGGCCCCCGAGGAGCGGCGCGAGCGCGGATAGACAGCAAGCCATACCGCGAGCCAGAGGAAACCAAGAACGCCCGAGAAAGTAAAGGCAAAACGCCAGCCGATCTTGAGAGCGATCCAGGGAATGGCAATGGCGGCAACAGCCCCTCCCACGCTCGAGCCGCTGTCGAAGATAGCGACTGCGACGCTTCGCTGCTGAGCAGGAAAGTGCTCGGCGACTGCTTTGCTTGCACCCGGCCAATTGAACCCTTCGCCAATGCCGAGCAGGAAACGAAGCGCTCCAAAGGCGAAAGCGGAATTGGCGAAACTGGTGACGATGCTGACCAGCGACCACCAGACGACCGCGATAGATAAGCCGAGCCGCGTCCCGACTATATCGAGCAATATACCGCCGATTAGCCAGGTGCCTGCGTATGCGAATTGAAACGCGCCGAAGATATTGGAGAGCTGGCTATGGTTGAGATGAAACTCGCGGGAGATTACTGGAGCCAGCACCGACAGCGTTTGGCGGTTGATGTAGTTAATGGCTGTCGAAAAGAATAGCGTCCAGACGATCCACCAGCGGCGGCTCATTGCTGGTCCGCGTAATGCCGGTACGCCTCGCTGATTTCAGATGCCGGAAATTCGCCGTCACGGATGACAACGCGGTAGCGGAAGATAAGCGATTTGCCTTCGGGAATGGTCCAACTACCGTCTTTGTTGGGATCTTTGGTAAATTCGCGGAGGCCAAACGGATTCGCTGCGAAAAGGCCGTAAGCGCGCGCGTGCCACGTGGTGGGATGGCGGAAGCTCTTTGGTGAGTCGAACACCGTCACGCTGGCCGGCTTTCCATCGATCTCCCCCGAGTAACTGACCCAGTCGGCGGCCTTTCCCCAGATCGCCTTTTCTCCGACCGCGCCACTGGAGTTCAACATGTGAACATGGGGAGCACTCAATTCGGGCGCGAGGCGTATTCCAAAGGTGCCCTCTTTGGTGTCGCCGATATCCAGCGGCCCGTTGGTGGCGTATAGGACGAATTCACAGTCGATGGTGCGGGTCTGGGCATCTCCGCCAAAAGTGAACGATTGCGTTTCTTCGCCGATGACGCGATTGTTGGGGCTGTTCAATGTGAAGCGCGCGCGGATGGTGGCCGAATCTCCCGCGGCATCGGCATTTTCGATCGCCTTCAATCGCATGTGGCCATAGGCCTGATGTCCGTGGTCCGTGTAATATTTATCGAACACCGGCTCCTGCCAGAAATCGAGACCGTCGAAATCGCCGTGGCCGAAATACAGGGGCCGCTGATGAGGCTCGAAGGACGAGCCTTTCGGATTCCCGGCGGAAACGTTGTTCACAACGGGGAACCCTCGCGTGACTATGGCGCCCGAGGCGGTTCGCAGAGGCATCAGATACGGTTTGGCCGTGGCGGAAGAGAAATAATACGTGGTGAACGGCCGCCCATCGATCACTATCTCGATTTTGTCTTGCGACCGCGCCAGCTTGACATCCGCGGCGGTAAGCTGACCGCAGCAGATCAGGGCCAAAGCCATGAATGAAGCCAAATTGCCAAACGAAGTTGAATGTCTCATGGTGCTCAGCGTCCTCTTCGACATCTCCGTTCCCCTCCCTTTCGTCCGAAATCATACTTCCTTTCGGGCGATTACCGGGGATCAGGTCAACCGACGAGTACAGTTATCAGGCGGCGGGCGGCGTGATCGGCAAGCGCTTCCGCATCGACCGGACGCTTTCCTACACGAAGAATGGGCAGCAGCAGAACGTGGTCCGCACCAACGACGTCGATGCGTTCTGGACATACGATAATGAAGGCAAGACGGCGACGATGCAGTATCCGGTGGTGAACGGAGCGGGCGGTAGCACTTCGCCGTGTCCCCAGCACACCGGCACCGAGTAATCGCTGGTGCGCACCAGTGACATCGACGTCACTCGCGTGGAACGCTTCTCACAGGCTTCGTACGACGCTGCCGGCAAGGGCAGCATCTGTTCCCGGCCTTTTTCAAAACGCTCGCCGATCGTCTGCTGGTGGCCACGCAGTTTGCGCTCGCGCCGCCTCTGGCACTGCATGAGCAGATGTGCGTTGCACTCCTCCCAGGTGGCGAATCGCGGACGCGGCACCATGTCCCATCGCCCAAGATTCGCGCAACGGCGATCTTGGTGTTGTCGTAGAGGATGGTGCGCGGTACGCCGCCGAAGTAGACGAAGGCATGATTGTGACCTTCCAGGAACGCTTCCGTCGTCTCGGCCGGAAAGGCCATCACG
>DATNCY010000170.1:0-10876 GCA_035553375.1 Gemmataceae bacterium
CATTTCATTGATGGTTGCGCCGCAGGCGTGCAGCAAACTCGTGACGTGCTGCTTGTCTTGCAGCGTGATGCCTTCAACGGGAGCCGGCAGCAGGGCGGAGCCACCGCCTGAGAGCAGACACAGACCAACATCACGCGGCCCGGCTTGGCGAACGAGATCGAGCATGGCCCGCGCTCCGGCGACGCCTTCGGCGGTCGGGTGATTGGTGCCGGCCGGCCGTGCGGCGTGCAGGCGGATCGAGTGCAAGGGTCGAACCGTCTCCGCCGGCACATTGACCACACCGGACAGACGTTCGCGTTGACTCGGCAAGGCCGCTTCGACTCCCGCAGCCATCACCGCGCCCGCCTTGCCGCCGCCGACGACGAGAATGCGTTCTGCTTCCGCCAGCCCCGGCGGAGGATTCGTCAGGGCGGCGCGCACCAAATCGAAGGGATCGACAGCAGCGACGGCAGCCTGCCAGATAACGCGGGCGTGTTCGCGCAAATGAGTGGAAAAATCCGTCATGGCTATCGCCTTGCCTCGATTTGGGGTTGTGTCCCTCTCTTTCAGAGGATTAAAGTATGGACCACCAGAATAGCCGGTATTGAGCCGGATGTAAAAGGTTTCGCCTCAACTGACAAGGAGGTCATCCGTGCGCCACACCATCCTCGTTCTCGCTGTTGCCTTCGTAGCAGGGAGTGCTGAAGCTCGTGCCGACATGGTCACGTACTACATGACGGGAACCGTCTTGCAAACGTGGCATCCCTTTAACTCGACGACGAGTGCTTATGCCGTGGGCGACCGCATGATCTGGACGGTGCAGTACGATCGCTCCATCCCACCGCTTTCGCCCTTGGGGGGGCAGTACGGCACGAGTGAGTACCGGACGAATGGCCCCGTGTTTAGCGACATCCGCGATGCTACAACGGGATCCGGCTTCGGTACACCCTCGACTTGGTCATCGACCTCCTCTCTGACCAATTGGTGGCACGCCACTGGAGACCCTCACTACGATTGGAACACCTTCAAAATTACGGCAAACCAAACGGCACCAACTTGGTGGGGTGGCTTTTCTAACTACACTGCTTCGCTACTCCTGGAGAGCAAGGAGGTATTGCCGACCTTAAATCTGGCGAACTTGCCGCTCAACAACATACCCCTCTATTCGGGCAGTTTTGATTACACGGACCTGACTGGCTTCGGCTTCCAGGCACAAGTGAATTCGATATCCCTCCATTCGGCACCCGAACCCGGATCGCTTACGCTATTCCTCTTGGGCACTGCCGGCTTGGCCGCGCGCGGCATGCGTCGCCGTTTGAGGCAAATCAGCTAACCCATCGCAAGCCGCTTGCCTTCGCCGGCGATTGTTGACACATTATCCGTAATCGAGATTACGGATAATGTCTTCAAGGAGCCGCAGCGATGGCCAGCAAGCCGAAGGTTTTCGTCTCTCGCCGCATCCCCGCCGCCGGACTCAGTCGCATCCGCGAGCAATGCGATGCCGAGATTTGGCCGGAGCAAATGCCGCCGCCTTACGATCTCCTCAAACAGAAAATCGCCACTTGTGACGGCCTGGTGTCACTCTTGACCGACCGCATCGACGCGCCTCTGATGGACGCGGCACCGCGTCTCAAGGTGGTGAGCAATTACGCCGTCGGTTTCAACAACATTGATGTGCCGTCGGCCACGTCGCGCGGCATCGCCGTCGGCAACACGCCCGGTGTGCTGACCGACGCCACGGCGGATATGGCGTTCTGTCTGCTGATCGCGGCGGCACGTCGGCTCGTCGATAGCTACCACTACGCGCAATCCGGCCAGTGGAAGACGTGGGAGCCGCTCGGCCATCTCGGTCAGGATTTGGCGGGTCGCACCCTCGGGGTCATCGGCATGGGCCGCATCGGTTACGCCCTGGCACGCCGTTGTCACCTCGGCTGGGATATGCCGGTGCTGTATCACGACATGCACCGCCACGAAAAGGCCGAGACCGAACTGGACGCCCGGCAGGTCGATCTCGATACGCTGCTGCGCGAGGCGGATTTCGTATCGGTGCATACCGACCTGAACGACACCACGCGCGGCTTGTTCAACGCCGCGCGCTTCCGACAGATGAAGCCGACGGCGGTGTTCGTCAACACGGCACGCGGCCCCATCGTCGTCGAGAAAGACTTGATTGACGCACTGAAAAACGGCGTGATTTTCGCCGCCGGCCTGGACGTGACGGACCCGGAACCGCCGGAGGTAAAGCATGAATTGCTGTGCTTGCCGAACTTGGTGGTGGCACCGCACATCGCCAGCGCCACGGTCGGCACCCGCAACGCGATGGCGGACATCTGCGCCAATAACTTGCTGGCGGGATTGAACGGACAACCGTTGCCGGCATGGGTGAATCCCGAGGTCGAGGGCAAACGCCGCGCGTAACGTCTTCAAGGTTTCCCGTGCGGACGCCCGGCCAAGCGTGCGAGAGATGCCTTGGCTGCGGGCGTCAATCGCGCATCCGGTTCCCCGCCGGCCAACTGTTCCAGCAGACGCCGCGCATCCGGCGTCGCCATATGTTCCAACACCTCGATCACTCGCCAAGCGCGGATCGTTTCCGGAGCGGCCGCCTGTTCCTTCATTTCGCCGAGCAGTCCTTCCAACCGCCGGCGTGCCTCTGGGGTCGGCTGCTCTTGCAATGCCTGGCGTAGCCGTCCCACCACCAGAACGCCGAGTTTCTTCAACTCCGCCGTCGCCTTCTCGCGGACGGCGAATTGGTCCGCGTCGAGTTCCGCGATCCAGCGGGCGATGCGCCGAGGATCGAGACGCGGAGCGGCGAGCATCTCTCGCCGCAGAAAGTCAACAACGGGGCGAGGCGAACCGGCGGTCAGCATCTGAAGCGCCCGAAAAGCGATGCGGCCGTCGTCGCGGGCCAGGTCCGACCATAAAGACCGCAATTGCTCAGTAGATAGTTCCGGGGGTCGTTGTTCGGGCGGAGGTCCGAATAGCTGCCAGACCAGGGCCGTCTTTTCCGAACTCACACTCATCAGTTTGTCGCCGGCGGGAGAAAAGGTCATCGACTCCAGCCAGCCGATGTCGATGGGCGAGCGATACCGTTCTTTGCCGGTGGCGGTCTCCCATAAGCGGATTGGTCCGCGGGTCGTCTGCGCGGCAAATGTTTTGCCGTCGGGCGAAAACGCCGACAGCGCCATGGAAGGCAATTTGGCTAAAGGCTCCCCGGCCGCCGAATGGGTACAAGCAAGGTCTTGTGCGGTCGCCGTGTCCTGAAAGTGAATTCGTCCGGTGCCATCCAAACGCGCCACGATCCGGCCATCGGACGAGAAGCCGGCGAATTGTCCGTCCTTCTGGAAGGGGGGAAATTCTTTTTCGCCGTCTCTGTGCAGGCCGCCGTAGTCTGGTGCGTTAAACAAGGCAATCGCCGTCAGGCGCTCCTCCGGGGAGGAAAATTGGCTTAAATCGATGCGACGACCTTTCTCCTTCTTCCAGGTACGCGATTCCTTATCGGAAGCGATGTCCTGGAAATGAGCGGTGCGCTTCCTGTCCACCCAGGCGAGAGTCCGGCCGGAAGGCGAGAGGGTGGCGGTGAGGGCGGACGCGGGAGCCTGGAAGCGGCGCACTTCCTTGTTGGTGACGGAGTCCCATAGAACGAATTGATGGCGGTCTTGCGAAAAGATCGACTTGCCGTCCAGCGAGAAACCGACGGATGGATTACCGCCCGGACACGCCTTGAAACGCCGAATCGGCGCACCGGTATTCGCATCCCACAGGCGAATGAATTCATCCTGTCCACCCGTGGCCAGGAATCGGCCATCCGGCGAGAAGGCAGCGGAGGCGATCTCGGCCGCCGTGTCGCCGCCGGGCCGAATTCGCTCGCCTGTGGCGACTTGCCAGAGATGGATATTTTCATCGCCCGTCGCCAGCACCTTACCATCCGGCGAAAAAGCCAGACTCGTAGGGCAGCGAGGCTGTTTCAGCTGGCGGACTTCTTTGCCGTTGTTCATCTCCCACAATCGGATCTTATCGAGATGGCTCGCGGCGAGAAACTTGCCATCCGGCGAAAAAGCCAGCAAACCCAAATACCAAGAACTACCCAAAGGCAATGTTCGCACCTGCTCACCCGTCGCGGTATTCCAGAGGACAATCTTGTCGTCGCAGTAGGCGGCGATTCGTTTGCCGTCGGGCGAAAACGCGATGGACTGGGGTACGGCGTCCTGCTTCGCCGGCTGCAAACGCCGGATCAATCGGCGGGTAGCACGGTCCCAAATGCGGACGGTGTGATCGATGTGAGCAGCGGTCACGAGTTTGCCGTCCGGCGAAAAGGCGATGGCCTGCGAAAAGCCGATGGCCCGGCTAGGCGGCGATGATACCTCCAAGGTGCCGAGGCTTCTTCCCGAAGTCGGCTCCCACAATTCAATCGTACCCTTGTCGTCTCCGGTGGCCAGCGCGCGTCCATCCGAGGAAAAGGCGATGACCTGTCCCTTCTTCTTCATGCCGAAGCCGCGCACGAGCCGGCCGGTGGCCGCATCTACCAGCGCGAACGGCACCGCGAGCAACTTGCCATCCGGCGACGCAGCGATGGTCTTGTAGACGGCCCTGGAATTGCCATTGCCTTGCGACAGTGAAAACGAGCAGCGCTGCGCGCCCGAGGCGACCTCCCAATGGCGAACGAGGGGAGCGGCGGAGTAATTGCTGCGATTGATCGACAGGAGCGTTTTACCATCGGGCGAGTAGGCAAGGAAATCCACCCAATTGCCCACGCGGAAACGCGACGATCCCACGCGGTAAATCGCTCCTTCGGGCAGCGCATCGCCGAACCGATCGCGGCGCGGCTGCTTGTTGTTCGGTGGTTCTGCGGTTCGCGCGGATTGTGCGACAACCGACGTGGCGGCAGTGAGCAGCCCCAACGTCAAGGCGAACGCTGAAATCAAGCGGTGATAAAATGTTGACATGACGTGCGACCTCCTGGCGATGGAATCTCCCTGTTATGCTACGTCCCTCCGCTTACGAAGGCACGAACAGAATGACATACAAGCCTGGAGCGCCAGCGACGGGTTGCGCTGTCCCGTCGCTGGCGCTCCAGGCTTGTCGTCAAAAAGTTGGTGCCTCGAAGCACCGCTTATGCCTGTACATGTAAGACGGTATCGGAGTAAGCTGGTTCGTTGGAACCTGCGCGGAGACACCAGGCGGACACCTCGATCCAAGAGACGCACACATGAAAGCCACAATCGTTCTCTTTATTGTCATTATTGCCGTGGTCCCGATAGATCACCTTTCGGCAGCTGCATCGCCGCCCGGTTATCACGCCAAGATCGTCGTCGGCGCGCCGACACGCATCGATTGGACGTTCGCCCTAGCCAATCGCAGCTTGACAACACCTCCCGCTGACTGGCTCGGCAAGTACGATTCCAAACAGCAAGCGTATGAATTGTACGTGCCGCGGCGCGAGGCCAAGAAACGGCTGCCCGTGATCCTTTTTATCTCCCCTGGAAATGAGCCGACCGAGTGGAAACGATTCGAGAAGGTGTGCAAGCAACGCGGCATCCTGTTCGCCGCGCCGCGCGGTGCCGGCAACGATTGTCCCTCCAAAAAGCGCGTACGCATCGTTCTCGATGTACTCGACGATCTTCGTCGGAATTATCCCCTCGATCCCGACCGCACCTATTTGGCCGGCTTTTCGGGAGGCGGCCGAATCGCCTGTGCGATCGCCTTCGCGCTGCCGGAATACTTCGGCGGCGTGATGCCGATTTGCGCCAGCGGTGATTTACGCAAAGAATCCTGGTTGCGACAGCGCGCGATCGATCGTCTCCATGTCGCCTTGTTGACGGGAGAGAAAGACTTCAATCGCTGTGAGGTCGAACGCCTGCGTGGTCCGATGCTCAAGGAGGTGGGCGTGACGGCGCGCGTCTGGGTGCAGCCTGGTATGGGACATGCCATTCCTTCCGAAAAGACCTTGGGCGAAGCGATTCGCTGGCTCGATGACCGGGCGGGCCATCGGAAGGAAGAAACGAAGCGTTATCCAGCGTCACGCATGGCGGGGGATGCCGTGCCCAGCCGTGCGGGGCAGGCCAAGGCGCTGTTCACCGAGGCGAAGAAGCGATTGGAACAACGCGAAACGCTTTATTCCGGACTGATGCAACTACAAGGCTGCATGCAGCGCTGGCCGGATCTGCCGGTGGGTGCGGATGCGAAAAAAATCCTTCTGGAATACGAGGCCCGCACGGAACGGCCGTGGGAGGCGGACGATCTCGCGGAACAGCGTCGTTTCCTGCTCGCGCAAGCTCACGCGCTCGATGCCTATGCCTCTGGCGAGTTACCTCCTCAGTACGCCAAGGAGCGGCCGGAGGCGGCGCGCCAGGCCATCCGACTTTGGCAGCAGATTTTGAGCGATGGACCTGATACCGCCCCTGGCCGTGAGGCGAAGAAACGTATTCCGGCGCTGGAGAAAATTGCTGCGCCTGAAAAGTAAGCTACGATCGTCAATCGCCCGTCCAGGTCGGACGGCGTTTGCCCAGAAACGCGCTCATTCCCTCCTGCGCGTCGTGACACACGGCATTGTCCGTCATCACCGACGTGGCCCGCTCGTAGGCACTCGCTTCATCGAGGGCCAACTGATCGTAGAACGCTTGCTTGCCGATGCGCACCGTCAAGGGACTCGATGCTCGGATCGCGTCGGTGAATTCCTTGACGACGGTATCCAGTTCGCCGGCTGAGACGACACGATTGACCAATCCCCAGGCAAGCGCTTGCTGGGCCGAAATCGCCTTGCCGGTCAGCAGCATTTCCAGGGCGGCACGCGGCGGAATGGCACGCACCAACGGCACCATCGGCGTCGTGCAGAACAGACCGATTTTCACGCCGGGCGTGGCGAAGGTGGCGTTATCGGCGGCGACGGCTAAATCGCAGGCGGCGACGAGTTGGCAGCCGGCCGCCGTCGCCAATCCTTGCACACGCGCGATCACCGGTTGCGGCAGCGCGCGGAATTGCCGCATCACACGCGAGCAAAGCGCGAACAGTTCGCCGTAAGCATCCTTCGTGCAACCCACCATCTCGCTCAAGTCGTGGCCGGCGCTGAAGGCGGAACCCCGCGCCGCCAACACCACAACACGCACGCGGTCCTTGGCGGCGACGGCATCCAGGGCCGCGCCCAACTGCAACAACAATTCATGTGATAAGGCGTTGCGTTTCTCAGGGCGATTCAGCGTGAGGTGCATTACTTCTTCACGCACCTCGGTTAAGAGCATCGGCTCGGTGGGGTTCATGGGATGTTCTCCTCCGGGCCGCTTGCGGCTTAGCGCTAAGCCGCAAGCGGCCAAACGGACAACTCACAACTGCCGCATGAACGCGACCAGTTGCTTCTTCTCCTCGGACGATAGTTTCGTCTCCAAGATCAGGTTGAAAAACTCGACGGTATCTTCCAGCGTCAGCAAGCGGCCATCGTGGAAATACGGCGGCGATTCCTTGATGCCGCGCAGCGGAAACGTCTTGATCGGTCCCTGCGTGCTGGCAATCAGACCGTTATGCTTCTGCTCTTTGTAGAAGCGTTCGACCTGCAAGTCGTGCATACTGTTGTCAGTGTAATAAGGGGCCGGATGACAACTGCCGCACTGGGCCTTGCCAAAGAATAGTTTCTGCCCCTTCATCTCCTCGGAGTCGGCGTTAAACTTTTTCGGATTGAGCTTGCCGTCGATGCCAAGTCCGGGAGCCGGCGGGAAGGCGAGCAATTCCTGAAACTCGGACATGAAATGCACTTGGCCGCCGCGCTCCAGCGGATTGATGCCCTTGGCCACGGCCGACACTTGATCGCCATCGAAGTAGGCGGCCCGCTGCTCGAACTCCGTGAAATCCTCGATGGTCTTGAGCGCCCGCTGCGAGCCGAACAAGCGCTGAATGTGGACGCCGCGCAGCGACGGCGTATCGAGACGACGACGGTGCGATTGCGGGCGGATGTCGCCGACCAGATGCGTCGCGGCGGACGTGTGGCCGTTGACGTGGCAATCGAAGCAGGTGACGCCCTGCTTGCCGATGGCCTGATCCGTCTTGCGATCCGCCGTGGCGTTGAACTGCTGTTGCGGAAACTGCGTGACGAGCAAGCGAACGCCTTCCAGATCCTTCGCGTTCAGGATGCCCTGGAAAATCTCCTGAAAATTATCGACCGTGACCACTTTGCCCTGCGAGACATCGCCGAGGTCGAGGCGGGTGGTCAGAAAGATGGCTGGCGGGAACTCCGGGAGAAAATGCTCGGGCAAATCGAAATCGAGATCGAAGCGTTGCAGTCGCGCCAATTGCTTGATTTCCATTTGCGGGAAGACCATACCGCCGACCTCGTGATGCGGATGCGGCAGCGGCAAAAACCCTTGTGGGAAGCGATTCTTGTCGCGGATTTCCTTGGGTGAGAGCGCGGCGAGTTGCTCCCAGGTCATGCCTTCGGGAAGACGGGTCGCCGGACCGACGGGGATCGGTTTGCCGCGTGACATCTTCACCTTTTTGTCGGGGTGTGCTTGCAGATCATAGCGTTTTTCCAGCAGTTTGCGCTGGCGCGCCATGACGGCGTCCTTGCCGGCTTTGTCCTTGGCCATCATGTCCGCGAACGTCACCTGACCGAGCAGAGCGGGTGTCACCTGATCGTAGCTGGAACTGGCGGCGGCAGGCGGCGCGGGTGCTTTTTTGGCTGGGGCGTCGTCGCGTTTCGACTGCGTGAGCGACGGCGTGGCCAGGTACAGGCAGACGGCGCAGACAGCCAACCACGGCAGCCAGCGGAGCGGACGCCAACGATGTTCGGCTTGCATGAGAACCTCCCCACGAAACAACGGAACGAGGTGCGAGGCGAGTGATCGTGATATTAACCGCGCGAGCGGAGCAACGGTAGCAAGAAAAAGCCGCAAATTTCGCACCGACGTCTGCTGATGGGAGGGCGGGGGCACCCCGCCCCCTATGCATCCAGTTAAGCCGGTTGTATTCGGCTCCCTCTCCCCGTACTCGGGGGAGAGGGGTTGGGGGTGAGGGGGCGTCTTCTCCCCCTCACCCCCAACCTCTCCCCCGAGTACGGGGGAGAGGGGAGCAAGAGGCTTCGCCCCTCAACTTGATGCGTATGGGGTATCCCGCACCTACTTCACTGTGGTCCGCGACGAAAGCAGTTGCTACATTCAATCTTCAGTTGATACCGTCCCATCGAAAAGGAGCTTCTCATGCTGCGGAAATCCTGGGGCGTCCTATTCTTCGCGAGTATATTCGTTAGCATGACGACTCTCATGGCAGGTGAGCCGACGCTGTCCTATCCGAAAACGCGCCGCGTCAAGCATACCGACGACTACCACGGCACCAAGGTCGCCGACCCCTATCGCTGGCTGGAAGACGACGTGCGCAAGTCGCCCGACGTGGCCGCCTGGGTCGCCGAGCAGAACAAGCTTACGTTCGCCTATCTGCACGCCATCCCCCAACGCGAAGCGATTCACAAACGCCTGACCGAACTGTGGAACTATGAACGCTATTCCGCGCCCTTCAAGGCCGGCGGGCACTATTTCTACACCAAGAATGACGGACTTCAGAATCAATCCGTGTTGTACACGCTCGAATCGCTCGATGGCACGGCGCGTGTCCTGCTCGATCCCAACAAATGGTCGAAAGATGGCACGGTCGCGCTGGCGGGGCTGGAAATCAGCGAGGATGGTAAATATCTGGCTTACGGCGTCGCCGAGGCTGGCTCCGACTGGCAGACCTGGCACGTCATGGATGTCGCCACCGGCAAGGTATTATCCGATGAATTGAAGTGGCTGAAATACAGCGGCGCATCGTGGACCGCCGATAGCAAGGGCTTCTTCTACAGTCGTTTCGAGGAGCCGAAGTCCGGCGAGACGTTTCAGAAAGTCACGCTCAATCAGAAAGTTTATTATCATCGCGTCGGCACGCCGCAGAGCGAGGATGTGCTGGTCTATCGCCGTCCCGACCATCCCGATTGGGGCTTCCAAACCAACGTCACCGAGGATGGGCGTTATCTCCTCCTCACCATCTGGAAGGGCACCAATCACCAGTATCGCATCACCTACAAGGATCTTGGCGAACCCTATGCCATGCCGGTCGATCTTATCGAGGATTTCGACAACGAATACAGTTTCGCCGGCAATGATGGGCCGATTTTCTATTTCAAAACCGATCTTAAAGCTCCCAAAGGCCGGCTTATCGCCATCGATACGCGCAAGCCGGCGCGGGCGAACTGGAAAGAAATCATCCCCGAAGCGAAAGAGAACCTCACCGGCGTCGGTCTCGTCGGCAATCTGTTTGTCACCCATTATCTCAAGGACGCGCGCACGCAGATCAAGCTGCACACAATGGACGGAACCTTTGTCCGCGAGGTCGAGTTCCCCGGCATCGGCACGGCCAGCGGTTTCGGCGGCCGGCGCACCGACACCGAGACGTTCTATGCATTTTCGAGCTTCGCCACGCCGCCGAGCATCTATCGCTACGATCTCATCACCGGCAAAAGTAAGCTGATCCGCCGAGCGAACGTGAAAGGCGATACTGATGCTTACGAGGTCAAGCAGGTTTTCTACACGAGCAAGGACGGCACGAAAGTGCCGATGTTCATCACGGCGAAGAAGGGCATCAAGCTGGACGGTTCGCATCCAACGCTGCTATACGGCTACGGCGGTTTCAACATTCCGTTAACGCCGTCTTTCTCGATCACACGCATGGCCTGGCTGGAACTGGGCGGCATCTACGTGCAGGCCAACTTGCGCGGCGGCGGCGAATACGGCAAGGAATGGCACGAGGCCGGCACGAAGCTGCGCAAGCAGAATGTCTTCGATGATTTCATCGCGGCGGCGCAGTGGCTCATCGATAACAAATACACGCGCTCCGACAAACTCGCCATCCAGGGCGGCAGCAATGGCGGTCTGCTCGTCGGTGC
>DATNCY010000171.1:0-9026 GCA_035553375.1 Gemmataceae bacterium
TCAGCGTTCGCCATGCCCGCCTCCTTCCTTGGGCGCATCGCTGTACGAAACGTGCAAGGGTTCGCCGCAGCGCTGCCAGTGCTGCCCGCGTTCGCCGCCACTCCAATTGCGCCGCCGCCACTCCCAGACTTCGATGGTCGCTTCCGGTAAGAGGCGGTCGCGGAAATCATTGAAGGTCGGCCGTAGACAGACGACGTGTTCACCGGTGCCGCTCAGACGTTGACCATCCTTGCCGAATAGCGGGATGCCCTTGTGTTCCAGAACAATGCGGTCCTCGAAGAGACGGGCCTGGGCGAGACGTTGGGCCAACTCGGCGGCGTCGGCGCAGGGCTGTCCGTCCGGCGGCGCGACGGCTTGTACCAGCGCTTCCACGATGTCCGCATACAACAGCACGTCTTCGGTTCCCGTCGTGGCCGTGTCGTTGGGATCGTCCTGGGCCACTTGAGCCTCCCGGACTGCCTCGGGGCGAAAGCCGGCGCCCGGATCGATTGGGTTGCGATGACAGAAAAACACCAGCGGGAAGGGGAGATCCTGGATGTCCCAGGCAATCTCCCGGTCGCGGTAGACCGTGTTGAAGGAGATGGCGTCGCCGCTGGCGACAACAAAACGGCCGGCCAGATCGGGTACCGCGCGGAGAAGGGCACGCAGGAAACGGCGCGACGGCTGGGACTGGCCGGTGAGAATCAGCAACGGGCGTTTCTGCGGTTGCTGCTGGTTCTGGAGGAGATCGAGCAAGTCGCGGGCGACTTTGGCTTCGTAGCGGTTCGGCGTGGCATAGCCGCCAACGCTGGAGTCGATGACCTGCGGCGTCGGGGGGATTGCCAGGTAGAAGCCGCTGCCCGGCTCGGAAGGATTCAGAGGATTGAGGGGAAGCCGATCCGCGGGAAAAATGCCGCTGCCAAAAGGGTTCAAAGGCGGCCACAGGCCGCTGGCGGCGCTGCCGGACAGCCAGCCCCAATAATTCGCCACCGATTTCACCATTAAAAGATTTAAGGAATCCCAGAAGGCGCTGACAAGATCGCGCGAGTAGGAATCATCGTCCCACTGCGTCATGTAGACGGGGTCGGAATCGGGGCGCAGGTCTTGTTGCCACCAGATGAAATCGGTGACCGCCGTGGCCATCTGCCGGTTGGTGAAGCAGAAGCGAAAGGTGCGTCCCGGATAGAGGTGCGTCAAGCGCACGCCCTTCTCAGCCGCTGGCGGCTTAGCACTAAGCCGCAAGCGGCTCTCCGGGGAGGCCGCGACGCGATCGGCCGTGGCCTGGGTCAGCAGCAACAAAGGACGATCCGCTTCCGGTAGTTTGTCGGCGAACTGCTTGAGGTGCAGAGCCAACTCGCGGGCGCTATCGCTGGAACTGCCGCCGATGATTGCCAGGGGTGGCGGCTGACGCTTGAGCAGCGCCTCGACCCAATCACGCGTCTTCCAGTCGCTCGTCAACTTGTACCAGCGAAAGACGAAACGCGGTCCTGGGCCGGGCCAAGAAAGCGACGCTTGCGGCACCGCCGTCGTCTGCTGGGGAAAGGCGGCGTTGACATCCGCTTGCAGACCAGGATGACTGCGTTGCAGACGTTCAGCCGTCCGCCGTATCGCCGTGACGAAACGCTCCCAGGAAGCCGCGTTAGTAGCCGTGTACAGCCAGACGATTTCGACCTCGTCCGAAGTAACCGGCAACGGCACGGGCCGGCCCTGCGGCGGCGGTCCCTGGAATACAACGATGAGGGCCCCCACAACGACCGCCGCCGACAAGGCGATCAAGATGGAGGGGCGGAAGAGTTGTTTCCACATACGTACAAAGTACAGAGGACGACGGACAACACACAAGAACGAAACCCGCGAGGAGGCCATCCCATGGACAAGACGCCGCTCACCCTGGTCATCTTCGGCGCTTCGGGCGATTTGACGGCTCGCAAGTTGATTCCGTCATTATACCGGCTGGCCGGCAAGCACCGCCTGCCGGACGAACTGCGCATCGTCGGCGTCTCGCGCACGCCCTTCAGCGATGAGGCTTTTCGGGACAAGCTCAAGGAAAGTACGCGGCGCTTCGCCGGGTCAGGCTTTGGGGAAGCGAGTTGGAACGACTTCGCCCGGCGTGTGTTCTATGTCGCCGCCGATGCCGGCAAGGCGGGCGGCCTTGAGCCTTTGCAGACGTGGTTTCAGAATACGGAAGGATCGACTGCCGACGCGGCGCGGCGTCTATACTATCTCGCCGTCAGTCCCGACCTGGCGCCCGCCATTGTCAAACAACTGGGCGCGTCGGGCATGAACCGCGAAACCAAGCCGGAGGGCTGGCGTCGCCTTATCATCGAGAAACCGTTCGGCCACGATCTCGCTTCCGCCCGCGCCCTCAACCAACTCCTGCGCGGCGAGTTCCGCGAGGATCAGCTCTATCGCATCGACCACTATCTCGGCAAGGAGACCGTGCAGAACATCCTCGTTTTCCGCTTCGCCAACACACTGTTTGAGCCGTTATGGAACCACAACTTCATCGATCATGTGCAGATCACCGTCGCCGAAAGCGTGCAGGTCGAGGGACGCGGCGATTATTACGACAAGGCGGGCGTGCTGCGGGACATGTTCCAGAACCATCTTTTGCAACTACTGACGCTGGTGGCGATGGAAGCGCCGTCGCGCTACACCGCCGACACGCTGCGCAATGAGAAACTGAAGGTACTCGAAGCGATCCCCGTTTATACGCCGGACGAGGCGGCGCGGCATGTGGTGAGCGGCCAGTACGCCGGCTATCGCGGCGAGCGCGGCGTGCCGGCCGACTCGCATACGCCGACCTTTGCCGCCATCGAATTGTTCATCGACAACTGGCGCTGGAACGGTGTACCATTCTTTTTGCGATCCGGTAAGGCGCTGAAGCAGCGTTTCAGCGAAGTCATCATTCAGTTCCGTTGTCCGCCGCATCTCATGTTCGCCCTGCCGCCGGGCACCACCTTGCAATGCAATCGGCTATCGATGTGCATCCAACCCGACGAGGGCATCCACGTTACGTTTCAGAGCAAGGTGCCGGATCGAGAGGAGATGGCGCTGCGGCCCGCGAACCTGGAGTTTCATTTCCGCGATGCCTACGGCACCAACGCCATCCCCGAAGCGTATGAACGGTTGCTGTTCGACGCCCTGCAAGGCGACGCCGCGCTCTTCATGCGGAACGATGAGATTGAACGCGCCTGGGAGATCATGGACCCGCTGATTGTGGCAGCGGGTCGGCCGGACTCGTCGCCACATGAGTACGCCCCCGGTTCGGCCGGTCCCGCGTGCGCCGACGAATTGCTGGCGGGCAGCGGCCGCGAGTGGCTCTCCCTGTGCCATCACTGAGCCAATGGCTCTTTCGAGCCTGGAATTGCCAGCCCGCAGCGCCAGCAAGGGAAGTCCTTTGCTGGCGCTGCGGGCTGACAAAGACTCCCTTGCTGGCGCTGCGGGCTGGCTAAAAGGTTTATGTCGTCTTGCCGTGATTCGCCTGATAAAACGCGGCCTCGCCTGCCAACTCGAAGAACGCCCCCCACGGTCCGGCATAGGGTAGAGCGGCGTCGATACTCGCTTGCACCGCGTCCACGGGCCGATGGAAGAACGTATCCCAGGCTCGAGTGATGCCATCAAGGTACAGCGTGAGCGCCGCTTGCTGGAGCGAGAGCGCAGGGGGATCTGCTGCTTGGGTACGTGCAAGCGATTGCGTATGAGGCTGCCCTATCTGTTGTGCCGGAGCAGGGGGCAGGACGAGGGTCAAAATCTCACTCCCCTGGGAACCATCGAACGGACTGTCGCTCTGGTGGTAAACAGCCGTAACGGTGTACTTGTTGGCCGGCAAGTTGGATGGGAGAGTGTAGGAGGTGGATATGGGGTCGGTGGTCGGGGAAGGCTCCTGCCCAGCGGAGGGCACGTTGACCGTGACGGGAGTGCCTACCGTGTTACCGTTCGTATCAGTAACGGTGAATGTCACCGTTCCGCCGCTGACGGGCGCGCCGGTCGTCGGGTCGGTGATTGTCACCGCGATGTTCACGGAAGTCGTGCCGGCCGTGTAAATGAGACGAGCGGGCGAGAAGATGAACGTCAGTTGGTTCTGCGATTGCGTATTGGATTGCGTGACGGGCGCGACAACGGCGGGTGAGTTGTCTGGAGCCGCGTTGGTCGGAGGAGGAACCGTGGCGACGTTGGACGGCGTGATGCGATCTTCCAACACTTCCAGCATGGGGCGAAATTGCTGATGGCCGTCCCTGTTTTTACGAGGGTCATTCGAGCGCGGTCCCGTTCGCGATGGAAAGAGCATTGTTGCACCTCATCAGAGAGAGAAACAAGGTCTTGAATCTCCTGAAAGCCTCTCTGAAGTTCAATGTTATCCTGGAATAAATCACGGCGGCGTCTCCACTCCTTGGCAGCAAGTCCTATGCCGTGTCAGACTCACGATGGTAGCAAAAAGGAGAGGAGCTTGCACGCTAATTCGGATCACTCTTCGTCGCAGACGGTTTATTGCATCGTCTTGAAAGATAGACTAAGGTGAGCGGGGTTGCGTAAACACCCCGCTCGCCGAGAGCAGTGACAAACTTACATGATGGAGTAAAAGCCAGAGAAAAAGAGGGGAGTCTGAACGGAATAGTAGGTGCGGTAGGAACGCCGCACCTACCCACAATCGGAAGAATCAGTAGCTGCCCGACTGGATCGGCAACCCGTCGTTGGTGGCGCACAATGCCTGGAAGACGGTCAAGGGCACACTATAGCTAATGTTCTGCACGGAACCGTCACAGAAGACCGCGTTGAATTTGCTGATGTGAGAGGAACCGAAACCGTGCGAGCCTGAGTTCCCGTTGACGCAATTTCCGCTTTTCAAGTCCAATTGTGGCTGATAAACAGGGTTCCCCATCGTGTTGTCGTAGTTGCCATAGCCGCCGAAGTCATACCCCCAGCAATATCCCTGGTTATCGCAGAGGTCTTGCCCCGTATTCAGCGTGGACAGACAGAGGTTCTTCTCGCCGACCGCCAGGGTGTTGCTGGTGCCGTCCGAAATGGTGGGGATCGTGACCGTGCCAAAGCCCCAGCCTTGGTTGGAGGCGGGAACAACCGGGCCATGATAATTGACGCTGGTTCCCGTTAGATTAGCGTTGAAAGGATGGGAAGCCTCATAATCCATCCCCCCCCACGTATTGCTGATGAGCGACGGCCCGCGCCGCGAGGGGCAAAAGTAGGCCTTGATCGGGATTTGTCCCGCAGCAGAGTTCCCGGCGCTTCCCAAGTTATAGGTGTTCTGTTGTTCTATATACGGCAGGATTTGGTAGGCCCAACTGGCTGACTGGTTGAGACCGGTGATCGGCATGCCGTTGCTAACAGCGACATTATTACTATTCCAGCCACCGCAGGGGAAAAAGCTCATCGTATCGTGGTGATTCTGGAAGGCCAGACCGATCTGCTTGAGGTTGTTGACGCACTGTGTGCGTGCAGCGGCCTCGCGGACTTTCTGCACGGCTGGCAAGAGCAGGCCGATGAGGATGGCGATGATAGCGATCACCACCAAAAGCTCAATCAGCGTGAACCCGCGCAGACGTTTGTAATAATGAACCATTCTCATCTGTGGCACCTCGTGAAAAGGAAAAAAGACCCACCGTGAAGGCTAACCGTGTTCAAAGCGGATGTCAAGAAAGAGAGTGAGAATTTCAGAATTTACCTCATAATGCTTCCCCACGCTTGCTAGAGAGGGGTTGAGGCAGCTGGCTCAACGAGCCATCGAGACATTGAAAGCTTATGAATTTGGTGGCTAAGGATTGATGGCGAAATAACTTCTCGGTTTGGGCCGCTTGCGGCTTAGCATGAAGAACGCTAAGCCGCAAGCGGCGGGAAGTTATTTCGCCGTCGATCCTTAGCGGTTCGTTCGCTTAGAGACACTAACCGAATGTGGCGGTACGTTGAAGACGTACCGCCACATTCGGCACGTTGAAGACGTGCCGCCACATTATTCTGTTACAGCTTCTTACTCTCCGCTCGGCGTTTTTTGATACGGTCAACCCATTCTTGAGATTTCCGGTCATTAGGATCCAAGGACAGGGCGCGCCGAAGATGCTCGAGGGCTTCGGGGTCTCGACCTTCCTCGGCCAGCAAGATTCCGAGGCGACGCTGGACCTCCGCTTTCTGGGGCTGGAGATTTGCCGCGATGCGCAGGGCATCGATAGCGCCGGTTCGTTCGCCCAAATCTTCCAAACACTGGCCGAGACGCTCGTAGGCCGACACCTGACGAGGTTGCAATCGCACGGCTTCGCGGAAACTGGCGACTGCGTTCTTCGCATCTTTCTGCTCGAACAGAGCGATGCCCAGCCAGTAGTGAGCCTGAGCAAAATCCGGCGCCAACCGCACCGCCTCGCGGAGAGCCTGTTCTGCCGCCTTGAAATTCTTGGCATCCAGGCGACGGCGTCCCTCCAGAAGTGGGTACGTTCCTGGGTGATCGCGTTCAAGTTGCTCAAGGAGAGAGTCCGCCTCTTCGCCCTTCCCTCGGCGGAGCATTTCCAAGGCATGGCGAATCCGCGTTGGACGATCCATTTTCATCATTTCAATTTCGTTCTGGAACGGATCGGGCCAGGGCGCATCGGGAGGCAGCGCCGCCGCTTGATTCAGCGCCTGCCGCGCCGCCTCTGGTTTGCCCCGACGCTGTTCGATCTCAGCCAGAAATTGGTGCGCGGCTTTGCGGCTGGCTGGATTATCGAGGCACGGGAGCAGGGAGTTGTGCGCCGCCTCTAGGTCGCTGCGGGCCAGCGCGAGACGCGCCAGCCCAAGATGGGCCTGCGGATGGCTGGGATTTTGAGCCAATAACTCGCGGAAGTTTTTCTCGGCCTCGTCCCACTGGTCTTCCTTCAGAAGCGTCTGGGCAAGACGAAGGCGAGGGGCATCCGGTGTGCGGGGGCATAGCTGAACGGCACGGCGCAAGGGAGCGATCGCCTCGGCGTCGGAGCCGTCCAGTTGAAGCGCCACTCCGCGAAAATAGGGCCAGCGCGCCTCCGCCGGTTCGAGCCGCTCCGCCAACGCGAAACAGCGAATCGCCTCGGGACGCATCCCGTGCGCTCCCAGGACCATGCCGAAACGTCCCCAAACCGTGCCGGAGCGCGGCGACTCCTTCACCTGCGTGCGCGCCTGTTCGATGGAGCGAGCGACGGCGGGATCCATTCCGGTCAGAGAAATGGAAGGCGGCTCTGGGATCGGCTCCTGCCGCGTCAACCACCACACAGCGCCCCCGGCCAGGAGGACGATCAGGAGAACGGACAACACAATCAGCAGACGATAGCGGCCGGCGCGATAGGGATTCCGTGGTTGGTTCGTCGTTGTGGTCATGGGATCATCCCTTTGCCCTTAACCAGCTTGACCATCGTGTCGATGCGTGTTTCGCGGAAGCGCTCTTCGGAGCCGTCCGGCCAGCGTACCTGGATGGCGTCGATATGCTCGACCGAACCCAGGCCGAAGTGTGCGCGGGGATCATTGCTACAGAGATAGCTGGAGCCGGGATTGATCCAACCGAGCCACTTCCGCTGCCCCGCCTCGACGCGCACCTCGGCGCCGTAGGCCGGTCGGCCTCCGTGCGCGGGATCGATGGCTTGGACGAGCAGCCAATGTCCGCGATCTGGAGCGACATTACGGAACAAGCGAGCGCGACCTCCTGCGCTGGTCGCCAACAGATCCAGCGCGCCATCGTCGTTGAGGTCTCCATAGGCCAGCCCACGCCACACGGCAGGCGTGCCACAGAATGCCGGATCAAGAAGCGAACGATCGCGGAAATTCCCCGTGCCATCGTTGGCGAATAGCTGATTGCGTTGCGCATACACCGCCCAGAAGTCGCTGCCGAGGGGGACGGTCGGAGACCGTGAGACGCGGCCATTCACGACCGCCAAGTCGGGAAAGCCGTCTTGGTTGAAATCCGCCAAGACCGTCCCAAACCCCGTGCCGCGCTGAATCGGTCGCGCGATGCCGGTCGCCACGGTTCGATCGGAAAACAGGCCGCGCGGACCCTGTTTCCATAGCGTGTTCGTCTCGGTGGTCAGATGGGTCACGAGCAAGTCGAAGAAGCCGTCGCCGTCCACGTCGCCCATCGCAACGCCCATGTTCGCTTCCGCCTGTCCCATCGCGTTGAAAGCGATACCGCGCGCGAGAGCCTCCTCCTTGAAAACGCCGTTCTTCTGATTAATCCACAAGTGATTGGGTTTGCCATCGTTGGCCACGAAGATGTCCGGCCAACCATCGCCATCGAAGTCGGCGCACAGCACGCCGAGCGCCGGACCACTCGCGCTTTCAAACCCCGACGATCGGGTTACGTCCTGAAAGCGAACCCTTGGCGGCTTGCCGCCGTCGGTACGACCGAGGTTGTGATAAAGGTTAGCGGGGACGCTGGGAAAGCTCCGGGGATGGCAAAAATCGAGTGCGCCGTCAAAGAGTCGGCAAGGCACCGAGGGATCGTAAGCGACGTAGTTGACAACAACGAGATCGAGCCAGCCGTCGCGGTCGTAATCCACGAAGGCGGCCGAGGTTCCCCAGCGAGAATACTCCAGGCCAGCCTCATGCGTGACATCGGTGAACGTGCCGTTGCGGTTATTGAGGAATAGCTTGATACCGCCATATTGCGTGACGAGTACATCGGGAAAGCCATCGTTGTTGACATCCCCAATCGCCACGCCCATATTATGTCCGGCAATGTTCAGTCCCGAACCGGTGCTCAAGTCCTGGAACGTGCCATCGCGTTGCTGCTTGAACAGCCGGTTTGGCTGGCCTTTAGGACCGCCGTTATTGAGCAGGAGAATGTCCAGCCGGTCATCGCCGTCGAAGTCGAACAGAGCCGCTCCCGAACCGATGATTTGCGGCTTAAAGTAAGTGCCGGTTGGCCCCGCGTCGTGCGTGAAATCGATGCCGGATGCGGTCGTAATGTCCACGAACCAAGGCGGCGACTCAAGCGGAACCGGAGGGGGCTGAAAGTGGTGCCAACCCCAGACGCTCGCTCCGAGGAGCAAGCAACCGGCGACTATGCCACAGAACCAGCGCCGTAGGGTCATGTCTAAGAA
>DATNCY010000172.1:0-21842 GCA_035553375.1 Gemmataceae bacterium
CTCCCCAAAAACAAGAAATCAGTTGATGGATTCAATCATAAACAATTTGATCTGGGCAATGTCTCTTTTTATTCTTTAGCAAGCTGGGCCGCACAATCGATCTCGCCATCGCAAGGGAGGTTTCCGACATGAATCGATCGAGACTGTATCCGGCAGCGGCGATGATTTGCCTTGCCGTGCTGGGCTTGCTATCCGCCGGCAGCGCGCCGCCGAAAGACGGTGAAGCGAAGGACCAGGCGGCGGAGAAACTGTTTGACATCGATCCCGCCCATCCCTGGAACCATCTGCATCAACTCTTCTATGTCCGCCAGGTGGGGAAAGGCCGCACATACATCCATCAAGGCCCGGATGCTCCCTTCGGCCGTCAGGGGCCATTCTTGATCGAAGGGCCTTCGCACGATCGTACTCTCAAAACTCTCGATGCCTTCTTACGGAGCAAAGACGACGAGCGAATCAAGGATTCGCTCAAGCGAGCCATACTCCAGCGCGATCTGTGGTATGTCTTCGACAAGTTGGCGGAAACGCCTTCCTTCGGCTGGAACGACGATCCCATCGAAGACAAACAACCGCAACGGCGGGCGGTCCAAAAACGGCTAGCGCAGGTGATGCGCCGTCTGGAACAGTCCGCGACGCGGCTGAAAACGCTGCCGGACAATTACGCGGTCGCAGTCAAGAGCGCTGCGTTCCCAACGAAATTCGATCCGAAAAATCCGAAAAAATCCTATTTGCCGGCGGATCTTCGTGTGGACGGCAAAGGCGACTGGGTTCTCGTCAGTCGTCCGGATCGAGGGCGAGGCACGGGATTAGCCGCGCCGGCGCACGCCAAGTTCGTGGAAGGCAAAGCGATTTTCCTCAGCTTCCTACGTTTGCCGGGCGGTCGCAAGGCCACCGAAGACTACATCGACCGTCTACCGCCGCCGCCCTGTCCCGACAAGGATTTTCCTCCGTTGCCCAATGGCACACAAATGGCACTCGTGCGGCGGATGTTGCTTCCGGACGACCTGGGCAGGTTGCAAGCGACGCCGGTGACGGAGAACGTGCAGTTCCGCATCTTTCCGAAGGGCGACGAGCAACATTTCTTTGAATTCACGCTCGATCGCACCGGGTTGCTGTCCGGCCACGGCGGCCTTCGTCCCATTGGTCCCGACGATGGCCACTATTTTGGCTTTGGCGGCGATTATAGTCGGGGAGATCCGTTCGCCGGAAAGGAGTTGCCCCAGCCGCGACCTATCCTGTTGGATTGCAAAGGCTGCCACAGGCCGAAAGCGTTGTTCAGCATCAACACCTTCGGATTCAACTTGATCGAAGGATACCAGGGCGCGGCGCGAACCGACTTCACCGCGCAGCTGCGCGATACCGTAGACCTCAAGAAAAGTTATTCCTGGGGTTTGCTGCAAGGTCTGCGGGAGACGACGCCGTGAAAGTAAGCAAGGCTGGTTCTCACCAGTCCGGCCCCATTGTTTCGTTGCCGTTGCGGGTGACGGCGGCTCGCAACGACGCTGCGTCGATGTCCTGGCGGATAAATCGAACCGAACCATCGGCGACAGCGAGCCGGAAGCCATCGTGAAAAAGACAGTCGAGAGGATGTAGTGGGCTATCTGGATCGTAAATTATGTCTTCCGGCTTCGTCCACGGCACCGGCGGGCCAGCTTCTACAAGCAGGATCGTGTTCGATGTCCCATCCGGGAAATCGGCGGGCAGTCGCAGTCCCTCTTTCCCCTCGAAGGCCGTCCCTTTGCCAACGAAGACATGACAAACCGTATGATACGCTGGCAGCCGCGATTTCTTGTTCGGAGGCGGCGCGTACGTCTGCGGCATACGCGCAAGCAGCTCCACATTGTGCGGACTGTCCCACGGTTCATCGAGATGGAACTGCTTATAAAGTTCCGGTTGCTCGATAAAGGGCAACATCAGCACACGCCAACTGTAGAGAGGCTGACCGTCTTTGCCGTACACGACGGCGGGAGGCAACCGGCCGTGGCTATCCTGGTAAATTTGCATCGCCAGAGCCAGTTGCTTCAGCGTTCAGTGAGCGCGATCCGAGGCGTCGCGCACTCTTTCGACAAAGTTCAACACCAGTGGACTGGCCGCAAGCAGGGATAGCAAACCCACTGCTACAACGACGCGCCGCCTGCTCTTCCTGCGGACCTCGACGAAATCGCCGGACATATTCGCTCTCTGAAGAGGACAAGAAAGAATGAACCCATCTGGATTATGCTTCCCGAGAGCCGAGCCTGCAAGCGATGTGTCCGCATGGACTGTGCAGATCGAAAGAGATAGGCGGAGGCTCCAGGGATTGCGGCTCGCTCATGCGGCAGAGCTTCCGCCTTCAAAGCTCTGAACCACTGACAACGGGAAAAAAATCCATTTGACATTAGGAGATAGTTTGCTTAAGAATAACTCCATTGCCCGTGAGGGGCAGTTTGAACAGGCTATGGCAGCCTCTTCCGCATCTCTATGCGGCGGAGGCTTTTTTTGTTTTGGAATGGTTTCGTTGGGTCCAACATTCGGGACCATGCGAGAGATTGGAACCAGCTGCAAGGAGGTGCAATCATGTTGGTGTTAACTCGTCGGCCAGGTGAAGAGATTGTGATTGGCAACAATATCCGTGTCACCGTCGTGTCCGTGCGCGGCGATCATGTTCGCATCGGTATCGACGCGCCGCCGTCGGTCGTTGTTGATCGCGAGGAGATTCACGAACGACGGCAGCGTTCCCCCGAGAAGGTGCCGCATCCGTGTCACGTCGTGTAGACGACGATTTCGCCATCTCGATTGTCAACGACTCCTCGCGTGAAGCGGGGCGCGGATGAAAACGCGAGCGATCGGATCCTCGTACACGAGTTGAAAACGATCGTCGAGGATGAGTACGCAACCGAGAGGACTCTGGACATCGGCGAGGATGACCCCGGCCGTCGCGAGGTCGGGGTCGTCGCGCCAACCGGGGCCAGCCGCCCAGGTATTACCGATGCGTAGGATGCGTTCATCGCCGTGCAAGTTGGTGCGACCATCCAGAGCCACCGGCAGTTGCGGCAAATTCCAGATTAAGAAGCCACCCCAGTTGAAATCGTTATACAACGGCCCTTCGTAGCCGTGTTCGGCAATCGCGGCGACAGCCTCCACGGGGAACACGCCCGCCACCTTTTGCTGTAGGTTCTCCGCTGAGAGATTGCGTTTCCAGGCAATCAGCACGATCAAGCCCGCCAGTGCCACCGTCACCAGCGCCCAGCGGCGCGGCGTGAGGACGAAACGCGCCGATGCGACGATCGGCCGGATGTTTTGCGTCGCCAGAATAGCCACAGCGGCGAGGACAAGGAACCACAAGTCACGCCGCGAGCGGAAGGCGAAAATGCCTGCGCTTACCAGCAGCAGCGTCTCGAAGCTGCTCAAACGCTGACGTTTGCCCAGCGCGAACACGGCCCAGGCACCGAGAACCAGCATCACCCAATCGCACATCTCGCGGAATTCCAAAGCACGCAATTCGTTGACACAGCGGAACGGCCCCGGTTGCGTGGCGTATTCCAGCACGACCCGATACAGCTGCTCGTGATAGGGATTGACCAGCGTGGCGAGCGCGCACAGTCCCGTCAACAGGACGATCCGCCACGACAGCGTGGGGCCACCGCAATCGTCGCGCCAGCGACCGAGGAGCGCATCAATGAGCGGGGCCACACATGCCAACCCCAGCAGGAAAAGACCGTAGACGAACTGAATATGTACGTTGGCCCAGAGCGCGTACACGATGGGCAGCAACCACACGAGGCGCGTTGCTCGGCCGGCGCGGAGATCGAGAAGGACATCGACGGTCAGGATGGTGAAGAGAATGGTGAACAGCCAGGGCCGTTCGCTCAAGAGCGGAGCCACGGCGAGCGCGGTCACGGCCGTCAGTCCCGTGGCAACGAGAAAACGCGGCTCGCGCCGGCCGATGAGGCGATGCAGCGCCGCCACGACCGCCACGGCCAGGACGACGCGATACGCCACGATTCCCGCGAGACCGAACATTTCATGGAGACGGAAGACCAGCACTTCATAGAGCCAGCTGTAGGCGATCCACGGTTTATCGAGACCGTAGCGCGAGAAGGGGTCGGTGACGGGCACGCTGTCATGCTCGACGATCCACTGGCCGACACGCAGATGCCACCAGATATCGGGATCGACGATTGGATAGGCCACTGGCCGCAGCGATACCACGATGGGGATGGCGTACACAGCGATGACCATGAACAGACGCAGGGCGGTCCCGGTTGTCTGCTCCTCGGCGTGGCCCTGTTTACTAGGAGTGATGGGCGGATCGGCGCGCGTGGGTGTCGGAGGCATCACGACAGGCAAACAGGGTGAGGACAGGGACATCCGATTCATTTCTCCCGATGGAGTATGGCCAACAAGCGCAAGAAGAGTCAATTCGTGCCGGTTGTCCCAAGGATAGGTTACGGAAATGAGACGAGCAATCCGCAACCTCCTCCGCTCCTGGAAGATTTCTTTCCAGGCCCAAGGCGACAAGCCTTCCCCGACAAGGGTGGCCTCTCGCCATCGAAGAAGAACTCCGCGCCCACAACTATTTGCGAGCCAATCCACGTTATCACTTGCCGTGACGAGGCTGCGGGATTTAGCATGAAGATGGGATGTGCGGGGAGCCGATGAAGTCTCCAACCTTTTATCCGAGGAGGAGAATCCGATGAGCCATCATGTCCACGACGACCACAAGCACGTTCACAGCGAACATTGCGGGCACACACGCATTCAGCACGACGGCCACGTCGATTATCTGCACGACGGCCATCTGCACGCGCAGCACGACGGCCATTACGACGAGCATGTGCTGGCGGTGAACACGACCAATCCAGGTGCCTGCGCTCCGACCGCGTGCCATTGCAAACACGAGGGTTGCGGTCATGAAAAAGTGCCGCACGGCGACCATTTTGATTATTTGGTCAACGGCCGGCTGCACCATCGGCACGGCGACCACTGCGACGATCACGGTCCCGTCAGCGTGGTGTAAATGAGGATTTAACCACAGAGGCACAGAGACACAGAGAAGAAAAAGTCATTTCTTCTCTGTGTCTCTGTGTCTCTGTGTCTCTGTGTCTCTGTGCCTCTGTGGTTAGATCATTTTACCTTGCGCGCCGCCAGCGCCTTCGTCACCTCTGCCAAGGACTTCGTGTTGAACACATCACCTTTTTCCAACCAACCGCGCCGCGCCACATCCACACCGTAGCGATACAGTGCAATATCTTCGGTGCTATGCGCGTCGGGATTGATGACCAGTTTTACGCCCAGCACCTTGGCGCGTTTGCAATGAATCCAGTCAATGTCCAGCCGCGCCGGATGCGCGTTGATCTCGATCATCGTGCCGGTTTCCGCCGCCGCTTGCAACACGGCTTCGAGGTCCACCTGATAGCCGTCGCGCCTCAGCAGCAAGCGGCCGGTGGCGTGGCCCAGCATCGTCACATACGGATTGCGAATGGCCTTGATGATACGCGCCGTCATCTCCGAGCGCGGCTGAGCAAAATGACTGTGGACGCTCGCCACCACGTAATCGAATGTGGCCAACACGTCATCCTCGAAATCCATGCTGCCGTCGGCGAGAATATCGCACTCGATGCCCTTGAAGATTTTAATGCCCTTGAGACGCTGATTGACGGCGTCGATTTCCGTCTGTTGCTGTCGCACCCGCGCGGGAGTCAGGCCGTTGGCCACGGTCAACGATTGCGAATGATCGCCCAATCCGAAGTATTTCAAACCGAGTTTCTTGGCCGCCAACGCCATTTCTTCAACGCTGTTGCCGCCGTCGCTGTAGGTCGTGTGGCAGTGGAACACGCCCTTGATGTCGTCCGCCTCAATGAGATTGGGCAAATCGCCATCGGCGGCGGCGTCCATCTCGCCGGTGTTTTCGCGCAGTTCCGGCGGAATGTACGTTAGGTCGAGCGCCTTGAAAATGCCTTCCTCATCACGGGCATTCACCCGTTGATCCGCCCCGGCCAGTTCGTATTCGTTGAGTTTCAGTCCGTATTCCTGGGCACGCACACGCATGGCAATGTTGTGTTCCTTGCTGCCGGTGAAGTAGTGCAGCGCGAAGGGAAACTGCTCGTCGCGCACGATGCGCAAATCGGCGTTCATCAGCACGCGGCCGCCGTCCCGAACGATGACGCTCGACTTCGTCTCCCCGTGGGCGATGATCTGCTCCACACCCGGCAGCGATACGAAGCGCTCCATGATCGGCTTGGGATCATCTGAACTAATGAGAATATCGATATCCTTGATAGTCTCGCGTCGTCGGCGCAGACTGCCGCACAGTTCCATACGAATGATGCCGGGCGCTTCGCGCATTGCTTCGAGGAGACGCATTCCCAGCGGCAGTGCTTGATCGATGCGCACGCGCTGGCCCATCTGCCGAAGGAACTGAATCCCCTCAATGATTTTCTGTTGCGTCTTTTCGCCGAAACCCTTCAGGCTGGCCACGCGCCCTTCCTCGCAGGCTTCCGCGAGTTTATCGAGCGTGTCAAGTTTGAGTTGATCGTACAACAGCTTGACGCGCTTCGGCCCTAGCCCCTGGATGCGCAGCATGTCGAGCAACCCGGGCGGCGTCTTCTTGCGCAGCTCATCGTGGAAGGGCAGTTTCTCGGTCGTGACGAGGGTGGTGATTTTTTCGCGCAGCGTCGTGCCGATGCCGGGTACGGAGGCTAGGCGTCCCTCGCGCACGACGGTGCCGAGGTCTTCTTCGAGTTGCTCAATGGCGCGTGCGCCGTTGTGATAGGCGTTGCACTTGAAGGCGTTTTCGCCTTGCAACTCCAGCAGCGTGCCAATTTCATCCAGAATGGCCGCGACCTGATGTTTGTCCATGAGAAGTATCTCACGCCGGTGTCGAAGGTAGATGGCGAACGGCCGGCGTCAGCCGGCTGGTGTAGCCTATACCAGCCGGCTGATGCCGGCCGTTCGCCCTTAAAGAGAATACTGGCAGGATGGCAGCCGATGCAAGCGTGGCCGTTCCGTCTGTGGTCTGGCGAGAGGTCGGCCTTCATGCCAGAATGCAAACGGCGATCCCTTCGATCCTCAAGCGAGAGCGGGACATGGCGTATCAAACGACGATCCGCAGCGAGCATTTTCTCTTCGCTAATTTGCGGGAAGTGTTCGCGCGCGCCAATGAGGAAAAGTCCGGCGATCATCTCGCGGAGGTGGCGGCGCGATCCGAACGCGAGCGCGTGGCCGCCAAGATGGTGCTGGCCGATGTTTCCCTCGGCGACATTGTTGATCGCCCGCTTGTCGATCCCGATGAGGATGACGTGAGCCGGTTTTTGCTCGATACACTCGATCAGGATGCCTTTCGGCCCTTGCGCAGCCTCACCGTTGGCGAGTTCCGCGAGTATCTGCTGGATGACGCGATTGGCGAAGACGAGATTCGCGCGTTACAGCCGGCGCTTCATCCTGACGTGGCCGCAGCGGTGGCCAAGCTGATGAGCAACAAGGATCTCGTGCTGGCGGCGAGCAAAATCCGCAATGTCACTCGCTGCCGTAACACGATGGGGCAGCGCGGCGTACTCGGCATCCGCGTGCAGCCGAACCATCCCGCCGACGACCTTGGCGGCATCCTGTTGGCGACGGTTGATGGTCTGCTTTATGGCTGCGGCGATGCCGTACTCGGCGTTAATCCTGCCACGGAATCCGTCGATTCGGTCGCGGCCATCCTGCGCGGTCTGGATCGCCTTATCACAACCTTTCAGGTGCCGGCGCAGGCGTGTTGCCTGGCCCATATCACAACGCAATTGGCTTGTCTCGAACGCGGCACGCCGGTGGATCTGTTGTTTCAGTCCATCGCCGGCACGCAAGCCGCCAATGCTAGTTTCGGCGTCAGTCTCGCGCTATTGCGCGAAGGCCGCGAGCGCGTGCTGGAGAGTCATCGACAGCGCGAGGTTGCCTGGGTCGGCGACGATGTGATGTATTTCGAGACCGGCCAAGGCAGTGCATTATCCGCCGACGCTCATCATGGCGTCGATCAATTGACGCTGGAAGCGCGAGCGTATGGCGTGGCCCGTGCCTTCGCGCCGTTTCTCGTTAACAGCGTCGTCGGTTTCATCGGCCCGGAGTATCTCTACGACGAACGACAAATCATCCGGGCCGGATTGGAAGACCACTTTATGGGCAAGCTGCTCGGTCTGCCGATGGGTGTCGATGTGTGTTACACCAATCATGCGGCGGCGGATCAGAACTCGGCGGACAATCTATTGTTGTTGTTGGCGATGGCGGGATGCAATTATTTCATGGGCGTACCGTGCGCCGACGATGTAATGCTCAACTACCAGTCCACGAGCTATCACGACGCCGCCGGCGTGCGGCAAATCCTGGGCCTGCGACCGGCTCCGGAGTTTTTGGTCTGGCTCGAAAGACGCGGCATCTTCGGCGATGGCCGGTTGGTGCGCGGCGAGGAAGAAGGACGGCAGCGATTACTCCATGAGATAGGCGGGTTACTGACTCTGGAGAAAACGAAATGAGACGTTGGCATCAAGATTTGTCGATCACTTACCGCCAGTGGCGGGTTCATTCCCATCTCGCTCACGAAGGCCGACCGACGGGCTGTCCATGCGACGAGCAACCCGGCCGATTCCGTAAGCAGCGGGCGCTGGACTGTGGCCGGTCACGCTGCCAAGTCTGCCACTACGACAAGATTCATGGTATTAAGAATCACCAACAGCGTGTGGCGGACCAGCGGTTCCTCGAACAATTGCAAAACGATGATGACTGACCCGATCACTCCAATCTCTCCCGACTCGTCGCCCTTGCTGCGGACGATCCGCGCGCGCACGCCGGCTCGCATCCTCGTCGGCCGTGTCGGTCCCTCCTATCGCACGGCCACGCAACTGGAACTGCGGCGCGATCATGCTGCCGCGCTCGACGCGGTTCATGCCGAAGTCGAGATGGAACGCGATCTCGGCGTTGATCTGGTGCGGCGGTTTCAGCTCTTTGAGGTGCGCACGCGGGCTGCCTCGAAAGAAGAGTATCTTCGGCGTCCCGATCTCGGCCGGCGACTGGATGACGCCGCACGGGAGACGATCCGCAAGGAATGTCCCGCACGCTGCGTTGTGCAGGTCGTCATCGGTGACGGCCTCTCCGCCGCGGCGATCGCGGCGCAGGTGCCCCGTCTTCTGCCGTTGCTCGATGAGGAGGCACAGCGGCGCGGCTGGAGTTTCGGCCGGCCTTTCTTCATCCGTCATTGTCGCGTCGGCGTACTCAACGACATTGGCGATATTCTCGATCCGCAAATTACTGTTTTGCTCATCGGCGAACGTCCCGGCCTGGCGACGGCGGAGAGCCTGTCCGCCTATCTCGCCTATCGACCCCGCACCGGACACACCGATGCTCAGCGCAACCTTATCTCGAACATCCACGCCCGCGGCATCGGTCCCGAAGAGGCGGCCCGACGCATCATGGCGTTGGCCGAACAAATGCAACGCCGACAGATGAGTGGGATCGCGGTCAAGGAAGAATGGCTGTCCCTTGCTCCCCTCTCCCCTGTACTCGGGGGAGAGGGGAGAAGAGTTGCCACGCGAAGGAGACGCATGAGCGATTCGGCCGACAACGCTCGCATGCGGGCCGAGGACGAGCGGACGCTGCACCGCCTGGGTTACACTCAGGAATTGCAGCGCAGCATGAGCGGTTTCTCCAATCTGGCCATCTCGATGTCCGTCATTTGCATCCTGGCGGGTGGTGTCACGTCGTTTCATGTCGGCCTGTGCAGCGTGGGCGGCGCGGCGATCGGGCTGGGCTGGCCGCTGGGATGTCTATTCTCGCTGATCGTGGCGGCCACGATGGGACAGGTGGCGTCGGCCTTTCCCACCGCCGGCGGACTGTATCACTGGGCGGCCATCCTCGGCGGTCGCGGCTGGGGTTGGGCCACGGCCTGGTTCAACCTGGCCGGACTCATCACCGTGCTAGCCGCCATCAATGTCGGAACTTATGAGTTCGTCACCAGCGCCCTCGGTCCCTGGCTCGGCTACGATCCGAAGGCGCTTTCGGAAAGCGGACAGGTGATGATGCGCGTCGCGGTCATGGCCGCGCTGACCGGCTCGCAGGCGTTGTTCAATCATGCCGGTATCCGTCTGACAACGCGCTTGACCGATTTTAGCGGTTACTGGATCTTGTTTGTCGCCACCATTCTGACGGTCGCCCTTCTCCTCGCCGCGCCCCATCTGGAACTGGTCCGCCTGGTGAGTTTCGCCAACTTCAGCGGACTACCGGATAGCGATCCGGTTTGGCCTTCCAGCAACAACCTCACCTGGCTGTTCCTGCTGGGCCTTCTGCTGCCGGCGTACACCTTCACCGGCTTCGATGCCTCGGCGCACACCGCGGAGGAAACCATCGGCGCCAGTGCCAACGTGCCGCGCGGCATCGTTCGTTCCGTGTTGCTTTCGGGAGTATTTGGCTGGCTCATGCTGGCGGCGGTGGTGCTGGCGGCGCCGAATCTCGATGAGGCGGCGCGAGCCGGCGGCGGCGCGTTCGTGGGGATTCTCCACGCCGTCCTCCCCGGTTGGCTGGCAGTGACCTTGTTCGCCGGCATTGCCATCGCGCAATACCTGTGCGGACTGGCCACGGTGACATCAGCCTCACGAATGGTCTACGCTTTTGCCCGCGATGGCGGGTTGTCGCCGGCGCTGTGCCGCGTCAGTCCGCTCCACCGCACGCCGGCGCGAGCCATCTGGCTCGTGACCATCCTGGCCATCGCCTTCACCGCTTACTCGCAGGTATACGAGGCCATCTCGGTCGTCTGCGCCATCTTCCTCTATGTGTCCTATGTGCTGCCGGCCGCGCTCGGCCTGCGCGCGCACGGCCGAACGTGGACGAAGATGGGACCGTGGGATCTCGGCCGGTGGTATCGCCCGCTGGCCGTGCTGTGCGTCGTCGGCTGCGGCGTCCTCTTCGTCCTCGGCGTGCAACCGCCCAACGATCGCAACCTGTGGACGGTCCTCGGGGCCGTGGTTCTGCTGGCTTGTCTGTGGAAGTTTCGCGCTAGCAAACAATTCCGCGGCCCGCCACGCACCATCGGAGAGAGCCAAATAGATGAGAAGAAAGAGGCGATTTGACTGGGGCCGGACTGCGGACTACGCTTGCGTGATTCGTGGCGGGAGAGGGGCCAGCGTTATGAAAGCGTCTCTGCGGAGTCGATTGTCTGCCCTCGTTCAGCGACGCATCCATGTGGAGCGTCGCGGTGGCAAACGAGTAGAGCCAATGCATCGCACGCTCTGCTTGCTTCAGATGCCCGGTGAGACCAGCCAGACCACGGCAATCGTTCAGAATCTATCGCTCAAGGGCATCGGCGTGCATGTCGATCGCGAATACACCGTTGGCGCGACCTTGGATCTTCTGCTCGTCAATGCCTCGCATACCTTCTCGGTGACGCTGGAACTGAAAGTCGTACGCTGTTTCCGCGCCGCACCCAACCTGTATTTCGTCGCCGGTCCCTTCACGCGCTCCCTTCGACATGAGGAAGTCGTACCGTTTATTCTGTAACTCTCTTCACCAGCCCGCAGCGGCAGCAAGGGAAACTTCCCTTGCTGCCGCTGCGGGCTGGTAAAACCTCACGCTGCGCGCTGCAACTTAAACACGCTGGGCATGATTCCTCCCAGCGAACGCCGGCGCGACAACGGCGCCACGCCCGCCGCCGCCGAGTGCAAGTCGTCCACCGAATAGAACACCTGGGGATCGAATCGGCGGGCGATCGTCAGAACCTTGCCGAGTTCCTTGCGCTTGATCACCGTGTAAATGACCTGCACCGGCCCCGTCGCGCCGAGGGCGTCGATACGTGTGACGCCGTAGGCCGCCGCTCGCAACTCGTCGATGAGTTTGCCCGCGTTCTTGTGCGTAATCATGCGCACGCCGACACTGCCCATCGCCAACTTCGCTTCCAAAAGAATGCCCAGGAAATTGCCGAGCGTGAAGCCGCCCGCGAACGCCGCCGAACACGTCCAATTGCCGAGATTCTTCATGACCTCGCCGATGGCGAATAGCCAGATGGTCACCTCGAACATGCCCAGAAGCGGCGCGAGAAGTTTCATCCCGCGGGCGACGAAAATGGTGCGCATCGTGGAAAGGGTCACCACGCACACTTCGGCGAGAAAGATATACAACGGCAGCGAACCACTCGAACAGAACACGGATCGTCCTCCAAAGAAGCTCACATGGACAGGACGCTGTGCATAGACAAATCCCCGGCGGATCACAAGAGCAAAAATCGCTCGCGCGGGCCGACTTTTTCTTGCTCCCTCGCGCTGGGGTGGATACTTTCAGGATTGAGGAACGTCCTCATTCCCGCGCTCCGCGCCGGAACAAGGGGAAGTTATTGCCTGGCACTCGGGAGGCGTCATGAACGCGATCAATCCTGCCGCGGAAAAACCAGCTGCGCCGCCGGCATCCGAAGTCTCGACGCCCGCGTATACCGTCCTGGTGGTGGACGATTCGGCCGTGGATCGCCACATGGCCGGCGGCATCGTGCAAAAGATCGAAGGTTGGCAAGCAACCTTCGCGTCCGATGGCCGAGAAGCCCTCGAATTATTGCAGCAACACCTGCCGGATGTGGTCCTCACGGATTTGCAAATGCCGGAGATGGATGGTCTGGAATTGGTGCAGGCGATTCACGCCAAGCATCCGTTGGTGCCGGTCATCCTCATGACGGCGCACGGCAGCGAGGAAATTGCCATGCAGGCGCTGCAAAACGGCGCCGCCAGCTACGTGCCCAAGAAAAGCCTGGCCCGCGACCTCGCCGACACGCTCGAAGGCGTGCTGGCCGCCAGCCAGACCAATCGCCGCGAACAGGGCATCCTCGGCAGTCTCGTTTATCACGAAACGCATTATTTTCTCGGCAACGACATCGCTCTCGTCGCGTCGTTGGTTGGCCATCTGGAACACAACCTGGAGCGCATGCATCTGTGTGCGCCGAGTGGGTTGGTGCTGGTCGGCGTGGCCCTGCATGAGGCATTGACCAATGCGGTGTTGCACGGCAATCTGGGACTGAGTTCCGAATTGCGCGAGAGCGAGGAGAAGGAGTATCATCGCCTGGCGGCGGAGCGGCGGGCGCAGCCGCCTTGGTGCGATCGCCGTGTCTTTGTCAGCGTCACCCTGACGCCGCGAGAAGCCGTCTTCGTCGTCCGCGATGAGGGCGAGGGGTTTGACCCCGCGCTCCTGCCCGATCCGACCGACCCCGCCAATCTCGGCCACGCCAGCGGCCGTGGTCTGTTGCTTATCCAGACCTTCATGGATCGCGTCGAACACAACGAACGCGGCAATCAGATCACGATGGTGAAACGCCGCACTTAGAAGCACAGAGATGGAGGTAGGTCCCGCTTGCCGAGCGGGACCTTTGCCCCAACAGGTCCCGCTCGGCAAGCGGGACCTACTGCATGGCGTTAGGGCTTCTTATGCGATGCCGGCCGCACAGCCGAATCCTGATGGACGGGGGCGGCGGTGGCGATGCCGATCGCGTTCAACGCTTCCTCCGCTTCCTGCCGCACGCGCGGATCGTGATCGTTCTTCAATTCCTGCACGACAGCGACCACATCCGTCGTATTCACCTTCATGTGGGCCAGGGCGTGGACGCAGGCGGTTCGCACCGTGGCGGCAGGATCTTCCTTGGCACACTTCGTCAAGCTCCGCACGACCTGCGGCTGTCCCCGCAAGTTCAATTCGCTCAATTGCTCGGCCGCCCATTCACGTTGCGAAGGATACACCGAGTCCTTGAGCGTGGCCAACATCTGCGGCACCGTCGCCGGCTGCGCCGGCGCGGCGGAGGCAACAGGAGTCGGCGGCACCGCCATGAGCGGATTGATCATCGTCATTGACTGCGGCGTCATGGCCGCAGGGTTCGACGTGGGCGGCATCGGCGGTCTCGGTAATTGGAGCGTGCCGAGCATGCCTGGTGAGGCTGGCAGCATGGGCGAGCGAGGCGGCATGACCGGACGAGCCGGACCCGGCACGTAGGGCACGGCGTCGCCGAAGCCGTTGGGTTCTTGCGGCGTCGGGCCAAAGTCCGCCGGGATCGGCCGTCGTGTGCCCGCGATCGTGAAGGCATTGCCCATACCGCTGGGAACGCCGCTGTCTACCATCGACGGCGGCACCGCCGGACGAGGCGCCATCATCGGCGGCATCGGCGGGCGAGGAGGCATCATCGACATCGGCCCTTGCGGAGCGCTCGCCATCGCGGGAGCGCCTTGCGGCGGCGGACTGCCGGCGTCGCGCTGGAAGGCGTTGTATTTCGGTGGTTGCTGCTCGCTGGACTTCGGCGGCTTCGGCGGTTCCGGCGGTGTCCAGAAGGCATTGCCCTCGTTCGCGGGCAACTCAATCCCTCGGCCACGCGGCTGGCTGGGCGCTGACTGGGCCGATCCTGGCGGCATTGCCGGCATCGTCGGAGGCGTTCCCGTGAATGGCTGAGCCGGCGGCGTCGTTGGCATCGACGGCATGGTCGGCATCGGAGCCGGGACATTCTGGACCACATGCGGCTTATCCACACTACGAGACGGAATGGGCGAGACCGTCTCCTCATGGACCTTGCTGTTGACCGGCTTCTCCTTCAGCGCCACGTTGCGATACCAGTCGGGATCTTTGAGCGGGTCGGGCTGACGCGGCGGATCAATCTGCACCGGTGCCCGCGCGACTCGTTTCGTCGGAGGAGCGACAATCCTTTCGGTACTCGCTTGGGTCGTCCCTTTCCACGGCTCGACCTTACCCCACGATTCGCGCCAATCGCTCGGCCGGGCCGGCTCGGTAGCGACCTTGACGACCGCCGGCGCCGGTGGGGTCGGAGTCGGTTTGTTCGTCGCCGTCTGAGAGGCGACGGCCGTGGGCGCTGGATTGGATTTGAAGATTCGGCTAATCCAGGATTGCCGCAGGGGAGGCGTACAGCTGACGCAGGAGGATTCGCAGCAACACGGGTTGCACGGCGTCTGGCACATGGTGCCATTGGCCGAGGGCACCAGACGCAGCTGGGGCGTGCCCGAAGGCGTGCAATCGCACATAGTGGGGTTACGAGTCTGCACTGGAGTTATCGTAGGCGTGGCCGGAGTTGCCGACGGCATCGCTATCGTGGGGCCGGCCGGAGTGCTTCTCGCAACGCTAGTCGATTGCGGCGTGACAACCGTGGGAGCCGAGGGGCTTGTCATTGTGGTGATGACCGGCGTACTGTTTCCGGCGCTATTCGTCGCCGGTGTGACAATCGTGGTGGTCGGCTTGCCCGACGGAGCGGACGCGGTTAGCGTGTAGGGTTGAGGAAAGATCGGCGCGGAGGCTGTGGCGACGGGAGCCGGACGGGTCTCTCGCGTCAGCAGCGGAGCCGGGGACGACTGGGGTGGCGTGGCAACACGAGTTGGGTTGCTCGGCTGCGACAGTTTTGGGGCCGTGGCTGGCGGAAAGAGTATGGAAGGTGGGGCAGTCCGCGGACCAGCCTGTCCGAGAGGCGCGCCCATCATGCTCGCGGTGGGCGGAGGCACGGGTGAGCCGGCCGGTGCCTTGCTATCGCGGCCCCAACGGAAGATGCGCGTGGCCATCGCCCGTGTCGGCGACTCTCCCGACGCTGGGCTGGACTCGACCATGGTCATCAGTTCGCCCGTATCGACGGCCTGCACCTGGAAGGCCGTGACGCCATTGGCTTCGTGCCATGTTTTCAGCAATTTGCAGCGCTGAGGCGGCTTGCCTTCCTCTCGCACCGTGATGTAGCGGTCCCGAGGCACCGCCGCTCCCGGCGCGGAGGACGGTTGCGCCCAGGCGAGGCCGGTCCAGGCCAGCGCCACGACCACGGCCGCTATCCACAGTGACCGGAGCATCGCAGGGGTCTCCTTAATCCGCGCGTACCTAACGAAAGCCGGTCCCATTCCGCCGGCTCTCTCTCCCCTGTTATCGGCTACGCCGAATGGTAGTGGTTAATCCGAATTTACTGGTTTAGCCGCAATGCCGTTTACGTTTCGCGCGAAACGCAAGCGGCGTTTCGCGCGAAACGTGGAACTTATTGTCGCTTCGCTTCAAGTTCTTGCCAGCGAGCGTAAAGTTGCTCGACAACTCGCTGAGCCTCCTCAAGTTCTCGGCAGGCGTCAGCCAGGGCGACATGGCCAGCCGTCGCTGCCCGTTCCACCTCGTCGTGATGTCGCGTGACCGCTTCCTCGGCCGTGAGAATGGCCGTTTCCATTTGCTCTAACTCTTGCTGTTCCCGGTAGCTGAGCTTGCGCGGCTTGGGTGTCACGCTGGCCGGCCGCTGGCTGGTTTGGGATTTGGGATTTGGGATTTGGGATTTCGCCTGTTGTGCTTGGTAGGCTGCCAGCCATTGGCTGATGCTGCCGTACAGCGCCGCGCCGCCGCTACCGTCGAGGCCGATAACCTCCGTGCAGAGTCGATCCATCAATTCGCGATCGTGACTCACCAATACCAGCGCGCCGGGAAACTCCGTCAGACTGTCCTCCAGCACTTCCAGCGCGGGAATGTCGAGATCGTTGGTTGGCTCATCGAGCAGAAGCAGATCGGCCGGCCGCAGCATCAGTTGAGCCATGCGGACGCGGGCTTGCTCACCGCCGGAGAGCGAACCGACCAGCACATCCAGTTGTTCCGCGCGAAAGAGAAACTGCTTGGCCCAGGCCGCGACGTGCAGCGAACGATCGCGACAAATCACCGTGTCCCCGTTGGGGCACAGCGCGCGCCGCAGCGTCACCGACGGATCGAGCGCCGCACGTCCTTGCTCGAACATCACCGTGCGCAGCCCATCGGCCTTGCCGATCGTACCGGCATCAGGATCGATTTCGCCGGCCAGCACGCGCAGAAAACTGCTCTTGCCGCTGCCGTTGGGACCGAGCAGGCCGAGTTTCGTGCCGGGCGTCAGCATCACATCGAGTCCGGCGAACAAGGACCGGCCGCCGAGCGATTTGGCCAATCCCTCGGCCATGAGCAGTTTGCGCGTTTGCCGGCCGGTGGCGACGAAATCGATGGCGGCCGCGCCGGCGGCCGCATTACGATATTTAAGCTCTTCTAACTCTTCACGGCGGCGACCGGCCGCGTCGATGCGAAAGCCGGCCTTGCGTGTCCGCGCTGCCGCCTTGCGTCCCAGCCACTCCGTCTCACGGCGCACCTGATTGGCGACCGACTCTTGACGGCGCGCCTGCGCATCAAGAAACTCCTCACGGCGCTGGGCGAAGTCGTCGTAGGAGCCAGCGGAGCGGAAGTATCCACCAGGGTAGACGCGGCTAATCTCGATTACCTCATCGGCGATCGCGCGCAGGAATGCGCGATCGTGCGTGGCGACGACGTAACCGAAGGGAGCGGCACGCAGCAGTTGTTCCAGCCAGACAATGCCCGGCAGATCGAGATGATTGGTCGGCTCATCGAGCAGCAGCAAATCAGGGCGGCGAGCCAGTTCGCGGGCCAGGGCCAACCGTTTGCGCCAGCCGCCGGAGAGAACGCTGGCTTGCTGCTCGGTGTCGGCGAAACCAACCTGTGTCAGCACAATCGCGGCCCGCGTCTCGCGTTCGTGATCTTCGATCGATTCTTCGGCGAGCGCGGCGAGCAACACCTCGCGGACGCTCTGCCCGGCAGCGAAGACATCATCCTGGGCGAGATAGCCCAGACGGGCGCTGCGGCGCAGCGAGCGCGTACCGGCGTCCGCTTCCTCGCGGCCGGCCAACAATTTCAAAAGGGTCGATTTGCCGGAACCGTTGGGACCGATCAGGCCGACCCGTTCGCCGGCGCGGAGATCGAGACACAAATCGGTGAATAATGGCCGGGGTCCATAGCTCTTGCACAGTCCTTGCACACTCAACAGCACGCTCATGCGCGGCCCACCTTTAGAAGAAGGAAGCAAACCGTTCCAATGCTTCCTTACATCTTTCAGAGTCGAGCGCGGTTATGGCAAGGGCAGTCGAACTCAATGCAGAAGTCAGAATGCAGAATGCAGAATGAAAACCAAGTGTCTTTCATTCTGCATTCTGCATTCTGACTTCTGCATTGAGTTTTAGTAACCGCACGGCGAAGCGCAGACGACCGGGGTCGGCACGCAAGTGACGACCGGCACGCAAACCGTGATCTGGCGAGCCACGCGCTGATACGTGACGACATTCACGTTGTACTTGCGCTGCGTCGGCACGCACTCCACGACGGTGACCATCCGCTTTTGCACCGTGGGCACCATCTCGCAGACCTGCACGGTGTAGTTCTGCACAACAGGAGTGGTGACCGGCACATTGACCGTTACGTTCTGGACCTGCTGTTGCAAGCTGCACACGGGCACCTGGATCGTCCGAGCGACCTGCTGCATGGTGCAAACCTGGCGCGTGACGGTCTGAGTCGTCGGCTTGTAGGTGCAGACGTTGACCGTGTAGTTCTCAACGTGCGTCTGCGGGATGCAGCGGATCACCGTGCGATTAATGGTCTGTGTCACCGGCACCATCTGGCAGATGGTAGCGCCGCAGGGATTGCAGCATGACGGCGGAATCTGCACCAGCGACGGCATGCAGGTCGTGACCTGGCAGGGCACCGTCTGAGCGACCTGTTGCATGGTGCATACCGTGCGCTGTTGCTGAACTTGCTGCATTTGCGGCACCATCACGGTGATTTGCTGCGACACGTTCTGGTACGACGGCACGCACTGGTAGACGGTGCGTTGAACCATCGTCGTCACCGGCACGCAGATCGTGCGCTGCACTTGCTTTTGCACGTAGGAGCATTGGTAGACAGTGCGCTGCTGCTGGATGTTGCGGTAGGTCGGCACGCAAACCGTGTACGATTGTTCGACCTGGCGCGTCGTCGGCACGAGGACTGTCGCGGTCTGCTGGACGACTTGCGTTTGCGGCACGCACTCGTAGACGGTGCGTTGCACCTGCTGATACGACACCTGATACTGCACACCACAGCCGCCGCCATAGCCGCCGCCATAACCGCAGCTGCTGTAGCCGCCGCCACAACCGCCGCGGTTCCGATGGCAGGCCGAGGCGGCCCCTGGAACCTGGAGTAACAGCGCGAGCGCCGCCACACCGATCACGAGTCGTTTCATAGTCTCCCCTTCACCTGGAGCCAATGGAAAATAGGCAATATGGGCATGCTGGGTTGCCCACACAAGAGAGTAGTCATTCGCACCGAAAAAGCAAGCAAAAAACTTCTCTCTTCATGCCGCCGTAGCGGTCTGTAGATAAAGCAAAACATGTGCCAAGATGTGAACATGGATAACTTAGGTAGGGAGGATGAAGTGTCAGGAACAAAGCTCTGGCTCGTCTGGCGAGACGCAGGGAGCAATGCGCAGCGAATTTCGCACTCTTCGTTTGAAGTTGCCGAGGAATAACTTTCTTGCCAACCCACAGCGCCAGCAAGGGAATCCCTTGCTGGCGCTGCGGGCTGCCAATTCATTCGATTTGTGTTTATTAGGCAGTCTTATGCCAACGCGCGGGCAGGCCGTTGCCAATGCGGGGACTGTAATACGGAGAAAGCCCATCTACGGAGGACAGTATTTCGCGCCCGTGTTGAATTGCCCGCAGCGGTCAGGCCGCGCGCCGCGCGGAATCGGTGCGGGGTTGCAGTACATTGTCGAGGTAGGCGAATAGTTCCTCGGCGAATCGCGTGGCGTTGAAGCGTAACGCCTGCCGACGAGCCGCCGAGGGGGAAAAAGCACTTCGGCGTTTCTCGAACGCCAGCAACGCTTCCGTCAACGCTTCGACAGTCTGCTCGCTGAACCACAAGCCGGTCGGCTCCCGACGGCGCTCCGGCGGGATGACGGTTTCGGTGGCGCCGCCGCGTCCGTAAGCGATGACCGGCGCGCCGCACGCCTGCGCTTCGACCGGCACAATGCCGAAGTCTTCCTCGCCGGGAAACAGCAGGGCGCGACAGCGGCGCAAGTGGTCGCGGATCGCCGCATCGGGCTGCCAGCCGAGAAAGTGAATCGTCGGTCCCGCCAGCGCGCGCAGGCGCGCCTCATCCTGTCCGCTGCCGATGATGAGCAGCGGCCGCCGCAGGGCATTGCATGCTTGAATAGCCAGATCGAGCCGTTTGTACGGCGCGAAGGCCGACACCGCCAGGTAAAAGTCTTCGCGCGCCACGGCCCCCGGATGATAGAAGTCCGTATCGACCGGCGGATAGAGGACGGTGCTGTCTCGTTTGTAGCAATCGGCAATGCGGCGCTGGACGTTCTCGCTGATGGCCAGGAAATGGGTCACATCCTCGGCGGTTCGCCGGTCCCATTCGCGCAGCCAACCGAGGAGGCGCTCCAGCGCGCGCGCCTTGACACCGCGGACACGATCTTCGCCGAAGTACGAATCCCGCATGTGCCAGATGTAACGCATCGGCGTGAAGCAGTAGCAAACGTGGGGAATTGCTTCCCGACGCGGGCGGATCGCCTTGGCAACGCAGTGACTGAAGCTGACCACTAGATCGCACGGCGGCAGCCGCCAACTGGTGACGGCGGCGGGCATGAGCGGCAGCAAATAGCGATAATAGCGATGGTTTTCGGGCAATAAATTGAGAAAGCTAGTGCGCGGATGCAAGCGCTCGATGGCTTCACTGACCGAACCGGGCCGATGAAGCAAGGTGAACAGATCCGCCCTCGACCAGCGACGGCATAGCACTTCCAAACACTTCTCGCCGCCGCGCATGCCGGTCAGCCAATCGTGAACCAGCACGACCCGCGGCTGCTTGTCGCTCTTCGCATCCATGCGTCATCTCCTGAGCGGCCGGCGATCCGTCAGCCGGCGAAGCACCAGTAGACAGAAAGAGACGTATCGGAGTCAACACGAGTCCATTCCCAGCGAACGATCCACTGGTTGAGCGCCGGCCATCCTGGTCGAGACGCGACCACCGGAAGCGGTTCTTGCGACACCAGTTTTCGCGTGTCAGCAGAACACACATGTCTTGTAATACAAATAAGTTGCGTGCTATTACGCACGATAAAGGAGAGCCAATTGAGCATTGGCATGGCCGTTGCCTAGTGTTCATCCGTTGTGTGTTTATTCGGTGAGCATTTCACCACGGGGGCGGACCCCTCAGACGAACTTGGGTGCAATCGTTGCCGTACCCAAGGTATGGCCGCTGTCGGCGAAGGTCGCTCATCAACCCATCGGATGTCTATGTCACGTTCATCCAGCCTCGTAAAAATCTTCCTCCGCGTGTTCATCGCCTTGCTCCTCCTGGGCGGTGTTGCGGGCGGACTCTTTTTCTGGGTGAAGTATCGTCCCGCCCACGCTACCGAGTCGTCGCCGTTGAGCGCTCCGCTGCCGCGCATCGGCTGGGATTCGCATTCGCCCGATGTCATCCAGCTGCCCGCCGACTACACGACCGCACTGAAAGTAAAAACCACCACGGTCAAACCAGCTCCGCTCCCCGAACCGCTACGGCTACGCGGCTCGCTCATGCTCGACGCCAACCGCCTGGCCCGCGTCAAATGCTTTTTCTCCGGTCAAGTCGTCTCCATCGGCAAGCGCAGTCCGCAGTCCGCAGTCCGCAGTCCGCAGCAAAAGCCAGCGACGGTTTTTGCTGCGGACTGCGGACTGCGGACTGCGGACTGCGGACTGCGTTATGGCGACCTCGTCAAGAAGGATCAGGTTTTGGCCGTGGTTTGGAGCCAAACCGTCGGCGAGAAGAAAAGCGAACTGGTCGATGCCATTTCGCACCTGGAGACGGATCAACGCGTGTTCGACCGCTATCGCAAAGTCGATCGCGGCATCATCGCGGAGAAAGATTACGACAACGCTCGCCGCAACGTCGAGCAGGACATCATCGCGGTTGAAAAGGCCGAACGCACGTTGCTCTCTTGGCGATTGTCCGCGCCGGAAATCCAGGCCGTTCGCCGTGAGGCGGAACGCATGCGCGAGCGAAAAGAAGAAGACATCGCCACCATCCGCCGCGAG
>DATNCY010000173.1:0-40727 GCA_035553375.1 Gemmataceae bacterium
CCAATCAGTTCTATGTGATGGCCCAGCATTTCGAGGCCGACTTTCACACGATTTATCAGGCGCTGCGCGAGGACTATCCGCGCATGCAATCGCTGTCTCGTCCCGGCTTCGCGGCCGGTCCCTGTCTGCTCAAGGACACCATGCAACTGGGCGCTTTCAATCACGGCTCCTTCGTTCTCGGTCAGGCGGCCATGATGATTAACGAGGGGTTGCCCTACCTCGTCGTTCAGGACATCAAACGCGGCTATCCGTTGGCGGAGATGACCGTCGGCATCCTCGGCATGGCCTTCAAGCCGGAGAGCGATGATCCGCGTTCGTCACTGTCGTACAAGCTGCGCAAGGTACTGCTGCTCGAATGCAAGCGCGTGCTGTGTACCGATCCCTATGTGCCGGACACGGGCCTGACACCGCTGGCGGAAGTCCTCGATCAAGCGGACCTTCTCATCGTCGGTACCCCTCATAACTGCTATCGCGATCTGAAATGTCGCCAGCCGATCATTGACATTACGGGAGCGATCAAGCCGCTATCCGCTATCCGCTATCCGCTATCCGCTGCCGGTTCTGGCGGACAGCGGACAGCGGACAGCGGACAGCGGTAAGGAGAGCGGAGAGATTTGCATGCGAATACTGGTAACAGGCTCCGCGGGATTCATTGGCGGCTACCTTGTCGAAGAACTGCTTCAGGCCGGTCATTTCGTAACCGGCCTAGACAATTTCTCCAAGTATGGTCCTCTGCGGCAGACATCGCTCGAACATCCCGCCTATCGTTTCGTCGAGGGCGACGCCAAGGATGTCGGTCTATTGACATCGCTGATGGCCGACGTGGATCAAGTCGTCGCCGGGGCCGCACGCATCGGCGGCATCAGTTATTTCCACGAATTCGCCTACGATTTAATGAGCGAGAACGAACGAGTGACGGCGGCGGCGTTCGATGCGGCCATCCATGCGTTTCAGCGCGGCACGCTGAAGAAAATCAACGTCATCAGTTCCTCGATGGTGTACGAGAACGCGACGGTTTGGCCGACGCCGGAAGGCGAGCAACGCCGTTGTCCGCCGCCGGCCTCGACCTACGGCTTCCAGAAACTGGCGACCGAGTATTACGCTCAGGGAGCCTGGGAACAATACAAACTGCCGTTCACGATCATTCGACCCTTCAATTGCGTCGGCATCGGCGAACGGCGGGCGCTGTCGGAAAAAGAGGTTCTCAGCGGTAACGTGCGTCTGGCCATGAGCCATGTCGTGCCGGACCTCATTCAGAAAATCCTCAAGGGCCAAGATCCGCTGCACCTTCTCGGCGATGGTCAGCAAGTGCGGCACTACACCTACGGCGCCGACCTGGCACGCGGTATTCGTGTGTGCATCGAACATCCCAAGGCGATCAACGAAGACTTCAACATCAGCACGGCCGAATCGACGACGGTGCTTGAGTTGGCCCAGATGATTTGGAGCAAAATCCGCCCCGGTGATCCCTTCCGCTCCATTAGCGATCCGCCTTATCCTTATGACGTGCAAAAGCGCGTACCTAGCGTCGAGAAGGCCGAGCGTCTGCTGGGCTTCCGTGCCGCCACGCCGTTAAGCGACATTCTGGACATCGTCATCCCCTGGATTCGCCAGCAAGTGGAATACGGCAATATCTGAACAGTGTTCAGTGTTCAGTGTTCAGTGTTCAGTCTGGTTCATCGCATGGGATTGTGAAATCGGCTTCTGGTTTGGCTGAACACTGAACACTGAACACTGAACACTATTATGATCTCTCTCGTCGTGCCCGTCTACAACGAAGCGGACAACATCCAGCTATTCCTGCGCGATGCGGAAAGCGCGGTTGCGGAACCGCATGAGATTCTTATCGTCTACGATTTCCCGGAAGATGATACCTTGGCGGCCATCGCGGCGCTGACGCCGCCAAGCCCCAGTGTGCGCCTGATTCATAACACGCTGGGGCGCGGCGTCCTCAATGCGCTGAAGGTGGGTTTCCAGGCCAGCAAGGGCGATGTTGTCCTCGTCATGATGGCCGATCGTTCCGACGATCCGCAGGCCGTGATGCCGATGGCGCGGCTGATCCGCGAAGGGGCGGATGTGGTGGCCGGTTCACGCTACATCCGCGGCGGACGGCAGGAAGGCGGGCCTCTGCTCAAACGGACACTATCGCGCTTGGCCGGCATGTCGCTGCACTACCTCGCCGGTCTGCCCATCCACGATGCCACGAACAATTTTCGGGCGTACAGCCGCCGCGTCATCGAACAGATTCCGATTGAAGGGGAAGCGAGCTTCGCGATCGCGTTGGAACTGACGCTGAAAGCCCATTGGCGTGGCTGGCGGCTGGCCGAAGTGCCGACGGTCTGGCGCGATCGTACCGCCGGAGAATCGCGTTTCCGATTATGGGCATGGCTGCCGCACTATTTGCGCTGGTATCTGCGTGCCCTGGCCCATGCCTGGTTCGGCGGTGGGCGGAAGGAACATTCCTCGCGCGCCTGAAACTCTTTGCACGGCATTCCGTTCCAGTCCTCCGCCGGTGGGGCATTTCTCCTCTATCGGTATCGCTTTTGCAGATTAAGTAGGGGAGAGGACAGGGCCACGATGGGCGATCTCCTGTCCTTATCTACGTTTAATTATGAAGGAGGCCTGCTATGCGCAAGCTCATCATGACTCTGGTGTTGTCTGTTGCCGCTCTTGGAAGTTTGGCCGCGGCACCCTCGAAGGCCAATGCCGCCTGGGGTCGATGGGGAGCAGGGTATTACAGTTATTACCCGAGCTATTCCTACTACCCTGGGGCGTACAATTACTACTACAGCGCTCCCTATACGTCGTATTACACGACGCCCTACTACTCCACCCCTTACTACGCCACTCCTGGTTACAGTAGCTACTACTACACGCCGGGATACTCAAGCTACTACTACTCGACCCCCTATCGCAGTTACTACTACACGCCGGGCTATTCGAGTTCGTACTATTATCCCGGCTACTCTGTCTACCCGTAGGTCACGATGGCGATGCGCGGGAAGGAATGTCCTTGCTGACCCGAGCGCGGCAAGACACGCCTTCCCGCTTTTTTTGTCTTTGAAGCCGCGAGGCGGCGATCGAAGCGACATGAATCAGGTATCCAACTCCGGTTCCGATTTTTTGCGCTTTCGCGATGGGTCGGCCAGTTCTTGCGCCTGCGGTAGATCGCGCAGGGTCCGTAGGCCGAACAATTGCAAAAACTTTCGCGTTGTACCGTAGAGTACAGGCCGGCCAAGCGAATCATCGCGTCCGGCGATGCGCACCAGCCCTTTCTCCATGAGTTGATGCAGCATATCGCCCGATTGCACACCCCGAATCGCCTCGACATCGGCCCGCGTGATGGGTTGACGATAGGCGACGATGGCCAGTGTCTCGCGCGCGGCGGCCGACAGACGCATCTCGTTTCCCGCACGCCGCAGACGGGCCAGCCAGGGATGAAACTCCACTCGGGTCAGCAGCTGAAAGCCACCGGCCAACTCCGCGACCTGGAAGGCGGTGCCGTCTTGGTTGTACAAAGCCTGCAAACGCTCCACGAGTCGCCGCGCCTCGGCCGCATCCGTCAAACCCGCCACAGTCGCCAGACGACGCAGCGTGAGCGGTTCATCCGCCGCCATCAGCGCCGCCTCAACCAACGCCAGCCGCGCATCGCGGGCCAACTCACCGCCTGCGATCGCTTCGGTCTCTTCCGGCCACAGACGATAAATCGCCGGCAGGCGGTGATTGCACGGCAGGTCGGGCCGACCACGCGATTCAAATCCACGTCTGAAGATATTCTTGTGCATGAATAGGATATTCTCTCGGCGTTTCGCTCAACGATCCCAGTAGCTCTCTCCCAAACCCTCCAGCCAGCGAAACGTGTGGTCGATGACCTTGCGGCGAGCGACCTTGAAGTCGGCGTCCGCGCTGATCTCGTCAATGCAGTGATCGTACATTTTGAGGTATTTCTGACTCCACTGATGTACTGTGGCCGGCTTGGGCGGCATGGCATTGTAACGCTCGCACAGCAGCGCCAGAATTTCGACGCTGGGCATGAGCATGCCCTCGCCGTCCTCGTCCAACTCCATGCGCTCTGGATCGGCGATGATCTCGGTGATGGTGGCCACCAGCTTCGCGGTGAGCATGGACAAGTATTCCATCGCTTGATCGTTACCGAAATTGTGTTCGGCGAAGGTTTCCATCGCTCCCTCCGTTCCCTGTACCGCTTTCCGCTTTCCGCTTTCCGCTATCCGCTTTTGTATTCGGCGGATAGCGGAAGGCGGATAGCGGAAAGCGGATTAGAACCAGCCGCCGGTAATGGGCAATGTTTGGCCGGTGATGTAGCTGCTCTCTTCGCAGGCGAAGAACAGCACCGCATGGGCGACCTCCTCCGGCCGACCGACGCGACCAACGGGAATCTGTCGGGCATATTCGGCCAGCACCTCCGGTTTGAGTCCCGTCAGCATCGGCGTCTCAATGACGCCCGGGGCGACGGCATTGACCGTGATGCCACGACGGGCCAATTCCTTGGATTGCACCTTCGTCAAGGCGATCACGCCAGCCTTGGCGGCCGCGTAATTGGCCTGCCCGTGAAAACCGACGATGCCGGAAATCGAGGCGATGTTAATGATCCGGCCGCCGTCGCGCAGAATCTCAGCACCCAACTTCGAGCAATAAAAGACGCCGTCAAGGTTCGTTTGCAGCACGCTTTGCCATTCGCCCGGCGTCATCTTCTTGACGGTGCGATCGCGCAGAATGCCGGCGTTGTTGACGAGGATGTCGAGTCCACCCACGGCGTCGGTGATGCGCTTCATTAGGCTGGCGACGGCGTCATAGTGGCTGACATCGGCGTCGAAGACGTGAACCGGGACATTATGACGGCGCAGCCGCTCGGCGGTTTCGTCGGCATCGCGGCGATTGTGGCCGTCCGCGTCGGCGAAATAATTGACCACGCAGGTGGCGCCGGCGGCGGCGAAGGCTTCGAGGATGGCCGACCCCATGCCGCGCGAACTACCGGTCACCAGTACGGCCTTGTTCGAGAAACTGTAGCGAACCATCACGGCTCCTTTCTGAGTTGGCGAACGGCCGGCGTCAGCCGGCGGGTGGACGCTCTACCAGCCAGCTGACGCCGGCCGTTCGCCAACATTCGTCCCATGTGGTATTTTGTACGAGAGATTCCCTTGCAAGAGGATGCCATCGTGATTGCAAACAGTTCGGATCGATTTTGGTTGCGTGTCCGGGGGCTATGCACAAGTGTGCTGCTGTTGCTGCTGCCGGCCTGCGGATTGTCGGACTACGAGGCGTTGATGCTCAAGGCGCAAGAGCGCGAGCAGCGTTTTCGCCTTGAGAATAAAGAACTGGACGAGCCGGTGCAGGCACCGAAGTTGAAGGACAATGACGGTAAGGAGAAGTCGCTGAACCTGTTCTTCCGGCCGCCCAGGGGCATCCAGTCGACGCCCGAGCCTTCACCGCTCGGCGGATTGCTTTGGCGCTATCGGAACCGAACAAGCGGTGACTTCGCGTACGTCGAAATGGCGTTCGCCGAGGATAGCAAGGATTTCGCCGCCGAGGTGCTGCGCAATTATCAGGCGACCGAGCAGGCGCGGGTCCGCGCTCAAGAGTTCACCCCACCGGGCCGCGATACGCCGCTGATTTACGACATCTGGGAATTCGACAACGGCTCGGAGGGTTACGCCATCAACATCTCGCGGACCGGCCGGACGCGGGTAGCCATCGTCTTTGTTTTCGGCAGGGGCCGGTGGGACGCCCTCCGCAAAGTGATGGACCTGTCGCTCGAATCGCTGGCCGTCGATCAGCAAGCGGGCGCGGCCCGTCAGAAATACGGGCGGAAGTCGCCTTGGCAATTGCAAAACACCCGCGCGCCCTGAGACATTGGTGAGACTTGGAAATTACCGCCGGAGGATTTCGTGATGTTTACGGTGGATGACATGCAGAGGCTGTTGCGAACGCGGCCATTTGTGCCGTTTCGCTTGTGGCTAAGCGATGGCGGACACATCGACGTTCGGAGTCCGGAAGTTATCTTCCCACTTCGGCGTTATGCCATCGTCGGCTTGCTCGATCCGAATGCGGCGGAGGAGGCTTTCGACCGTCACGCCACGGTTTGGTACATGCACGTTACGCGACATGAAGCCTTGAGCGCCGGCGAGTCCCCCTTCGCTTCTCCGCCCGAACCGTCACCGGGCACTCCCTCGCCGGCAACCGGACGGTGAGGAATAGATTGCCTCATCTAGCCCCCGGCCTGCCGGGGGAGTATTATTCCCCCCGGCAAGCCGGGGGCTAGATGCTTACTTGTTGGGGTATGGCTTTTGCCAAAAATTTTCGCCGCTCATGTTGAACGCCGGCGTCGTTTGGATCGTGCAGTCGCCGTTGACCTTCACCTGGCAGGACAGGCGCATTTCCGCCTCGTGGCCGATGCGGGCGAACAGGGTCAACGGATGGGCGTTGAGGTTGAGACGCTCGCGCACGGTCGGAGGACTGAGGTTGTCCATGCCCTTTTTGACCAAAACGCGGCAGGTGCCGCACAGGCCGAGGCCCATGCAATTGAGATAGCGATCCAGTCCCTTGTAAACGGAGATACCGGCCTTGCGAGCCGCTTCGCGCAGATTGGTGCCGGCCGGTACATCGATCTCTTGTTTCTCGTTAACGAAGACAACCTTCGGCATGGAACTTCCACCTTCGGCAGACAGGGCGATAGGATTCAGGACACCTCCCCGCCGTCGAGGAGGTTGTGCGGGCAATTGTAGGGATCGGGTAAAGCAGCAGACAGGGTACAACATCCGCTCTCCGCTCTCCGCCGTCCGTTTTCCGCTTTTGTATTCGGCGGAAAGCGGACGGCGGAGAGCGGAGAGCGGAGAAGCGAGGAACTTATTCATGGATCACGGACAGGCCTACACGGAACTCCTCCGCCGCGTGCGTGAGGGCGCGCTTCTCGAATCCTGCGCCGGCGTACTCGGCTGGGATGAGCGGACCTACATGCCGCATCAAGGCTCGGCCCACCGCGCCGAGCAGATGGGCCTTCTCGCGCGTCTGACGCACGAACTGCTGACGGCCCCGATTCTCGGCGACCTGCTGGCAACCGTTGAGGCTTCGCCGCTCGTGCGCGATGCGAATGGCGATGCGGCCGCCAACATCCGCGAGATTCGCCGTCATTACGATCGAGCCGTGAAATTGCCGAAGGAACTGGTCGAGGAACTGGCCCGCGTGACGACACGCGCTCAGCAGGTGTGGCAAGAGGCGCGGCAGGCCAACGACTTCGCCGCGTTCCAGCCGTCACTCGAAAAAGTCGTCACGCTGTTGCGCCAGAAGGCCCAAGCCATCGGCTACAAGACCGTCCCCTACGATGCCCTGCTCGACGAATACGAACCGGGTGCCACGACGGGCGAAATCACCACACTATTCGCCGCGCTGCGTGCCGACCTTGTCCCGCTGGTATCCGCTATCGCGGCATCCGGCCGGCGTCCGCCCCGCAACCTTCTCGAACGCGATTATCCGATCGAGCAGCAGAAGCAGTTTGGGCAGGCGGCCGCGGCCGCCATCGGCTTCGACTTCGACGCCGGCCGGCTCGATGTGACGACGCATCCATTTTGCAGCGGCATCGGCCCCGGCGATTGTCGCATCACGACGCGCTACAATCCGCGGCACTTCAACGAATCGTTCTTCGGTATTCTTCACGAGGCCGGCCACGGCATCTACGAGCAGGGCTTGCCCGCCGAGCATTACGGCACACCGCTGGGCACCTTCGCCTCGCTGGGCATCCACGAATCGCAATCGCGTCTATGGGAAAATCAAGTCGGTCGCAGCCGGCTATTTTGGGAGTATTTCTATCCTCTTACCCAACAAAAATTCCCGGCCGCGCTCGGCGAGGTCGCCCTCGATGATTTTCTCTTCGCCATCAATGACGTGCAGCCGTCATTCATCCGCGTTGAGGCCGACGAGGCGACTTACAACATGCACATCATCTTGCGTTTCGAGTTGGAGCAGGCGCTGGTTAGCGGCGACCTGAAACCCGCCGACGTACCGGGGGCATGGAACGAGAAGTTTACGCAGTTCTTCGGCCTGACGCCGCCGACGCACGCCCAGGGTTGCTTGCAGGACATCCATTGGAGCATGGGCGGCATCGGCTATTTTCCGACGTACACGCTCGGCAATCTCTACGCCGCCCAGTTCATGGAACAGGCACGCCACGATTTGCCCGCTCTCGACGACGATTTCCGCGCCGGCCGCTTTGGGGGGCTGAAAAGCTGGCTCAACGACAAGATCCACCGTGCCGGCCAGCGCTATCGCGCCGGCGAACTTTGTCAGCGCGTGACTGGCCGACCCCTCAGCCATCAACCACTGATGACGTACCTCCGGGGCAAGTACGGCCCACTCTATGCGCTCTAGGAGGGCATTGCAGCAGATCCGTGTTTCTCCGCCTCCTATTCTTCGGACGGCAGCGCCATGCACGCCAGCGTCGCATCGAGCGCGGGGGCCGGACAGGACCACACCAAAAAGAACAGCGCCTGCCGTGCCCAGCGCTGCGCGGGGTGCGTGCGAAGAAACCCACTGCCTTTACCGGCCGCCAGCGCGAATTGCGTCGTACTCAGAACCAAGGCGTTGACCTTCGCCCGCAGATTGCTCGCTGCTTGTGCATCCGCTCCCTCGCGGACGAGTTGACGCAACTGTCCCTGCAAGATGTCCCAACTCTCGGCGCATGCTGTCGTGCGGGCACGCCATTCCGTTCGCTTGTTCGCTTCTTTATCCAGATACGCAATGGCCGACTTCGCCAACCCCAGCGCCAGGCCGGATGTCTCCAAACCACCGGCGCCGCGGCCACCCGCCAGCACACGCTCGGCGGGGCCGGCCAACACCCATTGACGATCGAGTCGCACCTCCTCACAACGCACCTCGGCGGTGAGCGATCCTTGCAGAGCCATCAATTCCATCGGCGGCCCGACACTCAGCCCCGGCGTATCGCGCGGCACAACCAACAACATCTGCCGGCCGTCTTCGAGCATCACGCCGGTGAGGAAGTGATCCGCGTGTGGCGCACCCGTCACCCACGGCATGACGCCGTTGAGACGCACACCGCCGTCATCGAGTTGGGCGACCAGCACTGGCCGAACGTGCTGACGAGAGGTTGTCAGTTGCGCCAGGCCGACGGTGGCGAAGCGTTCGCCGGACGCCAGCGCCGGCAGCAAGAGACGACAGAGCATTTCATTGCCGCCATCACGCAGACGCCGGCAAGCCGAATCACGCTGGCTGAGGAGAAAGCACGTCGTCAAACAAGCGCCGGCCAGACGCTGATAACCTTCGAGCAGATCCAACGGATCGAGTCCCGCGCCGCCGTATTCGCGCGGGATGATCCAGCCAAGTACGCCGCTGCGGCGCAGGGCGTCCCAAGAAGCTGCCGGCCAGACCGCTTCGGCATCAGCCGCGCCGGCGTGTGTCTCCAGTAAGGGCAAGGCTTCGTCAAGGGGCAGCGAATCGGCGGAAGATACCACGACATTTTACCTCTCTTGCTGAGCTTACCCCAATTATCTAAACCCCGAAGTCGCAGGATGGGGGTTTCGGAACCCCACTCCGGGATGGTACCATGAGAGGAGTGAGCGCCCCCATGCGGAGCAATGACGGCCGCTTCGCAGGTGGCTTCCGGGCGTTTTAATTCCTCGCACCGCGAGGCGTCGGCATGGATAGTCTACGCGAATTGCTGGAAGCCGTCCGGGAGCAAGCCCTGGCTCAGGGCCACTTCCGGGGTTTGCTGCATCTACTCGTTGGCCGGCGCATCACCCTCGAAGACGGTACCCTTATCTCTTCTGGCACGACCTGGCGCGACTTGGCCGCGTTGTTCAAGCGATTGCGCTGGGATGTGGAGTTCGTGCGCGAACTTGGACTCGATCCGGCCGACCTGCCGCCGCGCGATCGCCAACGCTTCTGGTACACGGCCATCGCGCGCGGCGGCATCGATTCGCCCGACGCCGCCGCTCTCGCCGACCACCTTATCGAACCGCTGCGCAAACTGGGTTATGTGGTTGGCCCCGCGCCGGGCCGGTCGTCTTCCTGATTCACATTGACCACGCCCCTGCCGCGTCCTATCATCACCGCTATCCGCAATCCACTGTCCGCAATCCGCTGTTTTTGGCGAATTGCGGACTGTGGACAGCGGATTGCGGATTGCGGACAGCGGAGACACCGGCTATGAAGGCGGAACATCGTAAGGAATTGATGACCAACTCGCTGGCCCATCGGGTCAGCGACGCCATCCACGGCATCAAGGAAGGACCGTCGCGCGGTACCATCCTTGTCCTGGTCGCTCTCGGTCTAATTCTGATTTTGGTCCTCGTCTGGCGGTATTTATCCAGCAGCAACGAGGCGGCCGACTCCGCGCGCTGGCGGGAATGGGACAGCCTGGCCTCGCCGGAACAACTGACCAATTTCGCCGACAACAAGGACATGCAGGGGCACTTGCAGGGCCGACTCGCTCGTTTGGCGGAAGCGCGTCGCGGTCTGCACGATGGTCTGCGTGATCTCGGCGGCATCGGCACCCGCCCGGAGGCGCTGAAAAAAATCACGACGGCTGCCGAACATTACACCAAACTCGTGCAGGAGTTCGCCGATAAGCCCGTGTTGCATCAGCAAGCGTTGATGGGCGCCGCCAAGGCGCACGAGAGCCTCGGCGAAATCGAGCAGGCGCGCAAATTTTACGATCAACTTGCGCGGGACCACGGCAATTCGGTCCTCGGCAAAGAGGCCGACGAACAGATCAAACGTCTAGACGCGGCCAAGAAGGATGGCGACCTGGAGGCGCTCCAAGAGGAGTATAACAAGAAGCCCGCTACGCCGTGAGACGCACTTTTACCAGCCCGCAGCGCCAGCAAGGGAAGCCCTTGCTGGCGCTGCGGGCTGGTAACGCACCCGCAACTACAATGGACACTTCAACCCCGACTCCCACCGACGACCGCATTGTCGAACTGGTGGCCAAGTGCCGGGATGCTCTGCGGCTCGATCAATATCTGGTTTCGCTGTTCGCCGACTTTAGCCGTTCCGTCGTGCAGCGTGTCATCGACGCTGGAGGCGTGCAGGTCAACGGTAAGACCGCCAAGGCCAGCTACCGCGTGCGCCACGGCGACCGCATTCGCATCGAGAAACCCGAACCGACGCATCCCACGCCCATCGCCGAAGACATCCCACTCGACATTCTCTATGAAGATGAGTTTCTCGCCGCCGTCAACAAACCTTCCGATATGGTGGTGCATCCGGCCAAGGGGCATTGGTCCGGCACGCTGGTCAACGCCCTACGCTTCCACTTCGATCATCTCAGCGAAGCCAACGGCGATTATCGCGCCGGCATCGTCCATCGTCTCGACCGCGACACCAGCGGCGTCATTCTCATCGCCAAGGAGGAGCGGACGCATCGCGATCTCAGTCAACTGTTCGAGCAACGCAAGATTTTCAAGGAATACATCGCGCTGACGGCCGGCGTGCTGGACCGCGACAGCGATTACATCGAGGGCCGCATTGCCCATCATCCGCACGATCGCATCAAGATGACTGTCACCGACGATGAGGACGACGACGGCAAGGACGCGGTGAGTTATTATGAAGTGATCGAGCGTTTTCGCGGTTTCAGCTTTTGCCGCATTCAGCCGCGAACCGGGCGAACGCATCAGATCCGCGTTCACCTCGCCAGCATCGATTGTCCGGTGCTGGCCGACAAGGTTTACGGTGGCCGCGATCGTCTGCACCTGTCCGACCTCGTGCCCGACCTGAGTAGCGAGCAGGACGAGTTATTGCTGGAACGCCAGGCGTTACACGCTTATCGCCTGCGTTTGCGTCATCCGCGCAGTGGCCAGTTGTTGGAACTAGAAGCGCCATTGCCGGCCGAGTTTCAAAAGACGCTGGCGGCACTGCGTCAGTATCGCGCACGGAGTTGACACGCAGTTGCGAGAGGAGGATTGCATGGAACGAAAATTATCGTCGGATATCTCGAAGAACGAGCCGCCGACACGGCAGGGATTACAAGTCTCGCCCTCCGCGCCGGTTCCAGGTTTGAAACCGGACGCCTTCACGCTGCCGCGCTCACGCCGCACGCTATATAGGGTCCTAGTCGCAATCGGTTTGGTTGTCGCCGGCATTGCAGCCGCCGTAATCGTGGGCGTCTGGAAAAGCGACCACTACATCCACGACTCCTACTTCCGCTCCTCCGGCGATGTGCCCGAGGTTGTGCCAACGGAGAAGCAGGTAGTGGAGAGATTCAAAACATTGAAGAATGCCGGCGATCCAGTCGCCGATGAACTGCTCGCGCCGCTGGCTGCCGTGCCGGTTGAGCCAATTTCACAAGAGGAAGCCGACCGCTTTAAGGTCAATTGTTTTCTGCATCAGAATATCCACATTCAATCCGTCCGTGCCGTTGCCTCCAATCGCTTCATACTGGCTACGGAAGGCAATTTGTCCACGCCGCCGCTTCAGGTGCGCAGCGCCAAGGGCGCCGATCGCATTCAGCACATCTTGTTCAATCCCGATCTGATCGTTGAGGTTCGCGACGGCATCATTCACGGTGTCCGCTGAATCCCGCAGGAGTCAGGAATCAGGAGTCAGGAATCAGGAGTCAGGAGACAGTTCGCTGACTCCTGATTCCTGATTCCTGACTCCTGACTCCTGACTCCTGACAGTTATTTCGGTGCCGGATTCACGACGATTTTCGACTGCTGCCGCGTCTGGCTGGTGATGCTGTCACGCAGGTTGGTGCAGTAGTGTTCCTTGACCATGTCCTTGACATCCTCGAACTTGACCTCGCGGCCGGGCTTGCGGTCGGTCACCAAAATGAGATGGTAGCCGAACGGCGTCTTGACCGGCGCGGACATCTCGAACGGCTTCAGTGCGAAGGCCGCCTTCGAGAACGGTTCGACCATGAAACCGACGCCCTGGAACCAATCCACATCGCCGCCCTTGTCCTTGCCCGAAGGACAGGCGGATTTCTCCTTGGCCTGGGCGGCGAACGCCTCATCGAGTAGCGTTTGACGTTTCTTCTCGCGTGCCAGGTTGTCGGTATCGGCCGGCAGCTTGGCCAATCCGTCGGCGACCTGCTTGTCAATCTGCTGCTTGATGGCCAGCAACTGCGCCGCCGCCTGCTCGCCGGCCTTGGCGTCGTCGCTCGTCGGCGTGATGAGGATATGACGGGCACGCACCTGGCTGCCGTCGAAAAGATACTTTTGCGCGTCGAATAGCTCCTTGAGTACCTTGTCGTTGGCTCGTTCCTCAGCGAACTTGCCCCAACGGATTTCGGCGGCGATGTGTTCGCGCAGTTCCGGTTCGGACAGTCTCATTCCTTCGAGCATCTTGGTGAATTCTTGGTTGCGTTTCTTCAACTCGGCCTTGATTTCATTGACGGACTTCTCGATTTCCTTCGGGTCGATGGCGATTTTTTGTTGCAGCAGATATTGATCGAGAAGCGTCTGATCGATCAAGTAATTGAGGATTTGCGCGCGAGCTTCGGCGTGCTTCTGGGGCGGCACACGCGCGAGTCCGCGCTGGACGGCGGTTTCGGGCACGGCCTGGCCGTTGACAGTGGCGGCGACGGCGTTGGTCGGCGCGGCCGGCGCAGCGGATGCGGCTGGCGCAGCCTGGGCAGGCGGCGGCGTTGACGGGGCGGGCGGCGGAGTCTGGGCGGACGCCGGTACACAGGACAGGGTTAAACCAAGGACCGCCCAGCAGGGGCGTTGCAGGATACGCATGAATTTTCTCCTCGTGAGAAAGAAGGAGCGTAGCCGACTCACGGAGCGAGTCGGAATGCCGTCGCCAAGCAACGGCTCCACCAAGGGGGCGGATTGTAGCGACCCGCGGCGTTTGCGCCGAGACGAAAAAAACGGCCGCTGGCAATCCACGGAGGATCGCCATCGGCCGACAAAAACATCGATCGCGGGATGGTAAGGTTAGTAGCCGTAACGAACAACGGTGGGGGCCGGCGTGTAGTAATTGCTGACCCTGCGGAGACGCCCCAGTGGACCATAGCGATACGTCGTCACTGCCGCCGCCGGCGCAGCGTAGTAGGACGACACGACGGGCACCGCAACCGGGGCGTAGTAAGAAGTGACAACGGGCGCGGGCGCGTAGTAGGACCGGACGACCGGCGCAGGCGCATAGTACGACGTCGCCACCGGCACCGGCGCATAGTACGAGGTCGCCACCGGCGCGGGGGCGTAGTACGATGTCACCGGGGCGGGGTAATAACAGACCGCCTGCGCATGGAGCGCGCCGGCGCTCGCCGTCAGCAGCAGCCCTGCCACGACCGTCGGGACCAACCATCGAGAGACGCGTACCATAGCTCCTTCTCCTGTTGCAAGAGTGTCGCGCTGGATTACCAGTAACTATACGCGCCTCGATACGATCGGGGTAGTCCCGGCGAACGGCCGACTGACGCCGGCCGTTCGCCCATTGCCCCACCTGCCTACAATGAGCTAGCGGCTCAGCCGATCACCCCTTCACGAAACGGCGGGATCTCACCATGACGTTCTGGCAGCATTTCATCAGCAACAGCGGCGGCCCGGTGGAAGGCTATCCTCCCTCCGAACCGAATCCGCGCGAACAGGAAGCGCTCGATGCCTACTCCAATGTGGTGGTGCGCGTGGCCGAGATGCTGCGCCCCGCCGTGGTCAATCTGCGCAGCGGACGCGGACGGCGCGAAGGCTCCGGTTCCGGCATTCTGTTCACGCCGGATGGCTTGCTGCTGACCAATCATCACGTTGTTCAAGGCAGCGAGCGCGTGCGCGTTCGACTCGGCGATGGTCGGGAGGTCGGCGGCCGCGTCGTCGGCAACGATCCGTGGACCGATCTGGCCATCGTGCAGGCCGAGGAAAGCAATCTGCCGCACGCCACGCTCGGCGATTCGTCGCGTCTGCGCGTCGGTCAACTCGTGGTCGCCATCGGCAGTCCCCTCGGCTTCGAGTCCACCGTCACGGCGGGCGTCATCAGCGCCCTTGGCCGCACGTTGCGGAGCATCACCGGACACCTGGTTGATAATGTGATCCAGACCGACGCGGCACTGAATCCCGGCAACAGCGGCGGCCCACTCGTCGATAGTCGCGGTCAGGTCATCGGCATCAATACCGCCATTGTTCGGCCCGCGCAGGGGTTGTGTTTCGCCATCCCGATCAACATGGCCACGCATATTTTACCGCAGCTGCTCAAGCATGGCCGTGTGGTGCGCGGCTATCTTGGCCTGCACGCTCGCAATGTGCCGCTGCCGCACGGTCTGGCGAGCCGCTTCGATTTGACGCAGACAGGAGCGGTGGAAGTGATGGCCATCGAGCCGGACGGCCCGGCGGACCAGGCCGGCATTCTGGAGGAAGACCTCATTGTCACGCTGGGCGATCAGCCGACGACGTGCGTGGATGATTTGCACAAACTGCTGACGCAGCTTCCCGTCGATGTGCCCGCGCCGATTACCCTGTTGCGCCGCGGACGGCGGTTGAATCGTCTGGTGTTGCCGACGGATTATCCGATGGTGGTGTGACATAGAGCCTCTCGGCTTGCGGGGAGTTACCCCCAGCAAGCCGGGAGGCTCTATGTCATGCCGTTATCGGCGTCCGATCGCTTCCTTCATATCGCGCACGGCGCGTTCCATGCCGACGAGCAAGGCGCGCGCTACGATGCTGTGTCCAATGTTCAATTCCTCGACGCCGGGGATCGCCGTCACGGCCTGCACGTTGTGATAGTTCAGTCCGTGCCCCATGTGAATATGCAGACCGCGTTCCCGCGCGAACTCGGCGGCCTCCCGCAGCGATTCGAGTTCACGCCGCCGGTCTGCCGGCGTCCGCGCCTCCGAGTAACGCGCCGTCTGAATCTCGACCGCCTGAGCGCCGAGAACACGAGCAATCTCAATCTGCCGTGGATCGGGATCGAGGAAGAGCGATACTTCGATACCGGCGTCATGCAGTTGCTTGATGATGCGCGCCACCGATTTTTCATGGGCGATCACATCGAGTCCGCCTTCGGTGGTCAGCTCTTCGCGTTTCTCCGGCACGAGCGTAGCCTCATCGGGCTTGACCGCGCAGGCAATGTCGGCAATGGCAGGGACGGCGGCCATCTCCAGGTTGAGACGATTCGTCACGGCGCAGCGCAGCGAACGCAGATCGTGGTCCTGAATGTGCCGGCGATCCTCGCGCAGATGGACGGTGATGCCATCGGCACCGCCGAGCAGAGCCAGCACCGCCGAGGCCACCGGATCGGGTTCGTTGGCTCGCCGCGCTTGCCGTACCGTGGCCACATGATCGAGGTTGACGCCGAGGCGAATCATGACAATCTCTCCTGCGTGAATGGGGATGGCGGTCCGCCTATCATAGCCGTAAGTTCGGCGGCAAATCCGGCGAGGTTTGCCGATAACGCCGTGCTTCGTGCCCGAGCCATTTGAAGAGAACGAAGGCCAGCGCCAGATCGACCGCCTTGTTGATCCAGGTGCCGAGAACGGGGATCGTCGTGCCCGGCATCCAGTAATACGAGGTAATGATGGCGGCCACCAGCGACAACGGCAAGATGCGCGCCGACCATGGCAGCTGATAGCGTGGATCGACGAACATACGCACAATGGCTCGCGCCTCGGCCCAGGTATCCCACAACAGCCAGAGAGCGCGTCCGCCAACCGAAGACGGCGGAGCAGCCGCCGGCGAGGGAACCGGCGCTTGCATCACCGCATGGCTGGCGGCTCCCAGTAAACGCTTGCCCATGTCGAACAACGCCGCCGTCGGGGCAGGCGGCGTGGGCATGGCTGGCGGAGGCGGAGGCGGTGCAGGTGGGGCGGGGGTAGTGGTGACGCGCGTTTCGCTTGTACGCTGTTCCAATAGGTGAGCGAGGGCATCCTCGATTCGGCGGATGCGTTGCTCCAGCGGCGAGAGGGTGTCCGCTACGGGAAGGGGCGCGGGGGGCACGATTGCTGCCACGGGCGGAGCCGGGGGAAGTGAGGGAGCCGATTCGATGGCTGGCGAGGCAGCCTGTTCGAGGTTCGGCGCTGGCGTATCTTGGTCGGGCATTCGTGCCAACGACGCTTCTTCTTCCTGGTTTATGGCAGGCAGGGAATCGCGATCGGGTTCCCGGGAAGCCGGCGCGCCATCGTCGGGCATTCGTGCCAACGACGCTTCTTCCTCATGGTTGTGAGAGGGGGAAGGAGATGCGGTATCCGGGCGAGAAACGGGCGCATCCGCAGCCGGGACCGGGTCGGTCATGGATTCCGCAGCGGCCAAAATTAGCTTCCTCGATACCGGCTCGGTCTTGCGCTGGCGCTTCTTCACGTTGGCGTTGACTCCCGATCCGTGGGATTGCAAATACGTCCAACATATCGCCCAAACGCTTCGGCGACTAGCCCGCAGCGGCGGCAAGGAATCCCTTGCTGGCGCTGCGGGCTGGCAAAGACATCCTTGCCGGCGCTGCGGGCTGGTAGGCAGCCGTCAATGACGGAACAAGAACTCCTTGGCGTTGAGTAGCGCCCAATGGATGTCCTCCCACGCCTTGCGTTTGTCCGTCGCGTGGCTGACGTGTTCCAGTGACACCTTGATGTCATTCGGGGTCGGCGCACGCGATAGCGTGGACAAATACAGGTCGTTGAGAATCTCCAACTCCGACTTTTTCTCCTTGAGCAATCGGCCAATGCGATTGTTGGCGTTGCGCAATTTCTCGTTGACCGTGGGGCCGTTGATGAGCTGGAGCGCCTGGGCGAGATTGCTGTCGCTTTCGCGTTCGCACTCGCAGGCCAGTTCACGCGCCGGTTGGCCGAACGTCTTGAGGAACGGGTGATTGGTGTCGCCATCGGGCAACTGCACGGCTCGCGTGCCCAGCGGCAGGCCGGTGAACTTCTCCGGCGCTTCCGTCACCGTACAGATGGCGTCGAGCAATTGCTCCGCCGTCAGCAGTTTCGTCACCGCGTGCGAGAAATACTTGCTGTCGTCGGTGTTGAACTTGTTAGCCTGCGCGCTCAATTGATACGTCCGCGAGTTCATGATGACGCGGATGAGATGCTTGACATCGAACTTGCTGGCGATGAAGTCCTTGGCCAGGGCGTCGAGGAGTTCATCGTTGGCCGACGGGTTCGAGTCGCGGAAGTCGTCCACCGGATCGACAATGCCCTTGCCGGACAAGTGATACCAGATACGGTTGGCGACGGACTTGGCGAAGAAGGGGTTATCGCCGCTGGCCAACCAATCGGCCAGCACTTGCCGGCGATCCTTGCCCGGCGGGATAGCCGGCACCGCGCCGCCCATGAATTTCGGCTTCATCACCTGGCCGGTACGCGGCTGCGTCACCTCACCGGAACGGCTATCGTAGACGATCTCGGCACCGGGCGTCTGCGGGTTGATGCCGGGTTCCATCGCGTCCTTCTTACGACCGACACGAGCGAAGAACGCGGCCGTGCTGTAGTAATCGTCCTGCGTCCAGCGCTCGAACGGATGATTGTGGCATTTGCAGCACTGCATACGGATGCCGAAGAACAATTGCACCGTCGTCTCGGCGAGGTTTTGCGGATCGCGAGCGATGCGATAATAATTGGCTGGCGGATTGGCGAAGGTGCTGCCGCTGGCCGTCAACAACTCACGCACTACTGAATCGAAGCCGTCGTTCTTGACGATGTGATCGCGCAGCCAGTGCCGGAAAACATGCGTGCCTTTGACCTGGATCGACTTACGACTGCTGCGGAATACATCCGACCATTTCAGAGTCCAGAAGTCCGCATATTCGGGGCGCTCCAGCAGGGCGTCGATCAACTTGGCTCGCTTGTTGGATGACGTATCGGCGAGGAAGTCATGCACTTCCTTGGACGGCGGCAGGATACCGCACAGGTCGAGATAGGCGCGGCGGATGAATTCTTGATCCGTACACGGGTCGGAAGGCGGGATGCTGAGCAATTTCAGCTTGGCGAAGACGAACTTATCGATGTAGTTGTTTTCCGATGGATTGGGCCAGATGAACCCCGGACGCGGTTCGAGATACATCAAGCGAACCGTCTGCAACTCCATGAGATAGCGGCACAGGATAGCGACTTCGCCGGCCTGTTTGAACTCGACGAGGCCGGTGTTCGTCACGTCGGCCACGGCGGAATCGCTGCTGCTGAAGACGGTCAGGCGCGTGACATCGCGCACGCTGCCGTCGGAAAATTGTCCCATGACGGTCAGTTGCTGCCAACGAGCGGGCGCGACCTGGACGCGCGAGCCGGGCAGGATGCCGATGCTCTTGAGTACGGGCAGCGTCGGCGGATCGTCGCGCAAACCCTCGGCCAGCCAGTCGTGGAGGGCGCGCTCCGGCACGCTGCCGGGCAGATAGCGCTGACCGCCCTCGTGCGGCACCCGGCCGAGAGATTTCTGCAAAATCAGACTGGCGTCCGGATCTTGGCGATCCGTGCGCCGACCGAGAACATCGCGGGTCAGCTGCAAATAGTCGGCGGCAGGGTCGAAACCGCGCAGGCTGAGTTTGAATCCATTCTTGCCGGAGGGTGTGCCGTGGCAGGCGCCGCCGTTGCAACCACCGACGTTGAGGGCGGCGACTATTTCATTGCGAAAACTCGTCGCCTGCGGCTTCTCGAGATCCTTGACCGTGACCGGCACCCGTACACTTTTGTTGCCGGCCTTCACCACCAGGGCGGTGCTGCCGTTCTTCTTCGGTGTGACGAAGCCGGTTTCATCGACGATGGCGACGGCTGGCGTCTCACTGACCAGTTCGCACACCCCGGTCAGATCGCGGACGCTGCCGTCGCCGTAGCGGCCGGTGATGACAAGCTGCTGATGAGCGTGGCTGCCGGAGAGTGTCACCGCGTCGGGTTGCACCAGCACAGAGGCGGGCTGGCCGACGACGGCGGCTTTGCCGGCCGCATCCGTGGGCACTCCCGCCGATGCGGGTAGCGCCGTCAGACACGCGAACAGACCGGTGAGGAAAGAACGCACGGAAGGAAAGAAACGCGGCAACGAACCGTTCATGGGATGTCGCCCTCTTGCGGACCAATGGGTTCCAGTCGGTGGGATAAACCGGTGGGCTTGGTGGTGAGCTACTTTGTTTTAGTCTACTCATCCCCGTCCAGCAATGCGACTACATTTTTCGGAATCCTCGCGCCCCCTCATGGGGAGGCTCTAACCCAGCCATCCTCTGGCAACCCGGCGTGCGGCGGTTTATAATAGAACGAGACCGCTTCATCAAAATCATAAAGTTCGCGGATCAACGCTGCTTCGCGTGAGACGATACTGTCCCGACCTTCGTCGGGATGGTCGAGTTCTTCCGCCCTCGGCGGACGAACGGGATTTCATCCGCGAGAGGACGATCATGCCCCGCGAAGCAAGCCGGTTTCACCATGCGCCCGTGTCCCTGGACGAACGGCCGAGGGTACTCCTGATCGATGATGATCCCGATGTGGCCCACACCGTCTCGAACATTCTCCATCAGGAACAGTACGAGGTCGCCATCGCCCGTAACGCCGCCGAGGCACTGCACGCGCTGGCCGAGCGGCCCTACGATGTGCTTCTCCTTGAACTGGCCCTGGTGGAATCCGATGCCTTGAGCTTGTTGGCCGAGGTCCGGCAACGAGTACCGGCGACGTGCTGTATCGTGCTGACTGGCTCCGCTTCGATGGAATCCGCCGTGGCGGCCCTGCGACGCGGCGCCTACGACTACCTGGTCAAACCCTGCGTGATCGAAGACCTCAAGCAGACCGTCGCTCGGGCCATCGCCCAGAGACGCCTTGGCCTGCTGGCCGCCCAGCGTGAGCGACAACTCCAGGAGTTGAACGATCAACTTGAAGAACGGGTACAGGCGCGCACGGCTGAACTGACGCAGGCCAACCAGCGGTTGGCCGATGCCAACGCCGCCAAGGATCGCTTCCTGGCTACGCTGTCGCACGAGTTGCGCACGCCGCTGACGCCTCTGCGGGCCGGCCTCGACCTACTTCGGAGCCGGCTGATCGGCGGCGAGTGGCAGCCCATCCTCGACGCCATGGATCGCAATCTGGTTCAGGAAGCACGCTTGATTAACGACCTGCTGGATGTCGCCCGCATCACCGCGAGTAAACTGTCGCTGGAGAAACGTCCGGTCGATCTGGTCGGCTGTCTGCGCGCCGCCATCGAGATGATTGAGCCTCGGGCCGCCAGCAAAGACCAACCTCTGACGCTTGATGTACGCGCCCGCTTCCCGCACTTGCTCGTCGATCCGGAGCGCGTGCAGCAAGTGGTGGCCAATCTGCTGGATAACGCCGTCAAGTTCTCACCACCGGAGAGCCGTATTCTCGTGTCGGCCTGGCTGGAGGAGGGGCAAGTCATCCTCGAAGTGGTGGATAGCGGTCCCGGGATCGATCCTGTCTTATTGCCGCGCGTCTTTGAGCCGTTTTGGCAAGCGGATTCGTCCTCGCGTCGCCGTCACGGCGGCACGGGCCTGGGGTTGGCCATCGCTCGCGAAATCGCGCTCTTGCACGAGGGCGAACTGCGAGCCGTCAACACCGTCCCTGGTCCCGGTGCCTGCTTCACCTTTCGCTTTCCTCTCGTGCCGGCAGTGATGCCGCCGCCCACGCCCGACGCGGCTCAGACTTCGGCTGGCCTGCGCGTCCTGCTCGTGGACGATTCGTTGGACACCATCCAGGTATTAGGCTGGCTTCTCACCGCCAAGGGTTTGCAGGTGCGCGAGGTTGTCAGCGTTCAGCAAGCGATGGAGGCCGCCCATGCCGAGACGCCCGATGTCATCATCACCGATATCGGCATGCCGGATCAGGACGGCTATGATTTGTTACGCTTGGTCCGCGCCGACGAACGGCTGAGCGCCATTCCCGTAGTCGCCGCCACCGGCTATGTCGGCAGTCGCGAGCAGGAACTGATGGCCAACGCCGGTTTCGCCGCTTCGCTGTCCAAACCGTTCGACCTCAAGGAACTGCTCGCCACCCTCGAACGGGTCTGCCCGGCATAAAGATCAAGGACGAGCGGACAAAACCGAGCCGCGACCGTAAGGAACTTCCCCCGCTCCCTTACGGTCGCGGCTCGGTCAGTTGAGCAGCGGGAGAACGAAGGCACGCAGGAAGGCAGGCTGGTAAGAGCCATAGTGTCCGCCTTTGTGTCCCACGCAGGACAAACTTGAATCCCACGGATACTGGCGTAAGCGGGCATACAACATCTCGTCTCCGGGATCGTTGACGATCGGCCGAAAGCCCACTTTGCCGGCCGCCATCGTCCAGCGGCGATCGGTCGTGCCGGTCAGCAAGACACCGACGCCCAGACAAGCCCAGTCCCGACGGCTGTAAAAGGCGTCGATGCCGCGGCAGGCGCTGGCCAGGGCAGGCCGCAGGTCGTGATCGGTCGCGACCGCGGGTGCCAGGAGTACAATGCGTTCCAGTGTGTCCGGCGGCAGATTGGCCGCTGCCCTCAATATCACGCCGCAACCGGCACTGTGGCCGACCAGATAAATCGGCTGGCCCGGCGACGCCTCATGACAGCGAAGCACTTCGTCGGCTAGATGCCGTCCCGAGCGCGTCATGTGCGTCGCGTGCATCTGGTCGGCGAAAACACGGCAGTATCCATGCGTCCAGTGAAAAACGCGCACCTCCAGCGGCATCTTCTCCGCAATGACCGTCTCCCGAAACGTGCGCGAGGCGGCCTCAAAGCCTCCCGCCCCATCGACGACGAACACAATACCCTGGGTCGCGCAAGCGGGAGCGGCTGCGGCAGCGCCTTGCGGGCACAGCACAACATAGCTGGACAGCAAAAGGAAAGTGGCCAAAGGCCAGGACAGTCGGGTTCCTTGCTTCATAGTGGATCCCTCCAGGCAGGACAAAGGAGGCTCCTGCACAATCACCGGAAGGCGGGTGGCGTGTGCCCCTACTGTGCGCTTTCGACCGTCGAGGGGGGTGTCTTTGAGCGAAGAACGTGGACTCATTCACGATAGTTCGCCACCTGCTCGTTACGCCTCTTTTCCGGCGATTAACCGGTATGGCCTGACCGCTCTTATCGTTCCACCTAGACCTTCCCACCCGCCAATGTTACCCAGATTGACTTCGCCGTGGTTGGCAGGCTTGTCCGAATACCTAAAATAGAGAAGGAGGGGGACTGGGTGCCTCGCTGGTTCCCGAACCGTTATCGTCGGCCCAACGGGAGGATAACCATGCGCCGCCTACTGCTTTGTTTGCCTGTCTGCCTCATGTTTATCTCCGGTTTGTCGAGCCGAGAACCACCCTCCGTCTCGACGTTCCGCGATGTTGCCGACAACGGCGCGCCGCTGCCGAATGAAGAGGCGATGGAGCAATTGGCCAAGACCGATCCGATCGCCTTCATGGAAACGTGTATTCGTCGTTACGACCGGGAGGTCAAAGGATTCACGGCGACGCTGCGCAAGCAGGAACGCATTGATGGCCAGCTGGAGCGCAGTGAACTGATCGACGTGGCCTTCCGCGAAGATCCCTTCAGTGTGTTGATGCGCTGGAAATCGGGGGCGCGGCGGGCGTCGGGGGTGCTGTATGTGAAAGGCCAGAACAACGACCAACTGCTGGTGCGTCCCGCCGGCGTTCTCGCGATCGCCGGCATCGTTGCGCGTGATCCCAACGGCAGCGACGCCAAAAAGGGCGGTCGTTATTCGCTCACGGAGTTCGGCATCAAAATCGGCATGCAGCGCACCTTGACCTCGTGGGAGAAAGCCCGCAAAGACAAGGCGTTGCACCTCGAATATCTCGGCGTCAAACGCATCAAGGAGGCCGGCGATCGTCCCTGTTGGGTGCTTCGCCGTTCGCGCTACAAAAACAAGGAAGAAGAAGGCATCAGCGAGTTGACGGTGTACATCGACAAAGCGACCTGGCTGCAAGTCGGCTCGATCATCAAGGGGGAGGAGGGACGGCTGATCGGCGAGTATTTCTTCCGCGACATCAAGCTCAACCCGGACTTCGAGCAAGGCACGTTCACACGCGATGCACTGAAGCGCTGAGGCCTAGCGGACAAAACCCTGCCAGCCCGCAGCGCCAGCAAGGGAAGGACTTATCCTTGCTGGCGCTGCGGGCTGGCAGGGTTTTGTCCCGTAGAACTGTTCCGGAATGCCTTCCCCGTTTAGCGGCGGTTGCGGAGGTGTCATTTCGGGACAGGGCCGCGCGGTCTTCCAGGGTTCTCTTTCCCAGACTTGCCAGGAACGGAGCGGGATGCTCCCGGCTCACGCGGTTGCTTGCTCTCGACCATCCTTCTCACGGTGTTGGCCAATTTGTCTCTTTCTTCACGCGGGGCCGTAGCGTCGAACGTCCGAAGTTCAGGAATGTCACGAGTGAGGGGCAAGCGGACCAGATGCCAGTGAGCGAGTTCCGCGATGGCCACTTTCTCGTTGGTCAGGTAATGAGCCAGCAGTTCATAATTTTCCGGCTCCGGGCTGAGATTGTGCAGAAGAACAAAGATGGTCTCGGCCTGGTAGGAGCGATACTCCTGACCGGACGATTCCAGCAGGCCGGTGGGATTCTTCTTCGGGTCGTACAGGCGCGGCCCGTTGCCGGCATCGCGGCCCAGCCAACGACGTAACGTGAGGATCGCGGTATCGCGATCCAGACGCTGGAAGGTATCGGTGCTGCCGAGAAGCTTAATCAACTCCTTGATCTCGTCCAGCGCTCCCAGACAATAGATGGCCAGTTTGTGCTGCATGGGTTGTCCGGCCTTCTGCAACACTTCCTCCAGCGCGATGATCGGAGCCTTATTGGGAAACATGCTTAGGCTGAGTTGCCTCAAAGCCAGTTCCATGTCCTCGGCCGCCTTGCCTGACACGGGGAGGATTTTGGCGAAGGGCGTGCGCGTCGCATCGTCAGCCGGCGCTGGACCGCGAACGCCGGCCCCGGGACCGGTGTTGTTCCACTGGAAAATGGCCGGCCCCATTCGGGAGAGATTGGGATAATTGTTATAGTCGATCGAGAGATTGGCTTTTCCTTGCAACACGAGCAAGAACAGCGTTACGAAAGGTTCTTCGGCACGCGAGGAATCAATGTGCCCTTGAGAACGCTTGAGCAGGTCCAGCACCACTTCCGTGCCCGGTTCCTCTAGCGTTAGATCCCAGACTTCCTTTTCAAACCGCAGACGCACCCTGGCGGTCCCTTTGTCCTTGTGATTGGACAGGTAGAGCCGGCCGCGCTGGAGCGTCACATCGACATCCATATCCTTGTTTTTGTGCAGCATGATGGCGCTTTCTTGCAGATAATCCATGATCGCGAGTTTGGGCAACGAGAATTCACGGACATGGCCGCGTAGCAAGAGATGTACGCCATTATCCAGACGCAATTCACTGGCATAGCCGGGCAAGCTCATCAACCTATCTCGGGTAGATACCCGTGCCCCATGCCTGAGACGATGCCAGCCATCCTCTTCATTCTTCCGTTGCACCAGAATGCTTGGAGGACTTTTCGGATCGAAATAGTAGCTGCCAATCTCCACTTGCTCGTTGCTTGGCGGTGCCTTTCGCGCGATCGGGTCTGCTTGGGCAGGCGTAGGATCGGGGTTGGTGGGCGTATGGATCTCTGGATTCGCAGGCGGTTTGACTTCCGGCTTGACCTCGGGCTTGACTTCCGGCTTGACCTCGGGCTTAACTTCCGGTTTGACTTCGGGCTTAACTTCCGGTTTGACCTCAGCGACTTGTGGAGTTTGCTCCGGCTGGTTGAGGTCCGAAATGGATCGCCAAAGGGCGAAGCCCACCACACCCAGGAGGAGGACGCCGGCCAAAGGCAAGGCCCAGCGCAGCCAACTGCCTCGACGATAGAAGGGCAGACCGAGCAGAAACATTTCATCGGCGTCGGCATCGGCCCGTGTAGGGGCTAAGGAATTGCCACCCGGTGCTGAGGCTTTACGGAACGGGATGGCCTCGCGCCCTTGCACCAGCGTGTACATGCGCTCCTTGGCGGTCGGCGGCACCAGGGCCGGTTCGCCCAAAACCAGGGTGAGAATCTGATGACACGATGCGACTTCCGCGAGATGTACGTCGGATTCCAGACAAATCTTCTCCAACTCGGCGAGCTGCTCGGAAGACAGTTCGTTGTCGAGATATTCCGCGACCAAATTGGGGTCGAACGAATTAGGTCCCGTTGCCGGCGGCGTGGTGATGCGGCGACGGCGCGTGACCTGTTTGAGGCGCGCGACCAGTTCCTGAGCGGCGTCGCTTTCGGCGACTTTCTGGCCGATCCTTTTGATTTCGCTCGGTTCCAGTGTGTCGTCGAGGTAAGCCAGCAAGGTTCGCAGGGTTAGACGCACGGCAGTTCCTCCTCTACGGGTAACGGCGAGCCTCCCGCGTGAGCGGGGGGAGTGTTCGCGGCATCCTCCCCCGCTCACGCGGGAGGCTCGCCAGTTGGTTCGTGCCTCTTAGTAATAGTGGCGTCCGCCGCGCGTTTTCGTTCACGATTTTTGTAGGTCAGGGTTTCCAGCCCGACGATTCGACCTCTCGGATTCCGGTTGCTACTGGTAATCCGCCTGTTGTCGTGTTACCTTCATAAAAGATACTGATGCGCCCACCCCGACTTCTCCTCACCACCTTCGGAGAGGTGTGCTTTTTATGGATGACCGTCAACAGCGCTGTTCGCGTCGCAAATTTCTCGCTTCTGCGGCGGCCCTCACTCTGGCGGGCGGCGTATCCGCACGCGAAGCTCCCCAGGGATCATTGCCCCTATCCCGCACGCGGCCAGGCAAACCCTCCATCAAGGGGCGTAAACCGCTCGCCGTCATTTGCACGGTGTATCGGCCCTTATCGCACGCTTACCACATTGCCGGACGTTTCCTCCACGGCTACGCGCGCGGTGGCCAGCTGCATGTACCTAAGCATTACATTCACTCGCTCTACGTCGATCAGACGCCGGATATCGATCTGTCGCGCGAGGTTGCCAAGGACTTCGGCGTCCGCGTGACTCGCCGCGAGCGCGATCGCGCGCGGCCCATCGAGGAGGCGCTGACCGTAGACGGCAAGCTGGCCGTCGAGGGCGTCCTGCTCATCGGCGAACACGGCAACTATCCGCGCCACGAAGAAACGGGACAGATTCTCTATCCGCGCCTGGAGATGATGGAGGAGATTGTCAAGGTCTTCCGCAAAACAGGCAAAAGCGTGCCGGTGTTCAATGACAAGCACCTGTCGTACACCTTCGCCAAGGCGAAGAAGATGCTCGATTGGGGGCGGGAACTGAAGTTCCCCATGATGGCCGGTTCCAGCCTGCCCGTCACCTGGCGCAGCCCGGAACTTGAATTGCGGCTGGAATCACCGATCGAGGATGCCCTGGTTGCCGGCTATGGTCCCATCGAAGTGTACGGCTTCCATGCGCTGGAGACGTTGCAGGTGATGATGGAACGCCGCAAGGGCGGCGAGACGGGCGTGAAGGCCGTCACCTGTCTGACGGGCAAAGACGTGTGGAAGGCCGGCGATGCGGGCCGCTGGAGTTGGGATTTGCTCGAAGCCGCCCTGAGCCGCAGCGAGACGGTCAATCCCGGCGACATTCGTGCCAACGTCGGCAGCATGGCCGTGTATGGCTACAAGCCGACGCCGGCGCTGGCCTTCCTCATCGAATACCGCGATGGTAGCCGGGCGACTGTGTTGCTGCTCAACGGTCACGTTCTCGACTTCACCTTCGCGGCCAAGCTGCGCGGCGAGAGCAAACCCGCCTCGTGTCTGTTCCGCTTGCCGCCGCCACCCGGCGCACGCTTCTTCGACGCCCAGGTTGCCAATCTCGAAAAATTCTTCGAGAACGGTCGAGCGCCCTATCCCGTGGAACGCACTCTGCTGACCACTGGCATCCTCGATTCAGTCATGCACAGCCATCAACAGCGCGGTGCCCGCCTTGAGACGCCCGAATTGGAAGTGCGTTACCTCGCTCCCGCCGATAGCGGCTTCGTTCGTGGAAACGTCGCGGACTTTTGAGAATCAGCTGCCAGCCCGCAGCGCCAGTAAGGGAACCCTTGCTGGCGCTGCGGGCTGGTCAAAATCCTATGCTCATCCTCCGCCGCTTTCTGGTATTGGCCGTCCTGTTTTTCTGGCAGGGAGGATTCACGTTCTACGCGAGCGTGGTCGTGCCGGTGGGACAGCAGGTGTTCGGCCATCTCCGTCAAGGATTCGTCACGCGACAAGTGACGGTCTACCTCAACCTCGCCGGTGCCGTCGCGTTGGTATTTCTCCTCTGGGACATTTTCGGCGCGCGCGATCCCGCCTCCTGGCGACGGCGGACTCGCTTGTTGCTATGGGCCGTCATGCTGGTGACATTGCTGCTGCTGTTCTGGCTACATGGCCGCCTTGATGCCCTGCTCGTCACCAAGGGCCGCATCATCCGCGATGTTGAGGCGTTCTATCCTCAACACCGTCTTTACCTGTGGATTAACACCGTCCAATGGGTATGTGGCTTGCTGTACCTTCTTCTCAGCCTCGGAGCTTGGCGAAGGGAAGATCGTCACGGAACGGAAATTCAGGTAGAAGAATGAACAGAAAATGATTGGAAGGGATTGAGAAGGGAAAAAAAAGTTCCGCCGCTGGCTCCTTCGGCGTCGCCCAGTCACCGAAGTCGTCATACGGCGGAACATTGGTTATGTTAGCTGCTCGACAGAGAGTTGCAAGGGGAGTTTCAAAAAAATCAAAAAATTCTCTGTTTTTTTTCCATCTCCGAAAAATGGCGGAAGAAAGGGACGTTTGCTTCAAGGAATGGTCGATAAAACATGGACATGCCGTAGTGGTCTCGTGGGAGGGAACGACATACTTGAGTGGATTCGTGAAGCGAAGTTAGAGTATCACGGCCTCCGGCTGAAGAATCGGCGGGGTCCGTCTATTCTCACCATTCCGTGTAGAATGGCTCGCAAGCGTGAACTACCTATTTTTTGCAATCGATTCAGATTGCCAACTGATTCGGTTCTGGCGCATGATAGAAGGACCACAGCGGGGAGAGAGGAAGACTGGGAAAAAGGCGAAGGAGAGACAAGACGAGAATGGCCTCGACGGATATTCGGGGTTGCCGGTGGGGGGTGTTGTGGATATACTTCCCTTTTTTGGCTGTGATTTGGCTGAAAGTGGTTGCTGGGAAATAGTTAGGCTTCGGACCGCGAACCATGCGATTCAATCTCATTGACCGAATTGTTGAGGTACGGCCGGGCCAGAGCTTGCGTGCGGTGAAGAATCTCACTCTGGGCGAAGAATATCTGGCCGACCATTTTCCGACCTTTCCGGTGATGCCGGGCGTATTGATGTTGGAGACGCTGGTTGAAGCTGGTGCCTGGTTGTTGCGGCTGACGGATGATTTCGCTCACAGTGTCATCGTCTTGCGTGAGGCGCGCGGCGTCAAGTACGGCACCTTCATGGAGCCGGGCAAACAGATGGCGATCTCGGTCGAGTTGGTCGAACGAGGAGACGGTCAGACGACCTTTAAGGGCAAGGGCGAGTGTGAGGGGCAGAGTACGGTTTCCGCTCGACTAACCCTCGCTCATTACAACCTGCGTGACCGCAACCCGGCCATGCAGGCGACCGACGAACGATTGGTGCGGCATTTTCGCGAACTGCACGGCATGCTGCGGTTGAGTGCTTGAGCAAAAGGAACGAGAACCATGCGGCTGAAGGATCAGATCGCCGTTGTCACCGGGGGCAGTCGCGGCATTGGCCGGGCCATCGTCCAGGCGTTTGCCGCCGAGGGGGCGAAGGTGGCCCTTGTCTACCGCGGCAGTCAGGAAGCCGCCGATAAGTTGGTGGCGGAGATCAAGGAAAAAGGCGGCACGGCCGTGGCCCTTCAGGCAGATGTGGCCGATGCTGCTTCCGTGCAGGCGTGCGTTCAACGTGTCGAGCAAGAGTTTGGGCCGGTAAGCATCCTCGTGAACAACGCCGGCGTGATCGAGGACGACCTGTTTGTGCGGATGAAGCCGGAAGCCTGGAACAAGGTGATTCAGACCAACCTGGGCGGCGTGTTCAACTTCTGTCACGAAGTCGCCTTCGGCATGATGCAGCGGCGCAGTGGTCGCATCATCAATGTCTCAAGCGTCGTGGCCGAACATGTGAACATGGGACAGACGAACTATGCCGCCAGCAAGGGAGCGATCAACTCCTTCACGCGCGCCCTGGCGGTCGAGTTGGCCAAGCGCGGCGTGACGGTCAATGCCATCGCGCCGGGCTTCATCGAAACCGACATGAGCGCCGCCGTCCGAAACAAGGCCGGCGATCGCATCGCCAAGTTTATCCCGATGCGGCGCATCGGCACGCCGGAAGACATCGCTCGCGTGGCGGTGTTCCTGGCTAGCGCCGATAGCGCTTACATCACGGGGCAAGTGTTGACCGTCGATGGCGGTCTGACGCTGGGAGCCGTAGGTGAGTAACTGTAGGTCAGGCTTTCCAGCCTGATAAGTCTCGTCAGGCTGGAAAGCCTGACCTACGAGAGCGGGTGAGTGGCCCGATCCGTGGAAATTGTGGTCCGCTAGTTTTTATTATTTGTGGAGGTTTGCTCCGATGCCGACGCAGGATGAAATCTATACGAAGGTGTCCGCGACTCTCGTCGAGGCGCTGAATGTGGATGAGGAAGACATTAAACCGACGTCCACGCTGCAAGGCGATCTGGGCGCCGAGTCCATCGATTTCCTGGACATCGTCTTCCGCCTTGAGCGCGAGTTCGGGATCAAGATCCCGCGCGGCGAGTTGTTCCCCGAATCGATCTTCCAGGGCGATGGGGATCTGGTTCAGGATGGGCGCGTCACGCCGAAGGGGTTGGATGAGCTGCGGACGAAGATGCCGTTCGCCGATCTCCGCCAGTTCGAGGAGAACCCGGAAGTCGGCAACCTGAGCAACCTGTTCACGGTCGATCTGATCGCGCGCTACATTCAGGGCAAACTGGAACACGCGACGCGCAACTAATTGTCAGGCTGTCAACTGTCAGCTATCAGCCGTCAGCCAGACCGAGGGGGAGAACGGGGATTGCCCGTTCCACCCCGTCGCGGGGGCAGGGCAAGCTGAACAGACCTAGCTGAAAGCTGAGAGTTGTTATGCGCTGGATTTGGATTGACCGATTTGTGGAGTTCCAAAGCGGCAAATCGGCGCGGGCGGTGAAAAATCTCAGCCTGGCCGAGGACCACTTCGCCGACCATTTCCCCGGCTATCCGGTGATGCCAGCCGCGCTCATCCTCGAAGGATTGGCGCAGACGGGCGGCATCCTGGTGGGCGAGGTCAACAACTTTCAGGAGAAAGTTGTGCTGGCCAAGGTGCCGCGCACCATCTTCCATCGGGAGATGCTTGCCGGCGAGCAGTTGATTTACGAAGTGGAGATTCAGCACATGCGTCCCGAAGGGGCGTCGGTGCTGGGCCGCGTCCTGGTCGGTGGAACGGTGACGGCCGAGGCGGAGATTTTCTTCGCCTTCCTCGACCAATCGCGTTCCAAGCAATTGTTCGGCGATCGCAACTTCGTCTTCACCGGCGAGATGAAATATCTGCTGGGCCGATTGACCGGCGTGACAAGCGCGAAGGAAGAATGAGTCACTAGCCCAGAGCGCCAGCGACGGGCTGGCGCAGCGCGTCGTTGGCGCTCTGGGTTAGTAGGAAAAAGGTTGCGGAATTATCGCTTATCAGGATGGAGGCCCTGCCGGGAAGGCAGGGGGGTGGCGCGAGGAACAGGACGCGGCTTTTCTTGAAATTCGTGCGAAACATGAGAAGGAGGGGCGGCTTGCCTCCCTGGCCTAGTTCGCCGGGTGGTGCCGTTACTGTTCCATGGCTGCTACATCCCGCCGGATCGTTATCTCCGGCATTGGCATCATCAGTCCCATCGGACTCAATGCGGCGACGTATTGGCGTTCGCTGGAAGAAGGGCGGAGCGGCATTCGCTCCATTCAAGCCTTCGACACCTCCGGCTTGCCGGTGCATTTCGCCGGAGAAATCCCCAATTTCGACGCCAAGGAATTTGTCGAGAAGAAGGATCGCAAGAGTCTACGTGTGATGGCCCGCACCATCCAGCTCGCCGTCGCCGGCGCTCAGTGCGCCATGGACGACGGCATGGTGGACAAGAGCAAGCTCGATCCGGCGCGCTTCGGCGTCGAGTTTGGCGCGGGCCTCATCGCCACGGAGTTAACGGATCTCGGGGATGCGGCGCACGTCAGCGCCAACTGTCAGCCGGGCCGCGTCGATCTGGAGAAATGGGGCGAACACGGCATCCCGGCCATTCAGCCGTTGTGGATGCTCAAGTATCTGCCGAACATGCTCGCCTGTCACGTCTCGATCTTGCACGACGCGCAGGGGCCGAATAACAGCATCACCGAAAGCGATGTCGCCGGTTTGCTCGCCCTAGGCGAAGCGTATCGCATCCTGGTCCGCGATCAGGCGGATTTCTTCCTCGTCGGCGGCGCGGAAAGCAAACTCAATCCGCTGAGCCTGGTCCGACAATGTCTGTTCGAGCATCTCTCGCATCGCAACGAGGCTCCGGAGAAGGCATGCCGGCCGTTTGACCGCGAACGCGATGGCCTCGTGCTTGGCGAAGGGGCTGGCGTGTTCGTGGTCGAGGAACTGGAACACGCGCAGAGACGCGGGGCGCGGATTTACGCGGAAATCGTCGGCTTCGGAGCGGCTTTCGATCCGGGGCTTAAGGGCGATGGTCTGGCGCGAGCTATCCGCGCCGCCCTGGCCGACGCCGGGATTGGCCCCGAGGAAGTCGATCACATTAATGCCCACGGCTTGGCCACCCGAGTCTCCGACGCCTGGGAAGCACGCTGCTTGCACGAGGTATTCGGCCCCTGCTCGCCGGTGGTTCCCGTGTTCGCGCCCAAGAGTTACATCGGTAATCTCGGCGCGGGCGGCAGCACGGTCGAGTTGGCTGCCACCTTGCTGGCGATGGCGAATGGTCGCGTTCCCCCGACCTTGAATTACGAACAACCCGATCCCGATTGTCCCGTTTCGGTTCTGGCCGGCGCGCCGCGACCGATGACACGCCCCTACGCGGTGAAAGTCAGTTTCACGCAGATGGGCCAATGTGGCGCCGTGGTTGTGCGACAGTGGAACTAATCCAACGGATTTCAGAAGGAGGAAGAAGAAGCCCGTTGATTCATCCTTCCTCCTTCCGATGAGGAGCGGCATCTATGCGACGACGAGTTGTCATCACCGGAATGGGAGCCATCACTCCCCTCGGTCATAACGTCCCGGAAACGATCGAGAGCCAGTTGGTCGCGAAGAACGGCGTCGGCCCGATTCAATCGTTCAACGCCCGGCGTTTCCCCACCAAGTTCGCGGCCCAGGTCAAGAACTTCGAGCTAGACAGCGTTTTCCCCGAAAACAAGCGCTGGATCGACTCCGGCATCAACAGTCAGTTTGCCGCCGTGGCTGCACGCGAGGCGCTGCACCACGCCGGTTTACTCGGCGACACGCGGGTGGACCGTAATCGTTTCGGCGTCTATCTCGGCTCCGGCGAAGGCATTCAGGACTTCCACAACCTGCTGTCGTTGATCTATCAGTCCTACCAGCGCGAGACGCGCCGCTTCGACGCGGCCGCTTTCTCGCGGGGCGGCATGAGCATCTTCCATCCCGAGCGCGAGGCCGAGCAAGAATTGCACACGACGCCGGCGCACCTGGCGGCCCATTTTGATCTGCGCGGCCCCAACTACAATTGCTTGACGGCCTGCGCCGCCAGCAGTCAGGCCATCGGCGAGGGAACTGAGTTGATTCGCCACGGCGACGCCGACCTGATGCTGGTGGGCGGATCGCACAGTATGATCCACCCGTTCGGGTTGACCGGCTTCAACCTGTTGACGGCGCTATCCACGCGCAACGACGAACCGGAGCGCGCTTCGCGTCCCTTCGATCTCAACCGCGATGGTTTCGTTCTCGGTGAAGGCGCGGGCATGCTTGTCCTCGAAGAACTGGAACACGCCAAACGGCGCGGCGCCACCATCCTCGCCGAGTTGACCGGCTACGGCTCGACGGCCGACGCTTTCCGCGTCACCGATAGCCATCCCGACGGTCGCGGAGCCATCGCCTGTATTCAGGGGGCGATGAAGGATAGCGGACTAAACCCCTCTGATATTGGTTACATTAACGCCCACGGTACCAGCACGCAGGTCAACGATCGCGTCGAATCGTTGGCCATCAAGAAGGTATTTGGTGAGGGCGTCCATCAAGTTCCCGTCAGCAGCACCAAGAGTATGATGGGACATCTCATCGCCGCCGCCGGCGCGGTGGAGCTAATCACCTGCGTGGAGTCCATCCGTCGCGGCATGCTGCCGCCGACCCTCAATTACGAAACGCCCGATCCGGAATGTGATCTCGACTACATCCCCGGCGGCGCACGCGAAAAACGCATTCACCACGCCCTCAGTAACAGCTTCGGCTTCGGCGGACAAAATATCTCGCTCATCGTCAGTCGCTTTCAATGATGCATATGGGCGAACGGCCGGCGTCAGCCGGCTGGTGCAAACCCAAACCAGCCGGCTGACGCCGGCCGTTCGCCCACTCAGTTCGAGCCGCTTAGATTCGGAGGTTGCCACCGTGTTGTTTTGGCTTGGTCTGGCGATGATGGGCAGCGTGCCGGTGGCCTTTGTTCTTTTCATGGTGGGTCTGCACGGATATTTGCGCTGGAAATACCTGGCGTTTTTCGTGCGTGTCTTTCAGGAAAAACCGTTGTTTGTCATTCCCAGGGGCCAGCCCTTGCCGGATGCCGAGCAAGTTCGCTTTCCGTCCACCGATGGCCTGATGCTTTCGGGCTGTTACCTGCGTTCCACACAACCGCGGCGCGGCGTCATCCTGTTTGGCCTGGAATTCGGCTCGAATTGCTGGTCGTGCCGAGCTTATTGCGAGCATCTGCGGGACAGCGGCTTCGACGTATTCGCGTTCGAGACGAGGAACCAGGGAACCAGCGACTGCCTGCCCGGTTACGTGCCTCTGCAATGGGTAACGAATTATGAAGTGCAGGATACCGAGGCGGCGCTAGCGTATCTGAAGGGGCGGCCGGATGCGGACCCGCGTGGCGTGGGCTTCTTCGGCATCAGCAAAGGAGCGGGGGCCGGATTGATCGCCGCCAGCCGCGATCCGTATGTGCGCTGCTGCGTCACCGATGGCGTGTTCGCCACCTACACGACTCTGATGCCGTACATGCGTCAGTGGATTCGCATTTACAATCATCATTATGGCATTCAGGCGTTGATCCCGCATTGGTTCTACGGATTGATTGGCCTGGTGGGGATGCGACAAATCGAACAAGAACGCGGTTGCCGGTTCGCGCACCTGGAAAAAGCTCTGCCGCGTCTAGCGCCGCGTCCCTTCTTGATGATTCACGGTCAGGCTGACACGTACATCAAGCCGGAAATGGCCAACTGGCTGTTCGCGATGGCTCGGCAACCCAAGGAATTATGGTTCGTCGAGAAAGCCAAGCACAACCACGCACTCCAGGTAGCCGGCGAGGAATATCACCAGCGGCTTTTGCGGTTCTTCGAGCAACATCTGGCGGAAGCTCAGAAGCTAACAACTGTCACCACGAATAACACGAATCAGGAAAAGCCCGACCAAGCGCCGATTCGCGGATGCGGAAAATCCACGAAGAACTATCTCGCTCCTCTCTTCCGCGTCTTTGTCTTCTTCTCTTGTCTTTAATTCGTGGGGGGTGCGTGAATAGTTTCTGGTATTGGTTTTTCGCTAGCCCAGCCCTTCAGGGCTGGGGAAGGGGATAGCGGTGGATTGGTTGGGCCTTCAGGCCCTCCGCCGTGCAGGCGCTGTGATCGGGAGGGGCTGAAGCCCCAAACCCTGCGTCTCGCCGTAATCCCCAGCCCTAAAGGGCTGGGCTAACGAAAAATACCACAATCCGCGCACGCACTCTTCATGGGATTCGGGGCGGACTTTCTCTTGCGCGAGATGATCGACCATGAGTACCTTGATCCGGCACGGCGTCAACCGTGTACTGCGTTTCTTGCTGAAACGATTCGTCCTCAAACTGATCGCCCGGCCTATCCGCCGGCGTCTGGCTCAGTTCGAGGCGGCGACGCATGACCCGCGCGCGGTCCAGGAAGCGCTTTTGCGCGACATCCTCGCGCACCAGAGCGCGACCGCCTTCGGCCGCGATCACCGCTTCGATTCCATCCGCACGGTCGAGGACTTTCGCCGTCAGCTGCCCGTGGCGAGCTACGAATACTTCGAGCCGTACATCGCGCGCCTGCGTCGCGGCGAAACGGCGGCGCTGTTGGCCGATCCGCGCATCCACATGTTCGCCCTGACCAGCGGCACCACGGCCGTGCGCAAGTTCATCCCTGTCACGCAGCAATACCTGGACGACTACCGGCGCGGTTGGAACATTTGGGGATTGAAGGTCTTCCGCGACCACAAGGAAGTCCGCATGCAGCCGATCCTGCAAATGTCCGGCGACTGGGATGAATTTCGCACCGAGTCCGGCGTGCCTTGCGGCAGTGTCACCGGACTGACGGCACAAATGCAAAAGCGCATTATTCGTTGGCTCTATAGCGTGCCGGCCTGCGTGGCGCGCATCAAGGATCCCCACGCCAAGTATTACGCCGCCCTGCGTCTGAGCGTGCCGCGGAAAATCGGCATGATTATCGCCGCCAATCCCAGCACGCTCATCAACCTGGCCCGCGCCGGCGATCAAGATAAGGAATCGCTCATCCGCGACATCCACGACGGCACGCTGTCCTCGCAATTTGATCTGCCCCCGGAAATCCGGGCGCAACTGGAGCGACGCCTCCGCGCTCACCCGGAACGAGCGCGGCAGCTGGAGGAAATTGTCGCCCGCACGGGTACGCTGTATCCGAAGGATTATTGGCCGAGCGATTGTCTGCTGGGCAACTGGACCGGCGGCAGCGTTGGCTCCTACCTGCGTCATTATCCGCGCTACTTCGGCGCGACGCCGCTCCGCGATGTCGGCCTCATCGCCAGCGAGGGACGCATGACGATCCCGCTGGAGAACGGCACGCCGTCGGGCGTTCTCGATGTGACAACGCATTACTTCGAGTTCATCCCCGAAGCGGAGGGAGATAGTCCGCAACCGACCGTTCTGGGCGCTCACGAAGTGAAGGAAGGAGCAACGTACTTCATCTTGTTGACGACCGCGTTCGGCTTGTACCGCTACCATATTCACGATCTGGTTCGCGTGACCGGCTTCCACAATGGGACGCCGCTGATCGAGTTTCTCAGCAAGGGCGCGAACTTCGCCAACCTCACCGGCGAGAAACTTTCCGAATATCACGTCACGCAATCGATGACCGAAGTGCTGCATGAACTGGATGTGACGCTGACGGCCTACAGTCTCGCTCCCTGTTGGCCCAACGGCGAGGGCGCGGCCACGACGGGCGACTTCGAGCAACCCTATTATGGCCTGTTCGTCGAGCAGACCGATGTATCCGAATTGTCGGTGGGACATCGTTTGGCCGAGCGACTGGACGCGCGTTTGCGGCAGGTGAATATCGAGTACGCCAGCAAGCGTGAGAGTCAGCGCTTGGGTTCGGTACGTCTGGAGTTGGTGCCGAGCGGCTTCTGGTCGCAATGGGATCGCGCCCGCTTGCTGCATACCGGCGGCACGCTGGAACAGTACAAGCATCCCTGCCTTATCAACGATCCGCAATTCCGTGTTCGCTTGGCGAAAGAACAGGCCCTTTGCTCCTGATCGGATAGAAAAGAGATGGGTGCGCCGAACCGAGGTTCAAGCGCGAGGATGCCATGACGGCGACGCCATCTGCTTTCCCTCGAAAGACGATCTTTTTTCTCTTCTGCGTCCTCGTTCTGTCATTTCCCGTTACCGTCAACGCCGACGCCAAACCACTCTCGAAGGCGGAACAAGCCAAGGTTGATACGGCCATTGATCGTGCCGTGCAATTCCTGAAAGAAACCCAGACGGACGAGGGCGACTGGGGCGGAAAGATGTACAAGGACGGGCGTTTCTCCGCCGGCCAATGCGCGCTGCCGGCTTATGCCCTCCTGGAATCCGGTATGCCGGCGAATGATCCGCTCATCCGCAAGGCGGCCGAGTTTCTGCGGCCGAGAGCCAGCACGACCGATTTCACTTATGAAATCGCCCTCGCCATCCTGTTCTTCGATCGGCTGAATGATCCCAAGGATAAGCGATTGATTCAGACGCTGGCGCTGCGTTTGATCGCCGGGCAACATCAAACCGGAGGATGGAGTTATCGCTGTCCTATTTTGTTTGAGAAGAACGAACAGGAATTATCGAAGGCTCTGGACAGACTGAGCAAACAGATGAAGGGTAAAGCGCGGACGCGCGATCGAGCGCTTCAGGATTTCGCTGTGCCGGCGGCGTTTCATTCGTTGACGGTATTCCAGCGCGCTGAGGTGTTGCCCTGGCGGGAACCGCCGGCATCCAACGCGGCATGGGATGAGGCGGTCAAGCGTGTGTCCCTCGCTGGCATGACCGACAATTCCAACACACAACTTGCCCTGCTGGGTCTATGGGTCGCGCAGCGGCAAGGGATTGCGCCAGAACCGACGTTCGCAATCCTGGTTGAACGCTTCGAGCGCTCGCAGGGCTATCCCTCCGGCTTGTGGGGCTATGCCTTCGATAAGGAGGCCGGCTCGCGTTCCATGATTTGCGTTGGCCTGATGGGGTTGGCGATTGGCCGAGGATTGAAGCTGCCCACTTCGGGGGCCGCCGTCGGTGCCGAAAAGGATGTGCATGTCCTGCGGGGATTGTCGGCTTTGCGCCGGCATATTGGACAACCCACAGGCGAAATAAGCAAGCGCGTGCCACTCTATGATGGCTATTTTCTCTGGTCCCTGGAACGGGTGGCCATGCTTTACAATCTCCCGACCATCGGTGAGAAAGATTGGTATCGTTGGGGCATGGAATCTGTCGTTGCCAACCAAGCGAAGGATGGAAGCTGGACAGGACGATCGCCGTACCCGGAATGGAAGGGCAATCGAAATTACGATTATAAAGCGACGATGAGTACGGCCTTCGCCCTGCTGTTCCTCAAGCGTTCGCATCCCATGAAGGAACTGACGCCGAAGTTGCCCTTCACGGCGAAGGAACTAAACGCGGGAATCGCACGGCTGCGACCCAGTGATAAATACCCACTTCGACCAGCGACGGCGTCCAGTCCGAGCCGAAAGCTTGACCCTTGAGCCGCAAACAAGTTTCCTGTTTAGCCGCCATCACGGATACCAGGCAGCCCACCAAACCGCTCTAACAATTGGCGGTGGATCGCCAATACTTCGTCTTTGCGAGGAAAAAGCATTGTGTCTCCCTACGCAAGTCGCTGATAGGCATCGCGCCGCCGCTCCAGCACCTCCTGGGCGATCTCTTCGATTTGCCGGCGGCGCTCCGCATCCTCATTCGGCCGGAGGATGAGTTGGCGGTCGGATAACGTGACATCGACCACATCGCCAATCCGTAGGCCCGCCGCTTCCAGGAGATTCGCGGGGATCACGACAGCGGCGGCGTCGCCGTGCTGGATAATCGACAATTGGGTCATAAGTGCCTCCTCATTCTCAGTGTAACCCGTTGCTCGCGCTCTGGGCTTGTTCAAAATGCCGCCCGTAGAATGCCTTCCAGATCCTCCGCCGTCACCGGACGCGGATTGACACGCAGAATTCGCTTGATTCCGAACGCTTTTTCGGCGAACGGCCGTAGGTGCGTTTCCGTCACCCCCAGGTCACGCAACCGCAGCGGAATGCCGATGTCGGCACGCAATTGCTCGACTGCGATGATCGCCGCCTCGGCGGTGTCTGCTTCGCTCTTGCCATCTACTTCCGCACCCAGCAAGCGTGCGAGGGCCGCGAATTGAGGACGGCGCGCCGGCAGATTGTAACGCATGACGAACGGCAACAGCAGACCATTGCCGGCTCCGTGCGAACAATGCGTGACGCCGCCGACGGGATACTCCAGTGCATGAACCACGGCCACGCCGACATTGGAGAAAGCAAGACCAGCCAGCGTCGCGGCCAACGCCATACCCTCGCGCGCATCAAGGTCGGCGCCATGCGCGACGGCGCGGCGTAGATGCTTGCCGATCAGCGTGACGGCTTTCTCGGCGAACATATCGCCAAACGGATGACGCCCCTGATAAACCGAGCGCTCGCCCTGCGGCAACGGAAACGCGGCATTATCCACGGCGGTGAACGACTCGATGGCATGCGTCAAGGCGTCGATACCGCTATCGGCCGTCACTTTCGGCGGACACGAAACCGTCAGCAGCGGATCGACCAGCGCGACCCGTGGCCGCAGATAATTGCTCAGAATGCCGACTTTGATTTTCTGTTCTGTATCGGTCAACACAGCGGCAGCGGATACCTCCGAGCCGGTGCCGGCCGTGGTCGGCAAACAAATCAGCGGCATGACCGGGCCGGGGATTTTGTCGTCGCCGGCGTAATCGAGCGGCTTGCCGCCGTGCGTGAGGACGGTAGCCGTGATCTTGGCCAAGTCCATGTTGCTGCCGCCGCCAAGACCGAGGACGGCATCAGGCCGAAACTCGCGGCCCAGCGCAATCGCCGCGTCGGCGGCGCGCGTGGACGGTTCCGGTTCGCCGCCGGAAAACACTTCGACAACGACGCCCGACTCGCTCAGCGGCACATGCACGGACTCAACGAGCCCGGCCTTGACGAGAACCGCATCGGTGACGAGCAAAACACGGCGGACGCCGAGCCGGGCGGCGATCTCGCCGAGTTGCTGCGTGGCGTGTCGGCCGAAAATCAGTTGGCCGGCCGAGTGAAAGGTCCAGGTAGTGCGCATAAGGAACTCGCTCGCGGGAAACTCGAAATCCAAAAGAAATCTCACACAGCAATCAGAGTTCACAGCAGAATGCCGTAGGTCCGGCGAGCCGAGCCGGACTTGGACTGCATAGTGCCGCTCGGCTCGCGGCACCTAC
>DATNCY010000174.1:0-5603 GCA_035553375.1 Gemmataceae bacterium
GGCCTGCTCCTTCCCGCCGTGCAGAAGGCGCGCGAGGCGATGATGCGGGCGGAGTGTCAATCGAACCTGAAACAGATCGCGTTGGGAGTGCATCAGTATTACGATGTCTACAACGGCCAGTTCTTCCTGCATCATCCCTTCGACGCCGACGTGCTCGCCAATTCCGGAGCGAGCGATTCGTTCGCCGAGATTTACTGGGAAGACAAGATCATGCCGTTCATCGGCGGCAACCCGGAAGCGAATGAGGATCTGGCCAAGAACGGCATCTTCACGTCCAGCCAGAAAATCTATCGCTGCCCCTCCGATACGTCGCAAGTCCGGCCGTATGTCGCCGACAGCGGTTTGACCGATGGCATCGAGCATCGTACCAGCTACCTGATGAATTCGCTCCTCAGTCACAAGACACGCCGCTATGGGGGTTGGGACTTGATGCGTTTCGTCAACGAAGTCGGCACGTCGCAGTTCGTTTGTTTCTCCGAACGCAATGCCGCCGTCTTCACGGTCGCCGCCGGCGGCGATCCACGTCAAGACGATTACGACATCTGGTTGGGAACCGGCATCATCCAGCCGTGGATCGCCTACGGGCGGCACACATCGGTTGCCAATTATCTCTACCTCGACGGCCATGCCGTCACCCTGCCCTGGAGTCAAGCGGTCATCGATATGTATCCCGACAAGGTGGTTCTTACTCAGGATAGTAGCTATCCCAATTGAGGACTTTATGGCGGGATAAGGCGAGCGCTCTTGACGCGCCCACGCGAGCCGAGTTGGATAGCAGGGAGATTTGCTCTCCAATCCTGGCGAGGCTCCGGTAGACATGGAATTGCTGCGCATTCGCGGGGCCTGCCCGCACGATTGTCCCGATACCTGTGGCGTCATCACGGAAGTGCAAGACGGCAAGGCCGTCGATTTTCACGGCGATCCGGACAATCCCATCACGCGCGGCTGGCTGTGCGCCAAAGTTCGCCCCTACCTGAATCACGTCTATCACCCCGATCGTTTGCTCTATCCGCTGCGCCGCGTCGGTCCCAAGGGCGGCGGGCAGTGGCGGCGCATCACCTGGAAGGAAGCTCTCGCGGAGATTGGCACGCGCTGGAAGGCGATCATCGCCGAGTCGGGCGCGGAGGCAATTCTGCCGTATAGCTTCAGCGGCACGTTGGGCCTCGTGCAGATGATTGTGACGAGCGCTCGTCTGTGGAACCGTCTGGGGGCGAGCCGGTTGGAGCGAAGCATCTGCGGCGCGGCGGCGGCCGCCGCCGTTGAATCCACCGTCGGCAAACGCTGGAGTCCGCCCTATGAGGATGTCGTGCAGAGCCGGCTGGTCATCCTTTGGGGACACAATCCAATCTGCACGGCACCGCATTTCATGCCGTTTCTGCGCCAGGCGCAGCATGCCGGCTGTCAAGTCGTTGTCATCGATCCACACCGCACGCAGACCGCCCGCGGAGCCGACTGGCATCTCGCTCCACGACCTGGCACAGACGGCGTATTGGCGATGGGACTTGGACACATCCTCGTCGCCGAGGGACTCTACGATGAATCGTGGTTGAATGCCCATACGGTCGGCTGGCCGCGCTTGCGCGAACGATTGGAGGAATATCCTCCGGAGCGCGTCGCCGACATCACGGGGCTGGCGGAAGAAGACATCACGAAATTGGCTCGTCTCTACGGTACATGCCGGCCGAGTCTCATCAAAATCGCCGACGGCATCAATCGTAATCGCAACGGCGGACAGAATGTGCGCGCCATTTGCACGTTGCCGGCCTTGACCGGACAATACGGTGTCCGTGGCGGCGGGCTGTCCTACAGCACAAGCGATTACGTTCCCTGGGATAAAGGGGCCGTCCATCACTGGGGCGATTGTCCTCCGCCGGGTCGCCGCGTCAACATGAACCGCCTCGGCGCTGCCCTTCTCGGCGAGATCACGAATCCGCCCGTCCGCGCGCTCTACGTCTTCGGCGCGAACCCGGCGGCGTCCAGTCCCAACGCCGGCCGCATCGTCGAGGGATTGCGCCGCGATGATCTGTTCACGGTCGTTCACGAACTGTTCCTTACCGACACGGCCGATTACGCCGACATCGTGTTGCCGGCCACGTCGCAGCTGGAACAGACCGATTTGCACAAGGCGTATGGAACCGCGCTGCTGACCTACAATCATCCGGCCATCGCGCCGCTGGGCGAATGCAAGAGCGATTGGGAGGTGATGGGGTTGCTCGCTTCCGCGCTTGGATTCGAGGAACCGTGGCTGCACCAGAGCGCCGACGAGGTGATTGAGGAAGTTCTATCGGCGACGGCCGAGCGACTGCCGGCCCTGCGCGGAATCTCGTTGGAGCGACTGCGATCCGAAGGCGGGATACCGATCCATCTCGATGATGCGACGCCTTTCGCCGATGGCCAATTCCCCACGCCCAGCGGCAAGGTCGAGTTGTATTGTCAAGCGTTAGCCGATACGGGCCACGATCCCCTGCCCGGCCGATTTATCACCGAGGACGATGATGGTGGCGTGGCCGCGGACGATGCCGCCTTTCCGCCCGATGAGGCGTTGCAACTACTGACAGCCGCATCGCACCATTTCGTCAGCAGTAGTTTCGCCAATCAAGCGGGGTTGTTGAAGAACGCCGGAACGCCGTTCATCGAGATTCATCCGACCGACGCGGCGCGGCGCGGCATCGAATCGGGTGACGTGGTGCTTATCATCAATGGCCGCGGTTGGTGTCGTTTGCGGGCCGTGGTGACGGAGGCGGCGCGGCCTGGCGTGGTGGTTTCGCCGAAGGGACGTTGGGCGAAGCGCGACGGCGGCCGCAATGTCAACTGGACGACTTCCGATGCGCTGGCGGATTTGGCGGGACAGAGTACGTTTCACAGCAATCGCGTCTGGGTCCGCCGCGCGGCGGCGAACGAGTAGCCGCTTGCGGCTTGGCGAGGATCGTGACGCATGGGCGACTGGTGGCAGCACATACCGCCGTGGTTACGCGACTATGGCATCCGCCTCGCCGGAGCGGTGTTGATCGTGCTGTTGGGCTGGGTGGCGAATCGCCTTCTCATCGGGCCGCTGGCTCGCCTCGTTACACGCAGCCGATTGGACGTGTCGGTCGCCTCGTTCCTGGTCAACACGGCACGCACGGCGATCCTCATTGTCGTGCTGCTCGCCGTACTTCAGCAATTCGGCCTGGAAACCACTTCGCTGCTAACTCTGCTGGGAACGGCGGGGTTGGCGATCGCTTTGTCGCTGCAAGGATCGCTGGCTAATTTCGCCTCCGGGTTGTTACTGCTGGCTTTCCGCACGGTGCGCGTGGGTGACTCCATCGAAGTCGGCGACGTGCGCGGCCAGATCCGCGAGATGTTGCCCTTCCATGTCGTTCTGGAAACGCCCGACAATCAACGCATCACGGTGCCGAACACGCTGCTGACCAATGGGCCGGTGCGCAACAACACCTACCTGCCCGCGCGGCGCGTGCAATGGACGCTGCCTCTGGGCGGCCGGGATGACCTCGACGCGGTCAAGAGTGCCTTGCGATCGCGCTTGCAGGCCGAGCCGCGCATTCACAAGGAACCTGCGCCGCAGCTGTACGTGCAAGAATGGACCACCGAGAAGCGCACCCTGATCGTCACCGCCTGGACAGCGACGATGGATTATCTGACGGTGCAGCAGGAGATGCTTGAAGAATTGGGCAAGAGTTTGGAAGCAATTCGGCCTCAGACGCAGTAAGATGGTAGTGAACGGGTGACACCAGACTTCGTGTCGCACCCAAAGGATAAAGCTCCCAAGGAACATACCCTTTGCGGGAGCGGCATCTCTTGCGGTTTTGTACGGCAATTCGCCCGACACGTCTACAACCTCCCCCTCCCTGGCGGGGGACAGCTCAGGACCGCGCGGGTTCGGCTCCGCCCGTCATGTGCCCCTTGTGCTTCCGAGATGCACGCGTCGAAGATGCAACCTCAGCCGCGGCGCGCCGCCTCGATTGCAGCGATGTCGATCTTTTTCATCTGCATCATCGCATCGAACGCACGCTTGGCGGCAGCGGGATCGGGATCGGGATCGCATTCGTCAGGGCGATCGGCGTAATCTGCCAGGACAATCCCCATTTGTCCTTGCACCAGCCGCACGCGCTCTCCTGGCCGCCGTTGCCGACGATAGCGTTCCAGTAGCGATCCGTTTCGGCTTGGTCGGCGGTTGCGACCTGAAACGAGAACGCTTCGTTGTGCTTGAACGCAGGTCCACCGTTGAGCCCGAGGCACGGAACGCCCATCACGGTAAACTCGACGGTCAACACGTCCCCTTTCTTCCCCGACGGAAAGTCTCCCGGTGCGCGGTGCATCGCGCCGACGGACGAATCGGGAAAGGTCTTGGCGTAAAACCGCGCCGCGTCCTCGGCGTCACCATCGTACCAAAGGCAAATCGTGTTCTTTGCTGGCTTCACCATGTCACTTCTCCATCGAGATGAGCCATCCGAGACCGGAGTCCTGGTGCCACGAGCCTGCACGCTCGGCCCGATGGTTCGATTGGGTTGGAAAGCGTTTTCGGCCCACTCGTTTGCTGACAACAAACCGTCATTTCTTTCGCTCGAGAAGAATTATGAAGCACTTACTGCCTTCGCCGGCTTTGAACTCCGTCGGCCGAGGTTTATCCTGCCCCAGAGGCATGCAGATGGCCAGGCCGCCATCTTCGAGTTTGTAAATGCATTTGACGTGCTGTGTCCGATCCCCGACGGGGATTGTCAAGTCCATAGTTTTTGGTGTCTTGGTGGTATCAAGTTTGTAGGGCACCTCAACGACCTTAAGCGCCATCTCGAGCTTCAAGAGAATTTTCTCCTTTTCAAAGACCCAAAAATAGCTCTTGATTCGTTCCCTTTCTTCCTTGGACATTCCCTTGTCCGACACAAGCGAGACAACTTGCCACTCCCCTTGGATAGCCTCATTGTCCGGCTTGGTTTTTTCTTTCTTGCCGACTTCTGTCTCGGGCCTATGGTCCGCTTTCTTGACCTTCTTCAGCACGAACAGCGAATACTTGTCTCGCTTGCTCGCCTTGAACTGTGTGGGGCGCGCTGCCATCTTTTCGCCCGGACGGCTATCGGTGAAGCAGATTGTCAACTCCTCTCCGTCGAGCTTGTAAATGCCTTCGGATTCTACGGAACCGACTATATCGATGATGTCAATCGCCTTGGGCTTCTTCGCAGCATCCACCTTGTATTTCATCTTCTTGACTCGATTACCTTTGTCATTGCGAAAGATGAGGTGATCGCCCTTGAACTCGATCTTGAGGCGAGGGGCCTCCTCTGCGGGAGTCGCTTTCTCGTTGGAGTCAATGAGCTTGATCACCTGCCATGTGCCCTGTAACTTTTTGACATCCCCTTTGTCGTCGTCCTGCTTTGGAGCATCGGCGGCGACTGTGGCGGTGAAGGAAACGACAATCACAGCGGTCATCAACGCTTTGAACCTTGTCATAGCAACTCCATTAGGCAATTACTGACAGCTGCGCTCGAAACTAAACTTTTCGTCCTCCCAAGGACAGCCCGGCGGCGGCGAAGAACGATTGAATCAGTCGCGGTTTCTGCCTCAAGCGGCCCACAGCGAGGTCAAATTCCAGATGCAACTCCTCCATG
>DATNCY010000175.1:0-16572 GCA_035553375.1 Gemmataceae bacterium
CATGGAGGAGTTGCATCTGGAATTTGACCTCGCTGTGGGCCGCTTGAGGCAGAAACCGCGACTGATTCAATCGTTCTTCGCCGCCGCCGGGCTGTCCTTGGGAGGACGAAAAGTTTAGTTTCGAGCGCAGCTGTCAGTAATGCAGAAGTCAGCCGGTAGACGCGGGATTGTTGGCGGCATCGTGACTCGAACGCTCCTCCACGGTTAGAAAACCCCATCGGAGTGCCTGATCCTGCGTATAATTCTTGCCCAGCGTCAACGCCGTCATCGCCTTGGCCATCTCATAACCCAGATAAAAAGCGTGCGATGGATCAATGTCCGCACGCTCACGCATCTGAGCGAATAGCGCGAACGGCTCGCTGCCTTGCAGGAACATCTGATGGTTGAGGACGTGCAGCAGGCCGCGCTCAGCGAACACACGAAAATTGCGATCCGTCACACGCGAAGCAAGGTCCGCCAACATCGTCTCACCGTGACTGCGCAACTTCGGATCGCGCAGCAGGACGAGATTCGGCTCAATGTGCTTGGGCAAAACGCGCCGCGTGCAAGCGTGATAAACCAGCCGGCGTGCCAGGTCGAGTTCCCGAACACAACTGCGGCACCAGTTAATTACCTGCGTCGTCAATACGCTGCGGATGCCGAGTTCCTGACAGAACCCCAGCAATAACACATTCATCCCGGCCGAATCCGCGTCGGTCAACTCGGTGAGATTGCCGACGCCCATCATCATCTCGGCATCGGGATAGCGGCGGCGCACTTCGAGATAGCGCCCCAGCGATGCGGCGAAACCCAGGCCAATCGGCTCGATCACGGGATCGATGCGAAACTTAATCCCCCAGGCGCGTAGCTTTTCAATGGTGCGATCCAGTCCCTCCAACGTGGCCAATTCATCGGGGAGGACAACAACCTCGGAACCCCACGAACGCGCCGCTGAGACGTTATCGCTGTTCACACTCAGAACCAGTTCCGCGCCGGCGGCGATGGCCGCCTCGACCTCATGGGGATCAAAACTATCGATGGACACACGCAACCCGGCATCGCGCAAGGCTCGAACCGTGTCGCCGACCCCGCCCCACGTCGAACCGGGATCACAGCCCACGTCAATGAGATCGGCACCATCAGCATGTAGCGCCGTGGCCTGCTGCAAAATGTCCGTGCGACTCAGACACGGAGCATGATTGATTTCAGCGATAATGGCGATGTTATAAGTGCCGTAATCGTCACGCGGCACGGCGGAAGTGCGAAAAAAGTCCGGCAGATCGCGCAGGTCGGCGGGACCGCGCTCGACTGCGGTGGCGAGCGCTCGCATCGGTTCGAGATCGCCCTGGCACAGTCCGGGCAGGATAACGCGGTCGATGCCGGAAGGAACGGTCAGATGACGAGCGATCCACGGTGTCGTGGCCAGCGCGGCCACCGTAATGGGCAGCACCGCCACGCTGAAGTCGAAGCCGGCGCGCGGCGCGAGATCCTCCAACATACGGCGCAGCGAAGGCTCCGCGAGTTTGCCCGTCACGAACAGCAGATGAGGGCGATTCACTTCCGTTCCTGTTTGTTCCACCAACTCAGCCACTTGCGCGCGGCCTGATCGCGGTCCTCGCGGCTGGCCTCGGTGCCGGGACCAAAATCTTGCGCCGTCAGATCCTTGAGCGCTTCATGGGCAGCCTCGCCAACAAATCGCTGTGGATCGCGCAACAACGGGATGAGATGAGGGATGAGCGGCTTGCTCGCCTTGGCTGCGCAAGCGAGGGCGGCGGCCCGGCGAATCTCGGCATCCTCGTCTTCGAGATACCTCGTCAGCGTCGCGTCCTTCATGCGCGTCAGTCGCTCCGTCAGGGCCGTCCGCGCCTTCCGCTTGTTTTCGCCGCCCAACTGTGGGATGGCGAGGGCCAACGCCTCGGTGAAAAGCGGACCTTTGCCCTCGCGCATCTGCTTCAACAGCAGCGTATGGCGCGAGCCGGTCGCCTTGACAAGTTCAGCGGCCATGCGGGCGCTGGCGGAATCGAGCGGCTTTCCCTTGTCGGGCTGGTCTTGCAGCGGTTTGGAGATTGCCTGCGGTTCCTTGGTTTCGGCGGGTGATTTCGTGTCGTTGCTTTCGATACCCGGCTTCAACTGGGCGACCTTTTCGAGCATCAACCCGCCGCCGCCAACGCCGCCGCCCTTCAAGGTTCGCTCGCCGGGGTCTTTCAACTTGCCCGTGAGTTGGGTGGTCAAATCAGGCACGAGATTGGCGCGCTTGAGGAACAGTAGCGCAAAACAGGTATCGGCGCCGCACACGCCGTAATTGCCCTGCCAGGTGCCACCCGCTTGCTGATTGGCCAGCAGGATCTCCGCCCCCCAGCCATACCAATCTTTCTTGCCGATGGTCTTCAGATCGAGAGTCACCGCCACGCGCTCCATCGACCACAGGAAGTAATACGTCCGGCCACCCACCGCCCCAATCGGCGGTCGATCTCCCGGACGGCGGCGCAGCCCTCCTTGTGGTTGACCGATGGCCGTACTCAGAGCGAGCAGACCCTTGCGCAAATGCGCATCCTTGTTGATGTTCGCTCCAGGCTTGCCGTCGGGCTTCTTCTCGCGAGTCGTCTCGGATACCTTGCCATCGACGACAGCGAGACCGAGCAAACCGGCACAGGTCATGCTCGCCGTCGAACTGCCGAGCGGACCCACGCCGGCTCCACGATCGAAATATCCCCAACCGCCGTCCGCATTCTGACTGAGGCGAAAACGTGCCCCCACTCGCTTCAACGCCGGTTCGACCGGTAGACCGTAGCGTCGTCCGACCCACAGGGCGAGCGTGGCGAACTGCGTGTTGGAATTGTCGCTGCCCAACTCTTGTACGCTGCCCGCCATCCTCTGGTTGAGCGTGGCCAATTGCTGTTGGATTGCCTTCGGCAGATCCTTGGTCGTCCGTTTCACCGCGCCGGGTTTGGGCGGTTCACGCCGGCCGACCAGTTCCTTACGCCCGACGAGAGTAGCTCGTAACCGGCGCACTTCGGCATCGCTTACCGGCGGCGAATTGTAGTTCCACCCTCCCGTCACTGATTGTCCCGCCAGCAGGCGAACGGTGAGTGATTCGATCAACGGAATGTCGGCGGGATCGCCGAGCCGGTCGAAGAACAGGATGGCCAGGGAGATCGAGTAATTGTGCGTGAGATTGAGGCTAGCACGGCGGATGGCGGTTGCGGCTCGCATCACGGCCTTATCATCCGCTCGCGCGCCGCATTCCAGCAGCGTCAGCCCCGCCAGGGCCGTCGCGCCAATATCCGGGTGTCGCCAGGCACCGTTGGGGCCTTGCATGGCGCGCAGGGCAGACACACCTTTATCAACGGCCTTATTGATGGCATCTTGATCGGCCGCACGCACGGACGAACCGGCGATCCCCAGCACGATTCCGGCCAGCAGCCCCACCTTCAGCAGTTTCGTCATGGCACGTCCTCCGCGATGGGAGCAGAGATTTTACCCTCCTGCCAGGATAGCCTGTCTCTCAAGGAAAGTCAGTATCCGAAGCGTTCTCGCCTTGCTACAGTAGGGGCGGAGTTAGGAATTCCGGACAAAACCTTGCTTGCCAGCCCGCCGCGCAAGCGAGGGTAGAGCTTTTCCCTTGCTTGCGCGGCGGGCTGGCAGGAGCGGACCATGTCCACGGCCCACGATGTATTGCGCCAGACGTTCGGCTTCGAGCGGTTCCGTCCCGGCCAGGAAGAGGTCGTCGGCCATCTGCTGGCCGGCCGTTCCGCCGCCGCCGTCTTCCCCACGGGCAGCGGCAAATCGCTGTGCTATCAATTGCCGGCCCTCCTTCTGCCGGGGCTAACCGTGGTCGTGTCGCCGCTGATCGCCCTCATGAAAGAGCAGATCGATCGCTTGCAAGCACGCGGCATCCAGGCCGAACGTCTCGACTCGACGCGCGACGCCGAGCAAGTCGCCGCCATCACCGCTTCCCTTCGTGCCGGTCAGCTGCGCATGCTGTACGTCGCGCCGGAGCGCTTCAACAACGAGCGATTTCGGGCGGCGCTTCAGCGCGTCCGCGTGTCGTTGTTCGCCGTGGATGAAGCGCACTGCATCTCCGAATGGGGCCACAATTTTCGGCCCGACTATCTCAAGCTCGCTCATTATGCCCGCGCCTGTCGAGCGGAGCGTATCCTGGCGTTAACGGCGACGGCCACTCCCCAAGTCCTCGTCGATGTCTGTCGCGGCTTCGACATCGACACCGCTTGCGCCATCCGCACCGGCTTCTATCGCTCGAACCTCACGGTGATCGCCACGCCCCTCCGCGCCGAGGCGCGCGACGACGCGCTGATTCAGCGTTTGACCAGCCAGCCGCCCGGCGCGTCGATCGTCTACGTCACCTTGCAGCGCACGGCCGAGGAGGTGGCTTCGCGATTGGCTGCGGCCGGTCTGCCCTCCCGCGCCTATCATGCCGGACTGCCGGATGAGGTGCGCACGCAGATTCAGGACTGGTTCGCGCAGGCCGCGCATGCCGTGGTCGTGGCGACCATTGCCTTCGGCATGGGCATCGACAAGGCCGACATCCGCGCCGTGTACCATTACAACCTGCCCAAGAGCCTGGAGAATCTCTCACAGGAAATCGGCCGCGCCGGACGCGATGATTTGCCGGCTCATTGCGAGATGTTGGTATGTCCGCGCGACCTGAATGCACTGGAAAATTTCGTCTACGGCGACACGCCGGCGCTCTCGTCCGTGCATGGCTTGCTGCAAGACCTTTTCGGCCGCAGCGAAGAATTCGATGTTAGCCTGTACGATCTGTCCGGCGAACACGACATTCGGCCCCTGGTGCTGAACACGCTGCTGATGTATCTCGAACTGGATGGCTACCTCGAAGCGGGCACGCCGTTTTACGCGCGCTATCAATTTCAGCCGTTGTGTACCTCGGCGGAAATCTTGGCTCGCTTCAACGGAGAACGGCGAGCGTTTTTGACCACAATCCTCGCTCAGGCGGCCAAGGCAAAGACGTGGTTCACGATCGATCTGGAGAAGGCGGCCACGGCGGCTGGTGCGACGCGCGATCGAGTTATGAGTGCGCTGCAATATCTGGAAGAGCAGCGTTTGCTGACTCTCAAGGTGGAAGGCGTGCGTAATCGCTATCGTCGCCTGCGTGCGCCGGCGAAAGTCAATGATCTGGCGCGGACCCTGCATCAGCGAACGCTGGAGCGCGAGAAACGCGAGATCGATCGTCTGCGGCAGGTGTTGGAGTTGGTCGGGCACGATGGCTGTCTGGTGTCGCATCTGGGCGAGCATTTCGGCGAACCGCTTGCCCAACCGTGCGGCCATTGCTCCTGGTGTCTGAATGGCCATCGAGCCGCCGCGATTCCGTCGCGCCCCGTGCCGACCATCGATCCGGGGTTGCGCCAGCGTGTGGACGTGTTGCGGCGCGAACAACCGGTGTTGTTCGCGGAGTCGCGGGCGTTAGCGCGTTTTCTGTGTGGCTTGACCTCGCCGCGCCTCTCACGCGCCCGCCTCAGTTCCCATCCGTTGTTTGGCACGCTCGATCAGGTGCCGTTTCCACAGGTTTTGGCATGGGTCGGAGAGTCCGTAAATTGATGGTGCGCCGCGATGGCGGAATGAGCAAATGCGTGCGTAATCGGGGATTCTATCAGGTGCGGGTGCATGAGCAGCGTAAGGAGCTGGCCGTGGCGTTGCTGTACGCGCTGGTCCCCAATCTGCTGCGCGGAGTGTTGCGTGAACCGTGAGCGGCCAAGCGCTCCGAGTGACTGGCCGGGCGGCGTGTCCTTCCCAGCGAACGGCGCTGCTTCTCAAAAACGTCCTCCTTTTCCACGACGAAAACTGCCGAGTCGGCATTCGTTCACAGCCTTATCGGATGAACACCGCCATTTGCGTCGGCGATCCGACAATCTCATCCTCCGGCCCCACCGCTACGAACTGCACCGCATATCCGAAGCGCTGCGCTACGCCGTTGGCCCATTCCTGAAACTGCGTGCGCATCCACTCGAAGCGATGGTCCTTGTGCCGAAACGCGCCGGCGGCGAGTCCCTCGAACTTGACATTGTACTCGGCATTGGGCGTCGTCAGCACGATGGTGCGCGGCCGGGCGAACTCGAACAGCACACGCTCGAACGCGGCCAGACGCGGCGGATCGAGATGCTCGATCACCTCCACCACGGCGGCTGCATCGTAACCCGATAGCCGGGCATCTCGATACATAAGCGATCCATGAAGGAGCCGGCAGCGACCTTGCACCTCGGAAGGCAAGCGATCCAACCGCGTCCGGGCGATTTCCAGCACACGCGGCGATACGTCCACGCCGGCGATTTCCGTGAAGTCGGCATCTTGCAGCAACAGACGCAATAGTTTGCCCTCGCCGCAACCGAGATCGAGTACACGGCGAGCGCCGCTCGTCTTGAGCGCCGCTCGCACAGCTGCCAAACGCTGATCGTTCAAGCGAACGCGCTCCTCGCTGACATTTTCGACGCGAACGCTTTCTTCGTCTGCGTTCCCAGCATCCTCATCGAGCAACTGAGCGAGCGCGCTGCGTGCGAGCTTGCCCTGATGCTTGAGGTAACGCCGCGTGATGTTTTCGCGCTCGGGATGCGTACCCAGCCAGCCCTCGCCATGATGCAGCAACTTGTCCACCTCGTCGTCGCTGACCCAGTAATGCTTGTCATTATCCAGCACCGGGACCAGCACATACAGATGACTCAACAGATCGCGCAGGCGGCAATGGCCGGTCAGCGTTACCGTGTGATACGGCCCCTCGCCCCATTCCGGAAACTGCTCATCGAGCGGATGCCGCCGCGCAGTGATGGCGTAGCCCAGCGGCTCGAAGAGACTCCGCAGGAAATCCTCGCCGCCACGACACGGCAGTACGGCCAAGCGCGCTTCCAAAGGGATCGGCGTATCAGCTAACTCCTGGCGCTCCCTGCTGCGTCCCGCCAAGGCGCTGCCGTACACCTGAGCGATGGCCACACTGAGAAACGACGAGGCGACATAGGGCCGATCGTTGACGTATTGCTCCAGCAATTGTCCCTCGCCGGCCGGACCGCGCCGGTTGCGTACCAGGCCGACTGGATCGACATCGAGCAGCAGAGCGGCCGTGCAGCGCTGCGGCGACACTTCGGGATAGAAGACGTGTACCTGACCGAAGGACAGCGGGAAGGACTGACAGCGCGCCGGGTTCTTGCCCAGCAAATAGCCGAGATCGGTGGCCGGTTCGTGCGTGGTGGTCAGGGTCAGCAGCATAGGTCCCTCGTTATGGGGAGAGACACGGGGCAGTGAAGAAAGTTCGCTGCATGCGGTCAGGCTCACTTGATGTGCGTAAACTTGACGAACCACTCCACTTGGTTCTTCGTGCCGCGCACGCGATGGATGTAGTGAGAGGGATGCCCGTCGTTCGGATCGAAGCTCGCCTTGACGAGGTTGCGCCGCTCGGCTGTCGCATCGCGCCGCAGCGCCGCCTCGATCTCGTTGAACAGGGCCACAATCCCATAACGCGCCGTGTCCTCCGAGGATAGGGCCAGCACGCCCGGCCCCGCGACGATCGCCAGCGACGGATCGACCCAGCGCACTTCATCATTACACGCGATGAACACCGTCCGGCCGCCTCGGACCTTCAGCAAATACTGGTCCTCCTCTTGCTGGTCGGCGTAGGTGGTCTTAACCAGATATTTTAGATCGTAATTGGCCGGATTATTCTCTTGCCAGCGCCGGCGGGCGTCGGCCAATTGTTCGGGGCGCAGTTGAATGCCGAGGTTGTAGACGATGGGGATGATGATTCCGGCTGCGGTCAGCACGCCCAGCACGAGGAAAAACCAAATCCAGCGACGCGATCGAGGACGAGAGGGAGAGACTGTCATGGAAAGATCCAGCATCGGTTCGCTCATGGTTGCCGAAGGCGTTCCGCGAAAGTTTCGGACAATTCTGACTTGGCAATGACGACAACGCCCTGCTCCGTGACCGTGAAGCCGCGTTGCCGATCGTGTTCCAGGTTGTAACCGATGGTCGTGTTGGGCGGAATCTGCACGTCTTTGTCGATAATGGCCCGGCGAATATGGCAGTGCCGGCCGACGTTAACGCCGTCAAACAGGATCGACGATTCCACCACGGCGAAGCTATTGACACGCACATTCGTTGAGAGAATGCTGCTGCGGACGTGTCCGCCGCTGATGATGCAACCCTGGCAAACCATGCTATCATGCGCCTCGCCTCGCCGCGCATTCTCGCCGGCGCCATCATTGAAGACAAACTTCGGCGGCGGCAATTGCGGCTGATACGTGCGAATCAACCATTCGCGATCGTATAAGTTCAACACCGGATCCACATTGATGAGGTCCATGTTGGCCTGATAATAGGCGTCCAGCGTGCCCACATCGCGCCAGTACGGCACCTCCTTGCGGTTCTGATCGCGGAAGCGATAGGCGAAGACGCGCTGCGTGCCGAGGATGGGCGGAATGATGTTCTTGCCGAAATCGTGTTCGCTGTCGCTGCGGGTCGCATCCTGGCAAAGCAACTCGAACATGGTGCGAGCCGTGAACACATAAATACCCATCGATGCCAGTGTCTGTCCGGGCGCGTCGGGCAACTCCGGCGGATCACGCGGTTTCTCCAGGAAACCGACGACGTGATCCTCTTTGTCCACGTCCATGATGCCGAAATGGACGCCCTCTTTGCGCGGTACGGTGACGCAGCCGATGGTTAGCTCGGCCTTGCGATCCTTGTGCGATTGGATCATCGTGCCGTAGTCCATCTTGTAAATGTGATCGCCGGCCAGGATGACGACATAGGTCGGATTGGCTTTTTCGATGGTGTAGATGTTCTGATAGATGGCGTCGGCGGTGCCCTTGTACCAGTTCTCGTCGATGCGTTGCTGCGGCGGCAGGACTTCGATGTATTCATCCAGTTCACGCGGCAGGAAACTCCAGCCGGCGCTGATATGGCGCGAGAGACTGCGCGCTTTGTATTGGGTCAGCACGAGGACGCGGCGGAGATTGCTGTTAATGCAATTGGATAGCGTGAAGTCGATGATGCGATAGAGACCACCGAACGGCACGGCCGGCTTGGCGCGATCGCGTGTCAAAGGCTCCAGGCGCGTGCCCTTGCCACCAGCCAAGATCAACGTCAACACGTCGCGCACAAGTCGAATCTCCTCGCTTGGAAAACTAAAGAACTAACCACAGAGTCACAGAGAACACAGAGAAAAAGACAAAAAAACAAAGAAACCACCACTAAGACGAGAGCAGAATAAACAAGGGGCCTTCTTCTTTCTCTACTTTATCTTTCTCTGTGTTCTCTGTGACTCTGTGGTTAGTTCTTGTCTTCAACGTAGCGATGGATGCACGCCTCGACGAGTCGGGCCACGGAGAAGTGTTCGGCGACACGCTGCCGGCCGGCCGCGCACCAGCGCTGCCGCCCATCAGGATCGTCGAGCAGAAGACGTGTCTGACGGGCGAGGGCGGCCTTGTCGTCCGGTTCAACGAGGAAACCGGTTTCGCCGTCCACAATGACCTCGGCCAAATCCGGGCAGCGTGAGGCGATTACTGTTCGCCCCGCCGCCATCGCTTCGAGGGCGGCACCGACGCCGCCACCTTGCAGGCTCGGCACCCACACTACCTCCGCACGTTGCAAAAGCGGTGCCGGATCAGCGACCGCGCCAAGAAAGTGGACGTGATCGATGACGCCGAGTTGACGGGCGAACCACTCGACGCGCGGCCGATCAGCCCCCTCCCCGGCAAGGACGAGATGCACATCGTTGTAATGATGCCGCAGAATGTCGAAGGCCCAGACCGCCTCACGGAAACCCTTGTGCCGCTCGATCGGTCCCAGTCCGAGCAAGACGCGCGCGCTGTTGGGCACGTCCGACAGCTGAGCCGGTTCGACGACCGCCGCCGGGACATTCACGGCCGGAGTGACAATGGTGATGCGTGAGTCGGGCACCCCCAGACGCCGATAGCGCTGGGCCTCGGTCGCGCCGAAAGCGAGAATGCCTTCCGCTCGCCGTAGCAGCAAATGATCGAGCTTGCTGGGCACTCGGACGGGCGGCAGGGCGGCGCTGACGAGAAGCCGCTTCACTGCCCGACTTCCGCTCAATACCACTGCCCGCAATGCCGTCGCGCCCCAGACATGCACCACATCGGGCTGCATCGAACGCACCAGCCGGCGCAACGCGAGGAACGGCAGCACATCGAAGGGACGCCGCCGGCCCAATATCTCGACCTCGATTCCCTGCGCGCGCAACGATTCGGACCACGGCGAATCGGTGTCCAGGACGGCGACGCGCACCCGGAAGAATTCACGCGGCAAACCCGACGCCAACAACATGAGTTGCCGGGCCGCGCCGCCGTACTCCAAACGGGGGATGACGAAGAGGATGGTTCGCACGATTAGTCCATAGTCCATAGTCCGTAGTCCGTAGCAAAAACAGTCCGTCGTTTGCTACGGACTGCGGACTGCGGACTGCGGACTAATAATGGCGATATAGGGCAGATGGCGATATTCGTCGTTGTAATCGAGACCGTAACCGACGACGAAGGCATCGGGAATGTCGAAACCGCGATAGTCCGGTTCGATGTCCACCTGCTGTCGGCCGACCTTACGCAGCAGCACGCCGATGCGCAACGAGGCCACGCCGAGGGTTTGCAGATGCTCGCGCAAATAGCGGAGCGTCTGTCCGGTGTCGAGAATATCATCGAGCAAAAGGACGTGCCGGCCACGCAGGTCGGGCAACAACTCGGGCTGAATGCGCAGCGTTCCCGGCACGGTCGTTTCGCCGCGATAGCTCGATGCTTGCAGCAGACCGATGCGCAGCGGCAGATCGAGATGGCGGACGAGATCGGCGAGGAACATCAAGCAGCCAGTCAGCACGCCGACGATGGTAACATCTCGGCCGTGATAGTCGGTGGCGATCTGCCGAGCCATTTCGGCGACCCGTCGCTGGATGTCGTCGGCCGACAGCAGGACTTTCATCGAACGTCCTCCGGGCGGGAGTCGGGGAGAGATCGTAGGGAACATGATAAGCAAGTGTCGAGAAACGGGGAGTTGTCGGGAGGACTTTGGCTTGCTTGCAACTGTGCCGGAAGGGAAGAAGACGGTACAATGGACCATGACGATGGGATTTTTTCGGAGGCCGAAGTCATGAACCTTTCGCTGGCCGATGCGCTCCAGCAACTGAACCTGGAGCCAGGCACTTATCGTTGCGAGCTTCCCAAACATGAGATCGTGGTCCAGGTGCGAGCGCGGAAAGCGCCCGACGCGACGCGGAGTTCGGAGGAGCGATCTGAATTAACGAGCGCAGACCCTGTGATTCTCGACGAATCCTGCATCATGTTGGATCCGTGGGTAGAACTGCCGAGGCCCAAACCGATAGGCAGGGCGGTAGGCCGGTTGGCCCCTCCGCCTCCTCCCGACATTCCCGAAATCCCCATCGAAGTTGACGAAGAGTAATTGGGTAAGCCTCCTTCTCCGATGCGAACTTTCTTTCATGATTGCTCTCTCCCTCATTGTTCTGTGTTGCACGGATCTTGAGCGCTCGCGAGCATTTTACACTGCTCTCGGGCTCCATTTTGGAGAGGAACGTCACGACAATGGTCCCGTCCATTACTCCTGTCAACTCGGCACGGTGGTAATCGAGTTGTATCCAGGCAAACCCGGCTCGGCTCTCGCACGAACCTCCGCCGGGGCGACTCTGCACGGCTTTCGCGTCGATTCGCTGGACGCCATCGTATCGAGTTTGCAAGTTCAGGGAACGGAGATCGTTCACCTTCCTTCCGATAGCCCGTGGGGGCGGCGAGCCGTCATCCTCGATCCAGACGGCAGAGCCATCGAATTGACCCAGATCCCCTGATGAATCAAAGGACACCCGACCCCATGACTGGCACTTGGTCTCGCCTGGACATCGGCGGCAAACCGGCCGATGTCTACGATCTCGCCGAATCGGTCAAACCACGTTTCGGCATTCTGCATCTGCACGGTGCCGGCCTGGAAACCCTTACCGACCGTCCTGCCTTCACGCGCTTGTTCGATGAACTGCGACTGGTCTGCGTCTGTCCACACGGTCAGCGTTCATGGTGGGGTGATCGCGTCTGCGTTGCGTTCGATCCGCAGATGACGCCCGAACGCTATCTGCTGCAAAGCGTCGTGCCGTTTTTCGCCGAGCGCTGGGGCATCACGCCGCGCGGCATCGGCATTCAGGGCATCAGCATGGGCGGCCAGGGAGCGCTGCGGTTGGCATTCAAATATCCACATGTGTTCCCTGTCGTGGCCGGGATCGCGGCGGCCATCGAGTATCACGAACTCTACGGCCAGGGTACGCCGATCGATGACATGTATGACAGCAAAGAGCAATGCCGGCAGGATACGGCTCCGATGCACATTCATCCCAGTAAGTATCCGCCGCATATCTTTTTCGCCATCGACCCGACCGACGCGGCCTGGTTTCGCGGCAACGATCGGTTGCACGAGAAACTCAGCGCTCTTGGTGTGCCGCATGAGATCGATTTGACCACCCGAGCCGGTGGCCATAGCTGGGATTACTTCAATCGCATGGCCGAGCGTGTGGTGCGTTTCGTCCATCACGGTCTCGAACACGAGAGCCGGCGTTTGCTGTGAGCGACGGGAGGGGGTATGTTCGATTACATCGTCGTCGGCGCTGGCAGTTCCGGTTGCGTCGTCGCTTCGCGGTTGACGGAAGATCCCGCCGTCCGTGTTCTGTTGCTCGAAGCCGGTGGGCCTGATCGCCATCCCTTCATCCACATTCCGGCCGCCTTCTCCCGCTTGTTCAAGACCCGCCTCGATTGGCAACTCCTCACTGAACCGCAGGAGCATCTCAAGCAGCGTCGCCTGTACTGGCCGCGCGGCAAGGTTCTGGGCGGAAGCAGTTCCATCAATGCGCTGATTTACACACGCGGCCATCGCCAGGATTACGACGACTGGCAAGCTCTTGGCAATGACGGCTGGGGCTTCGCCGATGTGCTGCCCTACTTCAAAAAGGCTGAGAATCAGGAGCGCGGAGCCTCCGAATATCACGGCACCGGCGGCCCGCTTAACATCGCCGATGTCGAAGCGCCCAATGTACTCACCCGCGCTTTCGTGGAAGCGTGTACGCAGGTCGGGTTGCCTCGCAATGACGATTTCAATGGGCCGATTCAAGAAGGCGTCGGTTTCAATCAGGTGACGCAGAAGGCTGGCCGGCGAATGAGCGCCGCCCGGGCGTATCTCGTGCCGGCCAGCCGCCGGCCCAATCTGACCGTTATCACCGGAGCGAAGACAACCCGTGTGTTGCTGGAAGGCACGCGAGCAGTTGGCGTCGAATATGTGCGGCGAGGCCGTTTGCAGCAAGCTCAGGCTGGCCGCGAGGTTGTCCTGTGCGGCGGTACCGTCCATTCGCCGCATCTGCTGATGTTGTCCGGCATCGGGCCGCGAAACCATCTCGAATCGCTGAGTATTCCGGTTCGGATCGATCTGCCCGGCGTCGGCCAGAACTTGCAAGACCACGTCCTCACCGGAGCCGCATACGCCTGTACGCAGCCCGTCTCCCTGGATCGGGCGGCGACCCTCATCAATCTCCTGAATGCCTGGTTGCGACATAAGGGACCGTTAATATCGAATATAGCTGAAGCAGGTGGTTTCATTCGCACGACGCCGCAACTCGCGCTCCCTGACGTGCAACTCTATTTCACTCCGGCGTATTACATTGAGCATGGTTTCACACGGCCGCCGGGATACGGTTTTTGTCTGGGCGTGTGTCTGCTGCGTCCGCGCAGTCGCGGCGAGATGTGGCTGCGCAGCCGCGATCCGCGGCAACCGCCGTGCGTGCAGCCGCGCTATCTCGATGATCCCGCCGATTTGCCCCCTCTCCGGGAGGGAATGCGCCTCGTACGGCGGATCGCTCAGGCATCCGCTTTCGATCCCTTCCGCGGCGAGGAACGGCTGCCGGGTGCGCATATCGCCAGCGATGCGGAGATCGGGGAGGATATTCGCCATCGTCTGGAAACCCTTTACCATCCGGTCGGAACCTGCAAAATGGGCCATGATCCGCAAAGCGTGGTCAACGCCCGGTTGCAGGTTCATGGCGCGAGCGGTCTGCGCGTTGTCGATGCCTCGATTATGCCGACCTTGCCGGGCGGCAACACGAACGCGCCGGCGATCATGATTGCCGAGAAAGCCGTGGATCTGATGCTCGATCGATCGCCTTCGAGGAGGGAAGCCGTTGCGTGTGTCGTTACTGATAACCTGCCTGGGTGATGCGCTGTTCCCCGATGTGGGCGTGGCCACGGTGCATCTGCTGCGTCGCCTGGGCGTCACGGTGGACTTCCCCGAAGCGCAAACGTGCTGCGGTCAACCGCACTTCAACAGCGGTTATCACGGCGAAGCGCGCGAGCTGGCCCGCCATACCCTGCGCACGTTCGACAATGGCCAAACTATCGTTGTTCCCTCCGGCTCCTGTGCGGCCATGATTAAATTAGAATATGCCCAAATGTTTCACGATGATCCCGTCTGGCGTGCCCGTGCTGAAGACCTGGCCCATCGGACGCATGAATTGTCCGATTTCTTGGTGAACGTGCTAGGCATGGAAGACGTGGGCGCTCGCTTCGAGGGTAAGGTGACGTATCACATGGCCTGCCATTTGCGCGGGCTGGGTCTACTGACGGAGCCGGAACGCCTACTGATGCGCGTGAAGGGATTGGAGTATGTCAAGCTGGAGCGAGCGGACGAGTGCTGCGGTTTCGGTGGTTCCTTCGCGGTGCGCTATCCCGGCATCAGCGGGGCTATGGTGCAAGACAAGGCGGCGTTTATCGAACAAGCGGGCGTGTCAGCCGTGGTCGCCACGGACGCCGGTTGTTTGATGAACATCGCCGGTTGTCTGCGCCGGCGCGGCAGTTTGGTGCGTACCCTGCACCTCTCGCAAGTGTTGGAGAAAACGTGATGAATGATAATGTGCTGGAACGGCTGGCCGAATTGGAACACGAACAATGGATGGCTTGGTCGCAATCGGTGGCTGGTGAGGTGTCCGCCGAGCGCCGCCAGCGCTGGCAAGCATGCTGGGTGCCCTATCAGGATTTGCCGGAAGAAGTGAAGGAACTGGATCGCCTATGGGCGCGAAAGGTGTTGGAGGCGCTGCGGCGATGCTGAGAATCGTCCCACTCATCGGGCGTGGGTTCGCCAGACTGCGGCGTCCGCTGGTCTGCTTGATGATCCTGCCCTGCTTGAGTATGCCCGATTTCGCGGTGGACGAGTTTCATGTGAAGGGCAAAGCTCTCCGCTCGTGGATACACGATCTAAATAGTGTTTCAGATCTCACAAAGATCGAGGCCTGCCAGGCGCTTGAGTCCCAAGGTAGCCGCTCGCGGCCTGCCGCGCGGGCGCTGGTCCCATTGCTGCGCGAGAAGGAGTTTCTCATCCGTATCTGTGCTTTACATGCATTCATCGCAACCGATCCGCCGCCCGAGATTCTCGTGCCGGCGCTCATTCCCCTCCTTCAAGATGCTGAAATGCGATGGTATGCTGCGCAAGCGTTGGCCGATGTCGGGCCAGAAGCGAGGGCGGCTATCCCTGCCTTAATCCCACTATTAAAGGGCAATAACGACATAAAATTAGCCGAATGTGCTGCCTACGCCCTCGGGGAGATCGGCCCAGACGCGAAGGAGGCGGTCCCCGCGCTTTGCGAAGTGTTATTTCATTCCAAAGGTCCACAAAGCGATAGAGCCTGGAACGCGATCCTCGCCATCGGAAGCGGGGCGGCAGAGCATCTCGGCGCGGCCCTGGTGGATCCCGATAGGGAGCATCGAAGGACGGTTGCTGCTTTGTTAATCGCGCTGGAAGAGAAGGCGAGACCGGCGCGCTCGGCCCTGCGGCACGATCTGGAGGACGAGGATATGCTCGCGCGCATCATGGTCGCTCACGCCCTATGGAACATCGACCACCAAGCCGAGCCTTTTCTCCCCGTTTTCTTCGCCGGTTTGAAAGATCCCAAGCCGATCGTCCGTATGCAGGCGCTGCGCGCCCTGGGAGCGATGGGTGCCGACGGGCAGGTTGCCCTGCCAGAGATACGAGAACTGACGAAAACCGGCAAAGGGCGTGTCCGATTGTACGCCGCCTTCGCGCTGTGGAAGATCAACCAGGATGCCCGGCCTGTATTGCCAATCTTCGCCGAACTACTGGAGAGTGGGAACCGAGCAGTCATCATGGAGGGCGTTCCCTTCGTCGCGGAGATGGGGTCCGCGGCGCGAGACCTCGCACCAAACATCCTTAAGGTACTCAAATCGCCCGACCCCGCCCGACGCCTGGACGCAGCGAACGCCTTGTGCGCTATTGGACCCGATCCGAGTATCGCCGTGACGCCGCTCACCGAAGCGTTAAAGGATGACTACTTTCTCGTCCGGGGGAATGCGGCCATCGCTCTGTCCAAAATGAGAGAGCCAGCGCGGCCGGCCGTGCCGATATTGTGGAAACTAATGGAGTCCGACGAGAGCGAGTTGGTGCGTGTCCAGGCAGCCACGGCGGTATGGCGACTGGAGAAGGATGTGGACAACACGCTTCCCATCTTCCGGGATCTCCTTGAAAGCAACAAGGAGGAGACCGCTGTCCGGCTGTCGTTGAAAAGCATAA